>JBBSUC010000011.1:0-115173 GCA_038235275.1 Cytophagales bacterium | reverse complement strand
CTTTCCGGCTACTGTTCTGTATTCATTCAAAAAGACTTGTGCTAAAATTATTTTTAAACTGTCTCCGGCGAATCCCGTCGTAGGGGCGTCGGGAGTTTTTTACAGCCTTTTTTATCAAAAATAAAAAACTCAGCCGAACGGAAGAGGACGCAGTTGGCGTTCTAACGGCTATTCACAAAATAATAATCTCAAGAACCAATGAAGAAATTAATCAGCGCGGTCGGCTTACTGGCCGTTGTCGTTTTCCTTACGCAATGCGGCGTGAGCAAGCAAGTCAAAGAAGCTAAAACTTTTGGTGATTGCCGTTACGCTATCACTTCCGTCGATAGCATTTACCTGGCGGGTACGGATGTTCGGGAGTTCAGGAACATTAAGAGTATCAAAGATTTGAACCCGGTCAATTACCCACAGTTAGGCTTAGCCCTGCTTCGCAAGAAAGTACCCCTTGATCTTCGCGTCAATCTCGACATTGTCAATCCGACCAAGAATTTGGCGGCGATCAACCAATTGGAGTACATTGTGTTACTTTCCAAAAGTGAGATTTTCAAGGGTGTCCTGAACCGCCGCATCGAGGTGTATCCCGGCACGGGTAGCACGAAGGTACCTGTTGTTCTCAGCACCAATGCTTACGACCTGATTGCCAACGAACAAACCCGCGATAGTTTCGTGGCCATGATCCAGTCGCTCTCGGGCAAGGACGACACCAAGCCCGCCGTCCTGACCGTCAAGATCAAGCCCACTCTGTCCGTCGGCGACAAAGCCGTCAACTACCCCGGCTACATTACTTTTGAGCAGGAAATAACTTCGAATATGGTGCTGGGGAAATAACGATGATCGTTTAGGTTGGTTAAGGGTTAAGGGGCCTTTCACGCGATCTGTAATAAGATGCCTGCGAACCCTTAACCTTTGACCTTTTAACCCCAAAACTAAACTCCCGCTTTAAGTGCCCCCTTATAAGCCGCTTTGAACTTTTTGAAGCGGGGGAGAGAGACGTTTTGGACGTAGGGGTTACCGGGGTTGTGTTCGATGTAATCCTGGTGGTAGCCCTCGGCGCGGTAGAACTTATCGAGCTTCATGATTTGCGTCGTGATTTTGCCGTTAAAACGGTCTTTGTTCATTTCGGCGGTCAGGCGCTCAGCGATCGCCTTTTCTTCGGGCGTTTGGTAAAAAAGGATGGAGCGGTAGGAAGTGCCGCGATCCGGTCCCTGCTGGTTCAGCGTGGTGGGATCGTGGGAGAAATAGAAGACTTTCACCAATTCTTCGTAGCTAATCTTGGCAGGGTCGTAATAAACCAGCACCGTTTCGGCGTGTCCCGTGGTTTCGGTGTTGACCAGGTCGTAGGTCGGGTTTTTGGTGTGGCCGCCCGCGTAGCCCGAAATGACCGAGTCTACCCCCACGACGGCTTGAAAAATCTCCTCGGAACACCAGAAGCAGCCTTCGGCAAAAGCCACCGTAGCTTGTCCGGCGGGGGCTTCGAGGGCCACATCGCGCACGGCACTGTTGTCTTTTCCCTGGTTTTGGCTCATGGTATCGCACGAAGCGGCACCCAGCATCAGGCTGGCGGCGGCTACGGCAATAGTTTTGTATAGATTCATTTTTTGGTTTTGTTTAGTTTGTGGGGTTAAAACGCAAGGTCGGCGGTTTGTGTTTCATAACGCAATTTTACGCTTACTGAAAAAAAGTCAGGATACGAGTTCACTCGCCGCTTCTTCGTCCAGCATAACCAGAATTTTCTCATCCTTCTGCACGACGCTCGCCGGGAAATCTTCTGTCACTTCCCCTTCCATTGCTTGCTTCATTACGGGCGCTTTGGCTTCGCCGCTTGCCATCACAATGAGTTCTTTGGCTTCCAGAAAATGCCGGATACCGAGGGTAATCCCTGCGGTAAGTGGGGTTTGCTTGGAAAAATACTTCTGCCCGACCTCCGCTGTGATTGGAGCAAGCGTACTTACGTGGGCGTAGCTGTCGAAGGGTGTACCTGGCTCATTAAGAGCCAAGTGGCCGTTCATACCCACGCCCAGCACGACGAGGTCGAAGCCGCCTAAATCTTCGATTTCCTGATTGACGCGCTCGCATTCACCTTGTAAATTATCGCTCTTAGCGTCGAAGGCTACGATTTGCTTTTTCTTGAAATCCAGCGGATTCAGCAACTTCGCGTCGATCCAGTAGCGGCAGCTTCCTTCATCCTGTCCGTCCATGCCCAGCCACTCGTCCAGCAGCGCAAAGGTGCAGTGGGAAAAGTCGATTTCGCCAATCTCGTGCTGATTGACCAAAATTTCGAACAACCGCAGTGGCGTGTTGCCCGAAGGTAGACAAATTAGCGCGTCGGGTTTTTCTTGCAAAGCTTTCGCCACGCGCTCGGCGACGGTCTGGGAAAGGGTTTCGTGGTTTTGGTGGATTAGTAGCATTTTATTCAGTTGACAGTTGACAGTGCTTTTGCTTTCGCTATTGTTGGTCAAAGGCATTTTTCCTTTTTCTATTTATACAACAAATACTTCTCCCGCTTCTCCTTAAATTCCTCCAAGCCCGGCGTAAAAGCCGCGCGAATTTCCGCCTCATTCTTCCCGGCGATCATCATTTTGCGGATCATGTCCGTGCCGGCGAGTTTGTCGAAGAAGTCGGCGCTGGTGAAAAACTTCGTTTTGTCGGGGGTTTTATTGTAAAAGTCGAGGACGTATTTCAGCGTGAAGCCTTCTTGCCGGGTATTTACTTCGCGCAAATCCAGGCCGTAGCACACTTTCCCTTTGTTGGGCGGATTCTGCGCACCGGGCTTATCGGTTGGTGTAAATTGGTACGAACCGTACACCGGATTCGGTGCGCCGATGACCTGAAACTGCGTATCGGTGCCGCGCCCGACGCTGACGATGGTCGGCTCGAATAGGCAAATCGATGGGTATAGCCTAATGGATTGCAGATTGGGCAGGTTAGGAGAGGGCTTTACGGGTAGTTCGTAGACCATCCGGTGGTTATAGCCCGTACAGGGCACCACGGTAAGGTCGCAACTTTTCCGGCCTTCCAGCCAGCCCTCACCGTTGATCATCAGGGCCAGTTCGGCGGAGGTGAGGCCGTGGACGATCGGAACGGGATTCATGCCCACGAAAGATTTAAATTTCGGGTCCAGCACGGGGCCGTCCACGTAGTCACCGTTGGGATTGGGGCGATCGAGGATAACACAAGGCTTGCCGTTTTCGGCGCAGGCTTCCAGGACGTAATGCATCGTGCTGGGATAGGTGTAGTAGCGCACGCCAACGTCCTGAATATCGAAAATCATGAGGTCGATGTCTTGCAACTGCTCCGCCGAGGGCTTTTTGTTCTTGCCGTAAAGCGACACAATGGGCAGGTCGGTTTGTGCGTCTTTGCCGTCTTTGATCGTAGCCCCGGCGTCGGCCTGGCCCCGGAAGCCGTGTTCGGGGGCGAAAATGGTCTGGATTTTGACGCCCAAAGCCAGCAGGCTGTCGGCCAGATGAGTGCCATTGGAAAAGAGCGTCGTGTGATTCACGACCAGGCCCACGCGCTTTCCTGCGAGCAGTGGCAGATACTCGCCCGTGCGGTCGATGCCGAGTTTCAGGTCGTCGGTTTTGTTTTCCTGGCTGGTGTTTTGGCCAGTTGCGGCGGTATCATTTTGCGACGTATTGCCGCAAGTGCTGAGCGTAAATGCCAGCAGCACCGAAAGAACATAGTTCATAGGAAGGGTTTTTCGTTAGATTTGCAAATTACGACATAAACCCAAAAACCTCCGCCCGCCTTGCGTTTTCCCGCTTTCATCGCCGACCGCATCCGCCACAATGCCGTGGGTACTTTCTCGGCTACGGTCACGCGCATCGGCATTGCGAGCATCGCCATCAGCACTGCCGTGGGGATTTTGGCCTTCGCGGTACTTTTTGGGTTCAAAGAAGTCATTCAGGATAAGGTCTTCCTTTTCGGGGCGCACCTGCGGGTCAATTCGCTGACGCTCAATAATAGCTACGAGGAAGCGGCGATGCCGCTGAAGACGACGCTCTCGGAGGACTTGTCCAAGATGCCCGAAGTGGCGCACTGGCAGGCCGTGGCCCATAAGTCGGGCATCCTGAAAACCCCCGACGAACTGAAAGGCGTAGTGCTGAAAGGCGTCGGGAAAGACTACGACTGGAAGATTTTCGAGGAAAGTCTGATTTCGGGCCGCCTGATTCAATTTCCTGACAGCGGCTACGCGCAGGAAATCATCCTGAGCCAGCAGATCGCCCGCCAACTCCGCCTGAAAGCGGGCGACGACGTACTCATGTACTTTGTACAAAATCCACCCCGCGCCCGCAAACTAAATGTCGTCGGAATTTACGAAACCGACATGGAGGAATTTGACAATACGTTGATTGTGGGAGATTTGGCCCTGATCCAGCGCCTCAACGACTGGGGGGCGGATACGGTGGGTACCTACGAAATTTACCTCAAAGATTTCGCCCAAATCGACGCCTCGGCCGAGAAGATTTTCAATTACATGGACCCGGATATGTTTCTGCAAAAAGTCACGGAAACCTTCCGGCCCGTCTTTGAGTGGCTGCTGCTGCTGGACCGCAACACGGCGGTGTTTATGACGCTGATCCTGTTCGTGGCCAGTTTCAACATGATTTCGATTCTGCTGGTGATGATTATGGAGCGCACGCCGCTAGTCGGTTTGCTCAAAACCCTGGGTAGCCCCGATCGGCAGATTCGCACCATTTTCGTACGGGTGGGCGTCTACATCGTCCTGCGCGGACTACTCATCGGCAACTTCGCGGGCCTTTTTCTGGCGTGGCTGCAATGGCAGTTCCACCTCATCCCCCTCGATCCAGTGAACTATTATATGGATACCGTTCCCATCATCTTCGACTGGGGTACGGTGCTGCTCATCAATCTTTTGACTTTGCTTTTAGTGGGGTTGGTGTTGCTCATCCCTACCTACGTTATCACACGAATTCAACCCATCAAGGCACTTCTGTTTAAGAAATAGTTTTTCCTTTGTCTCAAGACGCCCAACAGCTAAAAAAGACCCTCACACCAACGCTTCTCTGGGGCCTGGGCGTGGGCTACGTCATTTCCGGGATGTACTTCGGCTGGAACCTCGGCTTGCAGGAAGGTGGCACGCTGGGCATGGCCGTCGCTACGGGCCTGGTCATCGCCATGTACCTGGGCTTCACGCTGAGCTACGCCGAGTTGGCTTGCGCCATTCCTAAGGCGGGCGGGGCGTTCGACTACGCCAGTCGGGCGATGGGCGCGCGGGGCGGCTTCCTGGCGGGCATGGCGCAGAACATCGAGTTTTTGTTCGCGCCTCCGGCCATCGCAGCGGGAATTGGGGCCTACGTTTCGCTGTTCGTGCCGAGTGTACCGCCGCTGGCCATCGCAGTAGGGGTGTATATTTTGTTTACCATTCTCAATATCCTGGGAACTAACCTGGCCGCTACCTTTGAGCTGTTCGTGACGGTGGTAGCCGTAGTGGGGTTGATTTTGTTTGCCAGTATTACGCTGCCCAACTTTTCGCGCGAAGCCTTTACCGCCAATGCCCTGCCCAACGGCTGGGGTGGTGTGTTCGCGGCCATTCCGTTTGCGATCTGGTTTTTTCTGGGTATCGAAGGTCTGGCCAACGTGGCCGAAGAAAGTCTGAACCCGCAGCGCGATCTTACGCGAGGCTTTTTGCTGGCGATGGCGACACTGGTGCTGCTGTGCGCTTTCACCTTCGTCGCGGCGGTGGGCGTGTCGGGCTGGGCGGGCGTGGTGCTCGACGAAGCCGGAAGAGTTTCCGACTCGCCGCTGCCGCTGGCTTTGCAGCAGGTTGGGACGGAGAAACACCCGCTCTACAATCTCATCATCGGTTTCGGAGTTTTTGGCCTGGTGGCTTCCTTTCACGGATTACTACTAGCCGCCGGGCGCTCCACCTACGAGTTTTGTCGGTTGGGCAATGGCCCGGTGCTACTCGGCAAAATCCACCCAAAATACCGAACCCCCGCCAATGCCCTGCTCCTCAACATGGCCATCGGCCTTCTGGCCCTACTCACCCAATCCACCGCCGAAATCATCATCCTCTCCGCCTTCGGGGCGTTAACAATGTACTCCTTTTCGCTGGTCTCCTTCATTATTTTACGTAAAAAAGAACCGGAGTTGGAGCGGCCGTTTCGTACGCCTGGCTATCCGCTGGTACCTTGGGTAACGCTGGTGATTGCGGTTGTTTCTTTGATTGCTTTGACGATTTATAATCCTGTGTCAGCTATGGTTTTTGTGGGGATAATGGTTGGGAGTTATGGGCTGAAATTTCTATCTTAAAATAAATATTTCGCATTTCGTTCCATACGTATGAAAGAGTTACCAAGAAGTACTAGAATTGGAATTGCCAGAACGATTCAAAAGATCGAGTCTGGAAACTTTGATATTGATGCTGTAAAATCAGTATTTATAAGTTTAAGACCTGCTTGTACGCATAACAATACTAATCCAATATTTCTAGAAATAGCTGATTTAATTGCTCATCCTGAAAGGGATAGGGGCATCATAATGAAGGGATTATCATTTTACCTAAAAAAATCTAAGCAGATTCATAGTCTATTTTTCAAAAATGAAAATATTGACTTAAATGATTGTTTTCCATTCTTTATGATAGAAATACTATTGTATAATATTGAAAATACAGACCCATCCATCTTTATGAAAAGAGGTACCAATAAAAAGAGTTTAATTAAATTTGTAAAAAATAATTTTATTATACATAAAGATGATGTTTATAAACTAAGCGAGGAGGCGATTGAATTAATAAAAAATGACACAATTATTAAAAACACTTTTGCTCTATTGCAAGAAATGTCGAGACTGTAAACTAAACTGTGTCACCTCACACTGAGGTAAAAATAACTAAATTCAAAACGTTATCAGACACAAACATGGAAACAGAACAGAAATTTGATTTTGAACGCTTCAAGGAAGAGGCAATCCTAGGCTTGTCAGAGGGCAAAAAGTGGGGTGGCGCGGATGGCGTCTTCGGCCCCATGCTGAAACATCTCCTGGAATCGATGCTAGAGGGTGAACTGAATAGCCATCTGGCTGAGAGCAAGGCCGCCGGGACAAGCAACCGCCGCAACGGCAAGACCAAAAAGACAGTCAGAAGTCTCAATTCAGGGCATCTAGAGATTGAGAGCAGCCGCGATCGTGAGGGCACTTTCACGCCTAAGATCATCCCCAAGCGGCAATTAATCGTCACCAGCGAGCTTGAAGATAAGGTTTTGGCGCTGTACGCCAAGGGTATGAGTACGCGCGACGTTAGCGGCTTCATTCTCGAGATGTACGCTATGGAAATCTCAGCCACCGAAATATCACATATCACGGACTGCGTCATCCCGATGCTTAACGAGTGGCGCACCCGGCCGCTGGAGGCGGTTTACCCTTTCGTTTTCCTGGACTGCATCCACTACAAGGCGCGCGAGAACGGCACGGTCAAGTCCCGGGCGATCTACAACATCTTGGGCGTGAACATAGAAGGGAAGAAAGAGCTTCTAGGGGTCTATGTCTCCGAAAACGAGGGGGCCAAGTTCTGGCTGTCGGTGTTGACGGACTTAAAACAGAGGGGGGTCGAAGACATATTCATTGCGTGCATCGACGGTTTGAAAGGCTTTCCCGAGGCCGTGGAAGCGGCCTTTCCCCAGACGCGGGTGCAGCTCTGCATCGTCCATCAGATTCGCACGACGCTGAGATTCGTCGCTGAGAAGCATAAGAAGGAGATGGCTGCGGATCTGAAACCCATCTACAAGGCTGTGAACGCAGAAAGGGGCTTTGATATGCTGCTGGAGTTCGAGGCCAAGTGGGGCCAGAAGTACCCGCTTGCCGTCAAGTCCTGGATTGAGAACTGGGACAATCTGTCTGCCTTCTTCGAGTACGACACAGACATCCGCCGCACGATTTACACCACGAACGCCATCGAAGGTATGCACAGGCAAATAAGGAAAGTGACCAAGTCCAAAGGTGCTTTCACCTCTGATATGGCGCTGCTCAAGCTGTATTATCTGGCCGTGATGGACATCACAAAGAAGTGGACGCTGCCGCTCAGGAACTGGGCATTGACCATGTCACAATTATACATTAAGTTTGGCGAAAGACTCCGCGTTGATGAAGAAGCATTCATCGGTAATTAGCGACTGTGACACAGTTCAATTTACACTCCCGAAATGTCTGATTATAACTATAATGAAAAGAAACCGTGCATAAGTCAAAAGGAGATAATATCTTCTTTGATCAAAGTTTTGAATCAAAACAAAATTGATTTTAATAGCAAAAAATTAGAATACCAGTCAGATAAAATAATGATCTTTATCCTTGCCTTATTACACTCTGCTACTTTCAATCTAGACAATGTCAGTGAAGTAAAATGTAATGTCGTTGGCATCCAAAGAAGGTATGTCGAAGGTGGGGTTATGACAAAAAATCTTTCTATTGGTATATATCTTCCTTCTGGCCAGATGTTTGGAAACACTTCTATCCCCTTTGGATTAACAGTGTTCAACGTTGTTGAAACTGACCTCCCATCAGCAGAATGGTGCGAAGATGACCTTTTTGATAATATAGGTACTGAAACACGAGACCTGGAGGTTAGTGAAAATTTTAAGCTCACATCGATTCAACCTCACGAAGGGCCAAAAATTTTAGATATGAATTTTTCTGACTTTTTAGATAAATAGCCTTTCATCCCTTCCTTCCTCACCTCCCCGCATGGCATTAAACTACATCTTCGTCTTCTTCTTCGTCATTGCCTTTATCATCGCCTTGGTGAAGTTCATTTTCCTGGGCGACACCATGACCTTCAAGCTCGTCGTGGAGGGCATGTTGAACATGGCCGAGGTCGCCGTGATGGACATCGCCCTGCCGCTGGCGGGCGTGATGACTTTCTTCCTGGGCATCCTCAATGTTGGCGAAAAAGCCGGGGCCATCAACGTAATCGCGCGGGTCATCGGGCCATTTTTTAACAAACTTTTCCCCGAGGTTCCCAAAGACCACCCCGCCAACGGCGAGATGATCATGAACTTCGCCGCCAACATGATCGGCCTCGACAACGCCGCTACGCCCTTCGGCTTGAAAGCGATGCAGAGTCTGCAATCCCTCAATCCTGATCCCGACACGGCCTCCAACGCCCAGATCATGTTCCTGGTGCTGCACACCTCGGGCTTGCAGATTATTCCGCTCAGCATCATCGCCCAACGCGCCATTCTCGGGGCCGAAAGTCCGTCCGATGTGTTCATTCCCTGCGTGGTGGGTACCTACGTGACCACGGTGGTGAGTATGCTCATCACCGCCACCTGGCAGCGGCTCAACATCTTCAACCGCACCATTATGTTCGGCCTGGGCGGACTGACGGCCTTTATCGCAATCGGACTTTTCTTTTTGTCAAGATTACCCAAGGAGCAAATCGAAACGGTATCCATCGTCTTTGGCAATTCGGTGTTGCTGCTCATCGTGGCGGGATTTCTGGCGGGCGGACTCTATAAGAAAGTCAACGTCTTCGATGCCTTCATCGACGGGGCCAAGAATGGATTCAGCACCTCGGTGGTAATTATCCCCTACCTCGTCGGGATGCTGGTGGCGATTGCGGCGTTCCGGGCCTGCGGGGCCATGGATTACCTGGTCGATAGCCTGAAGTACCTCTTTTCGTTCGCCAGTTTCAACACCGAATTTACCGACGCCCTGCCCGTGGCCCTGATGAAACCCTTAAGCGGCAGCGGCGCCCGCGCCCTGATGATCGACGCCATGAAAGAATTCGGCCCCGACTCGTTCATCGGCCGCATGGTCTGCATTTTCCAGGGTTCGGCGGACACGACGCTGTACATCGTGGCCCTCTACTTCGGCTCCGTCGGCATTAAAAACACCCGCTACGCGATTGTGGCCGGGCTGATTGCGGATGTGGTTGGCGTGTTGGCGGGGATTTGGTTGGGGTATATGTTTTTTCATTGATTGTGGTACGGCCGGGCTGGCGCACCAGCGGCTCGCCCGTCAGTGGTGAATAGTTCTTCTTGCAAACATAATATTCTTTTAAAAACGGGCTGGCAGCCCGTACCACATGCCTAATTCCTCCGACATCCGTCCCCAAATCAATGCCTTCGACGTGGCGATGATCGTGATTAGCCTCGTCATTGGCGTGGGCATCTTCCGCACGCCCGCTATCGTGGCGCGGCAGTCGGGGTCGCCGGAGATTTTCTTTTCGGCCTGGATCGTGGGGGGATTGGTGAGTTTGTTGGGGGCGTTTGTGTTTGCCGAAATCGGGTCGCGGCACCACTTTCCGGGGGGATTTTACAAACTTATTTCGGAGGCCTTCCACCCCATGTACGCCTTCATGATCAACTGGGCGCTGGTGCTGACCTACGGCGCGGGCATGGCGGGCGTGGCGCTGCTGGGCTGCGAGTACCTCAACCCGCTGCTGCCCGAAATTCTGCACGGCCCGGCGGGGATTCGGGGGAGTGCGGTGGCGACGTTGTTCTGCTTTTACGTCATCAATATGCTGGGCATCCGGGCGGGTTCACGGACGCAAAACCTACTGAGCAGCACTAAAATCGTGATGATGCTCATCCTGTGCCTGGGCATCTTTTACCCGGCGGCAGACCCAACAGTAGTCACCGCGCCCGCCGAACTACCGGCCGCGACCTCCTGGTTTACGGCCTTCGGGGCCAGTCTGATCGCGGTGTTTTTCTCCTACGGCGGCTACCAGTCCACCCTCAACTTCGGGGGCGACATCAAGAACCCGGTGCGGAACACGCCCAAGGGCATTTTCATTGGCATGTTCACGGTGCTGGGACTGTACCTCACGCTCAACTTCACTTACTACCGCGCCCTGGGCTTCGAGGGACTGCGCAACTCCAACCTCATCGCCGCCGACCTGGCACGGGTGGTGTTTGGGCCGTGGGGCGAGGTGTTTTTCTCGCTGGCGATTTTCCTCTCGGTGCTGGGCTTTGTGAACGCCATGATGCTGTCGATCCCGCGCGTGTACTACGCGATGGCGGAGGACGATATTCTGCCCAAAATCTTCAAAAAGGTCAATGCCCGCACCCAAACCCAGGAGTTTACGCTGACGTTTGTGGCCGCGACCTCCATCGGCTCGCTCTGGTTTCTCGACACCTTCGAGGCCATCGTGAACTACGTGATGTCCATCGACAGCGTCGCCATCGCGAGTGCCGCCGCCACGCTGTTCGTTTTCAGAACCCGCGCGGGCAAAGACGACCCGCACCGCGGTTTCAAAATGGGAGGCTACCCGTGGTTACCCGCGTTTTTTGTGCTATTTTTACTCGTCGTCGCCGTGAATGTAATGATCACCGATCCCGGCTCGGCGCTGATTGGGTGGTTGCTGTTTTTGGGCGGAGCGCCGTTGTATTGGGTGTTGCGGCGGGGGAAGTAGGTTGGCTATCAGCCGTCGGCTTTTGGCAGTCGGCTTTCTTTTTCAAGATGTAGGCGTATATTGGGTTTCGTTTTCAGCAATTTGAATTTGTGCCACAGAACAAGTTTTGGAGAACTTGGAAATAATAAACGAGAATTTACTGCCATGAAAAGTAACAAAGTAGAAGGTGCGATGAAGAATCCACCACATCCGGGGCAAGTTTTGAAAGGATTGTATCTCGGACCGCTCGAATTGACCGTGACCGATGCCGCAAAGGGCCTGGGCATTACCCGTAAAACGCTTTCTCAGCTGGTCAGCGGTCGTCAGGCCATCACGCCGGATATGGCGTCGCGGTTGTCCGAGGCATTCGATACGACGCCTCAGTTGTGGCTGAACATGCAGCAGAATTTCGATCTAAGGCAAGCCGAGAAGAAGGAGCAGAATTTCGCGGTTCAGCGGTTTTGGACGGCAGTGCTTGCTTAGAATATTGTTGTGACGGCGAGTGTAAATCGCAAGCAGCTTTCTGCAAAGGTCTTCGGAGACATACGCCAGACCACGGTGAATGGAAAATTGATGGGTGGATAACCATCCTGAAATATCTATTAATATGAAGACTAAGGCAAAAAAAATCGCAGAGCTCTTTCGCCCTAGTTTAAACAAAAAATATATTATAAGTAATGAATAGCATTATAAAGAATAGAATTACTTTAATAATTGCGATCGTTGGTTTTGTTGGAGGGCTACTTTGGTCAATAAAATCTAATTTTGAGTATGAGCCGGTTATACTGTTAATTATTTCCCTTATTGAAATCGCTGCATTTTTTCTTGTTCCCGAATCTAATATGGAAACCGAACAAAATAATATCAATTCAAATCAACAGAATCTCGAAATAAATCTGAATGTTAGCAATACTAATCTTCATCAAGAGAAAGATAATAATGATAATATTAAATTAGATAGATCAACTATAATTGATAGTATGCTATCTAAAACATCGATCTTATTTATTGATGATGATGAGAATTTTAATATAGTAAAAATTTTAAAGGATAGCGGATGGAAAAGATCTAAGACTGTAACTGATATTAGAACTCTTAGTATTCCACTTGTAAGAGAATCTAATATAATTTTTGTAGATATTAATGGTGTTGGCAAGCTTCTAGAATTAGAGTTTGAGGGACTTGACTTAACATTAATGCTTAAACAAAAATATCCAGAAAAGAAAATTGTGATATATTCAGCAAATAGAAACAGTAACTCTTTTCACAAAGCGTGGGATATTTGTGATTTCAAATTAGAAAAGAATGCTCTACCTTTCCAATTTGAAAATTTAGTCGAACAGTATAGCATTGAGTTTTATAAAAAAAATAAATGAGTACATATTATTTTGCTATTAATGCAGAGGGCGAACACATATTTGATAATTTCCCTTCAAATCTTAAACATATTACCAAAAATTATATAGAAAGCACATCTCCTATCGACCTTAATATTGAAGAATTAAAAATTAAAGCAAGAATAGGCAAAAGGTCGAATTCATTCGGAACAATTTACACATTAACTTTTGATAAAAAATATGTAGATCGATATAAGCTTTTTAAAGAGCTACTTGGATTTAGCATAATATCGCTTGAGTCTTTAGCAAATTTTCATAAATCCATACTCATTGCTCAAACAGTTAAGACAGAAGAGCTAATTCACAATATAACATCATTGAATACATACAGTATCCAAAATCTATATTCTTTGATTCCACAGAGAACCCTATCAGAAAATATTAACAAACAAAAGGATATAATAAGAGGCATTATCTCAGAGAAGCCAAATGTAACAACCGATACTTTGTTAAAGTTAATAAAGTACAACTTGTCCATGAAGTTAGAGTTTTCTGTCTTTGAGAGAACACAAAATCCTAATGCTCCAATAAAAAAAATCTCTCACTCAATTAGAAATATAGTATTGTCAATTCTGCAAATATTTGTAGATGATTTTGAGAATAAGAAGATTGAGGTATCATTGGATTCAGGATCTGACAGTGAAAGAAGGCTTGAAATAGATGATGATTCTCTTTTTGTGTCTCTATTTTATCTGTTAGAAAATTCGGTTAAGTACTGTTGCCCAAACACCAGATATAAAATACACTTCAAAGAGGAATCGGACTGCTTTTCAATATCATTTAATATGATTTCTATTAAAATAGAGACTTATGAAATTGCTAAATTGACTGATTATGGGTATCGTTCTGATTTCGCCAAAAAAATTAATCTAGAAGGAAAAGGTATAGGTATGTTTAGGATAGTAAAGACCTTAAAATTTAATGATGCCAAATTAGAGATTATTCCAAGAATTGGTGAATACGTAAAAATAAATAATGATATTATTTATGAAAATAATCAATTTAAGATTAAATTTATGGGACAACAAGATTGGTTTAAAATAAACACCTATTAGCTTCTGAACTCCATAATCTTCCGCCGTCGTCGGATTGTGTGTGGCTTTCCAAAAAAATATCTTTCACTGGTAGCAAATGATCTTAAACTATCAGTTATATATAGTATCCTATTATTGATTTTTAAAAATGTTCGTATATATAATTTTAAATTAGAGTAAAACACCAAATTCTAATGATATATAATCTCAGATCTTAGCCGCACAATCTTTTATATATTCGTATTCTCTTACAGAAAAATTACTTTATGTCATTACAACTTAACAATCCTTTTTTACTTGCAGACACTTTTGAAGAGGAATTTAACCTACAATTGAATCAACTTAAAAGATTTACAAATCATGGTCCTTCCTTAGGTAGGTATGTTGAATTACTTTTAATAAACCTTCTAAATAAATATTGTCCAAAATCAATACACTTTTCATCGGGATTTATTTATCCCATGAATCCTCGTATAAAAAATGGAGCTTCCTCACAAATAGATATAATTTGTTTTGATAGACAAAACTATCCTATACTTTTCGATTCTAACGAATTAATAGTAACAACCCCTAAATCAGTCAAGGGGATGATTGAGGTTAAATCAACTCTTGATAAGAAATCTATAAATCAAATCATTAAATTATCGGAAAGCTCCATATTTAATGAAATAGGCAAAAATGTTAAAATATATTTGATCTCTTCTAAATCTAATATTTCACCAAAGTTTGTCTTTGAATATTTAACAGAATATTATTCAAGCAAGCCAGAAATGAAAGGCTTATTCGGAAGTATATATAGTTTAGATTGGGATGAATTTATATGTTTTAATATTCGACAGAGCGAAAGCCCAGAGGAAATAAGTATTCCTGATAAATTAGCATATAGATTAACCTATTCTATATTAAGATTATCACGATTGAGTCTACCACATTCCGTTGGGCTATCTGATTTTATTTCAAAACTGATTATTGATCTATTTGGGTCAAATATATTTAAATCGATTGGTAACGTTATGGCTCCTAGTATATACAAAATACAGGAATCACATGATGTTGTTTTGTATACAGACACTCCCAATATCTTATCGAAATGATTTAATTAGGATAACCTAGCACTTCGTGGTCTCTCCCAAGGGAGACTGCGTACTAAATAAAAAAGGCCATTTGTAATGGTCCAAAGGCCAAGCGATTCGATCTACTCCTCTTACAAGGTGCTTTTTGTTACATTTGTAAAAAAGCATCAGCGATGAATCAACCCACTGAGCGGATTACGATCAACCCCGACGTATACAATGGTCGACCGACCATTCGGAACATACGGTTTACCGTCGCGCAACTGCTCGAACTGCTGGCAGCGGGCATGAGTGAGGGCGAGTTGCTGGCAGACTACAGCTATCTCGCGAGAGAAGACATCCAGGCTTGTTTGCAATATGCCGCTCACATTGCGAATGCCAGAACACTCATACCTCTAGCCCCGAGAGCAGCTTGAACTCCCTCGTAAGTTTCGCTTGTCTATTCAAACTATAAACTATGCAAGACTTAAAAAAATACATTACCATCGATCCTGACATCCAATACGGGAAACCCGTATTCAACGGAACGCGTGTTCCCGTCGAAACGCTGTTTTGGCACTTGGAGAAGGAAATCAGCATCGAGGAATTTCTGGAAGATTTCCCGAGCGTCACCAAGGAGCAAGCGATTGGCGTCATAGCGATTGCGCACAAACTACTAGCCTCAGAAAACATAGCCAAACTTTATGAAGCTGCTGCTTGACGAAAACCTTCCAAAAAAGTTGAAGTCTGATTTTCCTGAACACGAAATTTACACCGTGTTCAACAAAGGCTGGAATAGCAAGCAGAATGGAGAATTGCTAAAACTGATGCTGTCCGATGGCTTCGATGCGCTATTTACCTTTGATAGAAATTTACAATTTCAGCAGAACTTCATCAAATACCCGATTGCGGTCATCGTACTCATTGCCGAGGACAACACCTATCTGACTTTAAAGGAACTCGTGCCACAAATAAGGGAAGCATTGGATAGCAGCCTTGCCGCCGGAGCAACCGTAATTAGCTTAAATAGTTGAGGATCGTTTCCAGATAGTATCAATCCGTTACTTCGTCGCCATCCGCCGTCGGACTAACCGCCACCCCTCCCTAGTGTTTCGTAGTCTTCCATCGTCGGCGCGTTATGCCCCCGTACTTCGTAGTCTTCCACCGCTGTAAAGTTGTGCGTATGTCTTCCGAAGGGAGACTGCGTACTAAAAATAAATGGCCGTTTGCAACGGCCCACTACAATTTTTCTAAACAGGAGAATATAGGTACGGAAGCAGAAAAGGCGTAAACATCGCGGCGGCGGCCATTACAAATGGCCGAATATTTGGAGTTCGCAGTGTACACACTACGAACAACGGGTGAGACTGCGTACTAAATATAAAAGGCCGTTTTTAACGGCCCACCACCCTAGTACTTCGTAGTCTTCCCCTCTCGGCGCGTTGTGCATATGTCTTCCGAAGGGAGACTACGTACTAAAAATAAAGGCCTCCCGGTGGCCAACTATTTGCTGTTCGTAGTGTGAACACAACCAACAACGGCGGAATTAATTATCGAAAGGCTTACCGGACAGGATACTCCGTCATCCATTGATGCGGATAAGGTCTATCTTGAAAACAAGGATCGAATTAGCCGGAATACCCGATTGTGCTTGTGATCCGTACGCCAGACTCGGCGGTAAGTACAACGTGATACTGCCACCGGGGCTGATCAAGGGAATTCCCTGCTGCCAGCCAACAATAAGCCTTGCTAAGTCGAAGCTTATGCCTAAGGCACTGTCAAACGTACTGCCGCTCGTCAGCGTACCCCGGTAGTTAACCGTAACATTCGAGCACAAAGTAGGTTTCGCTCCTGATCCAGGTGAGTCGATGGTATAGTAGAATCCCCTATCGTCCGCCGTAGCCTTGATTCCGCTCGAATCAATGTACTGTTTCAAAGCAGTCACTTCGCTCTGCGGTGCTTTTGTGGTTGGGATAGCCCTATTACAGACTACATTCGGATCATTTGCATCATCTTTCTGACAACTGCTGGCAAATACTATACAGCCAAGAAGAAGAAAACCTTTCCATTTCATTTTCATAAGGGTAACTAATTAATCTGTCGTATTCTAGCTATACCTATATAAATGCGTTATGGTTCCCAGGCAGTAGTTTCTTATCCCGGCCTTTGTAGTCTTCCACCGCCGTTGTTCACTAGTTGTCGAGGGTTTTGTCTGTGCCAGTGCCTCTTCTAAAATAGAAATTCTCACAACCTTCTCATTTTTAGCCAGATTTAACGAATTCTCCTCATATTTGGAATTCGTAGGGACGAACATAACTAACCCTAATACTCTCTGTCAATCGTACGTCTATGCAAATCCGTTTACCAAAGGTTCTGCTTCCGTTTTTAGCAGTCATTTCTTGTTCCTTTCCAACTGCCTACGGGCAAATAATCACCGAAAGGGAGCCGATACGTGTTCAAGGTCTGGCAGAACGCTGGGAACTGGATTCGGCCCATCGGCGGGGTGTACTTCGCCTTACCTATTACAAGCCCTTTTACGTAACCGCCGGTCGCTGGTCCAGCAATCCGAATGTGCAGCCCACCAGCGAAAACCCCGATTATTCGGTACCGGACCCGATTGCCTACAACCATTATGAAGCCAAGTTTCAGTTGAGTTTCAAAACCAAAGTCCTGCAAAGTATTTTTTGGGGCTACGGCGATTTGTGGATGGGCTACACCCAGAAAGCTCATTGGCAGATTTATAATACCAACGTTTCCCGCCCCTTTCGGGAACTCAACTACGAACCGGAACTCATTCTTAACTTTCCAATCAATATAGAGGTACTGGGCTTCCGTGCCCGCACTCTGGGCGCGGCTTTCAATCACCAGTCCAACGGTCGGTCGCTGCCACGATCGCGTAGCTGGAACCGGGTCATGTTTCACATGGCGCTTGAGCGTCCTCACTGGATGATGGTGCTGCGTCCCTGGATACGTATTCCCGATGCCGAAGACGAGAATCCGTTGATTGCCGATTACATCGGACGGGGCGAACTGACCCTGGCGTACAGTTCAGGAAGGCACCAATTTTATCTACTGGCGACGCACCCGTTACGACCCAGTTTATTGACCCGGGGCAGTGCTCAGTTCAATTGGATCTTTCCGATCAAAGGGCAGGTTCGGGTGCACGTGCAGGGTTCGACGGGGTACGGGGAGACGCTCATCGACTACAATCACCGCCAGACTACGTTTGGGCTCGGCGTATCTTTTATCGACTGGTAGCCGCTACTCTCAAATAGGCTTACCTTACAAAGTCGCTATCTTGCGGCCAACCTCCATAACCCCAATTTTCAAATGAACATTACCGTAATCGGTGCTTCCGCTGGCGTAGGGCTTGAAGCGACCAAAAGGGCGTTGCAACGTGGCCACCGGGTAACGACGCTTTCGCGTTCCGAAGTCCCGCTACCGGCCGAGCCCAATCTGATTTCAATCCGGGGCAGTGCCACCGATAAATCTGATCTGACCGAAGCGATTCGGGCTGCGGACGCGGTTTTGGTGGCGTTGGGAACCGGGAAAAATATGAAAGTCACCACCTTGTTTTCTGATTTTGCCCGATTGCTGGTGGAGGTGCAAAAAGAAACGAAAACCGACGTTCCATTTATTTTCGTGACGGGTTTCGGGACGGGCGAAAGCCGAAAATATGTCTCCTGGTTCGTGGGGATATTTTTGAAGTATTTTTTGAAGGACGTCTACAACGACAAGACCAGAATGGAGGAAATAGTCGCCGATTCAGGCATGAAATGGCTGTTTGTCCGTCCGGGCAGGCTGCTGGACGAGTCGTTGACTCGCCGCTTGCTTTTCTGCACTTCATAATATTCGACCAACAGTGCCCGCTTTCGTGCTTCGCAGACTTCCATCGTCAGCGCGTTGTGCGGACGTTTCTTCCCCAGGGAGACTGCGTGCTTAAAATGAACAACCACTGATATATTTATCTTATCACGATAGGCCCTGAATTACCCTATCTCCGATAACCTTGAACTTTGTTTTGTAATGATCGTTACATTGTGATATTTTTGCCTGGGACAGCGGTAAAGGTTCAGGAATGACTCCGTAAAGAGTCCAAAGGCTGGAGGATGCCTGAAATAGCAGACCTCGTGAAGATTTCTCTGGTTTATATCGTCGATACCGAATGGCGCAATCGCGGCCAATTTATTAATTGAAGAAGAGAATTTGTAAAAATCTGTTAATCAAACCAAAACAAAGAAAATGAAAAGAATAGCAATAAACGGCATGGGACGTATCGGCCGGGCGAGCCTGAAAAACATCATCGACCATCCAGAACTAGACTTGGTTGCGGTGAACGACATTGCGCCAATTGACAATATCGCTTACCTGCTGAAATACGACAGTGTGCACGGCGTATTTGACAAAGAAGTCACAGTCGATCAAAACTATCTGGTCGTGGATGGGAAACGAATTCAATTTTTCAACGAAAGAAATCCTGAGAAACTACCCTGGGGCGACCTGGAGGTAGAAGTGGTGATTGAGAGTACCGGCGTCTTTACCAAAGAAGAAGATGCTAAAAAGCATATCGAGGCGGGTGCCAAATTCGTAATCATTTCGGGGCCAACCCAGAGCGGTGGAGTGCCGACGGTAGTGCATGGAGTCAACACCGGGGACGGGAAAAACACAATTATCTCCTGCGCCAGTTGCACCACCAACAACATCAGCCCGATTATTGAAATATTGGGAAGACGGGTAGGCATTCAAAAAGCCATTATGACTACCGTTCATGCCAATACGGCTTCCAACCACATGGTCGATGCCCCCGCTAAAAAAACGCGCATGGGCAGGTCGGGCTTGAATAATATGATCCCCACCACCACGGGAGCCGCTACTGCGACTACTAAGGCACTGCCAGAATACGCGGGCAAATTTGACGGAATGGCCATCAGAGTACCCGTCGCCATTGGGTCGGTTTCGGATATCACCATGGTGACAAAGCGCAAAACTTCGGCGGAAGAAATCAACCAAATTCTTTCGGAGGAAGCGGCAACGGATCGCTACCGGGATGTGATCCGGGTAACGAACGACCCGATCGTTTCGAGCGACATTATCAAAGATCCATTCGCGGCGATCATCGATTTGGAAATGACCAAAGTGGTAGATGGCGATCTGGTCAAGGTCTTAGCTTGGTACGACAACGAATGGGGCTTTGTCAATCAGATGATTAGGCAAGTTCTGGCAAATTTTTAATAAAAGGGAAAGAGTAGACCCACCGCATGGCAGGCAGACCTAAACAATACAGCGACGAGGAACTGATCGACAGCGCTATAGCGGTGTTCTGGCAGAAGGGATATTCTGCCGCCTCGGCTCAAGACTTGATGGAGGCGATGGACGTAGGGCAGGGTAGTTTTTACCGTTCATTTCCCGGGGGCAAGAAAGAACTTTATCAAAAATCATTGTCCCAATTTTTACAAAATTCAATCAAAACATTTTATGAGGGTCTTGACAAGAGTCAGGACCCTTTGCAGTTTATTAAGGACTTCTTTTACAAAGTTGCCGCACGTTCGGAGCAAGAAAAAATGAACGGGTGTTATTTGGGAAATGCCCTCGTGGAATCGAGCAATTTGGAGGTAGATACCAGGAACCTTTCCACAGAATTACTTTCCAAATTGAAAGATGGTTTTGAAAAGGCGCTGACGGATGCTCAAAAAATGGGGGTACTTGACGCTCAAAAGTCCCCACGTCTCCTCGCTGTCCACCTGATTAACTTCTGGAATGGCCTGAATGTCACCCAAAGAATGGATCCCATCGATCAAGACTTTAAAGCGCTGATCGATTTGAATTTACAAGTACTGGATTAGTCTTTTTTTGCCGTTCTTCGTAAATTTCCACTGTCGTCGAATGGTACGCATGTTTTGTGAAGGGAGACTACGTACTAAACATAGACTGCCCCGCGGACGCTCTGCCCCGTTGAACAGTACGCTATAACCAACACAGACCATGCCTCAAAAAATATGGAACATTACTATCAGCGTTTTTTCAGCTACGTCGCCGAGATGTTAGTCTTGCCCGAAGCTGATAAAATCTCAATACGGGAGATGTTCAAGCCGGTTTTTGTGTCCAAAAATAGGATTATCGAATCGGCCGGAGCGGTGCCGCAGTACCACAATTTTATCGTTTCGGGCTACATGCGGAACTTCCATCTCGACGCCGACGAGAACGAAATCACCACCGACCTTAACGACGGCTCCCGGTTTTTTACCTCCTATTTCCATTTTATGAACCGCACGGTTTCCCACGAAAACCTGCACTGCCTCACCGATTGCGAATTGCTGCGAATCAGCCGGGATGATGTCGAGAAAGGAGCCCAAAATAGCCAGACCCAGAAAGACTACACGATCCAGATTCTGCAAAAACACCTGGAAGACGATAAAGGACGCATCAACGATCTGACCAATCTGTCGGCCGAAGCGCGTTACCGAAAATTTCTCCGGGAGAAACCGACCATCATCCGGCACGTGCCCCTGCGCTACATCGCGTCTTATCTGGGCATTACCCAAAGGCATCTAAGTCGGCTCCGTCGCGAGTTTGGTTCCTGAATCCTGCGCCGGACCTCCGTACCGGAATAGTACCGCTCATCCGTATTGGACATTTGTCTAATCCCGGCAGCCCGAGTCAGCCCTAAGTTTGAGAAAACTTTAAGGCTAATCCCCGCTCCGATGATGACCAATCCCGAAATACTCCAACCCCCAACCGTAAACCCTCCCTTTGCCAACCGACTGCTGAGTGTGGCCGCTGCCACTTGGCTGGCGGTAGCGACAATCGGTCAGTGGCTATTTGGCATTTACATTCTCATGTTCTACGGTAAGACTACCCTGACGGGCGATTTTGACCGCTGGAACGAAGTATTGCCAGATCGCGCCCTGGAAAGAAATGGAGTCTTCGTCGTTGGAATTCACATCCTCTTGGCGGCCGTTCTGGCTTTGGGGGGGCCGTTGCAATTGATTCCCCGGATACGTCGGCAGTTTCCTGTTTTTCACCGCTGGCTCGGCCGGGTGTTCGTCATTACGGCGATGGTGGTCAGCGCCGCCGGATTGGTGATGATCTTGAATAAATGGGAGACGGGAGATGCCACCCAGGATATTGCTATCAGCATCCAGGCGATTTACATTATTTTGTTTGGCTGGCTGGCCATCCGCTACGCCAGAGCCCGTCAATTCGTCAGGCACCGGGTTTGGGCCTTGCGGCTGTTCATGGTCGTCAATGGCGTGTGGTTTTTTCGCGTGGGGCTCATGTTTTGGCTGGTGGTCAACGGTGGCCCGGTGGGCTTCGATCCCGAAACCTTCACCGGTCCTTTCCTGACGTCTCTCGCGCTGTTCACCTACGCGATGCCGCTCTCGCTGATTGTGCTGGAATTGTATTTGTTGGCGCAACGAAAACAGAATAAGGCCCTCAGCCTGGGTATTTCGGCCCTCATTTTTCTGTGTACCGTTATCATGGGGATCGGGATTTTTGGAGCTACGCTGGGCTTGTGGCTTCCCCATATATGAGGGCTTTTGCCCAAAGTAATGAAACGTAGCCTGAGTTATGACGGGTGGGTACCGATCCTATTGCTATCTTCGCCTTTGCTGAGAGCAATCCGATTCACGATCCCCAAAAACCTCCATGACCGAAGAATATCAAACCCCCAAAGACCGCGCGTACGTCGATACGCTCCTGCGCGCCGCGCCGCAAGAGTCGGCGGCCTTCATGAACCTCAAACATACCGCCGAGCGGAAGGACGGCGTCATTCCCATCAAGTACCGGGAGCTGATGTCGGTAGCGGTGGCCCTAACCACCCAATGCGCCTACTGCATCGAGTCGCACGTCCAGAATGCCGTGCAGGCCGGGGCGACGCGCGAGGAGATTGCCGAAACCGTGTTCATTGCGTCCGCGATTCGGGCGGGCGGGGCCGTCGGGAACGGGCTGATGGCGATGCGGCTTTTTGAGGAGGCTAGTACGACTAGTTAGCAGACTTTTATCGTCGTTCCATCTAAGCTACGAGCGACGACGATTTGAACGAATTTTTTTTTCAGCCATAAGCCAGCTATTTTATGAAAAAAGTAATCCTCTTCTCTCTCATTTTACTGTTCAGCACCACAATAATCATGGCCCAGGACCAGTACATTTTTCCCTCCGGCGGCGGTCCTTCCAAAGCCTTCATTCAGGAAATCATCAAACTCACCAAGAAAGAGCGGCCCAAAATCTGCTTTCTACCCACGGCTTCCGGCGATAATGAGCCGGGCATTATTCGCTGGTACGAGCTCGTGCATGACCTGCCGGTGGAACCCTCGGTGCAAAGGGTGTGGATCAGTTCGTACAGCCAAAAAGTATCCTTCGAAGACGTGTTGTTGAACGTGGATGCCATTGTAGTGGGCGGCGGCAATACGCTCAACATGATGGCGATCTGGAAGGCGCAGGGGATCGATGTCATCCTCAAAAAAGCCCTGCAAAAAGGGATCGTTTTGGCGGGCGGCAGCGCCGGGTCGCTTTGTTGGTTTGAGAACGGCACTACCGACTCTCGGCCCATCGAATTGAGCGTGGTGGAGGGACTGGGATTTTTGCCATTCAGCCACTGTCCGCACTACCACAGCGAGGAGTACCGTCGCCCGCTGTATTTCAAGAATATCGACAACGGAATCTTTAAACCGGGCTACGCCATCGACGACAAGGCGGGGATTATTTTCAAGAACAGTAAGGTATTCAAAGTCGTTTCGATGACCGAGGACGACAACGCCTATTTTGTGTCGATGAAGGACGGGAAGGTCGTGGAAGAAAAGCTGAAGGCGACGATTCTTAAATAACGTTCTCCACTTTTCGCCGATTACCCTTGTGATCATTATCCATAAAAATGAGCCTCAAAACGTGAGCAACTGCTCACGTTTTGAGGCTCTGAATTTTATGAAGCGCTTGATTCCGGGTTAACCGGTTCAGTAGTATCCGAACGTGTAGCTACCCCAGAAACTCTGCCAATCTGCGGCTTTGTCGTCAGAAGTTGGAATCATCTGCACCGTACTGATCATCCATTTGCCGGTTTTGGTAATCGGAAAAACCACTTCGCCATCCTTGTCGCTGCGCAGTTTGGTGTGCGTCGTTTGGCCATCTACCATGTGCCAGGCCAGTACCAGACAATTTGCGAGTGGCTTGCTGTCAAACCGGACTTTGAATTTGATCGGCCCCGCCGCATTCGCCGCGTAGGGATTTTTGCCCGGAATAATTTCCAGCCGCATTCCGGTGTCGATCGCGTAGGTGTCGTCGGTTTTGCTACCCACCTGCACCAGCGTTTTTACGCAGCGCTGATACATTTCCCGACCGGACTTTAACGTGTCGCCTTTTTGCGTCCGACTGCGCAATACCCCATCCAGTCCCTCCGAACGCAGGTAATCGTTGAACTTTGGACCCGGTAGTTCAATGAATTTGCTGGTATTGTTGAAAGCGATAAGCTGCGATCCTTCGGCCGGAAAGCTAAGATCGACCGTGCTGAGACTGTCGCCGGAAACCTGACTGCGGATGTCCTTCTTTTGATTGCCACTGAAAAGATCCAGCTTGGTGAGTTTGTACTTCGTACCGTTGGAATGGTCGCCTTTGTAGTCCTCGCCCACCATCATGTGGATGCTGACCTTTTCATTGATTTTTAGTAAAAACTTAACGGGTTCGAGCCAAAACTCGTGGGCGAACGCCAGCGAACTAACCAGGAAAGTAGCAATCAGGAGAAATAATCGGTTGTTTTTCATTGATAATTTTAAAATGTAAATTGAAAATAAAGAAAGGGAACGGCAATGAATTTTTATTAAAAAGGGAACGGTAGTGAATGCTAATCAAAAAATCGTGTACGCTACCCCGAGCCGGAAATTGATGGGATTTCCCAGGGGGGCCACCGTATTTCTGGATAAGCCGCCCAGGAAGTAGCGGGCGTTGGTAAAATTGTACACATTAAACTGCACGTTGAATTGCTGCATCTGGTAGTTGGCCAACGCATCCAGCACCGTCGACGCTGGTACGACAAAAGCCTGATTGCCCTGACTGCCTACCTGATCGCTGGTGTAGCGGCCACCCACTCCAAGGCCCAGGCCGTTGAGCGTCCTACCCCGGAAATCGTACTTAAGCAGGACGTTGGCGAGATGGTGGGGCGCGTTGACGTAGCGCGGTCGCCCTGCTTGCCGATTGTGCTATTTGAGGTAAGTGAATGATCGTTGTAGGCGTAGCCCGTAAGGATACTCAACCCCTTGACGGTGCCTTGCAGGGTCACTTCGATGCCCTTGCTTTTGGTGCCGGGGACCAGCGTTTGGCGGTTGGGATTGTCGGCGGAAGGATCGGCGGCGAGGATGTTCGTGTAGTCGATGGTGTAAGCCGCCACCGTGGTGGAAAATTGCTTTTTGAAGAAATCACCCTTGTATCCCACCTCATACTGCACGGCCTCCCTCGGCGGGAAAGGTCCGCCCGCGCCCCCGCTGTTGGACGTTTGCGGCGAGAAGGATTTGGTGTAGCTTCCGTAGAGCGAGATGTTTTGTAAAGGCAAATACACTAACCCGAAACGGGGCAACCACGCGCTGGCCACCGAGGCGTCGCCCTGCAAATCGTCCCGCTTCGAGAGGGGCGTCTGCACCAGGTCGTAGTGATCGTAGCGCAGGGAGAGCAGCGCCTTGACTTTGGCCCCCAAACTAATCTGATCCTGCAAATAACTACCCATCAGGTCGGTCGCCTGCTTGTTGTCGTCGTAATAATCGACTTTGGGGTTGGGTGCCGGAACGTCGTTGGCGTAGTTGGGATTCAAAATCGAGATGCGCGTGGAAGGCGAATTGCGGTAGTCATTTTTGGTCCAGCCGAAGCGGTTGTAATCGACCCCGGCCAGAAAACTGTGCCTGACCTTGCCCGTGGCCACCTTGTAGTTGAGGTAGGCGGTGGTTTGGGCGTTGAATTGGTCGTATTCCCAGTAGGAATAGTTGCGGCTGATGGAGTCGTTGCGGATCGCTCCCCGCACGAAATGATCAGAAAAAGTAAACTGGCTGCGCACGTACCGCTGAACGACCGCCAGCGTCAGATTCTGACCAAAGCGATGGTTAAAAGTGGCGGCAACGGAGGAATTTTTGGCTCTACCAAAATCATTCGGGCTATTGACCGTCAGGTTATTGGGATAGTAATCAAAATCGTAGGTTCCGTTGCCGTTGTCTTTTACGTAAGTGCCCCGGTCGTATTGCTGCACGCTTTTTTCGTCGGCGTAGTTGACTTCCACGTTCAGGTTGGTATTGGCGGAAAAAACGTAGGTAAGCGAGGGCGCGAGGAAAAGGTTTTGTACCTTCTGGTAATCCCGAAAGCTGTTGGTGCGGTCGTAGCCGATAATAGCGCGGTACAGGAGCTTGCCGTTGCGGGTCAACGGCCCGGTGGCGTCGCCGGAGAAGCGGGCCATGTTCCAGGTGCCGTAGGAAGCCGTCACTTCAAACCGTTTTTCAGCCAGCGGTTTTTTCGTGACAAAATTGATCACGCCGCCGGGCATTCCTTCGCTGAACAGCACTGAAGCCGGGCCGCGCAAAACTTCCACCTTTTCAATGTTGTAAAGCAATGGCTGCTGGCTCCACATGTACAAGGTCCCCCGGATGCCGTTGAAGGTAGTAAAACTGGCGCTGTTGGGATTATAGCCCGTAAAACCCCGTAAACCAAAGGCGCCCATGCCGTTGTTGGCCTTGACGCCCGTCATCAACGGAGCGATGTCATTGAGGGTAAAAGCCTGACGGTCTTTAATAACCTGCTGGGAAATGACCTGCACCGATTGTGGGGTTTCGAGCAACGGTACATCGGTGCGCGTGGCCAGCGAGGAGTTGTCGGCCTTGTACTGGCTACTTTTTCCGGTGATGGTTACCACTTCCAATTCCGTATTATTTTCGGAAAGCTGTAGTTCCAGTACCGTCGGCTTTTGGGCGGTGATAACCACGTTTTGCCGGGCGGCGGAATAGCCCATCGAGGAGGCCGTCAGCGTGTAGGATCCAGCCGGAACCTGACGCAGAATAAAATATCCTTTCTCGTCGGTAACTGTATTGTAAGCCTTATTTTGCAGACTCACGGTTGCCCCGGCGAGCGGCTCGTTATTGGCGGAAACGATGTGGCCCGACAGGCTGCCATTGTGGGCGTAGCTCGTCCGGGTAATGCCTGCGAATGCGAGCAGGAGGAGAATAAATTTAAAGTTCATAGAATCAGGTAGTGATCCTGCGAAGGCAGGAAATGAATTTTGGAAAAGAAGATTTCACGCGTGGGCGACGCCACGCTATCCTGAAGCCAAATCGTACTGGCCTGTAAAACGCACAGGTCAGCCGCTACGAGCGGCAGAAAGGATGATTCAACAAGAGAAATAAGGCCAGGAAACTCAGGCCATGCCGCAGAATTCCGGCGGGGAGTAGATAGCCAGCGCAATATCTTTCAACGGCAGCATCGCGTAATGATGCGGATTGCCTTTGGGCTGGTAGGGGAGAAGTATTTGAAATTGGAGATCATCCGGCAGCGCGTGAGCGTCCACCGCAATGGTTATCGAAAGCAGCAGCTGATCCTGGGTGTCGGGCGCGTCCCGATAGCGCGTACTCAGGGCTTCGGCTATGAAAGCCTCTAACCCGGCTGTCCGCATGTACTGGCGCGACTCGTAGTGCTGACTTTCGGCGGCTTTGTGTTGGATCAGCACGATGAACGGGTCCTGCTCCGGTCGGCTAACGAAGCCCATCCCGGCCAGGAACAGATAATTGGCCAATAATAGAAGTACCAGGAAGGACCTGAGATTTTTTGCCACGCTATTACGCAAAATGCCGCTTTGTGCTGTTGGCGAGCCTGAAAAAGATCCCACCAGGGACAGGAAAAGACCCAATATACGTTCAATGATGCGAACAAGACCAAAAAACGCTCTTTTGAATCAATAAAAATGAAAAAACGCTCCCAATACTTCAACGCGGACAGCATTTGGAACGCTGTCCGCGTCAGCCTACAAAATCACTTGCTGCGCGTAGGGTCTCCCCGGCGAATGGGAACGCGAGGGGCCTGGTACTGGAGCGCCCAACTTCCCTGCTGATCGGCGTTCTTTACATCAAAAAAATTCTGCAACGCGATGGCCACCTGAAAAGAGAAGTCCGTGGAATAAACCCGGTCGTCCAGGGAGGTGCCGCAGTCCAGGTTCTGAAACCATTTCATCCAGGCTTCGGTCCCGCCCGGAATGGGCGGGGCCTGGCCACCGTCGGGCACGGCTCCGTCAGGAACCAGGGAGGTAATCTGAGGGTATTGCGCGGCATTGTGGCACGAGAGGCAGGAGACGGTGTTCAAGTCGGCTGGCCCGTTTAGTCGGCCATTCCAGCCCAGGTGCTGGGGTGGGAGATTGACACTTTCAAAAATGACGGTTTCCTTGAGGTCATCGTTGACGACCGTCCTGATGGGCGGGAAAGGGTTGGTCATGTTTACCTTGTTGTCGGGGTCATTGCCCCACATGAGTCCCACGGGGACAAGGTTCATGAATTTGTTCGCGTTGTCGAGCTTTCCGTTGTAGCAAAAAGTCCCAAAGACCCAACCCGTTCCCTGCGGATTGGTCGGGCTGCGGTCCGCCCGTGGATCGCGGACGGAAATGTCCATTTGCAACAGGTTTACCGTATTGACGGACCGGGTGGAGTCTACCCAGAAGTTATTGGTAATATACGCTTTCCACTGCAGCGGATTTACCAGGTAGTCCACCTTGTCGGTACCCTTGGGAGCATCGGTGAAGAGCAGTTTGGCGAAGACGGTTCCTTCGGGAAATCCGCCCTCGGGATACCTTTTGTCCAAGGCCTTCGGATTGGGGTTTTCGGGGTCTTTCCACATGCGGTACATGGCGTAGCCAGCCATGTCGTTAATGAGCGTAACGGCATATACGGAATAGTCACCTTTGACGCCGACTTCGTCCGGCCCCAGTTGGTACGCCCCCACGGGTGCCTCTTTAATCAGGCCGCGAAAGCCTTCCGTCCCTCCGTTTGGGGGGTAAGCGTTGGATCCGGTGGTGGTAGGATGCAACCAGGGGATGTGGTACCAGTTGCGCGTTTTGTTTCTAAAGGGATCCCAATCGGGCAAGTTACCTTCAAAGGCGTAATCCCGGACTGCTTCGATGTATTTCAAGGGTTCGGCCTTGAAGTCGATCGAAAAGAAGGCGGGCATGGCCTCGGGTTTTTCCTGAGGGAAATCCGTTTTCAGCCGGAACAGGGGCTGATCGGAATATTTTTCCTGGTATTCCTGGGGGCTGACCATGAATCCGAAATCAGGGAAGGTGTTTACCGGCTGGCCCAATTGGGCCAACATTCCCGCAGCGACCGGGGGAGGGGTGTCCGGGGTCTGGGTGGGTTTTTCACCACAAGAGGTCAGGAAGCAGGGAATTGCGCAAAGTAAGAGAGCAAGCTTTTTCATTTTGGAGGAGGTTTAGGTGGTTTATTTGGGAATTCAATGGATTGCCGCTGGATTGGACGGACGAAAAACTGGCTTTTCGCCTGATGCGTGTTTAATTGCCCAGGTCGTCTTCCCTTACTTCGCAGGCCTGCCGTACTTCCTGAACCGTCGCCGGGGCGTCGAAGCGGAAAAGTGCGGGAAGCTTGCGCTCGGTGCGGGAGGCTCGGATAGCCGCCTTGATGGCGAAGAAAACGCTGTTGGCCAGCACCAGCGGGGGTTCGCCGACCTCTTTGGCCGAGAAGATTTGGTTGGGATCTTCCGGGATATTGGCAACTGATTTATCATTCCGGGGGAAAAGATAGGTGTTCATTTCCAATGGAATAGTCGTGATAGCCGGGATTTTATAGCGCCAGGTGTTGACCGTGTTGAGTCGGCCCTTCTGCTCCCCTTCGGGTTCGAACACCAGTTTTTCGGTCAGCAGGTAGCCAATCCCCTGCACAAATGCCCCTTCGACCTGCCCAATGTCGATGGCCGGATTCAGGCTCCAGCCCATGTCGAACACGATGTCGGAACTGATGATCTTCACCTCGCCGGTGAGGACATCGACCTCTGCCACCGAACAGGCGGCGGAGTAGGTGAAGCCCACAAACGAATCGACCCCGCCGCCGAGTTGCGCGTTTTTGATTCGCTCGATGCCCGGAATGTCCGGCTGGTCCGCTTCTCCCTTGAAAACCATCGCCGGTACCGGCACCTCCCCCCCCTTGATTTTTGCCGTGAAAGAAGCAATGAGATTGACCCGATTGGCGGAGGCCACATTGACCAACTGCTGCCAGATCAGCTTGGTGGATCCATGGGCATCGGAAAAGGGCGTTGCCCAGCCTTTGCCTTCACCCGCTCCGTAGTTCCAGAAGTCGATGTGATTCTTTTGGCACCAGTCTTCCCCTTTATCTTTCAACATCTGGAAGCCAAACTCCATTAGCCGCGCCCGCAACTGCTGGCAGGTCTGCTTCACCGCCTCGCAGGCGTAGGGCGTACCCGCCGAAGCCCCCGTGCTGGTCGGGTGGGGGGTAATGCCCGTGTTGACGTCGTCGATAAAGATCATTTCCATAGGCACCCCCAGCACGTAAGCGGCAACCTGTTGCGCCTGGGTAACAAGGCCCTGGCCAATCTCGACACCGCCTTGATGGATAACGATCGTGCCATCGCCGGGATTGACGGCCACGATGGCGGACGACTGTTCGAGGAGCAGAAGATTGTAGCCCGAGCCGTACTTCACCGGAATCATGGCGATACCCCGCTTACGCCACTTGTTTGCTTTGTTGAATTGCTCGACCTCCTTGGATTTTTCTTCAAATTTGGCAACCTCCTTTGCGTAGGCCCACACCTGCTTCATGTAGCAGTACGAAAGCGCTTGTCCGAACGGCGTCACATCGCCGCGGTCGTACATGTTTTTCTCCCGCACATCCTCGGGCCGCATGCCAATGGCAACGGCGGCATCGTCGATCGCGTTTTCGACCATATTCTTGCCCTGAACGTCGCCGAACGCCCGCATGGCCGTGTTCGGGGCCGTGTTGGTTCGACACACGTCGATTTGGCTCTCGAAATTAGCAATGCGATACGCATTATCGGTTCGTAGTTGAATGCAGTTCGATACCACGAACGAGCAATCGTAGAAGGCCCCCCCATCGCCCCACATCGCCAACTGGAACCCGTGCAGGATACCCCGGTCGTCGTTTCGTTCTATTCCGGCGTCAATGGCGATCTGGTATTCACCGTAGTAGGCGTGGCGCTTGCCGATCAGCGCGGTGTCTTCGTCGCGCGGGACGGCCACACGAACCGGCCTTTTGGTAGCTTTGGCGGCTACGGCGGTCGGACCAGCGACAAAACGGGTCGGTTCGGTTTTTCCCCCGAAAGCTCCGCCCACGGGCGGCACCCTGACTTCCACCTGATGCTGTTGCACACCCAGGGCCATCGCTACGGTATCGTGCATTCCCCCCGGACTCTGGACCGAAGGCTGCACGATCATCCGGCCTTCATTGACGGGCGTGGCGATACACGCCTGCGTTTCCATGTAGAAATGCGCCTGACCCCCGCAAAGTTGGGAAGATTCGACGACCGTGCAGGGAGCCGTGCCGACCAGCGCTTCGCGCGTAACGATGGGCTGGTCGCGCCGCAGGGTTTTGGGCTGGCTCGGCATGTCTTTTACGGCCCAGTCGAACTGACTGCCGGGCCGAACGACTTTCCAGATATGCGACAAGTAGGAAGCCGCCACCGGGGCGTCGGGGAAAATGCTGCCTTTTTTGATGGCGTCCAGCAAATCGACGATGGGTTCGCTCCATAGCCCCGTCCAGGGTCGGCCGGGTTTGGCGTAAGCCACGCAGTTCGCTGACACGTAGGCAGCTATTCGGATGGCGTCCTGTTCGCTGGCCGCCAGCACCATCGCGATCGACTGACCCACGTAGCTGACCATATCCACGGCAAACAAAGGCTGGTCGAGGCCCATGCCCTGCAGATTGACGCCCCCGTTCTTGACATTCTTGTGGGTGATCAAATCGGTAAACGGGTCGAAGATTTCGCTGAGGTATTTTCGCAAAACCTCCGCCGATACTTCCTTCTCGTTACCCGGAATTACGAAGTGGTAGTTCATCAGGGCGCGACGACTTTGCACAAACGCCCCGTTCAACGTGAGCGGCGGTACCGGGAGTTCCTGCGCGTAGCGGAGTTGCCCCGAGGTCTGGTACATTGCCGTGACTTTAATGATCGGCTGGGACACGGGCGCTTTGAAGGCCTGCGACTGGTAGGTCTGCTTCCCGTTGCTGATCGGCCAGTTGCCCCACTGGACTTCGCCACTGGAAACCAGGGCTTCGGGAACGTCAACGCCCCGCGCCAGCAAGGCGTTGACGATGGCTTTGTACAAAAAAGAAACCGCGAGTTGGGTCCGGTACTCCGCCGTGAATCCCTCGTCGGGGACTTCCCTCAGGCGCTCCTTCCAACGGTCCAATTCTCCGGCTACCTCCCCCGCGAGTATTTTTGAAAGGCGAGCCACACTATCCAGCGTCAGTTCCTGGCCTTGCATCGCTTTTTCCGTTTCGGAAGCGCGCCAGGGGTAGGGGGCGATGGCACCAAATACGAGGGCGACCGATTGAACCACCAGATCTTTATCCAACGCAAAGTGAGTCGTTGCGTTGACGATACTGTGCGCGTTGACTTCGCGGAGGGCCACCTTTTGGGCCAGCACCACTTCCCTGGGGTCGCCCAGCGGAATCGCGTAGGAAGCGAGCACGATACGATCCGCCAGGGAGGGTTCTTTGGCCACGGCTTCGACCAATTCGGTGGCAGTCAGGGTATTTTCTTTGAAACCGCCCTTCCCTTTCAACTCGAAAAAGCGAACTTCGGCTCCAACGGCGAATAGCACCGTGAACAAATCCGACGGAAAAGGTTCTCCGCTGCCTTTCGAAATATGTTTCAGCACGAGCATCGTATTGCCGCCGACGGAGGCGACGTTGCGGACGATGCGGCCCGCCGTGCGACGGGCCATGAAATCCAGCGCATCGAGAACTGAGGTGCCTTTCTTTGAATTCTTCCCGAGGCCTTCGATGGACTTAGCCAGCAAAGCGATCAGTTCGTTGTAGGTCGTTCTCGCCGCGACGTGCAGGAAACCGTCTTTCACGCCGTTGGCCGTATGCAGTTCGGGCAGGAACCGAATATCCACAAAATGCGTGGTTTCGGTAAATTCATCTTTGTAAATACCGAATGACGTATTACCATATACGAGCCGGGTAGCGTGGTCGCGCTGGTTTTCCAGGATCGCCGCCAACTCGCGCAAAGAAAGCGGGCTAAGCCACCGGTCTGCCGAGACCCCCGAGGCCGGAACTTGAGCGGCCTCGGGAAAAGGGATTTCGACATTGGCCGACAGTTGCTCGGCGCATTCCCGATCTTCGACGCACGGCATCCGGTCGTCCTCATCCGCTTTATTCCAATCCGAGGCAAACGTTTTCATGCCCGTAAGAATGGCCCGGTAGCCCGTGCAGCGACACAAATTACCATCGAATGCTTCCTCGATCTCTTTTTTCGTAGCTTTCGGATGGTTGATGATGAATTCCGACATGTTCATCACGAACCCAACGCTACAGTATCCGCACTGGCTGCCGTTGTTGAGGGCCAGTCGATGCGCCACTGGGTTCATCCCCTCGTGTGAGTGTTCCGACGGCGCGTCGGGGATTTTCTTAATGATTTTTATAAGATCAGTGACCGATTGCTTTGCCTGGTTCGCCACCACGGCGGCGATAACTGACTCACGCTTAGATTCGGCGGCCTGCTGGGCTGCCACCAACACGGGCGAATATTGCTCGTCCAGGGGAACGCCGCCCCGCGTTGCGCTGGGCCGGTGGACCAGATAGGCCGGATCGGGTTTGCGGGCGGCACCCGTTCCCTCGACCGTCGTGACGACGAGTCCCCCCAGGGCGCAGACCGGGCGGAGGCACGAATTGATCGCCCGGTGCTCGGGCTTCTGTTTTTGCTCGTTCCACTGCGACAGAATGACCGTACATCCCCCGCAGCCACCCTGGCCGCAGGATTTTTTTGGGCCGGCCAATCCCACCGCGGGCGATCGCAGGTAATCGATGAGTAGTAAGTCGGGAGATGGATTTTCCAGTGAAACGGGTTTCCCGTTCAGGAAAAAATCGACGGTATTCTTCATGAATTCAAGGGTTTAGGGAAGTTGGAAGGGTCGAGTAGATGCTATCGTATTTTCAAGCACAAAGCCACTTTTGTTCGGGCCTCCCTACCAATTCCTATCCTCACTAAACCACTTCCGCCAGTAAGCCAGAGTAAACAGTGCTAATTTCCTGCCTGATATTTTTGTCTTCGCAAGTTACTAAAAGAAGTTATCCGTACGTAACTTTTTGGGTGAAATTATTTACAAGCGACTTTTTCCGGTATAAATTGAAATACCCGGCTCTTCTTTTTCCATCCGCAGACGGAAAAAGAAGAGCCGGGTAAAGCAGCAAAAATCCAGGACTCGATTCCGGACAAAAGCCGGATGTCTTCGGCTTCGCTAGTTAAGGGCCACCAGCGTCCGAGTCGGCGTTTCCACCAGGTCGGTGGTCGTCAGATTAATCGAGCGCTTGATTACTTCGTCCCGATTAGTGATTTCAAGCGTGTAGCGGCCGTCCTTAATTTGCGAAAAATCAAAGTTGCGGCCGTACTTCTGCTGCCGCTTGCCGACTACTTCTTCGTGCAACACCTGCCCCTGTGAATTTAGCAGGCGGACCATTACTTTCTCGCCCGCCTTCTTTTCCAGCAACAACCGCATTTTCAGCGAATCTTTTACCCGGTAGATCCCAACTTCGAAGGTGTGGGGCTTTTGCGGTAAATAATCGGGGCCGTCGGTTTTGGCGAGGGCGGGAAACATCATCAGGCTGCACAGGGCAACGGCAAGCATTTTCTTTACATTCTTCATGGCTATTGAAGTTTTGGGTTGAACTAAATGATTTAACCCAAAGAGGGGAGCCATGAAGATAATGTTGCATCCAGGTAGCCCAACGGAAGTTTACAGGGATGAGTGGCAAACTCATTCTCGATGGACCTCCTCTACGCTCACAACAAATAATACTCTTCCCATTCCTTGCGGGGCGCGGCTCCGGCGAGCAGAAAATTGGCCAGCGGGTTATTGGTGATCCGCTGCGTTTCGCGGTCGAAGAGCAGTTTCGTATTCAGCCGCTGGGCCAGTACGCCGAGGTTAAACACCTGACTCAATGGTCCGGCAATTTCGAACGAGGAGCGGCATTTTTCTTCGCCTTTGCAACCTTTCAAGAAATTGGCGAAGTGGTTAGAAGGGCTTTTCGGCACCTCGGGGAGTTTAGAAGCCATGTCTTTGGCTTTTTCTTCCGGGATGATCGATAGGGTGCTTCCGTGCGAACCGCCCTTGAAGGTCAGATCTTTGCCGTAAATAATTTTACCCGGATTCAACTTGGCGGGCTGTATGGCCCCATTGCTGGCGGGCGGAATGTTGGGGTCGAGTTCCGACACGCCGTAGCCCGGTGGAACGCTGGGAATATTGTCCAGACCATCGTACCAGGTAATGTCCAGCGGCGGCATATCCCCACGCTTCGGGAATTTGAACGATAGGGTCGTGGACATTGGGAAGAAGAACGGATTATGATCTTTCAGCCGAACAGGATCGACTTCGTAGGGCAAGCCTAAGTCCAAAAACTGGTGCGCCGTATCTATGATGTGCGCTCCCCAGTCGCCCAGCGTCCCCATCCCGAAATCGTACCAGCAACGCCACTGTCCATTCACAAAATCTTTTTGGTAATCGTGAACCTGAGAAGTCGTGAGCCAGGTATCCCAGTCGAGCGTCTTGGGGATGGGTTCAGCCGGCGGGTAGTGGGTCATGTTGGGGTCCCAGTCGTGCCAGCGGCGGCGACTGTTCATGTGCGCCGTAATGGCCGTGACGTCTTTGATAATTCCCGCGTCTTTCCAGGCTTTGAACTGGAAGTAATTGGCTTCCGAGTGGCCCTGATTGCCCATTTGGGTGGTTACCTTGTACTTTTTTGCCCCCTTCATCATCAAATCGACCTCCTGGAAGGTGCGGGCCATGGGTTTTTCGACGTACACGTGTTTGCCCAGCGACATTGCCAGCATCGTGATCGGGAAGTGGGCAAAATCGGGAACGCCGACGCTCACCGCCTCGATTTGCTTGCCCATTTTGTCGAACATCTCCCGAAAATCCTGAAAGCGCGGCACGTCGGGGTGCATTTTCAGTACTTCGAGCGTTTGCGGTGCACCCATGTCCACGTCGCAGAAAGCCACAATGTTGGCCAGTCCGGTCGCGTACAGGGCCTTGGTGATCTCACCACCCCGGTTGCCAATCCCGCAGCAGGCCAGGTTAACTTTATCGCTCGGGGCCACGTAGCCCAAAGGTTTTCCCAAGGTACGGGAAGGAATGACGGATATGCCGGCCGCCGCGCCCAGGGCGCTGGCTTTTACGAAGTTTCTACGATTCATGGTTTTGGTTGTTGTCTGCTTTTGTAAAGACGACGGGAGGGGGGGCTTACCCGTATGAAGACCGGCCGGAGGGCTACTGGATAGTCGTCACCGGGTGGCGCTCCACTCGTCAGAGCCGAGCGACTGCGAGAAGGCATACCGGAATTTATAAGGTCAACCTTTATCCTGGCGAGCATCAAAAAGTGCGTGGTTAACCTCGATTTTGTTTCAATTTTCACTTGGTTATCGAGCCCTCGCTCTCCAAACTTTGAATCTTCAATCTCATACTGAGCGCGACCGAATTAAGGGGATCAAGTTTCAAAGTTTTTTCAACGTATTTCCGAGCGGCAGTAGCATTGGCAAATTGCAGATAGCCTGCCGCCAGTTCATTGTATAACTGCACACTGTTCGTTTCTTCCACGTTCTGTTTTTTCAAACCGATGATACGCTCTACTATTTTGATCAGCCCGGTTAGCGCGGGGGGATTGCCATTAGCGGCGGCGGCAATGCGCAGGTAAGGAAATGCTCCCTCGGGTTCATCGGCTTTGAGTAGTACGACAAACAGTCTCTGCGCCGTAGCCGGATTTACGTTCTGGCGGAAGGCGCGCTTAAGATAAGTGATGGCCAGATCATTTTTAAGCAAATTCAAACTCAGTTTCCCAGCTTGCTCGGAAAAACTGGGATCGAAGGGGTATTCCAATACCAGAGCCTCGGCTACCCGCAACGCGTCGGCGGGTTGATTTTTTTGGGTGTAGCCGATCAGCAATTGGTTCATGGCTTCGGGCCAGGTGATTTGCTTTACAACCAAGGCACCTGCCAGTTGCTCTTCTGATGTTTTAGGCCCTTTTTTTGCCCGAGACATGGGTTGGTTGAAGGGCCAGCCCTCCTTCAGAATACTTACTTCGTAGGCACCGGCTAACGAATCTACCGCCGTGATGGGCATTTGTCGGTATAGCTGCTCCAAAGAAAGCTCCGTCGTTTTTCTTGCTTTCCAACCTTGTTTTTGCGTCAGCGCCCGATAAAATGCGTCCGACAGCAGTGCGTAGCCGAAAAGGTTGGGATGCACGTGTTCGAGCAGCGTTTCATCGCCAAGTATGCCGTGTAGCGAATGCCGTTCAAAGGTTTTTCGGGCGTGTACCAGTGTGACGTTAGAAAATCGGGACGGTAGTTCTTGAATGATTCCGTTCATGGCTTCCGGGGCGCGAAAGCGGAGCATATCCAAGTCTTTCGCCCGAATGAAGTCTTTCTTTGACCGGTTAAAATTATTTTGGTCAAATGCCTTTTGGGCGGCCTCGTACTGCACCTGAGCCGATAAAAAAGGATCTCCCGGAGCGCTGATAAAAGGTTTCAGGTCTTTTTCGTTGCTGACCAAATCACTGATGAATACAGGAATTTGACGATCAGCCAGCAATTGGCAGAGGTCAGTTAGGTTGCGGTCGAATTGCGCAATCCCTTCTTTGTATTCGTCCGAGCCGAATGAAATCTGCTGTTTGGCAGCCATGCGCTTCATCAGGTTTTCACGGATATCCACCGCATTTCCTGACACCATTTTTTTTATTCCATTCACTAAATTTCCCAGTAACTGCACCAGCCGCAGGTGCCGCAGCCGCACGAGCAGTCGCACTAGACCGACGTAATGGCCCAGTGAACTCGTCGAACCGATACCCAGCGCCCCGTAATATTCATTATGACCAACATAAACCATCACGGCGTCGGGGGCGTAGTCGGCTATTTCCCGGCCCATGTCATAAACCGTGTGCGAATTGACTGCCGTAAGGGCGAGGTTGATAATTTCAAAATCCCGATCAGGAAAAGTGTGCATCAGCCGGTAGTGAAGCCAGCGATGAAAGGAGCCGTTGTGGAAGTAGGGATACCCGATGGTGGTCGATTCACCCAGCACGAAAATGCGGAACGTGCCTTCGGTTTTCTCTGCCCGGAAAGGTTCAAAATTGCCGATGGTAGCGTTTTCGATTTCATTGAAATATCGTTCGGATACGTAGCGGTTCATCACCAGATAGCCTTCGTGCTGCGGGTCTTCCACAAAGAGCCGCAAATCGTGGCCGTAACCCAACACTCGCAACGCCATTTCCACCAAAAGTAAGAAGACAAAAGGCAGCAGCACGGCCAAAAACCGAAACACTCCCAGCCGCCGCCCACTCCTTAGTCGGGAATTGATTTCTTTACGCATAAACAACAGAAAAAGCTGCCGATGCGTTTTTCGCATCGGCAGCTTGCAATTTTACAACAAATAGCGATAAGTAGTCAAGTTGCTCAAAAAATCGGCATTTTCCACTCATCACTCATCACTCATCACTCATCACTCATCGTTTAATACCCCGGATTCTGCTGGATGCTCACGTTAGCCGTGATCTCGTTGTTGGGAATCGGCTGGGCGTAGTCCCAGGCGTCGAACTGAATCGGGCCGCCACGTACCCGCTGGTAATAACTGGCTTCCTGCGGGCCAATTTTCCAACGGGCTACGTCGAACCACCAATTGCCTTCGGCAAAGAGTTCGGCCCAGCGCTCATAGCGGAGCGGGTTGTTTTTCAGGATGGCATCGGTGGCCATCGTGACATCGGTCAAGCTTTTGTAGTCTCGTACCGAGGGCGTGTTGATGGGCAGACTGTAAGCTCGTCGCTTTACCTTATTAACATATTCGAGGGCCGTAGCATTGTCGCCCGTATGGGTCATAGTCTCAGCGTAGAGCAGGTAAATATCGGCTAGTCGCAGCCAGAGGATATTGGAGCCATTGGCAAAATTGACCTCCGCTTCGGTGCCATCAAGTTTGGTATATTTGCGGAAACTCCAGGCCTCCATGTCTAGTTCCGTGACGTCAAGATAGTGCGAAATAGGCCGCAATTTACCCGATACGACCATTGAGTCAACGTAAGGCTGAAAACATGCCACCCACAGCCGGGGATCGACAGTCTTATTTTTACGCGCCTCCTGGGAACGGGTGATGTAGCTGTTGTCCACGTTGGCGATGTTGGCCACGGTAACGTCAGGCTTGAAATAGTGGCCTCCGTTGAAACCGAATCGCTCGATGTTTTTGGCGTGGGGAAAAACGTTGGACCAGGCCGAAGCCGCTTGCCCGCCGTTGGCACTGACGTAGGTGGGGGCCAGGATCATACCGATGTTAGAACCCATCGACTGGTCGCCGCCGCCCCGGATCACATCTTCGTTGAAAGACACCTCGTACAACGACTCGGAGTTGTGTTCGTTCTGGCCGTTGAACATCGTCTTGTACACATCGAAAGGCACCAGCGACTTGCCGCTGTTGTCGATCACGTCGCCGAGGTACTTTTTGGCCTCGGGCCAGTTTTCCAGATAGACGTAAGTCTTGCCCAGGAAGCCCTTCACGGCCCAGCCCGTCACCTTGTGCTTGTCGGCGATGTTGGTCCAGGTTTTATTGCCCAGCAGGGTTTCGGCCTGCTTCAAATCGCTGACGATAAAATCCCACACTTCTTTGACCGTGTTGCGGTTGACTTGCGTTTGGTCCAGGGTCGCCGCTGCTTTGATGACAATGGGGACGCCCATTTTTTCACCGCCCTTGCCATCGACGATGAAGGTCTCACCCCAAAAAGTCTCGAGGTAGTAGTAGTACCAGGCCCGCAGGAAGTGGGTTTGCCCTTTGATGAGGTCGATAGCGGCTATCTGATCTTTGGGGGCCTTAGCGCGGTAGGTTTCGATACCTTCTAGCAGGGTATTGGTGCGCTGCACACCCCGATACAGTTCCCGCCAGGTGTTGTAGAGGAAGGGGTCGGCAGGCTGCGAGTTGTTCTGGGCCATGCTGATCCAGGTGGGCGTTCCCTGCCAGCTCAGATTAGTAGTGTGGTCCCACAGGTGAATGTTTTTGTTCAGCATATGGTGGCCGAATAGGCCGTTAGCCCCCTGCGTGGCGTACACGCCCGTGAGCAATTGCTCGAGGTCGGCCATGGAATTGGGGTAGTTGGCCGGCGAAAGGGCACCGGGGTTGTCCACTTCGATAAAATCCTCCTTACAGGAAGCCAGGCCGACCAGCAGCACGAACAGCGAAAGTTTCAGGAATATTTTCATTGCTTCGGTATATTTTTGTTTTGAAAACTAATGTTAGAAATTGGCACTAAGTCCCACCGAAGTGAACGTTGTGCGGGGATAGCCATAAATAGAGTCGATGCCCCGCGCGGTGGTGCCATTACGGCCCAGCACCTCGGGGTCGAGACCGGAATACTTGGTGAGCGTCAGCCAGTTCTGGCCTTGCAAATACACGCGCACTTTGGCTAAGCCTTTAAACACCGTGTTGGGGATGGTGTAGCCGAACTGGAGATTGCGCAGTTTCAGAAACGAGCCGTCCTCCACGGCGTAGTCCGAAATGCGGGTGTAGTTCGAGTTTGGGTCACGGATAAATTTGCCCGCCGCATCCGTGTAGCCCACGCGGGGCTGGTCGGTCAGGCCATTGCCATCGAAGAAGGAAGTTTTGAAAATATCGCCCGTCGTGTTGTAGTCCCCAGCAAAAAACTGGGTGTAATATTTATTGGCGTTGAAGATCGAAACGCCCTGTAGACCCTGAAACAACGCCGACATATCGAAGCCTTTCCAGCCCAGATTGAGCGTAAGGCCGTAGGAAATCTTAGGGAAGGGATTGCCGATGAACGTTTTATCGTCCACGGTGATTCGTCCGTCGCCATTCGTATCCTCGAAGCGCAGGTCACCCGCGCCAGTACCCGAGGCCTGGTAGAAGACGCCCTTCGTGGAGCCACCGTTGGCTGCCGCCTTTTCCTGGGCGGTTTTATTGAGGTCGGCTACTTCGTCTTCGGACTGGAAAATACCCTGGACTTTATAGCCATAGAATTGGCTCAGCGGCTGTCCGGCCACGGTGCGGGCCACGACGCTTTCGAGGTAGGGACCGCCGTCGCCGTCGTTGATTGGGTTATTGTTAGTGCCACTCAGTTGCTTCACCAGGTTGCGATTGAAGGCGGCGTTGGCACTTACTGAGTAACTAAAGTCGCCCTTCTTGCCTCGGTAATCCACGGCCAGTTCCACGCCCTTGTTGCTCATCTGGCCGATGTTGGTATAAACGCTCGACCCGTAAAATCCCGCCGAGGCCGGTACCGGCACCCGATAAATCATGTCCACCGTTTGGCGGCTGTACCAGTCCGCCGTGAAGTTCAGGCGGTTCTGGAACAGGCCGAGGTCCAGTCCGATGTCGGCTTGGTTTACCTCCTCCCACTTGATATTCTGGTTGGCAAGCTGGGCGGTGAGGGCGTAGCCTTTCGAGGCGCTACCGTCGGCCAGGCCCAGAATGTTGGTGCCGCCGCCGCCGCCATACGAATTCTGGTAGGTGTACTGCGGAATGCTACTGGTGCTGCCCAACTTGCCGTAACTGGCCCGCAGCTTTAGGTTGGATACCTGGGAAATATCGCGCATGAAATCCTCCTCCGATATCCGCCAGCCCACAGACACCGACGGGAACACGCCCCATTTGTTGTTGGGGCCGAAACGATCGGAACCATCACGACGGATGTTGGCCGTCAGCAGGTACTTGTCGGCAAAGGTGTAGTTGATGCGACCAAACTGCGACAACAGCCGAGTCTGCGGAAACTCGCCGCCGCTGGTGCGGTAGGTGGTCGGGTTGGTAGTCATGCCCAGGTTGTAGGTGATGACCTGAAAACCCTGGGCCTCGCCATACAGGCTGCTCAGGTCCGACTGGAAGGACTCGTAGCCCGCCAGAACCTTGAAGGCGTGCTGGCCGATCGCCTTGTCGTAGGTCAGCACCAGGTTGGCCGTCAGGTTGCGGCGGGTGTTGTTTTCGCGGCTCAGGAAGGCATTCAGGTTTTTAAGAGTGCCAAAATCGAAAGCTTCCGTAAAACCGTAGTTTTTCTGATTGAAAATGGAGGCCCCGAAGGTAGAGCGCACATTCAGGCCCTGGATGATTTCGAGGTCGAGGTAGATATTGCCTTCCAGGGCGTACTGCTGGTCTTTGTCATGCCGGATGTACTCGTTACCCACCAGATTGGGACCAGTGAAGTAAGTGCCGGTTTTGGCCCAGCCGCCCACGGGGTTGGTCTCGTCGCGCACGGGGACTACGGGGGCCGAGCGGTACGGGAAGGTTGTCGTTTGGGTGGGGTTTACGTTGGTCATCCAGGCGTAAAGCGTTTCGCCTACTTTCAGGCGCTTGTTGATCTTGAAATCGGCGTTGGAACGGATGCCGTAGCGCTCGAAGGAGTTGTCGATAAGGGTGCCGTCCTCGCGCTGGTAGTTGGCCGAGAGGTAGTAGTTGGTCTTGGCCGTGGCCCCCGACAGCGATAGTGAGTAGCTTTGCTCCCCGGCGTTGCGGTAGAGTTCGTCCACCCAGTCGTTATCGGCCAGCGTGGCAGGGTCGCCCCAGCCGCTGGTGTTGACGCCGAAGGCCGTCTTGGCCCGCACGTAGTCAGCGGTGTTCAGCAGTTGGTAAAGATTACGCGGCTTGCGTACACCGTAGTAGGTGTTGAAGCTAATGTCCATCTTGTCTTTACTCGTGCCGCGCTTGGTCGTGACCAGCACCACACCCCCGGCGGCCTGCGCGCCGTAGATGGCGGCGGCGCTGGCGTCCTTCAAAATCTCGATGGATTCGACATCCTGCAAGTTGAAATTATTGCCCGACGACATGCGGATGCCGTCCACGATGTAGAGCGGCGACATACCGCCGATGGAGCCGACGCCCCGGATCACAATGTCGGAACCCGACCCCGGCGCGCCGCTGTTGCGCGTGACCTGCACGCCCGCCGCCCGGCCCTGTAAGGCTTCGCTGACGCTGCGCACGGGCAGGGTGCTGATTTCCTCCGCTTTCACGGACGAGACCGAACCCGTCAAATCCGAGCGTTTTTGGGTACCGTAGCCCATGACCACCACTTCGCTGAGCAGTTTCTCGTCCGCTTTCATACTGATATTCAGCATCTGCCTATTGCCAACCGTTTGCTCCATAGGTTCGTAGCCGACGAAGGAAAACACCAGAATCGAACCCGCGTTCGGCACTTCCAGACTGTATTCGCCGTTTTGGTTGGTGGTCGTGCCGCGCTGAGTGCCTTTGATGAGGACGTTCACCCCCGGCAGGCCGTTACCGCTATTGGCATCCGTCACCCGGCCCGACACGCCGATGTCCAGGGGAATTGTCAGCGGGGAGACCCGGCCCCGGCGCTCGAGCGTACTCTGCGCTTTCTCCCGCGTCAGGATGATATATATGCCCGACACATCGTAGGCCAGTCGCAGCGGATTCAGGATTTTGTTCAACACCTGGCCCAGCGGCTCGTTTCGGGCGGTCAGGCTTATTTTGTCAGCATTTCGGATCAGCGCGGGATCGTAGCTGAACTTCACATCGACGGATTTACCAATCCTTAGTAAGGCGGTGCGCACATCCTGGTTCGCAATATTGATTGAAACCGGACGGGCGAGCAGTTCCTGAGCGTTGCTTTCCTTCGCTAGGCTGATCCCGAAGGTCAGCATCACAATGAACAGATGGAAGCAGGAGAATTTAACCGTAGCCACGAACAGTTCGACGGGTAGTCGTTGTTTTTTCATAGTTTTAAAGGTTTAATTGGTTAGGAAAAGGCATTTTACTTTCTATAATGACCTTTGCATCCACAATCTGGTAAGTCAGTCCCAGCGTCAGGCAAATCACGTCCAGTTTCTCGTAGAGCGTTTCGTCCTCCATGCTTACGGTGAGGGCGCGGCGAGCGGTCAGGTCAGGGTCAGCCACGATTTCTACGCCGTAGGCCCGTTCCAGCACATCGAATACTTTTTGTAAAGGGGTGTCATTAAAATTGAATGAAGGTTTCTGACCGGGAGGCAGGAGCAACTCCGGCGTGGCGACGAGCGATTTGCTGAGCTGCGTCTGGCTTTTTAAAAAAATCGCCTGTTGGTTGGGTGTCAGTACCACGCCCGTGCGCTGGGCTTTGGTAGGTTCGTTCTCAAAATCTTTTTTAGAAAAAACCGATACCCGGCCCGTCATTACTTTCACTTTGACATCCGGCGCATCATCATAGGCTTCCACATGGAAGCTCGTACCCAGAACTTTGGTTACCGTCTCGTTGGCATAGACCAGAAAAGGCCAGTCGGGATTTTTCTGCACTTCAAAAAATGCCTCGCCGCTCAACGACACCACGCGTTGTGCGGTGTCAAACTTTTTGGGATAACTCAGGCGGCTGTCTTTACTCAAGCTTACCACGCTGCCGTCGCTGAGGTGAACTTTAATGATCTTATTCGTGCGGTTGACCTCTTCCAGGCTCTGTGCTGGCACAGATTCCTGCACCACCAGCTGGGATAACACACGGTCATTACCGCTCCGAAGCCGCCAGACTGATGTCCCCAAGCCGACAATCAGCAACGCCGAGGCCGCCACGCGCCAGACGAAGGGCGATAGCGGCGGAGTCTTTGTTTTGGGCTGCGTACGTCGCTGAATATTCTGCCACATAGCGTAAGCAAAGGCCTCATCGGGCGTGGTTTGCTGCGTAGATTTCAGTTCCAGTACCAGTTCCCGCGCCGCCAGTATCCTGTCAGTTTGGTGGAGATGAGTCGCCAAGTATTGCTCCCAGAAAATTCGATGCTTTGAAGCAGGTAGTAATACCCAATCCTGGAAGCTTTCGTGGAAGGCAAAGTCCTCGATCTCAAAATTTGAAAAATTCTTAAGCATACAGTGGCAGAGTCTGGGTTTCTGCTCAATAGTGTAAAAAAAGACTTTTTTTAATCCATTTTATTCCAAGAATTTTTAATAAATTAGATAAAAAAGCTAAAAACCAATGGTGTTAGTGCCAAGAGGCGCATTTTTTCTCGCAAGGTTTTCAGGGCTGTGTAAATGAACTTGCAGGCCGACTGGTAATTGACACCCATGACTTGGGCCACCTCCTCATTGCTGAGTCCCTGGAAATAGCGCAAGTAAATGGCCTCCTTTTGCCGCTTGGGAAGTGCAGCAAGGGCAATATTTAATTGCTTGGCATTGAGAAGTACGCTTTCGGACAGCAGCCACTGGCTTTCGGCGTTTTCGTACTGAATGGGGAAATAAGTTTCTTTAAGGGGTTCGCTGAGGTCGGTCTGCAAGTGATGGACAATCTTGTAGCGCAGGGCTTTGAGGAGGTAGTGCCTGACCGAATTGGCTGAAGCCAATTTTTCGCGACTCTCCCACAATTCCACGAACAAATCCTGAATGCAATCCTGAACCAGGCTGCGATCATGAGTAATTTTGCTTCCGTAGGAAATTAAGTGCTGGATGTGGCTGTGGTAGAGGCACTCGAAGGCCGCTCGGTCACCCGCCCGGAAATCCCTCCAGAGACTGCGTTCATCGGGCCATACGAAGTTTGGCCCGACTAAACCTTTCATAAGGAAACTTTGATGATTTTCCATAGCCGAAGTTAGTGCTTACTTACCCATCGATTCATTCGATGTCCACATAATCAGGCCCCATTGTCAGCGCTGTACCTACAGGGATGTTTGGCTATTTTCCGTTCCTGCCGGGGGCTTCACTTTGTCGAATTCAACCTTCTACCGCAACTCCGCCAGCGATAACATCCGCGATCGGCGCGTCAGCAAGTGAATGATTCCCCAGGCAATGAGGTAGGTGAATCCGCAGATTGTGAAGATTATATTGTACCCTCCGGCCAGGTTTCCGGCAGCTTTGTAGGTATCCAGCAAACTACCGATCAAAATCGGAAAAAGGATGCCGCCTATAGCGCCCGCCATGCCGCCAATGCCCACGACGGAACTAACGGCTTGCTTGGGGAACATATCCGAAGGCAGCGTGAAGACATTCGTGGCCCAGGCCTGGTGCAGGGCCACGGCGAAACTGATCAGACCGACTGCCACCCACACGTTGTCGGCAAACTGAATGCCAATCACCGACAATTCCAGCACGGCAAAGGCCAGCAACACCGCTTTGCGGGCTTTGATCACCGGCCAGCCGCGCTTGATAAGCAGCGACGAAAACCAGCCACCGCTGATGCTGCCCACCGTGGTGGCGGTGTAAATGATCATCAGTTCCAGACTAAATTTTTTGAGATCCAGATCGAAAGTCGTGGCGAAGTAGGAAGGCAACCAAAACAGAAAAAACCAATAAATGGGGTCGATGAGGCCTTTGCCCGTAATGTAAGCCCAGGTTTGGGGAAAGGTGAAAAGTTTGGTCCAGTTCACTTTTGCTTTCTCGCCCACCCCTTTTTCCTCGGCTTCCTGCCCGCCGATGATGTAATCGTATTCTTCAGTCGTCAAACGTTTTTGCTGAACGGGAATGTCGTAGAAGATCACCCAAAAAATCAGCCAAATGAAGCCCAGTGCCCCCGTAATCCAGAAGACCTCCTGCCAACCGTAATGGCTCAGAATCCAGGGAACCAGGATGAGTGCCACCACCACGCCGACGCTCGTGCCGGCGTTGAAAAGACCCGTCGCCAGGGCGCGTTCCTTGTTGGGAAACCACTCGGCTACCGTCTTGACCGCCGCCGGATAGTTACCCGCCTCGCCTAGCCCCAGCCCGATCCGCGCCAGTCCGAAACCAAAGGCCGACCGCGCCACGGCGTGCAGCATCCCGGCGATACTCCAGAATACGATCGTGATGGAATACCCCAACTTAGTACCCACCTTATCGATAAACCAGCCGAACGAAACCAGTCCCACGGCATAGGCGGCGGTGAAGGCCATCACAATGTGGGCAAAGTCCGTTTCCGTCCAGCTAAATTCCGTTTCCAGAATGGGTTTTAGCAAACCGATGATCTGACGGTCGAGGTAATTGATCGTCGTTGCCGTGAAAAGCAGCGCGACAACGAGCCAGCGGTAGTTTTTGGTTTTGCCCATTTGGGGAGGAGGGTTTAGGAAGTTTTTTTTAAAAAAAAACGCTAGGGCAAAGCAAAAGCCACATACGTCCGCCCCGAGGGCAGGCCCTGCCGGTTACCGCCAGCGGCGATGGCTATGTACTGCCTGCCATCGACCATGTAGGTGATGGGCGTGGCAAACCCTCCGGCGGGTAGCTTATATTCCCAGACTACCTTACCGGTTTTAGCGTTGTAAGCCCGCAACTTCGCGTCCTTGGTGGCGGCAATGAACAGTAGTCCGCCCGCCGTGACGATAGGGCCACCGTGATTTTCGGTACCCATTTGCGGCAGTCCTTTTTCTTCAAGTTCGGGATTTTGGCCGAAGGTCACTTGCCAGAGGTATTTACCCGTGTTCAAGTCCACGGCGTTGAGTGTGCCCCAGGGTGCTTTCAGGGCCGGATAGCCCTCCGAGTCCAGAAACTGCGTGGTGCCGTTGTTGATGTAGGGCGGTTTGTAGGGAAACAGTTTTCCCAGTTCCGTTTTGGTATCGGCGAGGCTATGCACGTCGTCGGGGTTGGTATTGCTTTCGGTTTTCAGCAGAAAATCCATAATCGCCGCCCGGTCATTAGCTGAAATATGCCGAAACGAGGGCATTCGCCCCCGCCCCGTTTCCAGAATCGCCGCGATCTCCGTCCGGCTCAGGCGCTGGCCGACGTCTTTCAGGTTGGGATAGGTTTGGGTGCTGGCAGCTGCCGCATTGACTTTCGTGTCAATGGCGTGGCAGGATGCGCAATTGGTGTTGAAAAGCACCGTGCCCTTGCTGAGGGCGGTGCCATCCTTGGCTTGCCGCGTATCCCGCATCTTGAGCCACCAAAGCATATTGTTGCCATTGATGTACATGATACCCTTGGGGTCCGCAGCGGTGCCGCCCCATTCTGCCCCGCCGCCTAAGTGGTACATGAGCGTTCCTTCCAGACTGGGCGGCAGATTTTTGGGGCCGCTTTGGCTGTTTTTGAAGCGATCGAGTACGTAGGCGCTAACCTCGGAGGTGCGATCGGTCAGGTCAGCTTCATGCAGCACCTGCCGGGCGAAAGGCGCGGGTTTGGTTGGCACGGGCTGCGTGGGCCAGGGTTGCTCGCCGGGTAGGGCAGGTACGTCTGGAACGGGTACTTCCTCCACCGGAAAGAGCGGCTCGCCCGTGTCACGGTTGAAGACAAAAATTAACCCGTCTTTGGTCGCCTGCGCCACGGCGTCCACTATTTTGCCTTTGTGTTTTACCGTAATCAGATTGGGTGGGCAGGGGATGTCGCGGTCCCAGAGGTCGTGGTGAACGGTCTGGAAATGCCATTTGCGCTTGCCCGTTTTGGCATCTAGCGCGATAACGCAATTGGCGAACAGGTTGCTGCCCTTGCGCGCGCCGCCATAAAAATCCACCGAGGGCGACCCCGTCCCCAGGAAGACCATGCCGCGCTTTTCGTCCACGACCAGGCCCGCCCAGCAATTGGCCCCGCCGAGTTTTTTGTAAGAGTCTTTTTCCCAGGTTTCGTAGCCGAACTCGCCGGGCAGCGGAATGGTGCGGAACACCCACGCCAGTTGGCCCGTCCTGACATCGAAGGCCCGGATATAGCCGGGCAATGCGTCACCGCCTTCGGAGGGTGCCGACCCCATAATTATCAAGTCTTTGTAAATAGCCCCCGGCGTGGTGGAGCGGATGCTATACTCGTTGATGTCGTAGCCCAGCGTTTTTTCGTCGCCCAGGCCCGTGTGCATATCGACTTTCCCATCAGTACCAAAACTCATGATCGGTTTTCCCGTCGAAGCATTCACGGCGAACAGATTGGCCCCCACGGAATAGAGGATGCGCTTATCGCTGCCGCCTTCCCAATAGACCACACCGCGCACCGGATGGTAGGTAGGTCGGGTATCGGGATCGGCTTGCGGGTCAAATTTCCATATTTCTTTTCCGGTGGCGGCGTTGGCGGCAAATAGTTTGAGCCGGGGCGTGGTGCCATACATAACGCCGTCGATCACGATGGGCTGGCACTGCATGGCGAGTTCCCGACCCGAACCCAGGGGCGGTTCCTGCCCCGTGTCGTAGGTCCAGACAAGTTTTAAGCGCTCGACATTCTGCAAATTGATTTGGGAAAGTTCCGAGTAGCGGCTGCCCGACGGGTCGCCCCCGTAGGTGCGCCAGTCTACGTTTTTGGACGGCTGGCGGGTATCCTGCCCGACAAAATAAGCGGCCCCGCAAATCCAAAGTACCAGCAGCCCGACCGTGGAGTATTTCCAAAATTTCATGCGTTGCAAAAATTTCAATTGAGTTGTTTGACAAACGGGCTATTTCCCCGACTCTACCTCAAACCCATACCGAATGTTCCAGCGGACCGTTTCGCCGGGCTTAACGGATAGCTTGACGTAAGGTTCGGGGCAGGAGGTCGTGTTACAGGCCCAAAATACCAACTTTTCCAGAGGTAGGTCGCCCTCGATCCTGACGCCCGCGCCGGTTTTGCGGTTTTTGATGTGAATGCGGTAGTCGTCTGCGGTGGAACCGAAGCCCTGCATTCCGCTCGTAAAGATGTTTTCTTTTTCTTCCAGCTTACGGTTGTAAACTAGTTGCTTATCCTTTATTTCGGCAATCGTCCCGAAACCCTTGCCTTCGGCGCTGGCTACGAAGGGAAACGTCGTTTCAATGTTTGGCCCGGTCGGCTCGCCGTCGATGACGAAGAAATTATGGTTGTAAGTACTGGTTGTAATGGTTTTGTCTCCGATGTTTTTCAGGCTGTGTTCCAGTACCAGCTCGGGTTTGCCTTTGGTTAGCCTCACCGTTTTGTGGTATTCGTAGCCGTAGCCGTTCACACCGGAGATTTTATGCGTAAACTCAACCCGGTCTTTTTTCTTTTTTACTGTCCATTTACCGGGATTTTTTATCTCGTAGTTTTTGGCAAAAGTGTAGGCTCCGTCATCCGGTTTGACCAGCCCGCCCACGCCGATTTTCAAAAACTCCCCGCCCACCGCCGCTTCGTCCATGCCCACGGCGGTGAATTCCTCCACCGGCCCCGTAATGGCATCGTGTAGCGTGGGGCTGTATGGCCGCGTGTTCCAGACATCGAAGTAGCGGTGGCCTTTGTATTGCAAATCCGGGATCACGCCCGACCAGTCGAAGCGGGTGCCCCGGTAATAGCCGCGCTCGGCGTCGGGCAGGTGCAGCGTGGCGGTGACGAGGCCGTTGGTGATGGTGGCGGAGGGGTAATCGTCGACCAGGGTAAAGCTTAGGCAGAGCAGTACGGCGGCAATAGACTTTATCATTGCGTTGTGTTTTTTTGAAAAAGGGGGAAGTGGTGGGTCTCTTACTCTATTGGATTTTATAAGAAGAAATCACCAATCCACCACTGACCCATCCAGCGCATTATACGTCTCGGGATTTTTCCAGTCGTGGTTGATTTTCTCCTTCATTTGCTCTTCGTCCAGTTCGATACCCAGGCCGGGCTTTTTCGGGATCATCACCGTACCGTCACTTTGCAGTTTGAAGGATTCTTTCAAATAGCCCTCGCCCAGCGACACCTGCTCCTGCACAAGGAAATTGGGGATGCTCGCCGCCAGGTTCAGCCCCACCGCCAGCGAAATCGGCCCCATCGGGTTGTGTGGGGCGACGGGAACATAATAGGCTTCGGCCATGCCCGCGATCAGGCGGCCTTCGGTGATGCCGCCCGCGTGGCAGAGGTCGGGCTGAATGATGCTGGCCGCGCCTTTTTCCAAAATCTCACGGAAGCCCCACTTGGTAAAAATCCGCTCACCCGTAGCGATGGGCAGGAAGGTGCCACGGGCGATGTCCACCATGGTATCCACGTTCTGCGCCTGGCAGGGTTCTTCGACAAACATGGGTTTATATTGCTCCAATTCCTTGATGAGTACCTTGGCCGTTTGGGGTGAAATGCTGCCGTGGAAATCGATGGCAATGTCCATGTCCAGGCCGCCCGCCTCGCGCAGGGAGGCGAAGTTGTCCGCTGCGTACTGGATGAATTTCGGGTTTTCGACGATGTTGGCGGGCCTTTCCTTAGCCACGCCCGTTTTGATGACGGTATATCCTTCGGCTTTCCGTTGCTTAATCTGCTCGGCGTTGGACGCCCGTCCATAAACCCGCACCCGGTCACGGGTTGGGCCGCCCAGTAGTTCATAAACCGGAACGCCCAGCAGTTTGCCTTTGATGTCCCATAAAGCGTGGTCGATGCCGCTCAGCGCGCTGGTGAGGATTGGGCCACCCCGGTAGAAGGCATGGCGGTAAATGGCCTGCCAGTGATGCACTACCTGCCGGGGGTCTTTGCCGATCAGGTAGGGTTCCACTTCCTGGATGGCAGTTTGGATAGTTAACGCGCGTCCTTCCAGCAGTGGCTCCCCCAGCCCGAAAATTCCGCCCGCATCGGTATGGATTTTCAGAAAAATCCAGCGCGGCTTCACCAGAAAGGTTTCCAATTTGGTAATCTTGACCTGGCCGTAATCCCGAAAAGGCGCTGGCGCAGCGGCGGCGTAAGAAGTTTTGGGCAATGTCATGGCCGTGACACCCGCCACGCCAAGGACAGACTGAATCGCATTGCGCCTAGAAATTTTAGTGCTGGATTTCATGATGTTACCGTCTTTTTGAATTCAAAGATTTATATTGAAAATTGAGACAATGACGCAGATGGCTGGCGCGCGACGGGCGAACACACAGGTTCGCCCCTACGGATGTTTCCTTTCCTCATTGAAAAAACTACCAATTATGAACCGACCCGTCCGGTGCTTTCAAAAACGGGTGGGGAAATTTGGTTTTTTCTTTAACCTCCATCACGAAGGTGGCTTTCTTGGGGTCGAACTTCACGCCCAGACCGGGGGCGTCGTTGAGGTAGAGTTTGCCGTTTTTGAAATTGATAAAATCCTCGTTGAAATAAGGCGGACGCTCCGGCTCGCCGCCGCCAAGTTCCATCAGGCAGCGCGACGGGCTGCTGGAACCCAATACGTGAACCAGCGCGGCGGTGGACAGTGGCCCCGTGAAGTGCGGAATCATGCCGACGTAGTGCGTCTCGCAAATCGCGGCCAGTTTCTTGAACTCACTGAGGCCACCCGTGTTAGGCAACGTGAAGCGGGTGTAGTCGATAAGGCGGTTTTCGATCAATTCATTGGTGTCCCAGCGGTCGCCGAACTGCTCACCGACAGCGATGGGTACTTTGGTCATGGAGCGCACCGTCTTGTACACCCCGGGGTTCTCCGACCGGATGATGTCCTCCACAAAGTAAGGTTCGAGGTTTTCCAGCGCGTTGCAAATTTTCAGACCGTCGGTCAAATCGAAGCGAGTGTGCAGGTCCACGGCCCAGTGGCCGCCACCGCCCACGGCCTCGTCGATACGCTTGCAAAACTCGATCGTTTTCTTGACGTTTTCGTAGTAGTCGAACGGTTCCTCGCCATTGCCACCCGTGGGGCCGATGCGGTAGGCACGGAGTCCGGCCTCGATGCAGTCGCGGGCGCGTTCTTCCTCGGTTTTGGCCTTGGAAGCGCGGAATCCCGTGGCGTAGCACTCAACGTAGTCTCGGGTCGCGCCGCCGAGCAGTTCGTACACCGGGACCTTCAGCGCCTTACCCTTCAAATCCCAGAGGGCCATTTCGATGGCACCCAGCGCGTGGAGTTTTTCGCGGCCCGGCGGGTAGAACATGCCGCGATAGACGTACTGCCACAAATGCTCGATGCGGAACGGGTCTTCGCCGATCAGCATTTGGGCGCACTGCTCGATCATATCCTTAGAGCCGCCTTCGCCGATGCCGATGATGCCTCCGTCGGTTTCCACTTCCACGATGCCCCGCGCCTGGTTAAAAAGTGGCTTGTTGTAGCCCGGCGCGGCGTAGTAGCGGATTTTAGTGATTTTCAGGCCGGAGGCAGCCTCTGAATCATGTGAAGGCCATCCGGAAAGTAGGGCGGCGGAGCCGAGGGCGGTGGATTTTAGGAAGTTTCTTCTTTGCATAATTGATTATTTCGCCAACTCTACTTGGCGCGCCATCGACGACTCGCGCGCTACCAGTTTGGCTTCCATTAAAATTTGCTTCATACCCTCGTCAGGATTGTTAAGCTTGCCGATGAGGTACTCCACCGCCGTTTTACCCAACAACTCGATGGGTTGTTTCATGTAGGTTATGGGGCAATAGTATAAGTCGAACCCCTCCGCCTGCCCAAAACTTACAATGGCTAAATCGGACGGTACTTTGAGACGCCGTTCATTGATGCATTTCAAGCCGTTGATTGCCAATCCATAAGTGGCAAAAATCAACGCGTCTGGCTTCTGGCCGGAGGAGATTACTTCGTCCAGCGCAGCTTTGACCTCCTGCTCCATTGTTTCGAAAAGCACTTCTTTCAACCAATCAGGCTTGAATTCGATGCCGTTGTCCCGCAGGGCGTGGCGGTAGCCGCGAATCCGCTCGACCATGTGAAACATTTCAGATTTATAGGCAAACAGCCCAATGCGCTCGTAACCGCCCCGAATCAGGTGCGTGGCGGCGTCGTAGGAGGCTTTATAATTGTTGGTAGCTACAAAGTCGGTTTGGATGTCGGGAAAATGGCGATCCAGCAGCACGAAAGGAATGCTTTTTTCCTTTAAGTAATGAATCTGCTTTTCCGAATTTTCCGAAGTAACAATGATAAAACCATCCACTTGCCGATTAATCAGCACATTCAGTAAATCCCAGGCTTTATCAGCCCGCTCATCGCAACTCCCGATGATGACCGTGTAGCCGTGGCTTCGAGCCTCATCTTCCACCACGCGGGCGATGTTGGCGAAAAAAGGGTTGGAAATATCGGCAATCACCAAACCGATTGTATACGTTTTTCCACTACGCAAGCTCTTGGCCAAGTGATTAGGACGATAATTCAATTCTTTGGCAATCTTCCAAATCCTCGCCGCCATCTCGTCGCCCACCCGGCTTTCCTTGGCCTTTCCACTCAAAACATAGGAAACCAAAGCCGTCGATACCCCGGCTTTTTCGGCAATGTCTTTTTGAGAAACCTTCTTTTTCAATTTTGAATGAGTGATTGAGAGATTGAGAGAATGAGAGAATTGATGATTTTGAATTTTTTATTCTTTCAATCACTCATTCTCTCATTCACTAATTGATATCACGGTCTTATGATCGTCCCGTCTGCCCGGCGTACTTGCCAGTTGGATTTGGTACCGATGGGGTATTTGGCGGCTTCTTTTTCGTTGATGTCCACACCAAAGCCGGGAACCTCGTTGACCGACATATAGCCGTCTTTCATGGTGGGGCAGCCCGTGAAGACGTCCTTCATCTTGTCGGAGAAATTCACGGCTTCCTGGATGCCGAAATTCCAGATGGCGAAGTCGATGTGGGCCTGCGCGGCGTGACCCACGGGCGACACGTCGCCGGGGCCATGCCAGGCCGTGCGGACGTTGAACCACTCGCCCAGCCGCGCTACTTTCATGGCGGGCGTCAGGCCGCCGATCTGCGAGACGTGGCAGCGGATGTAGTCGAACAGGCGGTTGGCCATCGGCTCCTTGAACTCGTTGATGTTGTTGAACAGCTCGCCCATTGCGATGGGTACCGTCGTGGACATCCTGAGTTGCCGGAACCATTCCATATTTTCGGGTGAGAAAGGGTCTTCGATAAAGAAGGGGCGGTACTCTTCCAGCTTCTTAATCATGTTGATGGCATTCATTGGCTGCACCCGCTCGTGGATGTCGTGCAGCAGTTCGAGTTCCTCGCCCACGCGCTCCCGTACCGTCTTGAACATAATCGGGACCGATTTGAGGTACGCCTGTTCGTTCATGAAATTATCGGTTGCGCCGCCGAATCCTGCGGCCTTGTAGTCGGGCGTTTGGGCGGTGGCTCCTACGGCCCCGTAGCCGCCCTGCTGAATGCGGATGTGTTTGAAGCCCTGGGCCTGAAACTTCTGTACGTCTTCGGCTACCGCCTCGGGCGAGTTGCCGTTGGCGTGGGTGTAGCACGGAATGGCAAAGCGTACCTTCCCGCCCAACAATTGATAGACGGGCATCCCGGCGCGTTTACCCTTGATGTCCCAAAGTGCCTGGTCCAGTCCGCTGAGGGCATTGTTCAGCACGGGGCCATTGCGCCAGTACGAACTCACGTAAGCCCCCTGCCAAATATCCTCGATATTGTCCGCGTCCTTACCGTTGCAGAACTCATCGAGGTAAGTATTGATGGCGGGCAGCACCACGGCGGCGCGTTGCGTGAAAGTCGAGCAACCCAGGCCGTACAGTCCCGGCTCGGAAGTCTCGACCTTGACCACAATGAGGTTGGAACCCTGCGGCGCGGTGGCAATAGCGCGCACTTTGGTAATCTTAACGGGCTTCATGCCCGCCGCGTAGGCAGGTATCCCGGCCTTTTCCCGCCCTTCGGCGGTAGAAATCCCGCCAAATAAGCCCAGCAAACCTGCCGCTTTTATGGAGTCTCTTCTTTTCATAATGAATTTTGATTGAGAGAATGAGTGATTGAGAGAATTAATAAGCCCGTAGTTGAGGCATTCTATTCACTAATTCTCTCAATCACTCATTCAAAATTATTTTTTGTCCCACCAAACCCGCGTGTCCAAATCATTCGGCCCCTGGCGGCTGATGGCTTCGTTGACGTTGGCGACGTTCACGATCAACTCGCCGTCTGGATAGGGCAGACGGCGGATGAAGTCGCCCTTGATTTCGGAGCCGGGATAAGGATTTTTCTTCAAAGCCGGAAAGCCGCTGCGGCGGAAATTAGCCCAGGCTTCGCTACCGTCGAGGAAGGCGGCGACCCAATATTGGGTGTTGATTTCTTCCAACTCTTTGCCGCTGTCCAGCGGGTGGGCGTCGAGGTAGGCCTCAATGGCGGTTTCAGGGATAACGGCACTCGCGCCGTAGGCGGCCATTTGCTCCATATTGGCCCGGATGCCTTGGGCAAAATAATCGGCGGCGCTGCTCGTAGCCGACGTTCCCGCCAGCCAGCCCCGGAAGGCTGCTTCGGCCAACAGCAACTGCACCTGCGCGTAGGTGATGTGGAATTCGGGAGCGTCCAGTTTTAGCACGGTACTGAGGTTCACCTGGGAGTAATCCCACAAACTGGCCACACCAGTCGTGGCAAAGGTGGAGGTGATCGTCACGTCGTTGTAGCCCACGGGCATCCCGATTTGCACCGCCGGATCGGACGAGGCCCGAGCGGCGACCTGCTCCGCCCCGCCCTTGGCTCCTACGTAACGCACCGCAAACACGGGCAGGCGGGGATCTTTGTTCGTTTTCAAGTAGTTGACAAAAGGCTCGGTGAGATAAAAGTTGGTCTTCTCACGGGCCGCCAGGTGGTTGGCGATGTAATTGTTGTAAATCGCCGTATGCCGGATGACGGAGTTATCGGCGTTGGATTGCAACAAGCCACCCGCGACGGCTTTCTTCACGTAGGTCTGGGCCGTGGCGGCGTCCACCTTGCTCAGGCGCATGGCGGCGCGAAGCATGAAGGAATAACTCAGCTTCTTCCAGTTAGCTATATTACCACCGTAGAGAATATCCGTGGTCACGGCGGCTTGGGCAGTGGTCAAGGCGGCGGAAGCCTCGTCGAGTTCTTTCAGGATGTCCTTGTAGATTTTTTCCTGCGGGTCGTACTTTGGGCTGATAATTTCGGTGGTGTATCCCTGTCCGGCCTCGAAGTAGGGAATGTCGCCGTAGGTATCGGTCAGGATCATAAACGCGTAGGCTTTCCAGATGCGCGCTTCGTTGTACGTGTTCGACTGCTTCGGGTCGTCTTTGGTCTGATCCAGCACGGCGACCAACTGCTTGACCACATTGCGGTAAAAGTTGTTCCAAACGGCGGTGGCGTTGCCGTTGTTAAGCTGGTTGTAATTCCCGCCCGAGAGTGAACTGCCGTAGGGAGTAATGATCTGCTGCACAATCGGAAAATTGTACGTCAGCATCCCGAGCGTGGAGCCGCCGTCGAGGTAGGTGGTGCTGATGATGGCCTTGTTCAGCACCAGCGAGGGGGCCAGCGAAGTCGGGTTTACCCGGTTGGTATTGATGTCGTCAAAACCCTCGTCGCAGGAAGTTGCGAACAGGCAGACGGCGATAAGTACGGTTAGCTTTTTCATAATTTCGTCTTTAAAATCTAACATTCAAATTAAAACCCACGCTCCTCGTCGGGGGCAGGCCGGGCCAGAAATCCAGGCCCACGGCGTTGTCCGAGGAGTTGAGGGCTTCTTCGGGGTCCATGTTTTCTGTCCATTTTTTGATAATCAGGACGTTGTTGGCCACCGCGTTTAGCTTCAAGCCTTTGATGAAGGAGCGTTCGCCGAGTAACTTGGTGAAGTCGTAACCCAGCGAAATCTGCCGCAACTTCCAGAATCCGGCGTTGAACACGAAGTCTTCGTTGATACCCAGCGGGTTGATCGATTCGTAGAAGGGCTGCACGGCCGTTTTGGTTTGGTTGATTTCGCCATTGGGGTTCACGCCATCGCCGATTACATAGCCTAGGTCGCGGCCCGGCAGCGTCCGCTTCGACAAGCCGTGGCGCTGGTAGTTGATGTTGCGGCCGGCGATCATCTTGTGGCCCAGTTTGAAGTCGATCAGCGTGGAGAGCGATAGGCCCCGATAAGTGAAGGTGTTGGTGATCCCCCCAAAGTACTTGGGCAGGGCCGAGCCGAAATTCTGTTGCACATTGTTGCGCAGCGGTAGCCCGCTCTTGGGGTCGAACACTTTGCGCCCCTGGTCGTCGCGGCGGTAGGTGAACGTGTAGATCTGGCTGAGCGGCTTGCCCACGACCTGGTTGAGCGTCCGCCCGCCCCCGCTGTTGACGGTAATGACGGTGTCATTTTCCGACAGGCCCAACTTCAAAACCTTGGACGTATTATAGGAAGCGTTCGCACTCACATCCCAGCGGAAATCCTTAGTCACAACGGGCGCGAACGTCAGCAGCATTTCCAGACCCTGGTTCAGGCTGCGGCCCACGTTGATGAGCTTGCTGGTGTACGACGAAGCGTCGGAAATCTGCGCCGCCAGAATCTGGTCGTCGGTGGTTTTGTGGTAATAGGTGAAGTCGAAGCCAATTTTGTTGTCGAACAGCTTCAACTCGATCCCCGCCTCGGCCTCCTGAATCCGCAGCGGACGCAGGTTCTTATTGGGAACCGTTCCCGTGTTGATCCCTCCCACCGGCACCAACTGCCCCGAAGGGTTGGGGAAGGAATTGTTGTCCACGGCGTAGTACAGCGCGTTGGAGTAGGGATTCACGTTGTCGGAACCTACCTGCGCGTAGGCCGCACGCAATTTGCCGAAACTGAGCCAGTTCGGCAGGTTTTCGAAGGCTTGCGAGAACACGAAGCTACCCGTCACTGACGGGTATAGGATGCTGCGGTTGGCGGGGGCCAGCGTCGAAAACCAGTCGTTACGCGCTGTCACGCTCAGGTACAGAAATTCTTTATAAGAGAGAGTAGCCGCGCCGTAAAGCGAGTTGATTTTTTTCTCCGAAAGCGCGTAAAGCGGGTCTTTGATCCGTCCGTTCATCACCGTATAAAGTCCCGGCTGCACAAAATCCTGCACCGTCACGCTGTTGTAGTCGTTGCGAGCGTAGCGTTGGTTGCCGCCCAGGGTCACATCTACGCCAATATTGCCGAAAGATTTGTTGATACCCAGCAGGAAATCCAGGTTTCGCTCGACGTTCTGGCGCACATCCTGAGTGTATGAACCGTTCACGAAACCGACGGGGGCCCTGGGGATAGGCGCGTAACCGTTGGGAATGTTGTAATCCTGGTTGCGGACGTAAGAATCCTGCGCGATGCGTCCCTGTAGGTACAGCCAGTCAGTGAACTGGTACTTTAGGGCCACGTTACCGAAGAGGCGGTCGCGGTCGATGTTCTCAAACTTGTGGCTCATGGAATAGTACGGATTGTTCCGCACCAGGAACCTTGCAAACACAAACTCGTCGCCGTTTTCCAGCGTTTGATTTTGTTGCAATGCCTCGAAGGGCATGGTGTTGGCCAGCGTAAAAATCACCGTGGACACCGACACGTCCTGCGTATTCAACTGCGGGGGATTCGTGTTTTTTTCCTTCGAGTAGTTGATGTTCCCCGTGGCGGTCAGTTTGCTGGTGATATTTTGCGTAAAGCCGAGGTTGACGACCTTGCGGTTGAAAGTGTTGTTGGGCATGATGCCCTTGTTGTCGGTATTGCCCAGCGACAGGCTGAACCCGCCGCTCTCCCCGTTGTTGGACACCGTCACGGTATTGGTAAAATTGGTGCCCACGCGGTAAAACTTGCTCACCCGGTTGCGGACGGCCTCGTAAGGCCAGGTTTCGTTGTCGAAGAGCGTTTGCGTCATGCCCGGCACTATTTTTTCGCCAAAGCTCCACACTCCTGAGGTCGGATTGGCAGTAGTGGGCCTTTTGCCGCCCTCGCCCTGCCCGTATTCGTACTGAAAGTCGGTGTAATCCAGCGGCGTATCGGTGGTGAAGTTGGTGTTGTAGGTCACGCCGAAGCCCTTGCCCGTTCCCCGATTTTTGGTCGTAATCATCACCACGCCGTCCTTGGCCCGCGAGCCGTAGAGGGCGGCGGCGGTCGCGCCTTTCAGCACGGTCATGGTCTCGATGTCGTCGGGATTGATGCTGCTCAGGCCGTCGCCGCCATCCGAACTGTTGGAAGCGCGGTTGCCGAAATCGCCCCCCAGAGCGTAGTTGGTGTTGTCGATCGGCACGCCGTTGACCACGATCAGCGGCGAATTGTTGCCGCTGAAGGACGACTGCCCGCGAATGCGAATCTTGGCCGTTCCCGCCGGGCCTGTTCCCATCGAAGTGATATTTACCCCCGCCATCTTGCCCTGCAAACCGCTCACAAAGTTGGGGGTGCGGTTGGTCGAAATCTGATCGGCGTTCACGGTGGCCGTGGCGTAGCCCAGCGTTTTGGCCTCACGCTTGATGCCCAGGGCCGTCACGATCACCTCAGTCAAGTTTTTGGATTGCTCCGTCAGTTGCAAGTTCACCACCGAGCGGTCACCCACCAAAATCGTCTGGCTTTCGTAGCCGATGTAGGAGAAAATCAGCGACGCATCGGTGGCAGCGGCAATCGTGTAGTTGCCATTGGCGTCGGTGGTGGTTCCACGGTTGGTACCGCTTACCAGAATATTCACGCCCGGCAGGCCATTACTGGCCTGGTCAGTCACTTTGCCCGTGACGCTGGGTGCCTGACTGAAGGCCAGACCCTGATACAGCAACAATAGCGTGAAAAGAATTAAAGTAGGCTTTTTTTTCATATACGTTAGTCGGTTAGTAGAGGCGTTAGATTCTATGAAACAAGGGTTTATAAGTTGCTTTAACGATTAAACATTTTAATATAGTGGAATCGTTTATTGCCCCACAGGTTGTACTGCTTCAAACGAAGTACGAATTTTAACAACACAAGAGCAGTAAGTTGATAAACGGACTGAGATGAGAATAAATTTATAATATCTTAATTGTCAAACAAATAAATGAAAAACTTTAAACAGCTTCATGAGTTTTTTAAGCGGGAAGAATCAAGCAGTGATAAGTTTACAGCCTAACAATTGATTAAGGTGTGGCTATTCAACTCGGTACTATCGTGCGAAAGAATATAAATATATAGAAGTGGGCTAAAATTATGCTTAACCGATTAAATATGCAAACATCTTCTTTACTTTTTTGCAAAAATTTCTTCAAATAGATCAATTAGTGGCATTATTGCGTAATTAAAGCCACAGATAGTGCCAAGAGAAAGTCGAATAAGAATAATTTGAAGAGTACGTTTCAAGAAGACGGTGCGCTTTCTGGGGTTCTTCATTCAGCAGGGACGCGTTCCTGCATACGTTCCACCGGGGCGGACCACGCCGTTGCAATTATGATCGTGGAAGAGGCCCTTGAGGTACTCGGTTGGAATGTATCACCAGACCTGCGTCCCCCTAGCCCCCAGCACCGGGCAGAGTATGCTGATCGCAAAATAGCCTGACAATGAGTAGATTAGATCGTAGCGCACTGTCAGCTCGCGCGGCGGACCGTTCGGCGAAGAGCCGAGTGACAACGGCGTATTGTTGTTTGTGTGTCTTCTTTTGCGGTTATTCGCACGATCGGCCGCTGCCGTTGCAAACACGAGCTGAGGCAACCGCGCGGCGGACCGACCCGACCGCAGATTGGGCTTAGGGCGGTCGTTGGCGGGAGAAGTCGGGTTTCCGAAGTCCGCAACCGAAAGCTGACGGTGGACATGATTCGTGAACTTGGAAAGTCCCTGAATATCTCGGCCTCAGTTTTGGTGAAGAATTATCAGTCTTCCGAGTAGGGGCTTCTTTTCGGATGTCTGATTTTCATAACTACGCACAGTACCCAAGGCCAATAGATCGGTTTCTAAGAAGCAATACAATCACTATTTTAAACAAAACCCAGGTTATGATCAAATGCATTTTTCAACCAATGAAAAAACGTGCCGGAATCCTGCTGAGCAAGGCAGTAGTCATGGCAATGGTTTGTTTTAGCAATCCAATGCGCGCCCAGGAATTACCAAAAAAGAATGATCCCCACATTAAGCTGGCCCTCAACGCGTATTCATTCAACGACTTATTGACTGGTAATCGACAGGAAGATAACAAGCCCAAGCTGTCCTTGCCCGGACTGCTGGATTGGTGCGCCAGTCAGAACATCGACGCCGTCGACCTGACGGGCTACTACTTTCCCGGCTATCCGGGGGTACCCACCGATGAGTATATCTACGATCTTAAACGTCAGGCCTTCAAATTGGGAATCGATATTACCGGAACCGGTATCAGGAACGATTTTGCCTCACCCGATCCAGCTGTGCGGACCGAGGGGGTGAAAAGAGCCAAAGAATGGATCATCGTCGCTGCAAAATTGGGAGCGCCGGTACTCCGCCTGTTTGCCGGTGAAATTCCCAAAGGCTACGAAAACCGCTGGGATGAGGTGGCAGGCTGGATGATTGCCTGTTACAAAGAGTGCGCGGAATTTGGGGGCCAGCACGGGGTCATCATTGGGATCCAAAACCACGGCGACATGCTTCAAACCGCCGAACAGTGCATAAAAGTGGTGAAAGCTGTAGACTCTAAATGGGCCGGACTTATCCTCGATACGGGCAACTTCAAAGTCGCGGACCCTTACCTCGACATCGCAGCGGTGATCCCTTACACGGTCAACTGGCAGGTAAAGGAAAGCGTAATGGGCATTGGCAGCGACGTCCCTACGGACATTCCCCGGCTGGTAAAAATACTCAAGCAGAGTGGTTACCGGGGGTACATTCCCGTAGAAACCCTGTACGTAAAAAATAAGCCTTACGATCCCTACATCCTGGTACCGGCCTTATTGAATGATCTGAAAGTGGCTCTGGAGGCTGAGGACAAATAGCTTTCTCAAAAGCGTTGTAATACGCGGAATGGTCTACCGGCCGACCGAAGCATAAGTTTCCCTATCTCTTATCAATAGGAAATATTATTCCGGAATTTATAAAATTTAGAGCGATTTGTTTTGTGATTTTTGGAGAATAGTTCACGGATCCCGCGCTTACCAGCGCGGGGTTTTTATTTTTACGCATAAACCAAACCCATGTTCAATGATGATGAAGCCCCACCTCCTTATTTTACTGGCGCTGATCGGAATTTTGCCCGCCACCCAAGCGCAGACGTCTTTTCAGGCTGACTCTATTTTCATCAAAAAGATTTTCGACGAAGCCTTAGCAAACGGAAAATCCTACGAATGGTTGCGGGTACTCACTACCCAAATCGGCGGCCGATTGAGCGGGTCCGACGGAGCCGCCAATGCGGTTGTCTACACCCAGAAGGTAATGGAAGACGAAGGTTTCGACAGAGTTTTCCTGCAAAATACCCAGGTGCCGCATTGGGTGAGGGGAGAAGCTGAAAAGGCTTATTTTCAATCGGGAACCAAAAAGGTAGAGGTACCGATTGCGGCTTTGGGAGGGTCGGTGGCCACGGCTGTCGCAGGCGTAAAAGCGGAAATCATTGAAGTAAAGAATTTTGTGGAACTACGCGCTTTGGGCAAAGAGAAGGTCGCCGGAAAGATCGTTTTTTTCAATCGTCCCATGGACCCCACCGAGCTGAGTACCTTCGATGCCTACCGGGGCGCGGTGGATCAACGGGGCCACGGAAGCCGCAAAACTGGGGGCCGTGGGCGCCATCGTGCGTTCCATGACCACGCGAATGGATGATTTTCCGCATACCGGGGGCATGCGCTACGGATCGGGTGTTCCGTTGATCCCGACGGCCGCCATCAGCACCAATGGGGCGGATCTGCTGAGTAAGGCCATCAAAGTCGGTCCTTCGACCCAGTTTTATTTCCGGCAAAACAGTGGAACCTTACCCGATGCCCCTTCGCACAACGTCGTCGGCGAGCTCAAAGGCAGTACGAAGGCGAGTGAGATCATCGTGGTGGGCGGCCACCTCGACTCCTGGGACAACAAGGGGCTACGTTGCTGGGCCTGATCCCCGACTCCCAGCGCTATTTCGACTACCACCACGCGGGATCCGACACCTTCGATGCTGTGAGCAAGCGGGAGCTCGAAATGGGCGGGGCCGCCATGGCGGCGATGATTTACCTGATTGACAAGTGCGGACTGGGGTAAGAATCTTGGCCGGGGGTTGAGGGAAACTCTGTCACAGATGGGGATTAGTGGAAAAGAAGGGGGCCACCCAAAGGCCGAGCGACTGCGCGCGAATGACCGTGGGCCGATCGTGCTTTTTACGATTGATTTCCTTATATTTGATTCATTCATCAAGCAATCGACCCATGCTTACCGCCACTTCAACGTCCACCCCGGTATTACCGACCGACCTCACGACCGTCGCCGAGTTCGAGCACTGGCAGCAGCAGCCCGGCCATGACGGCAACTATGAGTTTGTCAGGGGACAAGTTATTCCGAAATCCATGAAACAGATTGAAGTGCTACTCGGCAATTTTCTGATCCGCCGATTCATCCAAACCGATGCTTTTCAGCAAGGAGACATCATCATGGCCGAGAGTGACTCTTATGTTGACGCCACCCGCAAGCGCATCCCTGACCTGACGTATTTTTCGAAAAGTCAATTGGAAGCCATTCGGCGGAACGAGCAGGTAAGCGCACTGTTCGCGACTGAAATCTTGTCGGACTCCGAATCACACCAGAATGTTTTGGACAAGATCCAGGATTACTTCGATGGCGGGGCGCAGTTGGTTTGGTACATCGTCCCGAAGCGTCAGAAGATTTATGCTTATACCAGTCCCGAAGACTACCGGGTTTACAAGGAGCAGCAAACCATCACCGCCGCGCCCGTCATCCCCGATTTTCAGTTCGTAGTATCCGATCTGTTCGCCGCTGCGCCGTTGTCGTAGCGATGGGGTGTATTGCGTCTCTGACGTCACTGGGGAATTAGCAAGACTGATTTTCTCTTTTTGTATCGGGTTGGCTTTCAGCGGGTATTCGCGTTGCAAACGCGAGATGAGGTAACGCCCAATTGCAAATTGGGGTTAGCGGGGCTATAGTGTCGGCTGATCAACTATTCGCGGGCTGGGTGCCGGGTGAGGAGGGAGCGAGGAATATGCCGCTCGGAAAGCTAGTAGATAGTCGTCACCGTGCGGCGGACCGTTCGGCAGAGAGCCGAGCGACTGCGGAACACTCCACCGAACTGGCGATCGACCTTACCGATTACCCATTGGGGCTAACGGAGCAAATCAAGCTTTGCATTTTTGTGTGTTTAGTGTTATTTTTAGGCTAAAAATCAATCTTTATGTCAGCAAAAATTTCTGAAAAGCAAGAATCAACCAAGCTAAGTTCCTTGCAGATTAGCTTATTGAGGGTGTTTGAGCAAAAACTTGATCCGAGCCACACGCTCGAAGTGCGTCGATTGCTCATGGACTATTTTGACCAGAAACTGCAAACCGAACTTGAAGAAGTCACGGCCCGTAAGGGCTACACCGAGGATGACTACCGCAAAATGCTGCGGGATGATAAGTACGCCACCGAATGATTCGGGCAGTCATAGACACCAATTGCTTGCGGGCCTCCATCCCTCCTAAAAGCCCCTTCTATCATCTATATCTTCATTTTCGGGCCACAAGGTTTGAATGGTTCGTCAGCACAGAAATCTTGCTCGAATACGAAGAGATTCTTACCTCTACCTATTCTTTTAACACGGCACAATTGGTACTTCATCAATTGGCTGTCGCCCCAAACGTTGTTTTTGCGGAGGCCGCTTACCGCTGGCAATTAGTTGAAAATGACCCAGATGATGACAAGTTTTCTGACTTGGCGCTATCCGTCAATGCCGACTACCTGGTAAGTGATGACACCGACTTCAACGTTTTTAAGTCTTTGCCGTTTCCTAAACTAAAAGTTGTCGGATTGGAGGAGTTTCTAGCGCTACTTTCTGGATCGGAATAATCGACACAGACTAGAGATTAGAGAGCGAAGTTTCTCTTCGAATAAACTGATGTTAAAATCGGCTTTTGACGACGCTGGCCATTAAAAATGGCCTTTTATTTACAGTACGCAGTCTCCCTTCGGAAGACATACGTACAACGGCGGGGTTTTGTTGATGCTACGACGAACTAGGGGAATCGGTTCTCTACGAGCAGTGTAGCGTCTCTGCGGCTGATTCACAGCACTTGCTTTTGTTGGAAGACAGCAGCCAGATGGCTTTCAGCCTGAGGCACCGTGTACTCGACAAGTTTGCACGTCTGTCAACTTCTCAAAAATACCGTTCACTAAAATCTGTTGGTAAACCGATTGGATATAGGTAGTCTTTACTTAATTTCAAAAACTTTTTTGGAGATATTGGTTGGCCAATGGCGCCATAAGATAGGGACTTCGGCTGGTGGTTTGATTGATATGTAAACACGCAGTCCGTCCTTTGATACCAGCGCGGCTATACCCGCCTGTCGGAAATAGGGTATAGGCTGGGTAAGATCGGGTAAGTAACCTGTTTCATTTTTTATTTCTATACACCTTCACTTAAACCTTTTATTATGAAAAAATCTCCTTTTGTAAGAGCCGGGCTGCTGGCCCTGTTCCTGATGATTGGTTTTATGGCGGGCTGGGAAATCTACCTGCGGAATCAGGGATTTGAACTTTCCTACAACGACGATGAAGACTTGTGGGCCTACCATCACCAGCAGGTCTACGAGGCGACTGAGGCCAATCCGGTCATTATTGGTTCCTCCCGTATTAAGTTCGGGATTGACCTGGACACCTGGGCAGCGGCTACCGGTACGGCGCCCACTCAACTGGCGTTGGTGGGTACTTCGCCCAATCCTGTGCTGGCCGACCTGGCCCAGGATCAGCACTTTAAAGGGACCGTGCTGGTGGGTGTGACCGAGGGCCTTTTCTTTTCACCTGCCGGTAGTTATCCCGAAATGCAGGCCAATAAATGTACCGCCTATTACCCCAAGTGGTCCCTGGCCCGGCGGGCCAGCTTCTACATTAACCGGGAACTGGAGTCGCGGTTGCTGTTCCTGGACGGAGAACGATTTAATCTGAGTTCATTACTTAATCGAGCCGACGTTGCCAACCGGCCGGGGGTATTTGCCCTGCCTGCTTTTCCGATATGGTTTAATACAGTTGGATTTGACCGCCAAACCTCCATCACACCCGAGTTTGTGGCCGATACGGCCCTGCAAAATGAGCAAAAGGCTATCTGGATGTACATATTTACCCAGGCTCCCAAATCACCCATGACCGACAGTACGCTTACCGCTATTTTCCAGAAAGCCAAATCCAATGTAGCCAAAATTCAGGGCCGGGGTGGGAAGGTACTCTTCATACGTATGCCTTCGAGCGGTAAGATCTGGGAAATGGAAAAGCAGGGTTTGCCCAGGGAGAAGTACTGGAACCGGCTGCTCGCAGAAACCGGCGCGCCGGGTATCCACTTCGAAGATTACCCGGAGCTTTCCAAATACGAGTGTCCGGAATGGTCGCACCTGAGTCCGGCCGATGCCCGGACTTTCACTGCTGATTTAATCAGAATCATCGAGCAAGAAACCGGCTGGAAGGTTTCGCGTTCACCGCTTGCTTTGGCCAATTCTCCTTCTCCCACTTTATCCTCCCGATAGTCATGGTTTTCAACTCCTATACCTTCATCGCCTTCTTAGGGGTGGTTCTGCTGCTGCACAACGCGCCCCTGCCCTGGAATGTAAAAAAGCTGAATCTGCTGCTGGCAAGCTACCTTTTTTACGCCGTCTGGAACCCGCCTTTTGTGCTGCTCCTGTGGCTTTCGACTATTGTAGACTACCTGGTGGCCCTGGCGCTGGGCCGCGAAGAAAATCAGTTTAAGCGCAAAGGTCTATTGGTAGTAAGTCTGGCCGTGAACCTGGGTATGCTGGGTTTCTTCAAGTACGGGGGCTTCCTTACGGATAACTTCGTGGCGCTGCTTTCCCTGGCGGGTATTTCTTACCAGGCACCCCAGGTGGATATTATTCTGCCGGTGGGCATCTCGTTCTATACTTTCCAGACGCTCTCCTACACGCTTGACGTATACCGACGACAGTTTGCTCCGGAAAAGTCTTTGCTGGACTTCTCGCTGTTCGTAACGTTTTTCCCCCAATTAGTGGCGGGCCCCATCGTACGGCCGGGCGAACTGATCCCGCAGTTTAAAGTACCCCACCGGGCTACCCAAACTCAATTTATCTGGGGTCTGTTCCTGCTTACGCTGGGTCTGTTTATGAAGGTAGGCATTGCCGATGGTATGTTGTCAGAAACGGCTGATTCGGTGTTTGGCGTTCCCTTTCCGCTACATCCGTTGGATGCATGGGCGGGGGTACTCGCCTTTTCCGGTCAGATTTTCTGCGACTTTGCCGGCTATTCCACCTGCGCCATCGGGGTTGCCCTGTGCCTGGGTTTCGTGCTGCCCGATAACTTCCGCTATCCCTACGCCGCCATTGGCTTTTCCGATTTCTGGCGCCGCTGGCACATTACCCTCTCCACCTGGCTGCGCGACTACCTGTACATTCCGCTGGGTGGCAACCGCCTCGGCAACGCCCGCACGTACCTGAACCTGATGATAACGATGCTGCTGGGTGGCTTGTGGCACGGTGCCAATTGGACGTTTGTGGTTTGGGGCGCGTTGCATGGCATTTTTCTGGGCCTGGAAAGGCTCTTCCGAAATCGGTTGACCCGGCTTCCCAGGGTACCCGTTACAACCACAGCTGGGCCGTTTATGACTCAGGCTTCCTTTTTTCCGGCTATTTCGCCTAGTCGTTCAGTTTCACGGTTTGGGCTGGCCCTGCTGACTTTCCTGCTGGTTACTATTACCTGGGTTTTCTTCCGCGCACCCAATTTTGATACCGCTATGCGGCTGTTGCTCTCGATGTTTGGCCAGATACCAGTCCAGGTTAAGCTCCTGGCTACTATCGATATGTACAAAGTACTGGTCGTTACTGTCACCTTACTAGGCTGTCACTGGCTCATGCGGGAGCGGTCGGTGGTAGCCGTAGCCGAAAAGACGCCCTGGTGGCTGCTCGGACTGGGCTGGTCGTTTATGCTCCTGGTGCTGGTACTCACCCAAAAAAGTACTGGTTCCTTCATTTATTTCCAATTTTAGGGAATCAGACCGATTGCTTTCAAAGTAGTACCTGGCTAGTATCTGGCCAGGTACTACTAGTCGGGCCCCTCATGTTCTGGGTGATGGTCACCTAACGACACAAACCACCGCCCTGCGGTCGCCTGCTGCCGTTGAGTTTTCCTAGTTGTGCTTAATGTTCTTTATGAACACTGCGTACTGAAAATAATCAGGCCGTTGAAAACGGCCTGCGTCGCCTGTGCCTAGTTCTGTATCTTTAAAGTCTTTAAGACCATTGTGAACTCACGAGTGAATATAATCTTCCGGTAATCCCAGAAAATCTTGCAAATGGTACACCTCATTACAATAATGAAAAATAATAGTATTACCGTCCGCTATGCCATACTGTAGGCGTTGGCCTAGAGTCATTTTCTTGATAGAAGGGAATTTGCCTAAGGGAGCAATCAAAATTCGCCCATCTTTTAGATAGACAGAAATATGTCCCCGCTTGGAGAAATCCAGCTTCTTAATTTCTGGTTTATGCCCCACATAGCTCTCAGGAGCGGAGGTCATGGCTTGTAGCTGATTCATTTCAATTTTAGTTTAATGGTCTTGTGTTTATTCCCGGTGAGGATGTCATTCCAGGCAGCAAGAAGTTTAGAGCGATTCTGTTCGACTAGCTTTCTGACCAAACTCTGATCCTTGCTGCTTAACCTGCCCAAGGTAGCAAACTCACCGGACTCAATCCAGATTTGAGCCGAGTTTTGGCTATGGCTTTTGCTCGAATAAACGTGCAGATGCGGCGGCTCGTTCAGCACGTCGTACATCACGATGAAAAATGTCAGGTACTCATAAATGGCTATTTTTGGCATAAAGCAGCAATTCTTGTCTAACAGTTGTTTTCCCGCAGCCGCTCGTCTCACTGCCGAACGGGAACGACTATTTGTAGTCTTGCGCCCCTGCTGCCAGTCTACTTTGGCTTGCTCAATCCGTTCCTTACGCGACGAAACAAATAAAAAAACGTAGCCAGCAATCTTAAAAAATCAGGGTTTCAGCCAAGTCACAAACCAGTCCACAGCGGCTTGCAGCGCTTCTGGCTTTACCGTATGGGCGGTGTCCTTTTGCAGATATAGTTTAAAGCGGTCTGCTGCATTCGCTTCCCGGTAGGCCCGCTCGGTGGGGGTAATGCAGTCCATGAGGCCCGGTAGAGGCGTACGGGCATCGGAATCACCATTGATGACCAACAGAGGGCGCGGGGCGATGAGTGGTACCATGGCCGGGCCGTCAAATTGGGTATAGATTCCGGGTACTACCCGGTCGTAAAAGGTGCGGATAAAGGCAGCATCGACTTTGCCAACCCCTGCCTCCCTGGCGGCTTCATCTACTGCGGCCTGAAAAGTACCCACCCGCGACATCCACATATCGTGTTTGAGTGACCAATCGAAACTTTGTACCCCGATCATCGGCACAGCTACGGCAATCCGTGGATCAATCGCGGCGGTCAGGTAGGTTTCCATGCCGCCTTTCGAGAAGCCCGTCATACCCATGCGGGTTGCGTCCACGTCGGATCGGGTTTCGAGGTAATCCAGAAGACGCATGAGGTCCCATACGGTGTCGTACAGGAACGGGCGTCCTTTGCCGGTTCGGTACGTTTCCAGCATAGCGGCTACGTATTGGGCAGCGCCAGTGCCCGTTTGCCGCTCGCCGTGATAGCGACCGTCGATGGATACGGCCAGAAATCCGAGTCCGGCCAGCGTTTTTAGTACCGCCAGTTGTCCTTCCTTTGTCCCACCCGTGCCTGACATAACCACGACCACCGGCCGCCGCCCACGGCCGGGCTTTTTCAGCAGAATACCCGGAACGCGCTGCCCCTGTTCGGAAGAAAACGCGAAGTGCTCGTAGGTTAGGCCTTCCAGATCAGGTAACGCTTCGACCTCTAACGCTAACGGTACTTTGGGGCGGTCCAGCACCTTTAAAAATGCCGTTCGGGTACTGGAAAGCTGTGCCTTAGTTGAGTCCTGCGCACTGGCCGGCGCGGAGAAAAACAGAGTCAAGGCTAGTGCTATACAAGCCTTGAACACGTTTACACAGAAATAGCCCCAATTACCTTGAAACAGCATCGGTTAAAATGTTTCACTTTGAATAGGAATGTTTTTGGACAAAAGGGCAGTTAATTCATTTCCCAAGATTTTTGCCACCAACAAAAATTTTCCTCCTCACTTCCCCGGCGTAATCACGATATTCCGGTACTCCACCGCGCCGTGGTCGCCCTGAATGTACAGCGGTCCCGGCTCGCCTTCGTGGCTGTCGAGGGCGCCGCCGGTGATGCCCGGAATTTCCTGGTCGGTGATGACCGTTTTACCGTTGACAGCCAGCGTGACCATGCGGCCAATCAGGGTCACGTCGAAGGATTGCCACTCGCCCGGTTCTTTGGCCACCATCTCGCTGGGGGGAATGAAACCGTACACGGCTCCCAACTGATCTACGGCGGGTTCCAGACCCTTGCCGTCCGTCACCTGCACCTCGTAGCGTCCGCGCAGGTACACCCCGCTGTTGCTGCCCTTGGGGATGCGGAACTCCACGTGCAGCTTGAAGTCATCGTATTTTTCGTCGGTAACCAGATTGGCCCCTGACTTTTCACTTTTGAGAACGCCGTCTTTAATCGTCCATTGGTTAGTACCAGCCGCGTGCCAGCCCTTGATCGTGTTGCCCTCGGTGAGCTTCACGGGCTTTCCCCAGGCGGGTTGGGCAGTCCGGCGCAGCGCGGGAGCGCGCACGCCCGTCCAGTTGTGGGTTTTCCCTTCGGGCGTGGTCAGCGAACCACTGATTTTGTCGCCTTGGACGCTGCCTTCCACGGAGAATTCACCGTCGCCCTTTTCCCACTGCGGCGGAATGGAGAAATTGAATTTCCCGTCTTTGAAATGTACTTCCGAAATGGGCCGGGCGCTGCCCGACACCGAGACAAACCGCCCGATCAGCGTGTGGTTGCCGGAATGACTGACTTCCAGCCACGAAGGTGACGATTTTTCCCCCATATCGACGGTGATGTCCCATCTTCCTTCCAGGGGAGTAGCGAGCGGGTTTGCCTGTACATTGTTCGCAGTGAGAGCATAAGATGCGGCAAGAGCCACTATTGCAAGCGGCTGATAAATGGAGCGAAGTCGAAATTTGAGTGATTTTTTCATGGAGTTTTTTGGTTGAAGGGCGTCAATTTACTGATAAAAATGAAATAAAAGAGGAAGGGGTGGGCTGATCCGTAATTCTGTCTTCATTACCTAGGCTCGGGCCAGGCGGGTGCAGAGACTTGTGGCCCCCCGACCGCTTAATAAAAAGTACAAAAATTATGAGGCATCGACGGTTTAAAATTCGGATTTTTACAAAAAAACCTAAATCCAAAACTGCGCTCGCTATGAAACTTCTTCTTTGGAATACGGAATGGATGAACGACCTCTTTGACCAGGACGGCAACTTCCAGCCCGACGACCACCACCCTGCCCACGCCCGACAAACTACCGTTCGCATCCGACGCGACCATCTCTCGGGAGTCATCAATGACCTCGATCCCGACATCGTGGTCGTGGTGGAAGGCCCCAACCGCGAAAAGGAACTCAAACTATTCTTCGACGCCGATGTGCAAGGTACCTGGGAGGTCAGACTGCAACCGACTTCCGGCGCGTCGCAGTGTGTCGGTTGCGCGGTGCGCACGGACAAGAATTTATTTTCTGCCCAAAGCCCCGTCAAGTTTTTTGACACGCAGCAAATGCCCGTCTTCGCGCCCTTTGAGGTGCCCAACGAGAACGATGGCATTATCGAGAAATACCGCTTCGAGCGTTCGCCGCTCTACGTAGAAATCGAGACCGCCGATGGTCAGGCGTTCCGGCTGATGGGGCTGCACCTCAAAAGCAAGGGTATTTTCAACGCCTACGAGTGGAGCAAATGGTGGGCGGTGGCCGACGCCAACCGCAAGAAATTACTCGCGCAGGCCACCCAAATCCGGGTCAATTTTCTGGATAAATACTTGGGCGAGGCCGAAACTCAGCGGATTCCGCTCATTGTGTGCGGCGACATCAACGACGGTCCGGGCCTGGACGCCAGCGAGAAACGCCTGTTCGGTAGTGCCATCGAGCGGCTGATGGGCAACATCTGGCGGCCTTTCCTGAGCCTCGGTAACGCCCTGTTCGACTCTCTCTCCGAGACGGATCAGGAAAAGCTGCGCTTTGAGAAAATCTACACGACCTCCTTCAAAGACCCCATTTTCAACAATGTATGGCAAAAGGAGTGGATCGACCACATCCTGTACAGCTACAACCGCGCGGAGTGGGTTAAGAATGCCCAGGTACGCATCGAAATGCCCGACGGAAAGAAGATTTGGGAGAAGTACCCTCATGCCTCCGACCATTTTCCGATCACGGTAGAAATTGTGTTGGATTAAAAATCTGAATTCGGCTCTTGGGCCTCCACAGTCGCTCGGCTCCTGCCGAGCGACGACTATCTATTAGCCCTCTGGGCGGTCTTTCAATCCCGCACCGCCCCGATACCGAACTGATCGCCCATCGCCACCGCCTTGCCGTTCTGAAAATGAATCTCGACCATCTTCTCGCTTTGCACGGCGTTGTGGTCGGCGTCTTCCAGCGTGGCGACGATGCGGCGGGTCTTCACGTCGATAACGTCGCCCGTGGAAGGGTAAGCGTATTTTCCATCCACGCTGAACGTAATCCAGCCGGGCATATCACGCACCCGGATGGTGGTTTTCTGCACGGGCGGCATCACGGTGTTGTCGAAGACATGTAGCCGCTCGTTGGCTCCGTCGCAGAGCCAGAGTTCACGCTCATCGGGCGTGAGGCCGATGCCGTGGCTCGGGCAGCCGTGGCGCTTTACGTCGTTGACCAGGAAGCCCTCGACCGTCACGCGGTGCAGCATTTTTCCGGTAACGAGGTCACCGATCTCGAAACCGAGTAAGCCGTTAACATTCACGTAAGCCAGCGTTTGCTTGCCGTTGATCGTGAAGGGCCGGATGGCGGCGGTGAACGGCCCGACCTGCTTCACGATTTTGTGCGTTTTGGCGTCGGCCACGTTGAGCATTGGGGCTTTCAGTCCGGCTAGATAGACGTGCTTGCCGTCCGGTCCATAGATGGTGTTGTGCGAGCCGGAGTTGGTCACGACTTTAGTGATAATGTCACCTGTTTTGGCATCCAGGACATTCCAGAATTCTTTTTCCAGCGAGGGCGCGTAGATGGTGCCGCCATCGGGCGAGATCGAAATGCGGTCCACGCCGCCTTCGTACGGCTTTTCCCAGCGGAGTTTATTGGTCGTGAGGTCGTAGCATTGAATGGCTTCCAGGGTGCTGATGTAAATGGCGTTGGTTGCCAGGCTCACGTCTACGCCCTTGACGTTGGACACTGACCCGTCGGCTTTCATCCCGCCGGGCGTCTCGATGAACTTGACGAAGCGGTGGTTGTCGTCGATGTCGAAGACATTGATACCGTGGCCGCCGTACCCCAGGTAGTTGCGCACGCCGGGCGTGACGACGTAGAGGTAGTGTTCTAGTTTTTGCGCTTGGACCGTGCTGATTAGCAGGAAGGCGAGCGTAGTGAGCAGGGAGGATTTGAATAGCTTCATTGGTTCGGATTTAGGTCAAAAATCTTTGTAAAAATTATTTGTCAGGCTCAGGAAATTTACGAATCGGACTGTATCGCTTGTAGGCTTCGTAGGTAGCCTCTCCTTCGGGAGTCATGCGCGGATCGTTGGTTTTTTTGAGGTAGGCCATGAGTTGACCGCCCAGCTTTTCGCGCGTTGCCTTGAAAGCCACGTTTTCGGCTAAATTGGCCAGACAGTACGGGTCTTCTTTGATGTCGTATAATTCCACTTCCGGCCTTTTGTCCACCGCTAAATGAAAGTAGCGACTGATGGCCGGATCGTCACGGCGAAGGTTCAGCACCGACTCGTCAAAATCGTCGATGTCGTGGTAGCCGCCGTGCATTGGCCCGAGGGTACCGTCTTCCCCGAATTTTTGCGGGGCCCCGGCGGGCCAGCGCTCGGGGTGAACGTTCCAGATGTAGAGGTAATCCGTCGTGCGCAGGACGCGTTGCGGATAGCCCAAGTTATTCCAGCGTGAGGAGGAGTGCCGCTCCCGGGAGGCGTACACCGCCTGGCGGCTTTTGTCGATGATACCCGATTTTTTACTCATCAGAACACGCATCAAATTCTTGCCCGCCATACCGATGATTTCCGGCGCATCTACGCCCGCCGCCGCCAGGAAAGTCGGGGCCATATCCACTAAGCTCACCAAGTCATCCACCGTGCGTCCGCCCTTGATTTTGTTGCCCCACCTAATGGCCAGCGGCATGTGAATGCCGTATTCGTAGCAGTTGGCCTTGGCGCGGGGGAAGGGCATTCCGTTGTCGGAGGTGACGACGATGATCGTATTATCCAGTTCGCCCTTGGCTTCCAGTGATTTGAGCATCCTGCCCAAGTGGTCGTCCTGCCACTGGATTTCGTAGAGGTAGTCCAGCATATCGCTCCGCACCTCGGGGACATCGGGCAGGAAGCCGGGTACCTTCACATCCGCCATTTTCATGCCGCTCTCCACGCCGATGCCCGTTGGGTAGCGGCGGTGTGGCTCGGCGGCTCCGAACCAGAAGCAGAAGGGTTGGCCTTCTTTACGGTCCGCCAGGAAGTCCTCGAAGTTGGCGGCGTAATCGTTGTTGCTGATTCCGGCCGGCGATTTGAGCTTGCGACTGTCGTAGGCCTTTCCGGCGGGATTATTCTCCCGCCCCAAGACTTTACCCGGCCCCCAGCCCTTGTTGGTGACACCCACGTGGTACCCAGCCTTTTCCAGCAACTCAGGATAGGTCACCAAATCGGCGGGGAAAGTGCTGGCGTGGGTGCCCGCCTCGCGAACCTGCCAGCAATTTTTGCCCGTCAGGATGGCGGCCCGCGACGGACTGCAACCCGGCGAGGCCGAAAAGGCATTGGTAAACAAAACCCCTTCCCGCGCCACGCGGTCGAAGGCGGGGGTGCTGACCGCTTTGTCGCCGTAGGCCGAGGCGTGGGGAAAGGATTGGTCGTCGGAGATGACGAAGAGGATATTCGGTTTTTTGGCGCTAGTGATGGTTTTTATACTGCTCTGCTGCGGAGTGTTCTTGCAGGAAAAAAGGAATGAGAAAGCAAGTAAAAATAAGGGCAGGAATGACCGGGCAGTGCGACTCATTTTTCAAAATTTTTTTATACAAAAACAAAAAGAAACCGCCCGCTCTCAACTACTGAAAGCGGGCGGCAGAAATGCCCAAGTTAGCAGGTTGTGCTTATTTGCGTTGATCCCACCACACCTTGCTCAGGTAGGTGTCGCCGTTGGCCATGCGCTTGGCGGCGATTTGGTACTGCTCGGGGTTGCGGAAGCGCTCGCTGCCGGAGTAAACGCCCCGGCGGGGAATCTGTCCGTTGGTGGTACCGGGATTGGGGCCGGGCGTAAGCTTGGGATAGCCCGTGCGCCGCCATTCGGCGTAAGCTTCGTAGTGGCGCATGAACAGGCTGATCCACTTTTGGGTCATTATTGCTGCCAATTGCTCCTCCGCTGTTCCACTGAGTTTGCCTTCGGTGGCCAGATAGGCGGTGATACTTTCCGGGGCAATGCTGTAAGGCTCGATTTGCATCGCGGCCCGAATACCCGCCTGATAAAAACCCTCAGCCTGCGCTGGAGTCAGGCCCGCCCAACCGAGCAGCGCGGCCTCGGCCCGGTAGAAGCACAAATCCGAGTAAGCCATGAAGACGTACGGGAAAGTCTTTTTCCGATCATTGTAGATCGAGATGGTGCCGTAGGAATAATCGTCGCGGTTGATGATTACGTTCTGACCCAGCGCCACGCCCAAACCCCGGTAAACGGGCTTGCCCACTTTCTTGGAGTTCTCGGTGGGTTCGGCGATTTTGGGCAGACGCGGGTCGTTTTTTGCGATAAGCGTACTGATAAACGGCTCGGCCAACTGATTGAGTTCTTTACTGCCATTGTAGCCACTGATCGTAGGATGGAAGCCCAGGGCGAAGCCGTCCTGCGGGTTGGTCTGGATGGCGGCATTGTCGGCATTGCTGACAAAAATTGGCCCGGCCAGCGCTTCTTCCACGATTTTACGGGAAAGGGCCTCATCGGCGTAGCGCAGCCGCATACCCATGCGGAGTTTGAGCATATTCCCAAATTTTTTCCAGGCGGTGACATTCCCCTTGTACACCAGGTCGGCGCTGCCGAAGGAGACGTCGTTGGCGTTGAGCCTGCTCATAGCGGCGTCCAGCTCTTTAAGCAGGGAGGTGTAAATTTCCTGCTGCGGGTCGTACTTGGGCGTCAGGATGATCTCCGACTCGGGCAAAGCCGATTGCGAGTACGGAATATCACCCCAAAAATCGGTCATCCGTTGCCAGATGTAGATTTCGTTAATGCGGGCGATGGCCAGTTTGGTACGGCCGTCCGGGCTGTCTTCCTGACCTTTCAACAGTCGGTTGCGGATTTGGGCCAGGTCACTCACGTAGCTGTAATGCGCTGCCCAGTTGCGGGTTTCGTAAATGTCGCGGTCTTCCTGGTACTGCGAGGGGGCCGACAACGAGCCACTGGCCCACTGCTCTACCCAGGAACCCACCTGCCACCAGTTGCTGCCCTCGTTCAGGAAAGCGCCCAACTGGACATTGGAAAGCACGTATTCGGCCGGAACCGTAGCGGGTTGGGTGGGTGAAACATTGAGTTCTTCAAATCCCTTCGTGCAGGCGGCTAAGCCCGCTACCAGGCTGGCCGTCACCACCAATGAATATCGTTTGATCTTTTTCATTTTTTCTCAGATTTAAAAAAAACTAAAAACTATATCAGAAAGACAGGTTCAAATCGAAACCGACGGTGCGCATCATGGGCAGGGAGTGCCCCTCCATACCCAGCGTACCCGTATTCACGTTCACCGAGGAGTTTTCGGGAGAAAACCCGTCGGTATGGCGTTCGAGATAACCCAGGTTTCGCCCGTAAACGGCCAGGGATGCCCCGCGTATCACTTTCGTTTTCGTCAGCCATGCCTCGGGAAACTGGTAAGAAAGGCGCAACTGCCGGATGGCAATGTAGCTGGCGTCATAGATAAACTCCTCGGCTACGGCAAATCCCTTGTCGGAGGCCACCCGGTTCCAGTAAGCCTGGGCGGTGGTGGTCACGTCGTTCGGTTCGCCCGTACTTACCCAGGTGTTGCCATCCTTGCGACCTTTGACGCCATCCACCAGCAAGCCACCTTCTCGGCCTTCCAGGGTGCGCTTGGAAGTACCGTATGCAGCTTCCTGCACCCGTCCCTGCGAGAAGATAATCCCCCCCCGGCGAATGTCGATGAGGGAGCTGAACGAAAAGCCTTTGAACGAAAACTCGTTGGAAAATCCTCCGATCCATTTCGGGTTGGCATCGCCCAGCACCTGAGTGGCAATTGATTTGACCACGGGTAATCCCTTTTCGTCGATCAGCCGATTGCCCTTCTCATCTTTTACAAAAGCGTAATCCGCGCCGTTCACGACGCCGTAAGGCTTGCCTGGTACGGCGGTGATGCGGACGTTGCGGTCGGAGCCGACCAGAATTTCCGACACTCCGTCGATCAGTTCCAGCACTTTATTACGGTTGGCTGCCAGGTTAAAGCTCGACTCCCAGCGAAAGCCGTTGGCAGTTTTGATGGGTGTCCCCGAAATCAGCATCTCCACGCCCTGGTTCTGGATTTTTCCGGCGTTGGTAAGTTTGGTACTATAGCCCGTAGCTTCCGAAATGGTGATGGGCAGAATTTGGTTACTGGTGACGGAATGATAGTAGGTGAAATCGACCGAAAGTCGATTTTTGAGAAACCGCAGCTCAGCGCCTAATTCGTAGGAAGTTTTCAGTTCATTTTTGAGGTTGGGATCGGTGATTACGTTGGTGTAGGAAGCGAGTGGCTGGTTCTGGAAGGTATTGGAATTCAGTCCAAAGTAGCCTATCGTATTATAAGGATCGCCCGAGCGACCCGCCTGCGCCCACGAACCCCGAATCTTGGCATAATCCAGGAAAGAACTTTCCAGATTGAGCGCGTCGGTCACGACCAGGCTCCCGCCGATGGATGGGTAGAAAAAGGAACTATTCTTGACGGGTAGCGTGGACGACCAGTCGTTACGGGCCGTGACGTCCAGAAAGGCAACGTTTTTGTAGCCAATGTTAGCCGCTGCGTACACCGAATTGATGTCATATTCCGAAACGCCGAGCGAAGGATTGTTAATCACGGTTCGTCCAATGGCGTATAGACCGGGGATCGTCAACTGCGAACCTCGGTTGCCGGTAAGGCGGTAGCGGTTGGCCTGGCGGTTGGCACCCGCGTTGCCAAAGAAAGAGAAGTCGCCGAAATCGTAGTTGGCCGTCAGCAGCAGGTCAGCGTTTTCTACTTTGTTGAATACATTGGTTTCAAAGACGTCGCCTGTCTCCGAAATCCGGGTACCCACGGCGTTCCAGCCGTACTGGCGCTCATAATAGAAGTCGGTGCCGTAGCGTCCCTGGATGTTGAGTCCTTTGGCCAATTGGTAGTTGAGCCGGGCAAAGGCAATGACCCGGTCGCGCTGGTCTTCGTTGTGGTTGTTGTTGATCGTCCAGTAAGGATTGGAGGTCACCGAGTTGCTCTCGAAAATTTTCTCTCCTCCCACGAAGAAGCCCCGTCCGCTCAAATCGCGGGAATTCTTGATGTCCTGCGGGGTGTATTGGTAGCGGCTCAGTCCTTCCAGACTCAGGCTGCGTGGAACGTAGAGGAAGCGGTACACCGAATTCTGCCCGTCGTCGCCCAGGTAGGGGCGGTTCTGCACATCCTGCCGGATGTAGTTGACCTTCACATCCAGGTTGAGCTTGGGTGCAATATCGGTGGCCAGCTTGATCGTGGCCGAATTGCGTTTGAGCGTGTTGGTGGGGACGAAACCGTCGTTGCTCAGGTTAGAGAGCGAAACGTAGTAGGTGGTTTTATCCCCACCCCCGTCCACGCTGACTGTGTGCATCTGCATTTTTTCCGGCTGGAAAAAATTGTCATAGGGGTTGGCGATGGGCGAATACCGGACGGTGTCGCCCCACATATCTTCCACGGGTTGTCCTTCCATTTTGGGACCCCAGCTTCCGCGCGACGTTGGGTTGCGTCCCCCGCTCAGTTTGGGGATTCCGCCCGTCAGGCTGGAAGTGTAGGGAACGACCTTGCCATCGGATTGGCGGTAAAAAGTAAAATTGCCATTGAAGCCCTGCCCGTACTCGTTTTGGTAGTCGGGCTGAATAAGGGCGTTGCCCACCGAAAAACTTCCGTTGTACCGGATGGACGGGCGGCGGTTGCGGGTACCCGACTTAGTGGTGATTAGAATAACCCCATTAGCCCCCAATTGCCCGTAGAGCGCCGCGCCGTTGGGCCCTTTGAGTACCGTTACCGACTCGATGTCGTTGGGATTGATGTTGGAGATGCCGTCCCCGCCATCCACCCCGGTAGCGAACGTCTGCGAACCTAGGCTGCGGCGGTTGGAATTGTCGATTGGCACGCCGTCGATAACGTACAGCGGCTGAGAATTGCCCGACAGGGACGAATTGCCCCGAATGATCACCCGCGTGGCCCCCGCCATGCCGCCCGCCGAACTGGTCACCTGCACCCCCGCCACCTTGGCCGATAGCGCAGAAGCCAGGTTGGTTTCGCGGGCGTTGGAAAAGTCGGTTCCTTTCAGTTCGCCGGTCGCAAAGGAAAGCGCTTTCTTTTCCCGCTTGATACCCAAGGCGGTAACCACCACCTCTTCGAGATTGCGGGTGTCGGGTTTCAGCGTCACGTCGACCGTGGTTTGGTTGCCCAGCGCCACCTCCTGCGGCTCGTAGCCGACGAAGGAAAAGACCAGGATTGATTCGCTGCCGTCGGGTACGGACAAGCTATACTGTCCATTCTGATCCGTGGACGTTCCCTTTTGGGTGCCTTTCAGCAAGATATTCACGCCGGGTAGTGCGCCACCCTGTTCGTCGGTGACTTTACCCGTGATGTTTCGGTCGGCGGACTGGAAAATAGATTCCGATTCGGTGCGTCCGGTGGCTTTTTCCTCAGTTGATGGTAACTTCCTTTTCAAAATAATTCGCTTGCCTACAACTTCATAGCCCAAATCCTGCGGAATGAGCAGCTTATCCAGCACTACCGAGAGCTTTTCGTTGGTGGCGTTCAGCGTTACCTTGCGCGAGGCCCGAATCAGGTTCGGGCTGTACGAAAACTTCACTTCGGAACTCTTCTCGATGGAGGCCAGCACGGCGTCCATCTTCTGATCGACGGCCTGCACCGTGACGCGCTGATTCAGGATTTCCTGGGCGGACACGTCGAGGGCCAGCGAAATGTTGGCAAAAACTGCCGCCAAACACAGATGGACGAGCGACAATCGCATGACTCTCAGCGCCAGATGTCGGGTAAAATTGTCTTTTTTCATAGGAAGTTGGTTGTTAAAAGTTATAGGGAATCAAGGTTTACAGCCTTTGCCGTCGATGATAATCTGGGCGTCCAGAATGCGGTAGCTGGCTTCGATACTGCGGCAGACGATGTCGAGTTTCTCGTAAGGTGGCACATCCGTCAAGTCGGCGGTGAACTGACAGTCGGCGAACTGATCTTCGTCAAAAATAATATCCAATCCGTAGGCACGGGCCAGGGTTTTGAAAACCTCCGGGGCAGGAGTAGTCTCGAATACGAAAGAAGTTTTTGGCTGATCGAGTATGGTTTCACTCAGTAAAACCAGCTCCTTTACCAGGGTTTTCACCAACCGAATTTCCTGACGGGCCAGGACGGCCTGTTGGTTCGGCAGCAACAAAATACCCTCCCGTTCGCGGGGACTGACTTCCTGCGGCCCGCCGATTTTTTCGGCTACGGATACCGACACGCGCCCGGTGCGCACTTCCACCGTCACATCTTCGTCGTTTTGGTAAGCCCGCACGTTAAAGCTTGTCCCCAGTACCTTGGTCACCAATTCATTGGCATAGACAAAGAAAGGTTTGTTGGGGTCTTTGGCTACCTCGAAAAAGGCTTCGCCACTCAAATACACCTCCCGCTTGTTGTCCGACCCGAACGCCTCGGCGTAGCTGATTCGGCTGCCGGGCTGGAGCGAAATGCGACTGCCATCGGTCAGGGAAACAGAGACGGGTTCCTCAGTATCGTTTACTTTTTCGGTGAGCGAAAAGGTAGCCTGCTGCCGGTTCGTTTCGTAAGTGATTTCCTGCTTTCCCAGTCGATCGAGCGGTAGGATAAAGTACCCCAGCACGAACAGCAAACAGGCTGCCGCCACCCAAACTGTCCAGCGGGGCAACTGCCGCCGGACGGAGGGATTTTTTTCTTCGGTAATAATTTCCTGGATGCGTTGGAAGACCGTTTCCTGGTGCGCAGCGGCGTCAGCGTCCGACTCGACTTGTTGCTCGATGCCCAGCAGGAAATCGGTGGCGGCGATTACTTCAGGTTTTTTTTCGGGGTGTCTGGCCAGAAAACTACGCCAAAAAGCCTCCGTCTCGGCGTCGGGTTGGCGTACCCACCGCCGGAAGCGGGCATCTTCGATAAAGTCGCGGGTGGTGAAATTCTGATACTCCATACGGGCTTCACAGTGGGGTAGTTTCCCATTTGCCCGGATAGAGTCGATGCAGGTTCATTTCAACCTTGCTGCGGCTTCTTTTTTTTTGAAAAATTTAGAAAATAAATTCCAATGCCATGAAAACCAACAGGATGGAAAATTTGCGAAGTGTGTATAGGGCTTTCTGAACGAGGTTTCGACTGGTTTGTTCGCCGATGTCGAGCAGCGCGGCGATCTCGGCGTATTCCAGATCATGGTAAAAACGCAGTACGAGGGCCTCACGTTGGCGAGGCGGCAACTGGCCGAGCCAGTCGTTGAGTTTTTGGGTTTGAAGAAAGTGCTCTTCCTGCGCTGTAAAATCTGTTTCGGCGGAGGATTGGACGGGTAGGAGGGACTCGGGCAGATTTCCCCAATCCGTTTCCTGAAAACGCTCGGGACGCAGCGAGCGGTGGATTTTTCGGCGCAGCGAAGCCATCAGGTAAAACTTCACCGACCGTGCCGGACTGAGCGAGCGGCGGTTGCGCCACAGATCCACGAATAAATCCTGAATGGCGTCGTTCACGGCTTCCTCGTCGCGCAAAAACTGCCGACCGTAATGAAACAGATCCCGAAAATAACGGCGGTACAAACATCCGAAGGCCTCCTCGTTGCCCGCCCTTATGGCTTGCCAGAGTTGTTCATCGTCGGTAAAACCATTTTTCTTTTTCAAGATTTTTCAGGAATAACTTCATTCTAAAAAGGAGATTTTGGCGGGCAACTACTGAAAGAGAGATGAACGACTGGAACGAGGTTGAGAGCAAACTTTCACTCAGCAGCCTCTGCCGACTGAATCGAACTAAGAATTTTCCAGTCGATGTAAAAAGTGCCGAACGGAATGACGCAGGCCAGTAGCACCTTCCAGGTCGTTTGGATGAACTTCCAGCCCTACTCGACGCCCACCCGCAGGGCGTTGAAAACGAAGAGCAGAAACAGTCCGCCGTGAACCGGGCCGAGCGCCTGCACCAGTGATGGGTCGCCCGACATCCGCTTCATGGGAACGGCGACGAATACCAGCACCAGCAACGAAATTCCTTCCAGAAAGGCCAGAAGTCGCAATCGCCCGATCAAGAAGGTGAGGAATTCTTGCATAATTAAAAAGGTCGGAAAAAGGGGCTAGGGGCGAAAAGGGCCAGGGAAAGCCTGATCATATTCTGGACCCTGACGATGAAAAATCGAATGGAGTCCTGACGAATGATTTGCGTAAGACCGGAGGCGGGGGCCGTGTAGCGGTTAAAAAACTCGCCGGTGTTGAAGGTGTTGATTTCGTTTTTCGGAGCGTTGATATTTTTGTAAAGGGACCATGTTAGAAGTAGCAAAGGTATATTTTTCATAAGTGCGGTCTTTTGCGGAGAATTAGTAGATTAGTATTTTCCTTCCGCTTTCTAAACTGCTTGGAACTAAAAACATTTGTCTTTAAAAAGCGGAAAAGGATTCCATTCCAAACGTTGTCGATTTTAAAAAACGATATTGAACTCTGGCTGGCTTTCAAAGACGGGAGCGAACGGGCTTTGGAGCGGCTGTATCAGCGGCACTTCCCCGCGATGAGCCGCTATGGCTACCGCGTTACGCCTGATCGCCTGCTGGTTGAAGATGCCATTCAGGATGTGTTCGTGGACTTATGGCGGCGGCGGGAGTACCTGAGTGAGATCGAACAGGTGAAATCTTACCTGTTGCGGGCCTTGCGCAACCAACTGCTCCGTAACACGCGCCACGATATTATCGAAGCCGCCGAAGACATCGACGACTTCCTCGACTACCTCTCCACGCTCTCCTCGGAGCAACAGTCTATTGACCATGAAACCCGGGTGAGCCGCTCCCGGTCCATCCAAAATGCGCTGGCCAACCTTAGCCACCGTCAGCGGGAAGCCGTTCACCTGCGCTTTTATCAGGGCTTGAGTCTCGACGAAGCCGCCGAGGTGATGGGTATTCCCAAACAGGTCGTCAAGAACCTCCTTTCCAAGTCCTACGCCGTGCTGCGCGTCACGCTCAAAGCGCTCATGTCCTTCTTTCTCTTTTTCCTGATTAACTGATTGAATCATAATATAATATCATTTTGAGCGTAATCGAAGAGCCATTTTATTTTGAAAATAATCATCGCCTGATGGTTACGATTTACTGAAAAATCCACCTCTATAAGTAGGGCGGTATTTTGCTTTATTTATAGATGGAAAGTAACTATACAAAGATTCAAAATTTTCTTGACGACGATTCTTTTGTTCGCTGGGTGCTATCGGGCCGAGACGACGGCTACTGGCGGCAGTTTCTGGCCGAAAACCCCCAGCAGTCCGGGCTGGTTCGGGAAGCGCAGACTTTGATCAAGGATATTCAACGAAACGAAGGAGTCGATTTGCCACCGCTCGACCAGAAAATGGTTTGGGCCAAAATCTCAGCCGACCTACGGGACTCCGAGGAAGTTCGGGAATCGCCCGCTCTCAAATGGGGCCGTTACGCGGTCTGGCAGTGGGTGGCGGGCTTCGCCCTGATGCTGGGATTGAGTTGGTACACCTGGCGAGCCCAACCCGGCGGGTCTATTACTTACCGGGAGTTGTCCAATTCAATCCGGGAGAAAAATGAATTGATCGAAAAAGCCAATAAAAAGGAAGAGCCAATAAAATTCGCCCTGGAAGACGGCAGCGTCGTCACATTGCATAAGAACAGCAAACTAATGTACCCCCGCCACTTTGGTAGCTACAACCGGAACGCCATTCTGGTAGGGGAAGCCTTTTTTAATGTGGCCCGTGACAGTGACCGTCCCTTCTATATTTACGCCAACGAGGTGGTGACCAAGGTGCTAGGGACGAGTTTCAGGATTCGGGCTTTTGAAAAGGAACAGGACGTGACGGTACAGGTCAGCACGGGTCGGGTGTCGGTGTACAAGCAGCGGCGCATCGACCTCACGGATCCCGAGACGGATGGCCTGGTGCTGCTGCCCAATCAGGAGGCCATAATCAGCCGCAAGGACGAAAGCTTGAGTCGCCGCCTGGTCGATAAACCCCAGCCGGTTCTCAAAAAAGAATTTGACACCCTGCCGACCCATTACGACGAAGCCCCCGCCAGCCTGATTCTGCGGGACATAGAAACGCGCTATGGAATCACGATCTTGTTCAACGACGATGTGCTGGATCACTGCTACCTGACGACCACCCTGAACGAAGAATCGCTCCACGACCAATTGGATCTTATCTGCAAAACCATCGGTGCCCGCTACAAGGAAGTGGACGGGCAGTTGGTGGTGGAGTCGAAGGGATGCCGTTGAATTTAGCAGTCTTGTTTCAGTAGTTGAAGGCGGACAGTTTCTTTTTTGCCAATAAACTAAAATCGTTACCCTATGATCCGCGCTTTCCGTAAACTCATCCCACTATTTCTCTTTTTTGTGCCGCTGTTAGGTTTCTCGCAAGCGCAAAAGCGCCGAGCGTCCGGTACGCCGGAGCGGGACCGACCCAACATAATTTTTATTTTCTCCGACGACCACGCCTACCAGGCGATCGGTGCTTATGGCAACAAAATTGCCAAAACGCCCAGCATCGACCGCCTGGCGCGGGAAGGGGCTTTGTTTAAAAATTGTCTGGTCACCAACTCCATCTGCGGGCCAAGCCGGGCTACGCTGCTCACCGGCAAGTATAGCCACATGAATGGCTACAAGCGCAATGACAACACCATTTTCGACACCGATCAAACGCTTTTCTCCAAAGAATTGCAAAAGAGCGGCTACCAAACGGCCTGGATCGGTAAAATGCACCTGAACAGTCTGCCCGTGGGCTTCGACTATTGGAACATTCTACCCGGCCAGGGTCAGTACTACAATCCCGATTTTATCAGTCAACCCAACGATACCACGCGTTACACGGGCTACGTGTCGGATCTCATCACTCAATTTTCGACCGAATGGCTCACCAAACGCGACGACACCAAACCATTTTTCCTCATCGTCGGTCACAAGGCCACCCACCGGTCGTGGCTGCCCGCTCTGGAGGATTTGGGAGCCTACGACAACGTCACCTTCCCGCTGCCCGCTAATTTCTACGATAATTACCAGGGCAGAAAAGCCGCTCAGCAACAGGACATGAGCGTAGACAAAACCATGCGCATGAAAGAGGATCTAAAAGTTTTCCCTGATTACGACAAAGGCTTTTTATACGCCCGGATGAATTCCGAACAGCGGAGAATTTTTAAAACCTACTACGACAAAGTAGCCCACGAGGCGGAGGATAAAAACCTGACGGGCAAAGCCCTGATCGAATGGAAATTTCAGCGTTACCTGAAAGACTATTACGCCACGGCCAACGGCCTGGACCGCAACATTGGTAAACTGCTGGACTACCTGGATGAGACCGGCCTGGCCAAAAATACCATCGTGGTTTATTCTTCCGATCAGGGTTTTTATCTGGGTGAACACGGCTGGTTCGACAAGCGGTTCATCTACGAAGAATCGCTGCGGACGCCGCTGATTGTGCGCTATCCCGGCGTAGTAAAACCCGGCACCACCATCGACCAACTGGTAGCCAACATCGACTGGGCACCCACGATGCTGGATTTGGCCAGTGCGAAAATTCCGTCCGATATGCAGGGGAAATCCTTTTTTCCATTGCTGAAAGCCGCCGATCCGCAGAAAGTGCCCTGGCGGCAGGCGGTGTACTACCACTACTACGAATTCCCGCAACCGCACCACGTATTTCCCCATTTTGGTTTGCGGACGGAGCGCTACAAGCTCGTTTATTTCTACGACGGCCCCAATTCGTGGGAACTTTTCGACCTGCAAAAGGACCCGACTGAGATGTCCAACATCTACGGCCAGAAAGGCACCGAAAAGCTTACCGCCGACCTGAAAGCCGAACTGAAAAAGCTTATGACCGGGTACAAAGATCAGGAGGCCTTGAAGATTTTGGCCGGGGTTTAGCGGCGGATTTTGCGCGTATCCTAAAAAAACTTCCTGTGCCATGTGGGGTAAATAAGTACAATTTTGTCTGTATTGTATTCTATTTATAAAAACCCGCATGGCGCAGCCCAATCCGCATTCCGACGATCCTGCTTCTTTCCTGAATGACTCCGACCCCTCGACCGAATCAGGTGGCAGGATGATCGACGGGGAGGAACTACTCGCCCGGATTTTTGCCCACAACCCCAGGCAGGGAGCTGAACTGCTGTTCCGGAAGTACTACGCCAACCTCTGCAACCACGCAATCCGTTTCGTCTTCTCGCGCGACATCGCCGAGGAGGTTGTGGCTGAGGTGTTTGCCAACTTCTGGCAGGGACGCGTTTACGAAAAAGATATTACTTCCTACCCGGCCTATCTCTACCAGGCCGTGCGCTACCGCGCCTATAATTACCTTAAATACGAACTCAATCGCTCCGTTTCGCTGGACTCGCTGCTCGCCCGGCCCGACGCCAGCCCTAGCCCGGAAGAAGTCTTGCGCTACAATGACCTCAGCCGCAAAATCGACGGGCTGATTCAGGAACTGCCGCCGCAGTGCCGCCGCGCTTTCCTGCTTAACCGCGTGGAAGGGTTGAAATACAAGGAGGTAGCCGAAAAAATGGAAATCACCGTCAGTGCCGTGGAAAGGCTTGTCAGCCGCGCCCTTGCCCGGTTGCGCCAGGAATTAAAGGAGGATTGGTGAGCTAAACCTTCCGCCGGAAGGTGGGGTAATCGACCTTCTTTTTGTCAATTCGAGTAAACAACTCCTACATGTCTCAATTCATCCATAAGAAAATCCTCTTCGACTTTTTCGATGGAAAAGCCACCGCCATCCAGCGGAAGCACGTCGAGGAATGGCTGCGTGAACCCGCCAACGAAGCGCTGTTTTACCAATGCCTCGACGAGTGGGAGAACCAGCATCCCCAGTATATTCCCGACGCGGAGACGGCTCTAGCGACGTTCGTATCGCTGACGGCCGCGCCTTTTCCCGCTGACGAATCCTCGGAACCAGAACCTGCCATAGTCTCTGTGCTACATTCTGCCAAAAGAGGCTGGTTTTGGAGTATAGCAGCTTCGGTACTGCTCCTGGTGACTGGCGGTTTTTTATTCAAGAAACCATTGCTCTATAAATCGTACCAAACGGGCAACGCCCAAACGCAATCCTTCTACCTGAAAGACAGCACCCTGGTAGCGCTCAATGCCAACTCCACGCTTTGGGTACCACGGTGGGAATTTGCCGATAAACGAGAGGTGCTGCTCGAAGGTGAGGGCGAGTTTAAGGTTACGCACACGTTTGATAACAAACGATTTATCGTGAAAACTGACCGCGATTTTAACGTGGAAGTACTGGGGACTGAGTTCGTGGTTTTTGCCCGACCGCGCGGCAACCGGGTAGTTTTGAATAAAGGAAAAGTAGAGGTTCACTACCAGGAAAAACAGCATATGTTGCAACCCGGTGATGTGCTGACGCTGCCCGTCGACGCCGACCAACCCCGACTGACCAAAACGCCTAAGCCCGAATTGGAAGCCACCTGGAAGAACCACCAGTTTTATTTCGATGATGCCCCACTTTCCGAAGTGCGGCTAATCCTCGAAGAACATTTTGGCCTCGAAGTCACTATCGCCGACACCGCATTGAAAGACCGGCGACTCTCGGGCTACTTCAAGGCCAGTAATTCGAAGGAGATCGCGGATATTTTGTCGGCGGTACTGGGGGTGCCCGTCGAGTTGAATAAAAATGAATTGACTATTTCTAAACCAAAACCTAACCGCTGAAAAAGTATGGCAATGAATAACTATCTACGAAAGTGCAGCCTGGTGCTGTCGGCTTGTCTGCTCTATTCGGGCGTTATGGCACAACTGCTGGCGTACACCAGGCACCCAGCCCACTTGCCCCAATCGGCGCAAGTCGCCCAACAGGAACTCAAAGAGGCCCTGAACGAACTCAGTCGGACTTATTCCGTCAGTATTATTTTTGAAGAAAAACTGGTGCGGGGTATCACGGTGCGGCCCACGTCCCAGGAAGCCACTGCCCCGGAAATAGAAAAGCAGCTTCAAACCCTGCTCGCTCCGCACGGACTGAACTACCGGAAGGTGGGAAAAAATCAGTACGTGGTCGTGCAAAACCGCCAGAAAAATCCGGATATCGACCGTTCGGGTGCCATAGCCGCCCCCGAAATGAGCGAAGTACACTTACCTGTCCGCGACGCGTCTTACCGTTATGTCAGGTTGGAGGCCCCGTCGTCGCTCAACCAGGTGGCGATCGTGGAGCGGAACTTGACAGGTACTGTCGCCGATGAGAACAACGCCGGACTTCCGGGGGTGAGCGTGGTGCTGAAAGGATCGCAACGCGGTACGTCCACCAACGCCGAGGGGAAGTTTCAACTCGAAATACCTGAGGAAGAATCTACCCTGGTCTTCAGTTTTGTCGGGTACCAAAGCCAGGAAGTGGCCGTGGGTAACCAGACTACGATCCGGGTAGCGATGGTACCTGAGAGTAAGTCCCTCAACGAAGTGGTAGTGGTAGGCTACGGTGTGCAGAAGAAAGCCGACCTGACGGGCGCTATTGCCACCATATCGGCGGATAAATTGAAGAATAAGGCGGCTGTATCTTACGGCGAAGCGCTGGTAGGGCAGATGGCTGGTGTACAGGTACAGCAAACCAACGGCGCTCCCGGCGGGGAAGGGCTCACGATCCGGGTTCGGGGAACGGGTTCTATTTCTGCCGGTAGTGCCCCGCTATACGTAATTGACGGCTACCCCATGGAAAGCAGTGCCTTTTCGTTGGTCAACCCTTCCGACATCGAGAGCATTCAGGTACTGAAAGATGCTTCTTCCACGGCGATCTACGGATCGCGAGGCTCCAATGGCGTGATCATCGTGACGACCAAAAAGGGAAAAGTAGGAACACCAACTGTTTCCTTTAATACGTTTTACGGTGTGCAGCAGGTCGCTCGCAAGATAGATATGATGAATACGGCGGAGTACCTCGAATTCTTTAAAGACGGCCATAACCAGGCCTGGCTCGACCGCGCGCCCCTACCCGGCGATGCCCCGCACTCCATCACGGATGGCAACGACATTCGGAACAAGTACACCAATTCCAGCTTTTATATTATCCCTGAAAGTTTCAACGATCCCAATAACTTTGCCGACATCAACTGGCAGGATCAGATTTTTCGCAATGCCGCCACGCAACGCCACGAGCTATCGGTAACCGGCGGGGCTGACAAAACCCGGTACGCTGTTTCGGCAGGTTATACCGATCAGAAAGGGATCCAGATCAATAGCGATTACAAGCGGTACAATCTGCGAACCAACATCACGTCAAACGTAACCTCAAAGCTGGAAGTTGGCGTATCGGTGAGCGGCTATTTTTCCGACAACAATCAAGTGGATAACGGCAAGGATAGTCCTCTTTCATACGCCTTGTATCTACCCCCCATCTACCCCCTCCGCAACGCCGACGGCACTTATGGTTCGCAGGTTCGGAACTCCGAAATTTGGGCGGGCGACGTGGCCAATCCCGTGGGCATCGCCGAGAACATCACCAACTACATGACCCGCAATGGCATCATTGCTTCCACTTACGCCCAGTATCAGATACTGGAAGGGCTGATGTATAAAATCAGCTTGAACGGTACCCTCGAAAACCGGCGTCTGAAATACTACCGTCCGTCTTTTGTGGACACCGACGGCTCCCGCGCTCCCAAAACCGCCGATGCCCGCAATGAAACCTGGCTGGACAAGGATTGGCTGATCGAGCAAACCCTGAACTACAACAAAACCATTCAGAAGAATAACTTCAATGTTCTGGTAGGTTATACCACGCAGAAGTCATCCGGGGAGTACGCTCAGGTTCGGGCCCAGAATTTCCCGAATGATGTCGTGCGAACCCTCAGTGCCGGGCAAATCGTAGGGGGGACGAACACCGAATACCAGAACTCCTTGATTTCGTACCTGGGAAGGGTCAACTACTCCTTTGACGACAAGTACCTGTTTTCGGCCAGTATCCGGACGGATGGGTCTTCCCGCTTCGGGGCCAACAACAAGTGGGGTACCTTTCCTTCGGCGTCGGCCGGGTGGCGAATCAGCGCGGAGCCTTTCATGCAGAACATCCGGGCCTTCAGCGATCTTAAGCTGCGCGCCAGCTGGGGGCTGGTGGGCAACAACCGAATCGGCAACTACGACGCCATCGCCCGCACCAGCACCAGCTATTATTCCCTGAACAATAATCTGGTCAATTCCGTCAATCCGATAAACTACCCCAACCCGGATTTGGGCTGGGAAAAAACCCGCCAATGGAACCTGGGCCTCGACCTGGGTTTGCTCAACGAGCGCATTCATCTGGAAGCCGACGTGTACAACAGCCGCTCGGTAGATTTGCTCCTGAATGTACCCGTACCTACCCTGACGGGGTATGCCTCCCAGCTTCAGAATATCGGCCAGGTAGAAAACAAGGGTATGGAATTTCTGGTAAGGACGCGCAATACGGTGGAAAAATTCAAGTGGTCGACGGATTTCAACATTTCCTTCAACCGCAATAAGGTACTTGCTTTGGGCCCCGACGAGCGGCCAATTTATGCCGGAGCCCCCAACGCCAACAACACCTTTATTACCACCATTGGACGTCCCATTGCCACGTTTTATGGCTACCTCTACGATGGGGTATTCATGAACCAGGCCGAGCTGGATGCCGCTCCGCACCTGGCCAACGATCATGCGGGCGATCCGCGCTACATCGATATCAACGGCGATGGGGTGATCAATGCCAGCGACAAGACCTACCTGGGCAACAACCAACCCAAATTCATCTACGGATTCAGCAACGATTTCTCATATAGTAACTTTGACCTGAACATACAGTTGACCGGATCGCAGGGAGCTCAACTGTTCAGCTTTTTCAACCGGATGATCGGGATCTACCACGGCGACCGCAATGGCCTCGACAAGCTGAACGACCGCTGGCGCTGGGAACAAGAGCCCGGCTCGGGCCAGATTCTGCGGGCCAACCGTGACCCCAAAGGCTTACAGAAGGAACCTTCGAGCTACTGGGTAGAAAATGGCTCATTTCTGCGCATCCGCAACGTGTCGCTGGGCTACAATTTCCCGACTACCCTGGTTCAAAAAGCCCGAATCAAAGGACTGAGGGCTTACGTAACGGGGCAGAACCTGTTCACTTTCACAAAGTACCCCGGCTTCGATCCCGAAACCAGCAGCCAGGGCGACGGCCTGTCGCGGGGGGGTGACTATCTGGGCTACCCCGCCGCCCGTACCATTATCGCAGGCCTCAACGTAACTTTCTAAGTACCTCATTTTAATTTTGTACCAATGAAAAAATCTTTCATATTTACCCTGCTTATCGCTGCTTCTTTCTCTTGTAAGGAAGAGTTTATCAACCTCCAGCCGATCTCGGAGATGAACGCGGGGACATTTTACAAGACCGAAAAAGACATGAACCAGGCGGTCATGTCGCCCTACGCTTCTTTGCAGGCTCTGTACAATCAATCGTATATCTATGTTGGCGAAGTTCGCTCGGACAACACCACGTTTTCGTGGGTACCGGGTAATTCCAAGGACATGACCTCCATCGATAACTTCGGGGATGTACTGCTTTCCGATAATTCCTTTGTCACCAACCTCTGGAACAACGCTTATAATACCATCCTGCGCAGCAATATTGTGCTGGACAAGATTGAGGGGGTACCTTTCACCGACACCAAGCTCAAGGAGCAGTACAAGGCCGAAGCCCGCTTTATCCGGGCCTTGACGTATTTCTACCTGGTACGCATCTATGGCGATGTTCCCAAAGTGGATCATGAGCTTTCGGTCAAGGAAGCCTATACCCTGGGCCGGACTTCTACCCAGGAAATCTATGACTTCGTCGTGGAGGATCTGAAATTTGCGGAAGCAAACCTGCCCGCCAGCTATGCGGCGATAGACAAAGGCCGCGTGACCGTGGGCGGAGCCAAAGGCCTGCTCGCCAAAGTATATATGACCATGGCAGGGTACCCCCTGAAAAAAGGCGCTGCCTACTACGCCCTGGCCGAAGCCAAGGCGATGGAAGTAATCAACAACCCGAAGTACTCCCTGGTCTCCGATTACAAAGCCCTTTTTGATCCTAATCAGAAAAACGGCCCTGAATCGCTCTTTGAAGTACAGTATAAAAAAGGGGGTACCGGCACGGGCAGCCCCTGGAACAACGATTTTGCCCCGCGTTTCTCCAATAAGGAAGTAGTGCTGGTAGGCGACAAGGGCGGCTTCAATGCTCCCACGCCCTCCATGTCCAATGCCTACGAAACCGGCGACCCCCGTAAGGCCATCTCCATGAGCGACGGCTACGTGTCGGTACCGGGTAACGTAACGGTCAATGAGAAATACGTAAGGAAATACTACGATGTGTCGTTCAGCGGATCTGATAACAATAACAACTGGATCGAATTACGCCTGGCGGATATTTACCTACTGTACGCTGAGGCGCTGGTACGTCAGAAAAAGCAACCGGATGTAGCGCTCACCTACCTCAACAAAATTCGTCAGAGAGCCAGAAAAAGCACGGGCGGATCAGCTTCCGTCCTACCCGACTACGCCCCTTTCAGCTCAGATGAGGCCTTTTTGCTGGCCATCGAGAAAGAGCGCCGGGTAGAGCTGGCCTTCGAAAACCATCGCTGGTTTGATCTGGTGCGCACGGAGCGCGCCAAACCCGTGATGATCCAGGAGCAACAGGTTCAGAATGGTTTCAGCCCCTCGGCCTGGAATGATACGATGCTACTGTTCCCGATCCCGTTGCAGGTGATCCAGTCCAATCCCGAAAAAATCAAACAAAACCCCGGATACTGATGCGTATGAAACCAACAAGCAGAATTTTTATGGTAGGATGCCTGGCAGCTACCATGGGCCTTTCCTCCAATGCCTTTTCCCAGAAAGCCAATACCCTGACTCCGAAAGAAAAGCAGGAGGGCTGGCAACTACTCTTCGACGGTACCAGCACCCAGGGGTGGAATACCCCCAAAGGTGCCGCCGTCCTCTCGGGCTGGGCGGTAAAGGAAGGTACCCTTACAGCCCAGAAAGGCGAGAAGGGCGGAGATATCGTCAGCCTTAACCAGTATGGCGATTTCGACCTGAGGTTCGACTACAACCTTGAAGCCGAAGGCAACAGCGGGGTTAAGTATTTTTATACTACCTACGAAAAGGGCGGCAACCTGGGGATCGAGTACCAAATACTCGACGATAAACTCGCTGAGGACAATAAGCAGGAGAATCACCTCACGGGCTCCTTTTATGATGTAATGCCCCCAAATGCCTCCCTGAAAAAGATGAACCCACCCGGCCAATGGAACTCCGTCCGGATTGTAGCCAAAGGCAAAAAAGTAGAGCACTGGCTGAATGGTGTTAAAATTCTGGAATTTACCAGGGGTACCCCTGACTATACCAAAGCCGTGGGCAACAGTAAATTCAAAGATGCGGTACCGGCCTTTGGAACGGTACCCAAGGGCCACATTCTGTTACAGGAGCACGGGGCGGAAGTGGCTTTCAGGAATATAAAAATCAAAACCTTATAAAAATACAGTATGCAAAAGCGACGTGATTTTATCAAGAATATAGCGGCAGGCTCCGTGGGGATGGCCATCGGTAGTTCGGCTTACGGATTCAGTCCCAAAAGCTACAACCGGATCATTGGAGCAAACGAACTGCTGCGGGTGGCCACCATCGGGGTCAATAGCCGGGGAAATGGTATGGGGGCAGTTTTTGCCAAAACAAAAAATGTGGAGGTAGGTACCGTCTGCGATGTGGATTCTCGGGCGATCCCCAAAGCGATCCAATCCATTCAGAAAGCGGGGCAGAAGCTCACGCCCACTTCGCAAAAGGATTGTCGTAAGGTAATGGAAGACAAATCCATCGACGCCATCTACATTGCTACCCCCGACCACTGGCACGCGCCGCTCGCCATCATGGGTTGCCAGGCCGACAAGCACGTGTACGTGGAAAAACCCCTTAGTCATAATCCCCGCGAAGGCGAACTGGCCATTGAAGCTGCCCGCAAATACAACAAAGTAGTGCAGATGGGGGCCCAGCGGCGCTCGGCACCTGTGCTGACGCAGGGTATCCAGCAGCTGCACCAGGGGATAATCGGTCGGGTGTACCTGGCCAAAACCTGGTACACCAATAACCGCAAGGCTACTGTACTTAAGCCCGGTACGGTACCTGAGTGGCTGGACTATGAACTATGGCAGGGCCCCGCCCCCCGGACTCCCTACCAGGACAACTTGATTCACTACAACTGGCACTGGTTCTGGAACTGGGGTACCGGTGAAGCTCTCAACAATGGTACCCACGAGGTAGATGTGGCCCGCTGGGGATTGAATGTGGATTTCCCCACGCGCGTCAGCTCGATGGGTGGCCGCTACGAATTTAAGGACGACTGGCAAACTCCCGATACGCAGATTGTGATTATGGATTATCCCGGCCGGATTTCCCTGATGTGGGAGTCGCGGAGTTCCAACGGCCGGAAGATCGAGGGTCAGGATCGCGGGATTATTTTCTATGGAGAAAACGGCAGCCTGGATACCGGCGGCGACAGCTACAAGGTGTACGATACGGAGGGTAAGTTGGTGAAGGAAGTAAAATCCGTGATGGATGAGGAAGAAATGCAGGGCCGTAACCTGGCCAGTCCGAGTCTGGGTATGGATAGCCTGCACGTAGCGGATTTCGCTGATGCCATTCGGACCAACCGCCGTCCTAACTGCGACGTCGAAACCGGCTACAAGAGCGTTATGGCCATGCAGCTGGGCAATATCGCCTGGCGGGTGGGCCGCGACCTGAACATTGATCCCAAAACTGGTCATATCATCGGAGACAAGGAGGCTCAGAAACTGTGGAGCCGGGAGTATGCCAAAGGCTGGGAGCCTAAGGTGTAAAGTGCGCCGGAACAAAACCTCCTGAGCTGGTAGCTACCTCATCCGTTGTCTGATTGTCGGGCAACGGATTTTTTTTGATCCATATACCCTGCCGGGAGATTTCTGGCAAGAGCCGGAAGCAGTAGACCGGACTTTCAGGATGCTTTCGAGAATAACCATATTCGTATCAATTTTCCCCTGATTACCCTTTCTGACCTGGAATGAAAATACACTCAGAAACTACCTGATTCACCCTTTTTTTGCATGAAACGCCGTACTTTTCTTGAAAATTCGCTGTTGGCTTCCGCCAGTCTGTCCGTACTTCCATCCGGTCCTTTAAGCCAAAAAACCCCCTCGTTTCCCGAAGAAAAATTCGCCTCGTCGCCCTACCAAAGCAACTGGTATGACCTTCCCGACCGGGTCTGGATTGGGGAAAATTTGTGGGGCAATCGGTTGCAGGACTGGCACCTGCACGACGGCGGCCTGCAATGCAATGTGCGCGGACGCAACCGCTCGGTGGCCCGCAGTGACGTGAAGCGCTGGAAGGATGAAACGGGCAAGCCCTACGGCGTGTACGGCATCACTTTTCCGGGAGTTTATAGCGACGATCCCAAACAGGTCGTCGAGGCCAATCCGCTCGATGTCGAGCTATTGAACGCTGCCGCCTTCGTCTTTTTCCGTGATTCAATTTCGCTGGATTTGGCTAAAAAACTGGGCGTTCGTAATCCTGTGATGGAGTTCTGCCCCGATGGCGCGTTCGCCGTGGATTTGAAGGACGACGCAGCGGCTACGGCATTCATGAAGGAGCATGGGCTGGAAGAAGGTAGGTTTATGTGCGTTATCCCCCGCAACCGCCTGACCCCCTGGTGGGAAATCCCCAGCAAGAACCGGGCTTTGGACGAGAAGAAAAACGCCCGCAACGAACTCATGCGCGAACACGACAACGCGCCATTACGTAAGGCCATCATTGCCGTGGTGCGGCAAACGCCGATGAAAATCCTGATCTGCCCCGAGAACGAAACGCAGGTCAAACTGGGCAAGCAAATTCTGCTGGACAAATTGCCCGAGGACGTGAAAGAAAAAGTCGTGTGGCGCGACCGTTACTGGCTCACCGACGAAGCCGTCAGTACCTACGTGCGGTCAGCGGGGATTTTTGGCCTGGAAATGCACTCGCCGATCATGTGTATCGGCCATGGCATCCCAGCCATCGTGGGTCGCTTCGCTGAGCAAACCAGCAAGGGCTTCATGTGGAGCGACATCGGACTGGACGACTGGCTGTTCGACTTCGACAACGAGGCCGACATCGCCCGCTACGTTCCGGCGGTGCTGGCAATGGCGCAAGACCCGAAAGCTGCCCGCCAATATGCCGCCAAGGGCAAAGCATTCGTAGAGAAGCGACAGCGGGAAACGATGGCGGTTTTAGGGAAGAAACTAGCCAGTGAAAAGTGAGATTCAGGAAAGTAAAAATCTTTTTCAGTCATCAGAATGTGCTATGAATAAGGTGTTTCGACTTGTTTCCCTGTTATGCCTCGCAGTTCCCCTTCGCCCCATCGACCAAAATCGGGTTCAGGAAATCAGCGGTATGCTGACCAGTAAGCCGGCGGGTTTTGGTGAACCAGCCAAAAACCGATCGGCCTGGGACAAGCTGCGGAAATCGGGAGACTACGATACCTTTTTGCGGGAAATGCAGGACTTCACGTTTCCCGAATTTAGCAAGTCCGACTACTTCTCGCTGTCGGACGGCAGCGCCACTTCCTCGGCCCGTGGCCTCACCATGATGCGCAACCGGGCCAAGGGGTTGTCGATGGTGACCATCGCCGAATGTCTGGAAAATAAGGGCAAGTACTTGCCCGTGGTGGAAGCGGGTCTGCGTGATATTATCAAGCAAAAATCCTGGGTGTCCCCCCGCATTGACTTCGACTTTATCAACTACAACGGCAAGCAGTATACCATCGACCTTACCTCCGCGCTGTACGCCCACACCATCGCGCAAACCTTATATCTGCTGGATGACCAACTTAGCCAGGAAGTAAAACGAGAGGCGATGGAAGCGCTGTATGCGCGGGTTTTCAATCCGCTGCGCAAAATATTTGAGACCCAGAACACGCAGTACCATACCTGGCTGGTGGGTACCAATAACTGGAACTCCGTTTGCCTTTCCGGCGTCATTGGGGCCGCCCTTACCGTGATCCCCGACAAGCAGGAAAGGGCGGTGTACGCTTACATTGGCGAGGAGTATTCCAAGAATTCACTGGCTGGTTTTGGCGACGATGGGTATTGTTCGGAGGGCGTCATGTACTTCAACTACGGCTTCGGCCACTACGCCCTGCTGCGGGAGAACCTGTGGCAGGCTACCGGCGGACAGATCGACCTTTTCACCATTCCCAAAGTACAGGCCATCGCTCGTTACATCCCCCGATTGGAAGTGACGCCCGGCGTTTTTCCGACCATCTCGGACAGTAGGGTCGGAAGCGCCCCCGATTCCAGCCTGATGCGTTACCTGAGTAAAAGCCTGGGTCTGGGCCTGACAGCCTACGAAAACTGCCAACTGACGGGCCAGGTGAGCAACGCCCGCATGGACGTGATGATGGTTTTTCCGAATGCTTCGACTGTCCGTACGCTGGCAAAAGCAACCGAAACTAGATTAGAAAAACCACTTCGCTCTTTCTTCGAGTCGTCGGGAATTCTGGTGGTCAGGCCGGGGACGAACCAGGGGTTGGCGGCCGTACTGAAAGGCGGCAATAACGATGAACACCACAACCACAACGATGTGGGATCTTACACCGTAGTACTGGGGAAAGAAATCCTGGCGGGCGATCCTGGCAGCATTCCCTACACGGCCAACATTTTTGATCCCGAATTTCGCTACACCTACAAAACCCTCGCGTCTTACGGTCATCCATTACCCCTGGTGGCCGGAAAGCAGCAGCAGGCCGGACCCAAAGCCCGGGCCAAAGTACTGCGGTCGGAATTCGCCGATGCGCGGGATGAACTCGTGCTCGATCTTTCGTCGGCCTATGACGTGGCTGTCCTCGCCAAACTGGAAAGACACTTTACGTACGGCCGAACCGGAAAAGGGACTCTGGAAGTGGAGGATGTTTTTGAATTCCAAAAACCAGAGGACTTTGAAAGCGCCCTAATCACGCGGGCCAGCGTTCGGCCTGCCTCAGCGGGGCAATGGGTTTTGGAAAAAGGCGGCGAGCAGGTCACCCTCAGCGTCGATTGCCACGGACTGCTCTACGAAATGAGTACGGAGGAAATAACCGAAGGCGGTACCCCCTACACCCGGATGGCCGTGCGATTGAAGGGAAAAAATGGAAAGGGGAAAATCACCCTGACCTACGGGGCGCGGTAAGGAAGACATCTTGAACAAAAACAGCAACTCCTAAGTGATGAACCGAAGAAAGTTTTTAAAAGACACCCCTTTGCTCATGGGCCTGTTGATGGCAGCCTTGGAAAGCGCTCAGGCATCGGCCACTAAGGTAATCATCCTCCGTTCTTCCTGGCAAACGGTCAACATTGGCGACATAGGCCACACGCCGGGCGTACTGACCCTTTTGGAAAAATACATCCCACAAGCCGAAGTGCGCCTGTGGCCCACCGATGTGGGCGACGGCGTGAAGGAAATGCTCAACAGAAGATTTCCGAAAGTGAAAATCCTGGAAACGCAGCAAGACCGGGAGAAGGCGATGAAAGAAGGGGACTTCCTGCTGCACGGCTCCGGCCCCTCCCTCGTGGCTCGCAAAGACCTGGACCTGTGGCGAAAACAGACGGGTAAACCATACGGCATTTACGGCATTACTTTTCCCGGTAACTATACGTTCCGGGAAAAGGCCGACCAATTCGATCCGTTGGACATCGAGCTGATGAATCAGGCCCAATTTTGTTATTTCCGGGATACGGTTTCCTATGAATTTGCCAAAGCCCACGGACTTGCCAATAAAATAAGCGGATTCTCCCCTGACGGTGCCTTTGCCGTAGACCTGCGGAACGATGCCCCGGCCATCAAATTTCTCAAAGACAACGATCTCAAAGACGGCGAGTTTGTGTGCGTCATTCCCCAGTACCGATTTACGCCCTGGTGGGAACTCAAAGGCCGGAACCGACCGATCGACAAGGCCAAAGAGGCTTACAATGACAAAATGAAAGAGCAGGACAACCGACCCATCCGGGAGGCCATCATCGCGGTGGTGCGCCAAACGTCGAAGAAGGTTCTCCTCGTGCCGGAAAACGAAACGCAGGTCAGGATCGGCAAAGAAATGCTCTACGATCCGCTGCCCGACGACGTGAAGGAAAAAGTAGTGTGGCGCAGCACCTACTGGCTCACCGATGAGGCAATCAGCACCTACGTGCGTTCAGCCGGACTTTTCGGGATCGAAATGCACTCACCCATCATGTGCATCGCCAACGGGATTCCAGCCATCGTGTGCCGTTTTGCCGAGCAGACCAGCAAGGGCTTCATGTGGCGCGACATTGGACTCGGCGACTGGCTCTTCGACCTGGACACGCCCACCGATGTGGCCAGAATAACGCCCGCCGTGCTGGACATGATCCAAAACCCCAAAAAGGCCCAGGCGAAGGTAAAAAAAGCGAAGAAATACGTGGATGGATTATTCAAGAAGACGATGGGCACGTTGAAAGACGACGTGTATAGCTGAATGGTACCATCACCTGATTCAATAGTGAAACAATGCACGAGTAGAGACAATACATGCATTGTCTCTACATAAACAAAATAAACCCTCCTCATCACCATGCCTTTTTTTAAAAAAATCGCGCTCAGTTTTTTACTGCTTTCATTTCTGACTGCTTGTTCGTCTAATCCGAATAATGGGAAAACGGGTGATACCCGCTCTGCGGATGTTATCATCTACGGCGGGACGGCTGCCGCCGTCACCGCCGCCGTGCAAGTCAAGAAAATGGGCAAGTCGGTTATCATCGTCTCGCCCGACAAGCACTTGGGCGGCTTGTCAGCGGGTGGCTTGGGCTTCACCGATACGGGCGACAAATCGGTCATCGGCGGACTGGCGCGGGAGTTTTACCACCGCCTTTACCAGCACTACCAACAAGACAGTAGCTGGAAGTGGCAGCAACGCGACGAGTTCGGCAACAAAGGGCAGGGGACGTCCGCGATGGACGGCGAAAACCGCACCATGTGGATTTTCGAACCCCACGCCGCCGAGCAAGTCTTCGAGGATTTTGTCAAAGAAAATGACCTTACGATCTACCGCGACGAGTGGCTCGACCGCTCGGCCTTTGGCGTAGGCATGGAAAACGAAGAAATCAAGTATTTCAAAACCCTGAGCGGCAACACCTACGAGGGCAAGATGTTCATCGACGCCACCTATGAGGGAGATCTGATGGCCGCAGCGGGCGTCAGCTACCACGTAGGCCGCGAGGCCAACAGCGTGTACGGCGAGCAATGGGACGGCGTGCAGACGGAGGTTTTCCAGCACGGCCATTATTTCAAATCCGATATCAGTCCCTACAAAGTGGCGGGCGATCCCAAAAGTGGCCTTTTGCCCGAAGTTTCCAATCAGCCGCCGGGCGAGTACGGCAGCGGCGACAACAAAATCCAGGCCTATTGCTTCCGGCTGTGTATGACCGACCAGCCCGAAAACCGCCTGCCTTTCCCCAGGCCCGAAGGCTACGACCCCGCTCGCTACGAACTGCTGGGGCGCGTGTACGACTCGGGCTGGCGCGAAACCTTCGAGAAGTTCGACCGCATCCCCAACCGCAAAACCGACACCAACAACCACGGCCCGTTCAGCAGCGACTACATTGGCAAAAACTACGACTACCCCGAGGCCAACTACGAACGCCGCAAGGAAATCATCGAAGACCACCGCAAGTACCAGCAGGGCTTGCTGTACTTTATGCAAAACGACCCGCGTATGCCCGCCGACGTTCAGAAGGAAATGAAAGAGTGGGGCTTGGCTAAAGACGAATTCACCGACAACGACCACTGGCCGCACCAGATTTATGTCCGCGAAGCCCGGCGCATGATCGGTCAGGAAGTGATGACTGAGCTGCACACGCTGGGAACCAAGCCCGTGACCAACTCGGTGGGCATGGGTTCTTACTCGTTGGACGCGCACAACGCTCAGCGCTACGTGAAAGAAGACGGTTTTGTGCAAAACGAGGGTGACATCGGCGTGAAACCCAAACGGCCCTACGCCATTTCTTACGGCTCCATTTTGCCCAAAGAATCTGAATGCAAAAACTTGCTGGTACCCGTGGCCATGTCCAGCTCGCACATTGCCTTTGGCTCCATCCGTATGGAACCCGTGTTCATGATTCTAGGGCAATCAGCGGCCACGGCGGCGGTGCTGGCGATGGAAAATAACGTGACGCCGCAGAAGTTGCCCTACGAGAAACTGCGGGAGGTTCTGGTGAAAGAAGGACAGAAACTGGAAGTGCAATAAAATGGAGCATTCGCTACGATTTTTCAGGTAGCGATAGGGATTCAAACCTAAAATTGGAGGGTAGTTTGCTTCGAACAAATTTCTGTCAAATCTGCCGTGCTACCGCTGAGAATTTTATTGTATAATACCTGAACTGTGCTCTCAGCCGTTCCTTTTGGCATAAACCTAAATGCGGAAGCGGCTACGTATTGGGGTTCCAGGTCAAACGAAAGCCAGTTTCTGTCTAGTAATTCAGCGGCTTCACCCGTGGTGTTGGAGCCACTGAAAATATCCAGCACTAAATCGCCGGGGTTAGTAAGATATTTGATGAAAAACTCCGGTAACTTGACAGGAAACCTGGCCGGGTGGCTTTTGACACCTAGCTGTTTGCAAGTTGCTATATAGTGAGAGTTGGACTCGGAATTGGGGTATTGGAGTAAATTAGAAGGAATAGCCCCTCCATTGTCCGTTGCGAATGCCGTGCCGATACTATGCCCGGATGGCCTGGTTTTCGCATCGTAGTAGTTGTCGGGATCCTTCAAAAGTTTTTCCATTCGCTTGCTGTAGGGCACAAGCACTTGATTGACATCGGCTTTGGGAAACTCGCTTTTTGAAAACCACCAAAGATTATTGACCGAATCCTTGACTCTGATTTTTCTTTTATTGACCCATTCGATGGGGCCAGGTAGTTTAGAAGGATTGTGCCAGTAAAAGTCCTCGGCTAAGTGGTAACCCAACACATCGACGAAATAAATCGGAACGCGATAGTTGAACAGGCTCCTAGTGGGAGTGCCTTTTTGATAAGCCCCGCCGATGTCGATTACCAGGCTTCCGTTTTCTTTCAATTTAGGGTACAGGGCTTTCCCAAATTCACCCAACCAAGCTACATACTCTGACTGGTCTTTATTGCCATACTCTTTTTTTCTGAGCAATGCGAAAGGTGGGCTCGTCATAACGAGATCGACACTTTCATCCGCCATAGCAGCAACTAAGTCCAGTGAATCCCCAATAAAAGCTTTGCCCTTCGCCGTTATGTAAGCGGGTTTGTCTAAAACATGATGTCCTGAATTGTTGCTGGGCATAAAAGGAAGAATGAAAGTCCAAATGTTGATATTTTCACAAATATAAAGGTAAACTCCGAAAATATTCGGTGGTAAAAATTTTGCAGTAAGATGAATTTTGCAGAAAATTTTCTGCAAAATTCATGAAAGAGGATTTGAATAACCCCATCCACCAAAACTTGGCTCGGAACCTGAAGAGAATCAGAGCGCTGAAAGGTATTTCCCAGGATCAGTTAGCGTACGACGCAGGGATCGATAGAACTCATGTTGGCAATATAGAAAACTTGCGGAATAGCCCCAGCCTGGACTTATTGGGGAAGCTGGCGGTTGCCTTGGGGGTTGAGGCGAAGCAACTTTTAGCCGAAGACGAACCGGTTCCTACTAAGCCTCTGGACAGACTCAATAGCTTGATCCCCCATATTCGCCAATATCAGGTACTGGCGGATGAACACGGAATAAACGACATTTTTCAGGATAATGGTGGGAAACTACTTCAAACTTTAATCATAACGGGACTTAAAAACTTGCCAGGCAGAGAGGGGAACGATGCCGTGGATGATACCGGGCAGGAATACGAACTGAAGACTGTCAATAGGAACCTGACCTCATCTTTTTCAACCCATCACCATATCAACCCGGTCATCATTGCAAAATACCGACAAGTGAAGTGGCTGTTCTGCGTCTATGCCGGAATTGAAATTATCGAAATATACGAGTTGGAAGCCGAGGGGCTGAACACTTATTTTACCAAATGGGAGAATAAGTGGAATGAATCACGCATGAAATCGTCCGACAACAGAGGCCGCGATATCAACAATCCTAAAATACCCCTCAAATTCGTACAGGTCAATGGCAGGCTTATCTACAAAGATGAAGCCGACGGTAAGATCGCGCCGGGACCTGTACTGGCACATTTTCCAAAATAAAGTTGGACACGACCCTTCACCGCACAAATTTCCGCGTTAGCGTCGCATCATCGCTCCGCACCCGAATCAGGTAAACGCCCTTCGCGAGGTCGCTCGTCCTGAATTCCTGCGAGCGTTTGGAAGCCAGGTCTTTGAAATCGGCCTTTTGCAAGACGCGGCCCTGTAAATCCACCATTTCGATAAGCGTAGCAGAAGGCTGGCGGGTACTGACTTCTACCGTGATGGTTTCCGCGCTGGGAACGGGAAAAATCTTCATCGAAATATTGGAAGACAAAAACTCCTGTGGCGCCAGACCGGTAATGACTCCGCCAAATTCTACCGACGCTGGTTCGAAAGGCGGAACGGGATTGGTAGCGCTATTTTGGTCGGTAATGGTCAGGACGTAAGTACGCCAGGTTTCCGCTACTTTCACGCCTTTCCGCCATTCCTCGGTCACGTAAGCGTAGGTGTAAAGGCCGACATAGGTGGGGGCATTCCAGACCAGCGTCGCCTTGGTACGGTCGATTTTGAAAGTACCCTCGCGCGCGACCTCATTCGGAAAAACATTATTGCCAGGAATGGTCGGCTGGCAGTCCTGCGGTTGGGAAAGTATCTTGGCAAGGCGGTAGGAAAGACTGTCGCCGTCGGGATCGGTATTCGGCAAAGCCAGCGTAAATACCTGACGCAATCCGCTCACAAACTTGGGGTTAGGTGCCTGAGCGGTGGTATTGGCCATAGCCGTGTTCAGGGTCGTTTGAAGCACCATAGGCAGTTCCTGCGAGGGAGCCTGTAGGTTCAAAATTCCATTGGCTAAGTTATCCAGCTTCGCCGTGAGAATGTATTTTCCGGCGGCGGCGTAAGTATGAACGACGCGATACACATTACGGCTGACGTTGGGACTGCCTTCGAGTTTCTCCGAACTCACCCGCTTAACCAAGAGCTGGATGCCGTCGCCGAGGCAGAGGACAATATCCGTTTGGGCGTTGGCCGCCGACTGCCCGTTTACCAGGTCGAGATACAGAACACCGCTTATTTCGTAGGTCAGGCCAGTTGTATTCTTGGCCAAAATCTCGCCACCCAGCAGGTGGGTGGCGTGGGCTGCGCAAGCCAAACAGCAGGCGATTACGAGCAGGGAAAGCTTTTTCATGGGAACGGTTGGTTTAGGAAGTGACTGGTTTCAAAACGTTCTATCAAAAATTTATAGTATCGGAAAGGCCATAAAAAAGACGAGCCAGAACCTCGTCTTTTTTATGGCCTTTCCGATACTGCCTTTGCGCTTCCTACAAGGGTTTTCTCGCGTTTATCACGGTAACCATCGATTCATAATATGTAAATTTGGCGTCGGCAGTAATGATCGGGAAACTGTGGGTAAGAGCCACCGCTATAATCAGTCGATCGAACGGGTCTCTGTGGTCAGCAATAAGTGGAACTGCATCATAATTAACCAAATGAGCGTGACTAATTGGTAGAAACTCTATTTTGTCTCTATTTCCTACTAGAATTGTAGCTTGGACAGACGCATGAAGTTCTGGTAGCTTATTGATTTTTAATTTAATAGCAATTTCATACAAGCTTGTATCGCTCACGTAGATTTGGTTCTCAGGAGTAACGATCAAATCAATTATGGATTGATTCAACCGAGAATCCTTTGCCTGAAACCATAATAAGGTTTGCGTATCGAGAAGGTATTTCATTTACATGTAATCCTTCAAGTCATCGAGGGGCTCATCGAAATCGTCGGGAATTACTATTTTTTTTCCTTTCAAATGTTCCAGGCGCAGAAGTCCGCCTGGTTCACGCCTCTGTAATGGTTTTTCAGTCTCTTCTACATTTAAGAAAGTGACAATCACCTCCGATTCGGAGATGTCAGGTACAGGTTCCAACAACGTCAGAATCCCGTTTTCGTATTTACCCTTGACAGCAGTGTACATAGCTTTCGGTGTTTTTTATTGAATGAAACGAACAGACTGCCGGAAAAGATTCATTACCAATCAGTTCCCCTTCGCCCAGTTGTCCCGTAACCCGACGGTCTGGTTCAGCACCACGCTCTCGCCCACGCTGTCCAGGTCTACCGAAAAATAACCTTTGCGCAGCAGTTGAAAGGCTTCGCCGGGCATGGCAGTTTTGAAGGCGGGTTCGGCGTGGGCCGTGATAACGGAGAGCGAGTCGGGGTTGAGGTATTCCTTGAAATCACCCTCCTCCGAAGCCGGATCTTCCACGCGGAAAAGGCGGTCGTACTGCCTGATTTCCACCGGAATGCTGTGCGCCACCGACACCCAGTGCAGGGTTCCCTTCACTTTCAGGCCCGATTCGTCCTGGCCACTCTTGCTGTTTTCGATGTAGGTGCAGCGCACTTCCTCAATGTTGCCGTCGGCGTCTTTCACTACTTCATCGCAGCGAATAATGTACGCGCTTTTCAGCCGCACCATTTGGCCGGGGGCCAGACGGAAGTATTTCTTGGGCGGATTTTCCATGAAGTCGTCCCGCTCGATGTAGATCTCGCGCGAGAAAGGAATCTCGCGTTCGCCCGTTTCGGGTTGCTCGGGATTGTTCTCGCTCAGGCACATTTCCGTCTTGCCTTCGGGGAAATTGGTAATGACCACCAGCAACGGGTCCAGCACCGCCATGCGGCGCGGGGAACTGGCGTTGAGGTCTTCCCGGACGCAGAATTCCAGCAAACTCATGTCGATGAGATTGTCGCGCCGCGCCACGCCGATGCGCTCGCAGAAGTTGCGGATCGACGCGGGCGTGTAGCCGCGCCGACGCAATCCCGAAATCGTCGGCATCCGGGGGTCGTCCCAGCCGTTCACGTGACCTTCCTGCACCAACTGCAGCAGCTTGCGCTTGCTCATGACCGTATAGGTCAAATTAAGGCGGGCAAATTCGTACTGCTTGGAAGGGAAAATATCCAGCTTCTCAATGAACCAATCGTAGAGCGCGCGGTGCGGCACGAATTCCAGCGTGCAGAGCGAATGCGTGATTTTCTCGATGGCATCCGATTGCCCGTGGGCGAAGTCGTACATCGGGTAGATGCTCCACTTTTCGCCCGTGCGGTGGTGGGTGGCAAGCTTGATGCGGTACATGAACGGGTCGCGCAGGTGCATATTGGGCGAGGCCAGGTCGATTTTGGCCCGCAGCACGCGGCTGCCTTCGGCAAATTCACCTTTACGCATCCGCTCGAACAGGTCGAGGTTTTCGGCCACCGAGCGTTCGCGGTAAGGGCCGGGCTTGCCGGGTTCGGTGGGCGTACCTTTTAGCGCGGCGATTTCCTCCGCCGTGGAGTCGTCCACGTAAGCCAGTCCTTTTTTTATCGACTCGACAGCAAACGCATACAATTGGTCGAAATAGTCGGATGCGTAGCGTTCCTCCACCCAGTCGAAGCCCAGCCAGCGCACATCATTCTTGATGGAATCGACGTATTCGACATCCTCGGTCGTGGGGTTGGTATCGTCGAAGCGCAGGTTGGTGCCGCCACCGTACTTTTTAGCCAGGCCAAAATTCAGACAGATAGATTTGGCGTGGCCGATGTGCAGGTAGCCGTTGGGTTCGGGTGGAAAGCGCGTCAGGACGCGGCCGTCGTTTTTGCCCTCGCTCAGATCTTTCTCGACTATTTCTTCAATAAAATTCAGCGTCTTTTCGTCTTTTTTTTCTTCGGTCATATTATCGTTCTTCGTACTGGGTTCTTCGTTTTCAATACTTGGCGCAAAATACTAAGTTCAGGGTAACATTAACGCTGAACTAAGTACTAAGAACGAAGTACGCCCTACCTTTGCGGCATGAGGTACTTCATTGAATTTGCCTACAAAGGTACGAATTTCATTGGCTGGCAGCGGCAGAGCCAAGGCCGTTCGGTGCAACAGACGCTGGAAGAAGCTCTCGCAACGATCCTCCGGCAGACGCCCGGAGTCATCGGCAGCAGCCGTACCGACGCGGGCGTCCACGCCAGCCAGCAGTTCGCGCATTTTGATTTGGAAAAAATAATTCCTGATCCTGACAAGCTAGTTTACCGACTGAACAGCTTGCTGCCTTCCGACCTGTCGGTCAGGACCATTTTTCCCGTCGCCGACGACGTTCACGCCCGCTTTGCCGCTACACACCGCCGCTACGAGTACCGCATTATCCGGCAGAAAAGCCCCTTTTTGACCAACGAGGCCCATATTTTTCGCCCCGATGTGGATCTCGATGCCATGAACGCCGCCGCTTCTTTCCTATTGATTCACAAAGATTTCGAGAGTTTCAGCAAAGTACATACCGACGTCAAAACGTTTTTGTGCGACATAACCCGGGCCGAATGGCAACAGAAAGACGATGCTCTGACCTTCACCGTGCAATCCAACCGCTTCCTGCGCGGCATGGTGCGGGGGCTGGTTGGGACGTTTTTGGAAGTAGGGACGAAAAAAAGACCGGTATCTGATTTTGAAAAAATAATCTTAGCCAAAAATCGCCAGGCCGCCGGACCGCAGGCCCCGGCGCAGGGGCTGTTTTTGGTAGAGGTAGGGTATCCTTCGGCGATCGGCTTGGTTCGGCATTTCTCAGATCGGCCCGGTAGTCGACTTTCATAAGTGAAGTGCTTATCGACAAGTAGTCGAGGTACACAATTCTGGTCTTTTTGTTTACTTTTGCAAAAGAGTAGTATTCAGAGCATTCTGTTTTGCTTTCTTTAATACTTTACATTCCTCATCGCTTTCACCACACACTACAATGAAAAAAGGGCTACCTTTTTTGCTCGTCTTCCTCCTTACCATGCTTTGCTGGGTTTTGCTGGGTTACCTCCTGCATTTTATTGTCGCCTGGGTCTCTGTTTACGTTTGTTTCATCATCGGAATCGTTGCCGGCTTATTTCTCGCGACACTCTTCGCCTTCGTGCGCGAGGATGTCCCCGTCCCGCTTTCTACGGCCGAATTGGATAAGGTTTCCAGTTCTGATTCTAAAATAATTTCCTCCGATATTCGCTCCAACGCGGTGTCGAATAATAAAACGTCGAAACAGGAGTAACTTAAGGGCCGTTGTACCAAATCTTCCAACGCGAAGCCCGGCAAACTTACTTTTGTTGATAAGTGAATCAAGCTATGAAGTTGCTCCTTTCAGGGCTAGAAAGCAGGTTTATAAATCAATTCACTCATCAATAACAAAAAAATTGTGTTTTGACGGTGGATAGAAGTTATCGGGCCTGCTGTAGTCGACGCCACTGGTTTTGCAGGTACGAGCTGTTGTACTGCCGCAGCCGCTCGTCCAGTTGGTAGCCCAATCGGTAGCGGTTCCCGATTCCGTACCCTCGGGCGTAGGAATACTCCCAGCGAAACTCCTCCGACGTCCGCAATCGCACCGGTCCGGCGCGGAGTACTTTGCCCGGCGGAATAGGGACAGCGAAGTTGAAGCCAATCGTCCCCCCGTTTTGGGTTTGAATGGCAAACAGGGCGACCTCCACGTTGGGGAACTGCCGGACCAAATCCAGACGTGCCCCCCAATCTTTATCCAGATATTGTCCACCGGTGAGTTTCACGGTGAAATCAAGGTCGTTGAAGCGGTAAGCGGCATTGCCCAACAGCAGGACTTCATTCAGAGACGTGTAGTAGATGCCCCCTTTCGGGTAATAGTAAAACCCCGTCAGGCCGGCCTCCAGGCCGTAGGTCCAGCGGCTGTTCGGCTTCATCCACTGGTATTGGACGTTGGCCCCGTAGCGGTCGCTCTGGAAAGTACCGGCGGAAACGGAAAAGAAATGGCTTTCGCCCAGGGCCAGGAATTGATTCAGATACAATGGGGCCGGACGAATGCCGTTGGGACGACCGTCAAGATTGTTCATGACCGGAAAAAGTACCCCGAAATTCAGGGCCATGCCGCGCCAGAGATAGACCTGAGTCTGTAGCATCAGACCGATCCGGCCCTGCACGGTTTGGGTGGGATTACCAAAGCTGGCCACAATTTCGGGTTGCAGCCGGAAATCCAATAAATATTTGAATGGGTTGAAGCGGTTGTGGCCGTAGTAGGCTTTGCGCTCGTCGACCGACAACGAACGGGCCGTTAGGTCGTCACCGAGGGTATAACGGCCGACGGGTACGCCCTGAACCATCGGCACCAGCACGCAACTATCCTTGCTCTCACCCACCGGGCGCATTCGCACCAAGCCTTCCAGCGGGTTGCGGTACAGCCGCTGTTCGTAAAAAACGGCCGAAGAGTCGCGGTGGATATTCTCCATGCCCCCGTACTGCGACCGCTGCCCGCGTGCCGACAAGTCAGCAAACAGACAACCCAACAGACATAACGCACTAGCGATTTTCATCATAAAGCTGCTGGAGACGGCGGTTGGGTTTCAATAAGCCGAAGGAATAAGCGGTGCCAAAAGTGACTTGTTTCAAATCGATCAAGCCGGCCTGAACGCTCCAGCGTTGGAAAAGCCGAGTGTAGGCCCCCGCATTGACGTGGCGCGAATCATATTCTACCATCACCCCCGCCTTTGACCGAAAATCAAGCTTTATTCCCCCAAACAAGCCCACTAAATAGTGATTGTTATGAAAATACTCACTCTTTTTCTGCCACCTGAAGCTACTAAAAACACTGGAATTGTTTCGTACGGTAGCGTTGCGGTATACGAAATAAGGGCTGCCCAGCCCCGCAGTGGCCAGTACCCGCCAATCAGCGTCCAACTCGAATGTCTTGGTCGCCACCAGCACCTGTGTGAGCATAGCGGCGTCCACCGTGAAGGGCGACGACATAATGATGGCTAACGAAGGCCGTCCGGTCTTTTCCTTGAGCAACAAATACTTGATGTCCAATTGACGGTCACCCAGATCTTTGATCACCGGATTTTCCGCGTTGCCAATGGCTTTTAGAACATTGACGTTAATGTCGAGGCGCGGCAGAATCGTCAGGTTGGCGAATAGGATGGCCTCGGCGTTCCGACCCGCCCGACTTAGGGCATAAGCTTTGGGATTGTAAACTGCCCCAAAGGTCAACTGCCCGGTCGGCGTTGATTCGGCGGAGGGAACGTAGAGCAAGCCCGGTTTCCCCGACAGGTTTACCTGGCTTCGGGCGGGAGACGCCAGAAAACAGCAGAAGCCCAGCACCAGGTAGATCCTAGTGCCGGGCATACTTTTACAAAAAGTCTGCGTAGCCCGTGCTTTTTTGGCTGACGGGCCAAAAAGAACGGCATGTGTTTCAAAAATACGCTCCTTCAAATCCAATCCGTCAAAGGCCCTGGCCCTGCTGGTACTCGCAGTTGGCAATGAAAGCGGCGCGTGCGTCCTTGGCGGCTTCTACCTGAGCTTCGTAGTTATCCTGGATATTGGCCCGGTTGGCCGTGAGCGCCGAGTTGGCGGCAAAAATGGCGGCAACGCGCGCCTGCTCGCAGGATTTGTTATCGCTGGCGTCCATCTGATTAATGGCGTTCATCTCCTGAATCAATTGGATGTTCACCAAGGCGATGAGCAGGTTCTTGATCGACCGGGGATAGTTGGACGCGTTGATCGTGGCAATCTCCTGGTTGGCGCGGGCCTGGGCATCGGCCCGGGAAGCACCAGAGGAAGTGTTCGCTTTGCAGGCAGCGAAAGCGGCATTAGCGGCAGTTATATCCGCCTGTTTCTGGGCTTGCGCGGCCTCGAACTGCTGACGACGCTGCTCACGGAGGTTTTCCACCGCTTGTTGGTAGGCCTCCTGAGCCTGCGCTTTGCAGGACTTAGCCGCTGTGCGGGCATTTTTGTCGAAAGTCTCGTCGGGTTTGGCTTGTACGTCTGCGGCGGGCTTTACCTCTTGAACAGTGGAAAGAACCGCTTTGGCGAGATATGTGGACAAAGCCGCGCTACTTTCAGCCCGCTCGACGATCGTTTTCATGTTTTCGGGCAATGCGCCGTTCGCAAACAGGTTGTTCACCGTGGCCGTGTTGGTCGCCGCCAACAAATTGATTTGATCGGCGGAAAAGGTGCTGGTCAGCGCGTCGGTGGCCTTGCGGAATTCAGCAGGAAGCTGGCCATTGCTACCAGCCAATTGGCTTTGGAAATCTAACATAACCGGGGCAGGTAGCAGGGCGGAGGGCGTCGATACGACGGCCTCCGGCGCGACTAGATTGATAGGAGCCATTCTGATGGCGTTGAAGTCCTTCAGTAAGTCGGCATTGGGACCGATCGGGAGGGGTTCGTCCACCCGCTGGCAGTTGTACATGGTCAGCGTGAGCGCCAATCCGCACAGAAAGAGAAACACATTGCGATTTTTCATAAATTAAAGGTTAAACTACTGGTGAAAAAAGATTTGGATTTGACTATTGGGAAAACTTTTTGAAATACGGATAAAAACACTATTTGCCGCGTCCTTCGACCATGACTTGCATGGTTTGCAGGATCAGTTGCAGGTCGTAACGGATGCTGTATTTGCGCAAATAACCGAGGTCGTAACGCATCCGGTCGAGGTTCAGGCTCAACGAATCCGCGTAGCCGACCATGAGTTGTCCGATCGAGGTGACACCGGGCTTCACCGTCAACAGTTTCTTGAACTGAATGGGCTCGGCCTTCATCAGCATATCCACGTCGTAACGGAACAAAGGCCGCGGCCCGACCACCGACATTTCGCCCCTGATGACATTGATGAACTGCGGCAACTCGTCGAGCCGGGTCTTGCGCAGCAGCCGCCCGATGGGCGTCACTCGGGGGTCGCCATCGCCCTGCGAATGCTGGAGGCCCATCTTGTGGGCATCGATACGCATCGTCCTGAATTTATAGATGTAGAAAGTCTGCCCCCAGCGGCCCGTCCGCAGTTGCTTGAAAAATACGGGTCCGGGCGAGAGCACTTTTAACAGCAAGGCAATCACGCCGAATATCGGGGCACCCAGCACCATCACGGTCGCGGAAAAGGCCAGATCGAACGATCGTTTGGCGATTTCGTCCTGCGCGTCGACGTGGGGCTTGGTGGACACCTCGATCACAGGAACCACGTCGTGGTATTCCATTTTGGCCTGATTAAGCGCAAAGCCGTGGAAGTCGGGTACCAGCCGCACCTGCACTCGATGCCGCTCACCCAGGCCAATGATCCCTTGGATCTGCCCGGGGGTAAGGGACTTCATGCAGCAATACAGAAAGTCGGTTTTGGTAGCCTCCAGCCGATCTTCCAACTGCGCAAATTCTTCTTCGAGGGAGTTTTCCGAAAACTCGAAAGTTCCCCGATACTCCATGCCCAGGTCCTTCCGGGCGTCGTATCGAGTCCGCAGTTCTTGACTCATTTCGCAGTTCCCCACCATCATATAGCCGCTGCGGTTATGTCCCGCCTGCCGATAACTCCTGAGCCACTGCACCATCAGCAGCCGCGCCAGGCTTCCCCACACCAGCAGACTCGCCACGGTCCAGAACAAAACCAGGCGCGATACGCGCTCCCCGTATTTGGAGTAGTAAAGTACAGCCGCACTCACCAAGACCAGCAATACGATTGCTTTTATGAATCGGCCCAATAGCCCCTGAACCGAAAGATCCAGGCGCGATAACGAATACGTTTGCAAAAAGTGGGTGAGGCCGAGCCAGGAGAGGTTTAGCGCCAACTGTAAAATAAGGTAAATGTCGTCGGCGGGGGGGTAGCCCAGGTGCAGGTAGGTGGACAACCCATACCCGAGATTCAGGAAAATGATGTCGATCCATAGGCTATAGGAAGCCAGTCGACTTTGATAGTACTGCTTCATAACGTTTTAAACTTATGAGGTGACACTTTTCAGAACTTAGTTTTCACTACTGTAAAAGATCATTTAGGGATAACTTTAGGCAAACAACTGCATTTAAATCTAATATTGCAATTTTTTTTAACTGTTTTCTTAATTTTATAACACGTGACTATTGAAACAAATGTATCTGCATCTTATGTAATTTAATGAAAAATATCTATTCATAGTCAAACAGTTAATAATATTAAATAACTATCAGCGTTTTATTGAATATTTAGTATTTCAAATTTAAAAATAGGAGTATTCTGGTAAAACACTTATGAACAGTGTAACTAACAAAAACTCCAAATTCAGGCACAAGAATTTCAGCAACCCCAAAACTAGTTTCTGAGGCAGAGTGAACGTGTGTGTAACTGATTATCGAAAGAGCGACCGGGAAAAGACCCAACTATCCTCTCGATAGCGTACGGAAAAGTTTAGTGTGTAAAGCAGCTGGTGGTAGGCGCCCCCGGCCAGGGAAAGAAAGCATCCGGGGTAAACGTTAGGCAAGTAAGCTCCCGTTGTAAAGCTACATTGGGGTTACGACATTCAAATGTACTGAGGAAAGGTTGGAATACCCAAATTTATTTTAAAATATTTTTTTCAGTGACATAAAATACAAGGAATCCCTCTATTTCTCCAATACGTGGGCAATTAAGGGATTATTTCGCGCCTTTAGAGTCAATTTTAAAAGGTCTGTTTCCATTTTAATCAAAATACTTGCCTGACTCAAATGATTCTCGGCGTAGGCTCGGGCGTTCATCTGGTAAGCCGACAAATCATCCGCCAGTGCTTGCTCGATTCCGGCTTTCAGCGCAGTAGTCGATTCGGGAGCGACCACCAATCCCAGGCAGTGACTGCTTACTAGCTCGTACAGCGACGTACCGGGTAGCGCGGTCACGATCGCGCAGCCGCCGGCGGCCAGAATACCCGTCAGTTTGCTAGGCATCACTAAATCCGAAGCCGCCTTCTTCTGCAAAACCAGATGCAGGTCGGCGATGGCCAACAGGGCGGGTAGTTTTTCGTAGGGCTGCAACGGGAAAAACAACACATTTTCAAGTTGCCGATCGCGCGCCATGGCTTCCAGCCGCTCCTTTCCGCCCCCCGCGCCGACGAGCACGAAAAGCAAGTCACGGCGGTGGGCCAGTTGCCCGGCTACTTCCACGACCATCTCCAAACCCTGCTTCTCCCCCATATTGCCCGCGTACAGGATCACTTTCTTTTCGACGTCTATGCCAAGTTCGCTCCGTAG
>JBBSUC010000010.1:0-121934 GCA_038235275.1 Cytophagales bacterium | reverse complement strand
GAAGGCTTACATCTGGCATAAAAATGCCGCATGATTACGGCATACATTCTGTTACACTACCAAATATTCTTCACTCTGAGCCCCGAAAAAGAGCCGCTAATTCAGGCGTTTCAAATCAAGGAAGAGCTGAAATGAGGCAAATTATCCCTATTTTACTTGCGTATTCGTAGCCTGATGATCTTTTGAATTGCCTGGTTTCGTACATAATCGATGTAATTTATGCAGCGTATGAAGATTAAAAAAGTCGCTCTTTGATCGATGTTCCTGTACCGAATTTACTTAAATTATCGCCTCATTCAATTTTTAAGAAAAAAGAACTTCTCAAAAAATACGCAAACGATTCGTCCCGAACCACGGAAGCGCCCGTCTAAAATTCAAATCTTCACAAACATTCCCTTTTTCGTTTAACAATGAACTATCGTAAACTAGGAAAAACCAATTTTGAAGTATCAGAAATCAGCCTCGGTACCTGGCAGGTCGGTGGCAAATGGGGTGCCGACTTCGACCACAAACTAGCCGAAAGTATCCTGCACGCCGCCGTCGATGGCGGCGTCAATTTTATCGATACCGCCGATGTGTACGGCGATGGCGAAAGCGAGAAAGCTGTAGGGGAATTTATAAAGAGCCGCTCGGAGCGAATCTACGTCGCTACTAAGTGTGGGCGACAACTCAACCCGCACACTAATGAGGCGTACCAGACCGCTGCGCTACGAAAATTTGTGGAAAGCAGCCTGATCAACATGGGCTTGGAAACGCTGGATCTCGTGCAACTGCACTGCCCGCCCACGGAAGTGTATTATCGTCCCGAAATTTTCGAACTGTTCGACCGGTTGAAAGGGGAGGGAAAAGTACAAAACCTGGGTATCAGCGTCGAGAAGGTGGAGGAGGCGTTGAAAGGCATCGAGTTCGACAACGTAACCACGGTGCAGATCATCTTCAATATGTTCCGGCAGCGGCCATCGGAATTGTTTTTTGAACAGACTAAGGAAAAAGACGTGGGGGTAATCGTCCGCGTACCGCTGGCGAGCGGCTTGCTTACTGGTAAATTTTCGGAAAAGTCTACTTTCGACGAAGGCGATCACCGCAACTTTAACCGTCAGGGCGAAAAATTCGATAAGGGCGAAACCTTCTCCGGCGTGGACTACGAAACGGGTCTGGCGGCGGTGGAAGAGCTGAAAGCCGCCTTTCCCAATCAGGAAAATTTGGCTCCCATGGCCCTGCGCTGGGTATTGATGTTCGACGAAGTAAGCACTGTCATCCCCGGGGCCTCACGGCCCGCGCAGGTGCAGTCGAACCTGAAAGCCGCTGAGTTACCCCCGCTTACCAACGAACAAAAACATGCCGTGGATGAAGTGTACGCCAAATACATTAAGCCATCGGTTCATCAGCTATGGTAAAAAATTCGTTCTTGGTACTGCGTACTTAGTTCTGGCAGTTGGAATACCTTACAACAGAACCTCTCGCACTAAATCACTTTGTGCCTTTTTTACAATAACTCATAGATTCCCGCCACGCCTTGTCCGCCGCCAACGCAGGCGGTGACCATGCCGTATTTCTGTTCGCGGCGGCGCATTTCGTTGAATAGCTGTACGGATAGGCGGGCGCCCGTCGAGCCGAGGGCGTGGCCTAAAGCAATGGCCCCGCCGTTGGGGTTGACGATCTCGGGATTCATGTCTAGCGTTCGCATTACGGCCAGCGACTGCGCGGCGAAGGCTTCGTTCAGCTCAATTTGTTCGATGTCGGACAGTTGCAGTCCCGCTTGCTTTAATGCCTTGGGTACTGCCACCACCGGGCCGATGCCCATGATGCGCGGATCGACGCCAGCCGTAGCATAGGCCATCATCCGGGCGATGGGCTTCAGGCCGAGGTCGTTCACCATTTTCTCCGACATGACGATCACGAAAGCCGCGCCGTCGGAGGTCTGTGACGAGTTGCCCGCCGTGACGCTGCCGCCCACTGCGAACACCGGACGCAGTCGCGCCAGGGCCTCGGGCGAGGTGTCGGCGCGAGGGCCTTCGTCCTTGTTCACCGTGTATTCCCGCGTCCTCTTCTTGCCCGTCTCGGCGTCGAAGTAGGTTTCCTTCACGATGATTGGTACGATTTCGTCGGCGAAACGATTTGCTGCCTGCGCGGCCAGGGCTTTCTTGTGCGACTGGTAAGCAAACATATCCTGATCTTCGCGACTGATCTTGTAATCCTGGGCCACCTGCTCGGCGGTGAGGCCCATACTGAGGTAGTAGTTGGGGTTGGTGTGGGCGATTTCGTAGTTTAAAGCCGTTTTCCAGCCCATCGTCGGCACCATCGACATCGACTCGGTGCCGCCCGCAATGATGCAGTGGGCCATGCCCGCGTTGATTTTCCCCGCGGCCAGAGCGATGGCCTCCACGCCCGAGCCGCAGTAGCGGTTAATGACCATGCCCGACACGCTCTCGGGCAGCGACAGCAGCGATACAAAACGTCCCATCTGCATCCCCTGTTCGGCTTCGGGAACGGCGTTACCCACGATCACGTCGTCCACCTGCGCGGGGTCGAGTTGCGGGACTTGCGCCATCGTGTGCTTAATAACGTCCGCTCCCAGGTTATCGGGACGGGTGAAGCGAAATACGCCCTTGGGGGCTTTGCCAACCGCGCTGCGGTATCCGGCTACGATGTATGCGTTCATATTAAATTATGAATTATGAGATATGAATTAAGAGATATAACGGGCTTGTAAGACGTTGCGGCAGTCTTATGCATTTGCGAAAATAAAAAAGCCGAAAGCCGACTGCCGAAAGCCAATAGTATGCTTGCATACTATTGGTAAAAGTAGGAATTTATTTCAAAACAAAAAACCGCCCCCCGATGGTTTCGGGGCGGCGGTTGAGTATTCTTATTGTCGGCTTCTGGGTTTATCCCTGCGGATTTGCCCCCGTGGCGGTCTGCTGGATTCTCAGAGGATTCTTTGGCATGACGACCCAGAGAATAACGTAGAGCAAAAAGATGTGCGTGGGTACCGGGATGAAAATCGCCAGGACGAAAAGGACTCGCATCAAGATGATGTCGATCCCAAAGTAATCGGCCAATCCGGCGGCGACGCCGCCGATGACCCGCTGATTCATGTTGCGAAATAATCTATTATTTAAGTTCATGGCTTTGGTTGTTTTAGGTTTTGAATAAGACAAAGGTACTAGGTAATGCCAAGTAGTCCAATCCGCTATTTACAAACGGACTTCTGACTACAAGAATGGCCCCCGGCCGGGATTAATCCCGGCCGGGGGCCATTCGTAAAATTCAAAAAGACAGAAAGTACTACTTCAAAGTCGCCACGGCTTTTTTAATACGCCCTACGGCTTCTTCCAGCGCCTCATCGGCGGCGGCGGTGGAGATGCGGATGCAGTCCGGCGCGCCGAAGCCCGATCCGGCTACTGTGGAAACATAAGAGTTATTGAGTAGCCACAGCGAGAAGTCGTCCGAGTCATTGATGGTGTTTTCGCCGTCGGATTTGCCAAAATAGTAGCTCACGTCCGGGAATGCATAAAACGCGCCCTGCGGTACGTTGACTTTGAAGCCGGGAATGTCTTTCAGCAACTTCACTACCAAATCACGGCGACGCTCGTATGCTTGAGCCATTTCCATCGTCGGTTCCAGCGTACCGTTGAACGCGGCCACGGCGGCTTTCTGGGCAATGGAGCAAGTGCCGGACGTCACCTGTCCCTGCAACTTCTCGACGCCCTGCGCGATCCACTTGGCCGCGCCGATGAAGCCGATACGCCAGCCCGTCATGGCAAAGCCCTTGGCCACGCCGTTGACGGTTACCACGCGTTCTTTCAAAGCCGACACGGAACCCAGGCTGAAATTTCTGGTGCCCGTGAAGTTAATGTATTCGTAAATTTCGTCGGCAATTACGAAGATATTTTCGTGCTTTTCCAGCACCGCGCCCAAAGCACGCAGTTCGGCTTCGGAGTAAACCGAGCCCGTCGGGTTATTGGGCGAGGCGTACATGACTACCTTCGTGCGGGGCGTAATTGCCGCTTCTAATTGCTCGGGAGTTACCTTGAAGTCATTCTCGAAGGCACCGTCCACAATCACGGCTTTGCCTTCGGCCAGTTTCACCATTTCGGAATAGCTCACCCAATAAGGCGCAAAAATAATGACCTCCTCGCCGGGATTTACCAGCACTTGAATGGCGTTGGCCAGCGAGTGCTTGGCACCCGTGGAGACCACGATATTCTCGGGTTTCCAATCGATGTTGTTGTCGCGGCGCAGCTTGTCGGCGATGGCCTGGCGCAGGTCGAGAAAGCCCGCCACGGGCGAGTAGCCGTGGTAGCCATCGTCGATGGCCTGTTTGGCGGCTTCGCAAATGTGAGTGGGGGTTTTAAAATCAGGTTCCCCTACGCTCAGACTGATAACTTTGTGGCCCTGGGCGGCCAGTTCACGGGCTTTTTTGGTCATCGCCAGGGTCGAAGATTCTTCGAGGGCGGTGATGCGGTCGGCCAATAACGACGTTTGCTCGGCTACTGCGGACATTTTTTTAAATGATGAGTGATGAATGATGATCGGACTGGCGTTCCAGTGATGAATGATTAGCCGTAGAATGCTATTATCCATTTGTTTCTTGCAAAACAGCCGCAAAGGTAAGGCTTAGATATGAGTTATGAATTATGAGATATGAGATTTTCGTGATAGACCTCAAATCTCTTCGAGGATCGAGTTACCTGTGCTACTGTCGCCCGATGTCCAGCGCCAGGTTTCGTGCAGCCGGATTTTACCGTTGAGCATCATTTCGGGGCATGATTGGCAAATGCCCGTCATCAACTCACGCTCTTCGTTGACCTGGTGGTAGCGCATATCGATGTTTCCTGCTTCATCTACCAAACCGATCAGGTGGCCGCGTTTAATTTTTCCACCCGCATAGTTGGAAGTGAGGATATTGCCTTCCTGCTGGTAATGGAAAATGGTTTCCTCCGTGGTCTCGCCGTTGTCAGTATTTTGGATGGGGCGAAATTTTTTATTGTGATAGTTGAGCATGAGATGGTTGGTCTTTACCGCATCCCCGGCCTCGGCAGTACCGGAAAGCCCTCGTTGCCGTCTTCACTGACAGCCTGCACGGCGAAGAAATAGTTGTCTTTGGAATAGGGCATTTCCATGCCTAATTTATCAGTAAAGAATTTCTTCTGCCAAAACGGCCAGTGCGTCTCGCGCATCAGGATGTAGTAGCCTCTTACTTTTCCCGTCTTGGGCGCTTGCCAGTAAAGCTTGGTAGTGTTGGTCAGGCTGCGGACGTCCATCGTCACGTTTTGGGGTTGGGTGGGTGATTTGGCCAGATTGGCGAGGTTCGCTAGGTTCATCGCCGTGTTCTTGCGCAGGTACTCGAAATCCATGTACTCGACCTTGTCGCCGTAGACTACGCCCTTTTCGACGCGCAGATCTTGGTGCTGGTGCTGGAAATTCTCGTTCATTTCCGTGATTCTGACGGCGGCAAAGCCCCGATTGACGAAGGGCGTGTGGTCGCCGCCGCGCAGGAAGCGGTCGTTGCGGTACACCATCCGCACTTCCAGATGGTCGACGTAGCGCTCGCCGACTTCCTTCACGTAGCGAGCCAGGGTGCGGGCCTTGCCGTCGTTTTCCAGGCCGTATTGCCGCAGCGAGGCCGCGCTCTTGTCGGTTTCGAAGCCCGGTAAGCCCTCGCTGAATACCCGCACGATGGTGTTGTTGATGAGTTTGGTATCATGGCTGTTATTAGATCCCATGATGTCGTTGTTGAGCAGGGCTTCCAGGTTCCATTTTTCGTCCACGGCCCGCTGCGCCAGATGATCGGCACCAAGCAAGCCCTGCTCCTCCCCCGCTACGGTCACAAAAATGATGGTCGCCGGGAAACTTTGCTTGCTCATCACCCGTGCCAGTTCGATTACTGCCGCCGTGCCGGAGCCGTCGTCGTTGGCACCGGGGGCGTCGTCGGTACGGTTCATCACCTCGCTTACGCGGCTGTCCATGTGGCCGCTGACGAGGAAAATCCGGTCGTCCGCCGGATCAGTACCTTTCAGCGTCGCCATCACGTTGCCCATGTCCACGGCCTTGTCGATGCGGCGGCCATCGGGTTCCAGCGTCCAGGTGTCGATGGTCGCCGTGAGCCGCCCGCCCGACTGCTTGCCGAATTCCTGGAACTTGCTCAGAATCCACTCCCGCGCCGGGACGATGCCACGCTGGCCCTGTGTGCCGCTGAGTGTCTGCCGCGTGCCGAAGCTCACCAATTTCTCGACGTGGGCTTTCAGGCTGTCGGCGGAAACTTGCTCGACGAGCTGGGCGATGGCGGGGTCACGATGGACGGTGGTCTGGGCATTTGCGGGGAGTCCTTTGACTACGCTCAGGATGACAAGGAGGAGGAAAGGAAAAAGTGTCTTCATTGGAGTGGGTGGTTATTGTTTTTTTGAGAAAGCAAGATAGGGGAAAAAGCAGCGTAGTGGGAATTGGGAAGGGATTTTGTGGCTTGAGGTTTGTATATTTACGGATTCGCGGCTTTTGAGATATTTTTTGCAAAAAACTAAAATTAGCGATGGACGAGCAGGATATTCGGTGGGAGCAGCGGTTTAGTAATTTCAAAAAAGCATTTTCCAAGCTTTCGGAGACGGTGCATTTCGTGAAAGACAACTACTTTGTCGAAGGAGAGTTTGAGGAATCTCGCCTTAGCGATGCTGAGGAGATCGTGATCGAGGGACTAATAAAGCGGTTCGAATACACCCATGAATTGGCTTGGAATGTGATGAAAGACTTCATCAGGGGAAGAGGAAACACAACTATTTATGGCTCCAAAGACGCTACAAGAGAAGCCTTTCAGCTTGAACTCATCCAGGAGGGCGACGTTTGGATGGATATGATAAAGAGTCGCAACAAAACAGTACATAGCTACGACGAAGAGGTAGCCAGAGAGATATTTTTGGACATCCTCGGCCCCTACTTTCCTGCTTTCAAGATCTTTGAAGAAACAATGCAAAAAATACAAAACGACAGCAACTAACTCTCCGCTAAAATGTACGGATTAAAAGATAACGTAATCCAGGAAATTGGCGGTGTCTTCAGCCAATATCCACAGATCCAGAAAGCCATTCTGTATGGCTCACGGGCGAAAGGTAACTACCGCAACGGTTCGGACATCGATCTCACCTTGCAAGGCGAAGGGTTGACGCTGACTATGCTGTTCCGAATAGAAACCGAACTCGACGACCTGATGCTACCCTACAAAATCGATCTTTCTATCCTGCACAAAATCAGCAACCCTGATCTGGTGGCGCATATCGAGAGAGTGGGGTTAGATTTTTACCAAAAAGCGGCAGAAGAAATTTACGATCATTGAAAAGTACCACAACTGTAACTAAGAAACCTGAATCGACCCACATGGCAAAAAGTAAAGCCGAAACCGAAGAACCCTTAGAAAAACAACTTTGGAAATCCGCCGATAAGCTGCGCAAGAACATCGACGCCGCCGAGTACAAGCACGTGGTACTCGGGCTGATTTTCCTGAAATATATCTCCGACGCTTTCAAGGAACTGTACGATAAGCTGCAAGCCGACGAAGACGACTACGCCGGGGCCGACCCGGAAGACAAGGACGAGTATAAGGCCGAGAACGTATTTTTTGTCCCCGAAACTGCCCGTTGGAAGTACCTGCTGGACAACGCCAAACTGCCCACCATCGGCAAGTTGATCGACGAGGCGATGGACGCCATCGAGCGCGAAAATGCCTCGCTCCGGGGGGTACTACCGCGCGTGTACGCTCGCCAAAACCTCGATCCCACCGCCCTGGGCGAACTCATCGACCTGATCGGCAACATTGCCCTCGGCGACGCCAAGTCGCGCTCGGCCGATGTGTTGGGCCACGTGTTCGAGTACTTCCTGGGGGAGTTTGCCTTGGCCGAAGGTAAGAAAGGCGGGCAGTTTTACACGCCCCGCAGCGTGGTGGAGTTGCTGGTCGAGATGCTGGAACCTTACAAGGGTCGGGTGTTCGATCCCTGCTGCGGCTCGGGCGGGATGTTCGTGCAATCGGAGAAGTTCCTGGCCGACCACCGGGGCAGGATCAACGACATTTCGATTTATGGGCAGGAGAGCAACCAAACGACCTGGCGGCTGGCCAAGATGAACCTCGCCATCCGGGGTATCGACAGCTCGCAGGTGAAGTGGAACAACGAGGGCTCGTTCCTCAACGACGCCCACAAAGACCTGCGGGCCGACTACATCCTGGCCAACCCGCCCTTCAACGTCAGCGACTGGAGCGGCGACCTGTTGCGCGGCGATGGTCGCTGGCAATACGGGCCGCCGCCCACAGGCAACGCCAACTACGCCTGGATTCAGCACTTCCTGTACCACCTGGCCCCCGACGGACAGGCGGGCTTCGTGCTGTCGAAGGGCGCGCTCACCACCAAATCCTCGGGCGAGGGCGACATCCGGCACGCCCTCGTGGAGGCCGACTTCGTGGACTGCATCGTGAACCTGCCCGCCAAGTTGTTCCTGAATACCCAAATCCCCGCCTCGCTTTGGTTCATGAGTCGCAACCGTTCCAATGGCCGCTTCCGCGACCGCCAGGGCGAAATCCTGTTCATCGACGCCCGTAACCTGGGTTTCCTCATCAACCGCCGCACCCGTGAACTTTCCGACGACGACATCCGGCAAATCACCGACACCTACCACCAATGGCGCAACACCGACGGCACCTACGAAGACGTCAAAGGTTTCTGCGCCGCCGTGCCACTCGACCGCGTCCGTGAACTCGACTACGTTCTCACGCCCGGCCGCTACGTGGGGCTGGCCGAAGAGGAAGACGACTTCGACTTCGCCGAACGCTTCACCCAACTCAAAGCGGAGTTTGCCGCGCAGTTGGTGGAGGAAAGCACCCTGAATGAAAGTATTGCCGCTAATCTTGAAAAAATAAGAATCGATGCGTGAGTGGAAGGAGGTTAAGTTAGGAGAGCTGATAGAAATAGTTAATGGATTTGCATTTAAATCCAAGAACTTTTTAACCGAAAAAACTGAAAACTCTCTTCCTGTAATTAAAATAAAAAACGTCGCAAGTGGGCAAGTGACGCTTAATGATGTTCAATATCATATCTACGATATAGCTCACGAAAGGTTTATAGTTAAACGAAATGATATATTGATCGCATTAACTGGGAACCATCCTCATGCCTTAACGCAAGTGGTAGGTGAAGTCTCAATTTCCAAACTAGACGAAAAGGCACTTTTAAATCAACGAGTAGCCAAAATAAAACCAAAATCAAAAATATTAAACTCCTTCCTATATTATTTTTTAAAAGATGATGGAACTCATGAATATCTAGCAAGTCAATCTGCGGGTAGTGCCAATCAGGCGAACATCTCAAAGAAAAATATAGAAGGCGTTCCTATCAACCTCCCATCTATACCCGAGCAACGCGCCATCGCCTCCGTCCTCAGCGGCCTGGATGACAAAATAGACCTGCTCCACCGCCAGAACAAAACCCTGGAACAGATGGCGGAAACGCTTTTCAGGCAGTGGTTCGTGGAGGAAGCGGAGGAGAGTTGGGAGGAAGGGGAGTTGGCGGATATTTTAACAATGAAGGGAGGAACAACGCCAAGTACAAAGGTAGAAGAGTTCTGGAATGGGGATATTCATTGGACATCGCCTAGGGACATTACCCAATTAAAAGGGATATATCTATTTGATACTGAAAGAAAAATTACCGAAGCTGGTTTGGCTAAGGTTAGTTCGGGCCTTTTACCCAAAGGCACTTTGCTAATGTCTTCAAGAGCTCCTGTTGGTGTCTTAGCTTTTGCAGAAGTCGAACTTGCCATTAATCAAGGGTACATTGCAATAATTGATAACATGGGTTTTAGTAAAGAATTTATTTATCTATGGTTAAAGACCAATATGGATTACGTGAGAAGCTACGCCAATGGTTCTACGTTTCTTGAAATCCCTAAATCAGTATTTAAAACTTTAAAAATAATGATTCCAGATTCAGTCTATTTGGCAAAATATCAAGAATTGTTGATTCCATATTTTAGCAAAATAAGATCCAATCAAATCCAAATTAGCAGCCTGGAAAAGCTACGCGACACGCTCTTGCCAAAACTCATGAGTGGGGAAGTAAGCGTAGGAACCCAGGACGTGGACAAACGCCCCGGAGGGGCCGCCCGTTAATATCAATGGCACGAAAACTAACGCCCTGCGCCCCGGAGGGGCCGACCCCTCCGGGGTGCAGGCGACTCAACTCCATTTTTACTATTAACGGTTGACCCCTCCGGGGTACTTGACCAGCCCAGCCACCTTGCCTTTGCGCATATAATGGAAAAACTCAAAAAGGTAATCGAAGAATACAGCGAGTGGAAGGAGATTACCATTTACGTTGACCGCATCGAGTCCCATTTGGAGACGGATTTTAGCCATTCGCTGGAAAACGCTAAGGCGTTGCTGGAAACGATTGGCAAGGAAATCTGTGAGAAGAATGGCGTGGCGCTGGCTGCCAACTCCCCCATCAACGGTGTAATGAAGAAATGCTTTCAGGCTATGGGATTTACAAATTCGACAATGGTGCAGCAGGTTTCGCAATCTCTGGCTAACATCGGTCAGCAGGTAGGTAACCTCAGAAATGAAATCGGCCTAACCTCGCACGGAAAATCACTAGAAGAAATCAAGCAAAGAAATAATCGGGTAGATACGCTCACCCGTGAATTCCTGGTAGATACCATCGAATCCATTTCCGTTTTTATCATCAGAAATTTTGAAAATAAAAAAGAAACCCGTCAGACCGAGCAAACTGCCGAGATCTTACCAGACGAACTGGACTACTACGAAGCCGAAGAATTTAACGCTTCCTGGGACGATACCTACGGAGAATTCTCGATGGGTGATTATTCCTATTTAGCCAGCGAAATTCTCTTCAATGTGGACAAACAAGCTTACGAGACTGAATACACTACCTTCAACGAATCCTCCGAATGACTAGGCTTACCGAACACGCCATCGAAAACTTCGCCATTAAGCTCCTCGAACGGCTGGGTTACGAGTACCTCTACGCGCCCGAGATCGGCCCCGATGGTGAGCGCCCCGAGCGGGCCAATTACGGAGAGGTGCTACTGGTCGAGCGGCTACGGGCCGCTCTGCGCCGCCTCAATCCGGCGGTGCCGACGGAGGTGCGGGAGGAAGCCCTCAAAGACATCGCGCGGCTCAACGCCCCCGACCTGCTGACCAACAATGAGCGTTTCCACCGGATGCTGACCGAGGGCGTCAAGGTAGAATACCAGCAGAACGGCCACACGCGCGGTGACCTGGTCAAGTTGGTAGATTTCGCAACGCCCGATAACAACGAATTCGTAGTGGCGAACCAGTTCACGGTCGTCGAAAACGGTATCAACAAGCGGCCCGACGTGATTTTGTTCGTCAACGGTCTGCCGCTGGTGGTACTTGAACTCAAAAACGCCGCCGACGAAAAAGCCACGGTGCGCTCGGCCTACGAACAAATCCAGACTTACAAAGCTATCATTCCGAGCCTATTTGCTTACAACGGCTTCGTGGTACTTTCCGATGGCCTGGAAGCGAAGGCGGGTACTTTATCGGCGGGCCTAAGCCGTTTCATGGCCTGGAAATCCGCCGATGGTAAGGAAGAAGCCTCCAACCTGGTGAGCCAAATGGAAACGCTCATCAACGGCATGCTCAACCGCGAAACGCTGCTGGACTTGCTGCGGCACTTCACGGTATTTGAAAAATCAAAAAAAGAAGACCCCGCCACGGGCCTCACCAGCATCGCGACGGTAAAAAAGCTGGCGGCTTATCACCAATACTACGCGGTCAACCGGGCCGTAGAGTCCACGCTGCGGGCCACGGGCCACCAAGTCGGTAAAGAAACGCCGCTGAGCATGGCGATGGAATCGCCCGAGAGCTATGGCGTGGCGGGTGTGCGCAGCCAGCCGCCGGGCGACCGCAAGGGGGGCGTGGTATGGCATACGCAGGGTAGTGGCAAGTCGCTGTCGATGGTGTTTTTTACGGGTAAAATCGTGCTGGCGCTTGACAATCCCACGGTGGTTATCGTCACCGACCGCAACGATCTGGATGACCAGCTTTTCGACACTTTCAGCGCGGCCACGCAACTTCTGCGGCAAGAACCCAAACAAGCCGAAGACCGCCACGACCTGAAAGACAAGTTGAAAGTGGCGTCAGGCGGGGTGATTTTCACCACCATTCAGAAATTCCAGCCCGAGGAGGGCAATGTCTATGAAACGCTGTCGGAGCGCGAGAACATCGTCGTGATTGCCGATGAGGCCCACCGTACGCAGTACGGCTTCAAAGCCCGGAACATCGACGTCAAAGACGAGAGCGGCCTGACCGTGGGCAAGAAAACCGTGTACGGCTTCGCCAAGTACCTGCGCGATGCTTTGCCGAACGCCACCTACCTGGGTTTTACGGGGACGCCTATCGAAAACGCCGACACCAATACCCCGGCGGTGTTCGGCAACTACATCGACGTGTACGACATCGCGCAGGCTGTCGAGGATGGGGCGACGGTCAGGATCTTTTACGAAAGCCGCCTGGCCAAAGTCAACCTGAGCGAGGAAGGCAAACAACTGGTGGCGGACCTGGATGCTGAACTGGACGGGGAGCAACTCACCGACCCGCAGAAGGCCAAGGCCAAATGGACCCAACTGGAAGCGTTGATCGGCAGCGAAAACCGGGTGCGCACCATCGCGCATGACATTGTGTGGCATTTCGGGCAGCGGCAGGAAGTATTTGATGGCAAGGGTATGATCGTCGCGATGTCGCGCCGCATCGCCGCCGACCTGTACGAAGAAATCGTTAAGATAAAGCCCGAGTGGCATTCCGATGACCTGAACGCAGGGGCGATCAAAGTCGTGATGACCTCAGCTTCGTCCGACGGCCCCAAAATGGCCTGTCACCACTCCACCAAGCAGCAGCGCAAGCTGCTGGCCGACCGCATGAAAGACCCGGCGGACGCACTCAAGCTGGTCATCGTCTGCGATATGTGGCTGACGGGCTTCGACGTGCCTAGTCTGCACACGCTCTATCTCGACAAGCCCATGCGCGGCCACAGCCTGATGCAGGCCATTGCCCGCGTCAACCGGGTGTATCTTGACAAGCCAGGCGGCCTGGTGGTGGATTACCTTGGCATCGCCGCCGACTTAAAGAAGGCGCTTTCGTTCTACTCCGACGCGGGCGGTAAGGGCGACCCGGCTGCGGTGCAGGAACAGGCCGTGGCCCTGATGCTTGAAAAGCTGGAAGTAGTTTCGGCGATGTACCACGGCTTTCCCTACGAGGATTACTTCGACGCCGACACCGCGCGCAAGCTGTCGCTGATCCTGGCCGCCGAGGAACATGTGCTGGGTTTGCCCGATGGCCGGAAGCGCTACATCAACGAAGTGACCGCCCTTTCCAAAGCATTTGCCATTGCGGTGCCGCACGAGCAGGCGATGGATGTCAAGGACGAGGTGTCGTTTTTCCAAACCGTAAAGGCGCGGCTCGCCAAATTTGGCGGCACGGGCGCGGGCCGCAGCGACGAGGAACTCGAAACGACTATCCGGCAGGTGATCGATAAGGCGCTGGTGTCCGAGCAAGTCATCGACGTGTTCGACGCGGCGGGCATCAAGAAGCCCGATATTTCCATTCTATCCGAGGACTTCTTGCTGGAACTCAAAGGCATGGAACACAAAAACGTGGCTTTGGAAGTCTTGAAAAAACTCCTTAACGACGAAATTAAGGCGCGATCCAAGCAGAATTTGGTCAAAAGCAAGTCTTTGATGGAAATGCTCGAGAACGCCATCAAGCGCTACCACAACAAAATCCTGACTGCCGCCGAAGTCATGGACGAGCTCATCAAACTCAGCCGCGAAATTGTCCACATGGACCAGGAAGCCAAGACGATGGGCCTATCCAACTTCGAGTACGCCTTCTATACCGCCGTGGCCGATAACGACAGCGCCAGGCAACTCATGGAGCAAGACAAACTTCGTGAACTGGCCGTAGTGCTGACCGACCGGGTCAGGAAAAATGCTTCCATCGACTGGACAATCAAAGAAAGCGTTCGGGCCAAGCTGCGGGTAATCATCAAGCGCACCTTGCGGCAGTTTGGCTACCCGCCGGATATGCAAAAACTCGCCACAGAAACCATCTTAAAGCAAGCGGAACTGATTGCCAACGAACTGACGGACTAGCTTTGCTTCGTATTATCCCCGCCAAAACTTCCGAAAAACCATCACTATCCCGCGAAGAATTTCAATCTTTGCAAGATGATTCTCGGTTGGGAGTCTTTACACTTCAAATCTATAAATTGCTATGTCAGACCATTTGGAACAGGGAAAAAAATTCCTGGATACCGTACTGCATTATTACGACAAAGCCGCCGAACACACGGGGCTGTCGAAAGGGTTGCTCGAGCGCATCCGCCACTGCAATAGCGTTTATAAAGTCACCTTCCCCGTGGAGGTGGACGGTGAAATCCACAACATCGAAGGCATCCGGGTGCAGCATAGTATGCACAAGCTGCCCACCAAGGGCGGTATCCGGTACAGTATGGAGGTATCGGAAGACGAGGTGAAGGCCCTGGCCACACTGATGACCTTCAAGTGCGCGGTCGTGAACGTGCCTTTCGGCGGAGCCAAGGGCGGCGTGTCGATCAACCCGCACAATTCGTCGGACCAGATGCTGGAAAAAGTGACGCGCCGCTTCGCCACCGAACTCATCAAGAAAAACCTGATCGGTCCCGCTGTGGACGTCCCGGCGCCCGACTACGGCACGGGCGGACGCGAAATGGGCTGGATTGCCGATACTTACATGACCTTCAAGTTCGGCGATACCAACGCGCAGGGCTGCGTGACGGGCAAGCCCGTGGGTATCGGTGGCATTCGCGGCCGAACCGAAGCAACGGGCTTGGGCGTGTTTTTTGGGCTTCGGGAGTTTTTTAAATTCGAGGAGGATACGAAAAAATTAGGGCTGAGTCCCGGATTACGAGGCAAAACCGTCATCGTGCAGGGCTTTGGCAACGTGGGTTACCACTCGGCAAAATTCCTGGCCGAGGAAGGGGCCAAAATCATCGGCATCGCCGAGTACGACGGCGGCATCTACGACGAAAACGGGCTGAACATCGAGGCTGTGGACAAGCACCGAAAGGCTACGAAGTCCATCACCGGATTTCCTGGCGCGACCGATATAGCCGACTCCAAGTCCATGCTCACGATGCCCTGCGATATTCTGGTACCCGCCGCCCTGGAAAATCAGATTACCGAAGCGAACGCCAGCGAAATAAAAGCAAAAATAGTGGCCGAAGCTGCCAATGGTCCCGTCACCATGCGGGCGGAAGAAATTCTGCTCGAAAAGGGCGTTACCATTATTCCTGACCTGTACCTGAATGCCGGAGGCGTGACGGTGTCTTACTTCGAGTGGCTCAAAAACCTGCAAAACGTACGCTTCGGGCGCATGGGCAAGCGGGCCGACGAGCAAAGCTTCGACCGCATCATCGGCTCGGTGGAAGAACTCACGGGCAAAACGCTCGACGCCGACGTCCGGGCCAACATTACGCACGGCTCCGACGAAGCAGAGATCGTACGCTCAGGTCTGGAAGACACCATGATCGAAGCCTACCACGAAATTCGTGACGCGCTAATCGCCAAGCCCGAACTGGGCGACCTGCGAACTGCCGCCTTTTACGTATCGATCAAGAAAATTGCCCTCAGCTACGAAATGCTGGGCATTTTTCCCTGATCACAATACGGAATTTTATGCAAAAACGGTCGCCTTTCTGTACGAAGGGCGTCCGTTTTTTTGGTAAAAATCTAGTTACTCACAGATTCCGCGATTTTAGACTTCTCGAATATCCATTCTAATGCGCCATTCTTTCGGCAAATAGTTATTCATCCGATTGCCGAGATTTTTCATCCAGCCCAGGTTCAAGCCTTCGTGCCGCGCCAGCAGCCAGCCCTTGGGTGCATCGCCGGGCAACTCGATATTTTCTTTTTTCAAAAAACGCAAAGCTATTTCCCGGTCAATCTCTACAGCGGGCAATTCCGCCGCGACTGCCGTGCTGACGGCCAAACTGTGGGCCGGAATGAAATCTTTCCCCTTGAACTCGCCCGCTTCGCGCAGCCACACCCCCTGCGGCAGAGCGGTATCCAGCAGCATGAGGTCGTTCCAGAGTTCGTTTGGCCCAAAAAGCACCGTCCCGTCGGGGCGTTGCAAGAAGAAAATATCTTCGGCCTCTTGTACCCAATCCGCCAGGACGGCTTCTTCCCGCTTTTTAAGGTCACTTAGTTTGCTCATGTAGCGTCCGGTTTTGCCCCGAAAGGGCAGGCCGCGCGATTGGCGGAAGGCGGCAAAGTAAAATCCCTCCCCCCGCAAGCGGTGCGGATAGCACTGATAGCCGGGATTTCGCGCTACCACCCCCCAATCGGCGGGAAGATTCACTTCGAGTAATTCCAGGTTTTGCTGCCCGACCAGCCACGCGGCGTTTTGGTCGTTTTCGGTTTCGTTGTAGGTGCAGGTGCTGTACAGCAGCGTGCCGCCGGGTGCGACCAGTTTCACTACCGCCGCCAGAATCCGCCGCTGCCGCGCCGCGCACAACTGCACGTGTTCCGGCGACCACTCGCGCACGGCTTCGGGATCCTTACGGAAAAGCCCCTCGCCCGAGCAGGGTGCATCCACCAGCACGACATCGAAAAAGCCGCCAAGTTTGGCGAAACCTTCCGGGTCGTAGCCGCTCGTGAAGGTGTGTGGGTTTCCCCAACGTTCCAGATTTTCCTGCAAAGGATTGATCCGGCTGCGAATGACTTCATTGGCCAGTAAAAGGCTTCCGGCTGGCATCCATGACGCCAATAGCGTACTCTTCCCGCCCGGCGCGGCGCACAAATCCAGAACTCGCAAGGGCCGATTGGTAGAGACAAGTTGCGAAAGCACCTCACGCAAAATCATGGAAGAAGCCTCCTGCACGTAATACCCGCCCGCGTGAAAGACCGGGTCCAACGTGAACACCGGACGCTCGGGCAAATAATAGCCCTCGGGATGCCAGGGTACCCGCGCCAAACCCGAAACATCGTAAGCCCGCTTCTCGAGGTTTAACCGAATGCTCACCGGCGGCTCTGTCGCCAGTGCTGCCTCAAACGCAGCAAACTCCGCCCCCAGTTGGGCGCGCATGGTAGCGGTGAAAATCATTCCTTGTTGCTATCCACCTTGATGCGCTCCTCGCGGTTGGCGAGTTCCCAGGCGGTGTAAAAAACCAGCTTCACGATGGGGGCCTGCTTGTCGAACATGATTTTCTCGACGTCATCGCCGGGGCGGTGATAGTCTTCGTGAACGCCCGTGAAGTAGAAAATAACCGGGACGCCTTTCTTGGCAAAATTGTAGTGGTCGGAGCGGTAATAGAAGCGGTTCGGGTCTTTGGGGTCGTTGAAGGTGTAGTCCAGCTTGTAGCCGACGTGCGCTTCGTTGGCCGCCTCACTAATGGTGTGGAGTTCGGACGAAAGCTTATCCGAGCCAATGAGATAGACGTACTTCGGGTTTTCGGCGTGTTCCTTGTCCACGCGGCCGATCATGTCGATGTTCAGGTCAGCCACGGTATTCTTCAAAGGAAGCAACGGATTTTCGGAATAAAATTCCGAGCCAAACAAGCCCTTTTCTTCGCCCGTCACGTTCAGGAACAGAATGCTGCGGCGTGGGCCGTTGCCGTCGGCTTTGGCCTGGCCGAACGCCTGGGCCATTTCCAGCAGTGAGACGGTACCCGAACCGTCGTCGTCGGCGCCGTTGTTGATCTGGCCATCCGATGAAATACCGATGTGGTCCAGGTGCGCCGAAATGACCACGACCTCCTCCTTTTTGTCGGTGCCTTCCAGAAATCCGGCCACGTTTTCGGTGCCGATGGTTTCGCTTTTGCGCTCTACCTTCAACGCCACGGTACCCATGGGGCCTTTGGCAACTGGGACGCCTTTCTTGTCGATGTCTTCCTGAAAGCCTTTCAACTTCTTCGGCGAAGTGCGCAGCAAAGCCGCGCCCACTTCGCGGGAAACGGTGAACACCGCCATGTTGCTCAGCGATTCCTGAATGGGCTTCATGCTCATGCCGCTCATGCGCCGCGCCATAACGCCCCGCTGCTTCACGAGTTGCTCGAACTCCTTGCCCTCTTTCTCCGACACCATGAACACGTACTTCGCGCCCTTGGTCATGGCGGCGGCCACTTTCTTCTGCCACGACTGCGGCCCGCTCCAGCTCGACGCCTGGTCGCTGTCGTTGATGTAGTACTTGCCGCTGCGGTCTTTGGGCTCCCCTTCCAGAATCACCACGGCTTTGTCCGTCACGTCCAAATCCTTATAATCGTTGTAGAGGTTGGCATCGATGCCGTAACCCGCAAAAACCGTTGGGAATGACACCTCGCCGTCGGTATTCAGCAGGCCGTTGAGGTAAAAATCCTCGTTGAAGGCGAATTTCCGGCCATCAGCCTTGACGTACACATCGCCCCAGGTTTTGCGATACAGATCATAGTGCTGGTAGTAGCTCTTAGCCCCGGCGCTGTCGGTGGCGATGGGGGTAAGACCGTACATTTTAAAGTGATTCGATACATAGTCGGCGGCTTTCTTCTGGCCTTCGGAACCCGTGTCGCGGCCCTCCAGGCTGTCGGAGGCGATGATGACGAGGTGCTTTTTGAGGTCGGCGGGGGTGATCGTTTCGGCGTATTGGGTGGCCGCGTCCTGGGCTTGCACTTGTAAAGCCAGCAGCAGCAAGCCGCCGAGGAAGTATTTATTCATTCTTGAAAAATTGGTTTGTCTTTGGGAAAAACGAAAAAGGAGCCACTTCGTTTGTTTGCATGACAAATAAAGCAAATCTGGCGGGGAATGCGAAATTTAGGTTTAAGGCAAATCGCCAAATATCTTTGTTCGCTTTGCTTGAAATGGCCAAGCCTATTTTTAAGCAAAAAAACTGATTGATAGTGTTTTAACAAAAGGAAAATGGCAACTGCGCTGAATAAATAATTGATAAAAGAATGCCTTCGCGAATTGATCCGTAAGGAGACTGACTATGTCCAGGAACTCATTACCGAAATTAACGAGAACCTCAAAACTGCCAGAGGAAAGCGTTTTGAGGAAATAGTAAAAGAAGATTTCGATGAGTACGGCGATGTGTTCAAGGCGTTAGCGTGATGCGGCCCATTTGATAGAAAATCTTCAAGATTATTTCAGTACTCCCTGCGGATATTGAAAATAAGCACCGAATCCTTCTCGACTTGAAAGATGAACTGCTTGTCCAGCGCCGCGCCATTCGTAAAATAGCCAAATTTATAGCTCCTGTTCCCGATAGCCTCCGTCAATTGGAGTTCGTAGCTGCCGTCTGAGTCGGGTAAAAAGTGGGGCGGAATGGATTGCTTGTAGGTGTCTCCCGCCGCAAGGCTCGTTTTTTCAATCAATGTTTTTGGGACAAGGGGCGGAGCCAGGGCCACGACGCGCACCTTGGTTATTTCTGCGCTGCTGAGGTTTTGTACTTCAAATAGCAGAGATTTGTCGTCTTTGGGTTGGCAGCCGCTGATACTCAAGAACAGGAAGCCCAGTACCACCACGTACCGATTTATTCTCTTCGTCATTGTAATGGTTTTTTGCTACCGCAAAATTACTGAAAAGCCTTGGTTATGGCATGATGTGTCGCTTCGTTGACTGCTACGAAGAGCGGCGAACCGTTAGAAACCACCGCCGCGCGTCTTTTCCCGCAAATCCCTCTTCCTAAAAAATGTCAAACTCCCAACGAATCGGTTTTTGGGGCGGCCTGGTCGCCCTTTTTCTGATCGTGGTCATGCCTACACCCGAGGGCATGGCGGTTAGTGCGCAGCGGGCTGTGGGCGTAACGGTGCTGATGGCCATTTGGTGGCTTACCGAGGCGATTCCGATTTACGTCACGGCCTTCGTACCGATGGCACTTTTCCCGCTGCTGGGCGTGCTGGAAACCGACGATGTGGCCGAGAGTTACGGTCACAGCTACGTCATCATGCTGTTGTGCGGATTTTTCATCGCCAAGGTTATCGAGTCGCAGCAACTGCACCGACGTATTGCCCTCACCGTGCTAAAAAGTCTGGGCAGCAATCAGCAGCGCATTATCCTGAGCTTTATGTTAGTGGCGGCGTTCCTTTCCATGTGGATTGCCAACGTGGCTGTGGTGCTGCTGATGCTGCCCATCGCCACGGCGGTTATTGCCAAAACCGACGAAAGCGAGGGCGACGAAACGTCGCAGTTCGGCCTGGCGCTGATGCTGGCCACGGCCTACGCCTGTAGCATCGGCGGCACGGCCACGCTTATCGGGACGCCCGTCAACATGGTCTTTGCGGGTATGGTGAGTGAGTTGTTTCCCGCCGCGCCGGAGATCAACTTCTTTACCTGGCTCAAGATAGGCTTCCCGATGGTCGTGGTTTTTATTCCGATCATCTGGATTTACATTATCAAATATTTCAGGATTTCCACCAAAGTCAAGATCGACAATACCGCCTTTGCCCGCGAACTGGCCGCCCTCGGCCCGATGACCGACGGCGAGAAGAAAGCCTTCGGCGTGTTTCTGTTCACGGCCATCGGCTGGGTGTTCCGTAGTGATTTCGATTTCGGGTCGTTCCGGGTGACGGGCTGGGGTACGTGGCTGGGCGTGGGCGACTACGTGCACGACGCCACGGTGGCGGTGATTGGGGCAATCATGCTTTTTGCCATGACCAACAAAAAAACGGGCAAGCCGCTGCTAACCTGGAAGGAAGCCACAACCGTACCCTGGGGCATCGTGATGATCGTGGGTGGCGGCTACGCCATTGCCCGCAGCTTTCAGAAAACAGGGCTGGCAGGCTGGATCGGACAGCAGATGGACTTTATCGGTAACTATTCACCGCTTACCATCCTGTTAATCGTGACTACGTTTATCGTTTTCCTGACCGAAATAAACTCCAACACCGCCACGGCCAACATTTTCCTGCCCGTGCTGGCGGCGGTAGCTGTGGCGGCAGGCATTAACCCGCTGTTCCTGATGATTCCGGCGACCTTTGCCTGCTCATTCGCCTTCATGATGCCGTCTGGCACGGGAACCAACACGGTGATTTTTGCCAGTGGCAAAGTCTCCATTCCTGAAATGGCGAAGTGCGGACTGTGGCTGAATTTTATCTCCGTCGTGGTGCTAACCGCTTTGCTGTATTTTGTGGTAATTCCGATTTTGGGACTGGAGATGACCTTGCCGACCTGGATTGAGAAACAGTAGGGTCAAGCAGAAATTTGCGCGCTTCCACGTCACTGGCAAACCATTACCACCGCCAGTCTTGCCCCAGCACCAATTCCTGTTTCAGGCCCTGCGTGGTGAGGTAGTCACGGGTTTGGTTATCGTCGAGGCGCTTGGCGGAGAGCGTTTTGGCGTTTGCCAGGGCGTACAAGTACATCGAGCCGATGCGGACGGTATTCTCCAACTGCTGTTTATCAACCAAATCGAAGCGGTCGCAGTCGGCGTGGTAGCATTGCAGCACCGACATGGGGAGGTTACCCGACAGCCCCGCCACCGGGACGCCTTGCAGCATGAACGGCTGGTGGTCGCTATGCAGACCAGCGCGGTTGGTAAATTCGTTGCCGAAAGTCGGATCGACTTTCTTAATATCGGCCCCCACTTTTTGGAAGAAGTCCGCCATATCGGCGCGGCCGAAACCGTTGGCTCCCTTGGGGTCATTGGTCATGTCGAGATTCATCATGTAGGCCACTTTCTCGATTTCGCCCGTCTGTACCAGTTGGCGTACCATGTGCTTGGAGCCGAGCAAGCCTTGCTCCTCACCCATAAACATCACGAATTTGATGGTACGTCGGGGCTTAATTTTCAGCGCTTTGAAGGTGCGGGCCATGTCCAGCACGCTGAACGAGCCAATGCCGTTGTCGATGGCACCCGTGGCCAAATCCCAGGAGTCGAGGTGACCGCCCACAACGATGCACTCGTCGCTCTTGCCTTTGAGCGTGGCGACGACGTTACGGGCCTTGATGGGTTTGGAGAAATTACGCATATTGATGTGCGCTTCCAGTGGCCCTTCCTCGTCCAGCCAGGTGCGCAGTTCGCGGCCACTGTCGTTGGAAATGCACACGGCCGGAATGGCAATGAGGGCACCCGTCACCGAGGCCGTACCCGTAAGCAGGATCTTGCCCGGTGCCTGGTTGACCATGATGATGCCATTCGCGCCATATTTGATGGCCAAGGCGGTTTTTTCGGAGCGGTGCAGGTTTTTCTTGCCCGGCCCACCCACTATGCCAATGTTAGCCAGGGCGACTTTCCCCTTGATTTTGTCCTTCACGGCCTCGAAGTCTTCTTCCAGTCCGTTGCCTACGTCCACGATGCCCAATTTCAGGTCGGCCACCACGGGTGAGTGCGCCAGCGACACCACCGGCACCTCGCGGTAGTTGTCGCTGCTTGCGGGAACGATGCTCAGCGTCACCGTATCGCGGCTCCACGACTCTACCGTAAAGGGCTGGTATTGCACGTCGCTGTACCCGTATTCCTTCAGGAGGTTATAGGCGTATTCCTCAGCTTCCATACCGTGGGTGCTGCCCGTCAGGCGATGACCGATTTTTTTGGTCGCTTCGCCTAACGTTTCGTACACGCGGCTGTGCTGCCGTACTTCGGTGTCGATACGGCGGAAGGCTCTTTCCCAGTCCTCCGGTGCCGGGCTGAACCCGACTACTACCACCAGTATGCCGCCCGCGAGGGTTCTGCGTATATTTGTATTCAGTACATTTTTATTCATAAATCGGATAAATAATCCTCGATAATAATGTTACCTTTAATTGGAAATGAGGTGACAATATAACAGTTTTTTAGAAAATAGGTGCGCTAAAACAGGCTTTTTAAGAACTAAACTAGGCAGGAATTTCATTCTGTGGGTAACCTTGACGATTAAGTTTCCGTTAAGTTTAAATTTCTAACCATTTCCATCCTTATAAAGTCCCCTTCAATTTTAACTTCGTATGCTTTTTGATAAAAAAAATTCACCCCCCAAGGCCGCCAAAATTCCCACCACTTTTAACCTCCACCACGATACCCGCACCGACGATTACTACTGGCTCCGCGAGCGGGAAAGCGAAACCGTCCTTACTCACCTCCGCGCCGAAAACGCCTACACCGACGCCGTGATGGCTCCATTACAGAATTTCAAGGCCCATCTTTTTCAGGAAATGAAGGCCCGCATCAAGGAAAAAGACGAATCGGTACCCGTCCGCGACGGAGCTTATTGGTACTACGCCCGCTACGACGAGGGCGCGGAGTATCTGCTCTACTGCCGCAAACATCTCAGCCTGGAAGCGCCCGAAGAAGTGATGCTCGACCTAAATGAGTGCGCTGTCGGACACGGTTACTACTCGGCGACTTTCCCCGAAATCAGCGACGACGATACTATGGCAGCCATCGGCGAAGACACCGTGAGCCGCCGTCTTTACACCCTGCGCTTCCGTAACCTAACCACGGGAGAGTGGTACGCCGATGTGATCCCTAACACCGAAGGCGGCAGCTACGCCTGGGCCGCCGATAATCGGACCATTTTCTACATCCGCAAAGACGTGGATACACTGCTGGGCTACCAGGTATGGCGGCACGAACTAGGTACCGACGTTCACGACGACGTGATGCTCTACGAAGAAACCGACGATCAATACTACCTTGGTTTGTATAGAACCAAATCCAAAAAATACGTCGCGCTGGTAGCCGCCCACAATGGCGTGGCGACCGAGTATCGACTTTTAAACGCCCAAAATTCTACGGGCGAGTTAGAAGTGGCCATTCCGCGTCGACGAGGCCACGAATATTCTCTGGAATATTACGGGGATATTTTCTACCTCGTCACCAATCATGGTGGTGCCGAAAACTTTAAGTTGATACAGGTAGCGGAAGACCGGGTAAGTGACGAAAGCCAATGGGAGGAAGTCATTCCGCATCGCGCCGACGTTTTTCTGGAAGGCATCGAAGTATTTAGCCAATATTTAGTAGTACAGGAACGGCGCGAGGGCCTGCTGCGCATCCGCGTGATGCCGCAAAAGTCCGTCGAAAAAGAGCATTATCTCGACTTCGGCGAAGCCGCCTACACGGCCTACACCAGCAGTAATCCCGAGTTCGAAACTACCACGCTGCGCTACGGCTATACCTCGCTGACTACGCCCAACTCCGTCTATGATTACGACATGGGTACCCGCGACAAAACGCTGATGAAGGAGCAGGAGGTCGTGGGCGATTTTGACAAGACAAAATACACCACCGAACGCCTTTATGCCACCGCCCGTGACGGGGCCAGTATTCCGATTTCGCTGGTATATAAAAATGATTTTGTGAAAGACGGCAACGGGCCGCTACTGCAATACGCCTACGGTTCCTACGGCAACTCGATGGACCCGACATTTAGTTCAGCGCGGCTGAGTTTGCTCGACCGGGGTTTCGCCTTTGCCCTCTGCCACATTCGGGGCGGACAGGAAATGGGTCGCGCCTGGTACGACAACGGGCGTTTGCTGCGCAAACTCAATACTTTTACCGACTTCATCGACTGCGCCGGATTTTTGATTAGTGAAAAATGGACCTCGCCCAAAAGCCTGTACGCGATGGGCGGCAGCGCGGGTGGCCTGCTGATGGGTGCGGTCGCCAACCTGCGGCCCGACCTCTACAACGGCATGGTGGCGCAGGTGCCCTTCGTGGACGTGGTGACCACTATGCTCGACGATACCATCCCGCTCACCACGGGTGAATACGAGGAATGGGGCAATCCAAACGAGGAAGGTTTTTATAAATACATGAAATCTTATTCGCCCTACGACAACGTGACCGCGCAGGCTTATCCTAATCTGCTTGTCACCACGGGGCTGCACGACTCGCAAGTACAATACTGGGAACCCGCCAAGTGGGTGGCCAAACTACGCGAACTGAAAACCGACGAAAACTTCGTGCTGCTGCACTGTGATATGGAAACGGGCCACGGCGGGGCCTCGGGGCGGTTCAAAAAACTGCACGACGTTGCGCTGGAATTCGCCTTTCTGCTGGGGCTGTCGGAGAAAGTGTAGGACACAAAAACGCCCGGCACCGCCGGGCGTTTTCAAAAAATAAAGACAGTACTGCCAGTTTGCAACTGGTGATCCTTTTTAATTTTTCTTCGGGTTGTTCATAGACTTGTTGTTCATCGAACCCATATCCACGGACTTACCGCTTTTGTCGTAATACATTTCCTTACCACCAACCGTGGCCGAGTAATAGGTATTGTTGCCCATTTTTACCTCATAAGGCATATTGGCTTCCTTTCCTTTCATGGCGGTTTGTACCGACTGCGGAAAATCCGTCATCTTCATGCCCGTGCGGGACTCCGTCATCTTGCCATTTTTGTCGTAACTGACGGACATGTCCTTACCATTGTGCTTAAAGGTACTGCGGTAGCCGTTGTCGTTGCCTTCCCACTTCGTACCCGTAGCTCCAGTATAACTTGATCCATAAGTATCCCGGATGTTTTGGGGTACCCGCGATTCCGCCATTGTGTTGTAGTTCGTCTGGCTTTGATAAGGGCGGTTAGCGGTGTTGGTACCTTGCGCGGTAGTCGTCGCACCGTTTTTGGTCGTCTGGTTGTTTGTCGTGGTTGGGGTAGTCGTCTGTGCGTTTACTCCCAGCGTAGCTCCGGCCAGCAGCGCGGCCAGCATAATTTGCTTTTTCATGATTGAGAAATTTAAAAAGTGTTTGTCAATGAAGTGAATATAAAGTGCTGGATTTTCGTAAAATCGGCCACGGCACCAACTTTGGCTATGGCAACATCGTTAATTAAGCAATTAAAATCTTGATTAAATAATTACGGATGTTCCTGCCGTCGTAGCGTCCACGGATTTTGTAGCGTAGGTGGTGCTACCCGCGCCCGGTGACCGCTGAATGAAGTCGATCAGCTCGCTAGTCAGGCGGTCTTTTTCGGACACAAACAAGCCATGCGGCGCACCGTCGTACTTAATAAATTCAGCGTGGGGAATAGCCTCGGCGGTGCGTTCGGCGGATGCCTCGATGGGTACCACTTTGTCACCCGTACCGTGGATAATAAGCGTCGGAACTTTGATGGTGGTCAAATCCTGACGAAAATCCGTGGCTGCGAAGGCGTCCACGCAGTCGACCGTTGCTTTGTGCGACGCCTGGTAAGTGCGAATAAAATCGCCGTCCATATGCGCCTGACTCACAGGCTGGCTGAGGAGCGTCACACCGTAAAACTGTTTGCTGAAATCCTGTAAAAATCCTGCCCGATCTTTGTTGAGATTCTCCTTCATTTCGTCGAAAACCTTATGGCTCACCCCGTCGGGGTTATCCTCGGTTTTAAGCATATAGGGCGTCACGGCACTCAGGAAAACAACCCTCGACACCCGCGCGCCACCGTGGCGGCCCATGTAGCGGGCTACCTCGCCGCCGCCCATCGACATACCGACCAGCGTCACATTTTGTAGATCCAACTCATCCAGCACCGCTTTCAGGTCGTCGGCGAGAGTATCGTAATCGTAGCCGTCAAAAGGTTTGGAAGATTGTCCAAAGCCCCGGCGATCATACGCGATGACGCGCATATTATGCTTGGGAAGTTCGGCCAGTTGGTAATCCCACATGGCACTGCTGAGGGGCCAACCGTGGATAAGTACCACGGGATTGCCCGTTCCCAAGTCCTGATAAAAAAGTTCTATATCGTTGCCGTTCGCGTCGGTTCCTGCCTTGATGAAATTCATGTGTTTTAGATTTGGGTTTAAAAAAATAAGGATTGGTCAAGTATTCTGGAATAGAAAAATACTGTACCAATCCCTGAATTTTGTCCAAAAACTAAAACATACTACGACGTATAGCGAACAGATTTCCCCAAATTGAACGAAGATGGGAAGTGGATTTGTGGAATGGGTTGCTGACTCATAACTTTCTTGCAATTAGCTGCGTAAGGCGTTCCAGTCCAGCCAGATCAGCCCCGCCGAAATCGTCCAACTCGTCGCTATCCACATCGAGTACCAATGCCACTGTGCCATTCGGGCGAAAAACGGGGACGACAATTTCGGACTTAGACTCCGAACTGCACGCAATATGGCCTAGAAACTGCTCCACGTCCGGCACGATGAGCGTCTTTTGCCGGGTATAGCACGCCCCGCAAACGCCCCTGTGAAAGGGGATGCGGGTGCAGGCAATCGGCCCCTGGAACGGGCCGAGGACGAGTTGACCCTCTTTGACCACATAAAATCCCACCCAGAAGAACCCGAATGCTTCCTTCAACGCCGCCGCTACGTTGGCGAGATTGGCGGTCAGGTCGCTTTCGGTGGCGACTAGGGCTTCAATTTGCGGGTACAGCGCGTCGTATAGTTCGGCGCGGGCGGTGGTCGCGGGCAGTATGAGGGTTTCGGCCATAATTTTATTTAAAGAAAAAAGCCGAAGGTGCGATGCCCACTTGAATGGAATCCACTTTATCGCCGTTGGGGCGATAGCGCACCACGTAACCAGCCTGTTTGTAAGAGGGCGTCACGCCACCATAAATCAGACCTTGCAGCGGATCGACGCCTAATCCGGTAAAGGCACGATTAATGATGGGCTTATCGCCGGGAATCGAGGTGTCGTCGATTCCGAAGTAATGCGTTTCGCCTTTGGTAACGCCGCTCACGGAATCGTAATAGGAGTACACGTAATAAAATCCTTTTCCGTCAGGCTTGATGGCGAACATGGACGGCGATTTGCGAGAATCGGTTCCCACCTGCATCTTGGTTTCGACCTGGTCCGTCTTGGGATTCAGCCGCACCACCGAGAAGCCCGTTTGCAACCAAAGTTTGCCATTGGCGTCAATGGCAATGGGTTCTGGCCCGGCCCCCACTTTTAGGGTTCGCTTTACGGCGTCCGTTGTGGCGTCGATGATTAGCAGTTCGTCCGCGCCGCTGGAGTTACCCAGATAGACGTCGTTGCCGATTTTCACCATTTTCTCGGCACCCTTCGGAGCAGGAATCTTCTTAACGACCTTTAAGGTACTGAGGTCGATTACCGCCACGTAGCCGGGATTCGCGAAGTAATTGGGATAAATTCCGGTGGCCCCGTAGCACGATACGTAGGCTTTGGTGGGTGTGATGCCGATCACCGCCCGTGGATTCTCGATGTCGGGAGCACCCAAAGAAGCCTCCGCTGTCCATTTGCCGAGATTGACGATTTCTACTTTATCCAGTCCCGCCTTGTCGTTATCTACCAAGATAAGGGTATGCTCGCCCGTTTCGGCGTAGCCCTGCACGCCACCTTTGAAAGTACGTCCGTTCTCTCTTTCGAACAAATCCATTATTGCGGTGGTCTTTTCCCGCTTAAAAAAAGAAACACTCCCGTTGTTGTCAAAAAAATTGCCAGAGTTCAGCACCATCACGCCCAATTCATACACCTCAGGTTCAGGGTCTTTTTCCCGGCAGGCGTTCAACGACCCCACCAACAGCACTACGCTCAACACTTTGAAAAACTGCTTTTTCATCTTGATTCAGAATTATAAGTAAGTAAAAGATTCAACGAAAAACTGCGCCCCGGCATGGCGTTCTGGCCAATGTTTAAATAAAGGGCATCAAAAATATTGTTTGCCTGCGCCTGCAGGTCGGCCCACCAGCGACCCCGCTGCCAATGGGTTTCGGCCAGCAGGTTGACCAGCACGTAGCCGGGCAAATTTCTTGAATTATCGAAAGTAGTAAAACTGCGCGTTTGGCCGCGCACCTGGGTGGTAAAGCGGAGAACCCCACGTTGCGCGTAGGCGCTGAAAGTTCCCTGATGCACTGGGACATACACCAGTTGCTTGCCCACAATGGCCCCGGCGTAGGCGTTGTACACCCGCTCCTGCGAGGAGCGATTGAGGGCGTAACCCAGCGTGGCCCCGGTCTGCCAGATCGGGAACGTTGCCCGCCACTGCGCCTGCGCCTCCACGCCACGCGCCACGACGAGCTGCAGGTTCTCCACGCGGTAGTTGCGGTCGGGATTCCAGTAGGTCCAGTCATCCACGCGATTGTGGTAGGCGGTGAGCGAGGCCGTGACCTGCTGCGCGGCGGCGGGCTGCCATTTCGCTTCCAGGCCCAGTTCTTTATTAAAGCCGCTTTCGGGGCGAATCTCCGGGTTGCCGAGCGTTTTCCAGTAGCGCTCATTCAGCGTTGGGACGCGGTAGCTGCGACTCATCGAGCCTTTGGCGGTCAGGCGATATTTGTCTCGATCGAGCAAGCGGTATTCCGCGCCCAGCGAAGGCGTGAGTGGCGGACTATAGCGAGTGACGAACGCCTGCCGCACATTGGCCGACACCAGCCAACGCGACCCGAACTGCCAACGGCTGAGCGCGAAAAGATCGGCTCGATTTTCGGTGATTAAAGGATTAATGTAGTCATCTACGCGGGTGCGGTAGTGCGCCACCTCGCCGCCCACCCGCAGGTTTACTTTTGTCCCACTACTGCTTGGCGTCCAGGTCATTTCTTTTTCAAGATGGGTTAAGAAACGGTCGGTGGCAGTATGTTCCAAATGGGAATAATCGCCCGCGCCGAAGTCGATCAGGTCGCGGGTAAAGGCGGTGCGCCAGGTCCAGGTGGGCGTTTGGTACTGCACCATCGCGCGCCGAGACTGGGTACGGGTGAGTTGGCGGGCATCGGGGTTTTCGGGCGTTAGGGTACTGCCGTTGTCGGTCAGCCACAGGTGCGCCGAGAGCTGGCGGCCCTTTTTTCCGGCCAAAACCAAATCCTGCACGAATCCCCGCTGTACGGCGGTAGATGGCTCCACGTAATAGCCCTGCCGTTCCGTATAAGGATATTTGTTTTTCATCCGCCCGTTGTAGTAGAGCGTCTTGCCCGAAAAGTGCCGATTATCGCCGACTCTCGCGCCGTAATTGGCTCCGACCTGCGTCTGCTGATTGCCAAAACTCGCCTGCCGCCTTCCCATGAGTAGCCGGATGCCTTCGGCTTGCGCGTCGCTACTCTGCAATAAAATACTCCCGCCCACCGCGTCGGTACCCACTGCGCTGGCCGAGGAACCGTATTGAACCGAAAGCCGGTCGAAGCCAGCCACGGGCAGCGTGGAAAAGTCGGTTTGGCCCAGATTAGGCTGGTTGATATTCAACCCGTTCCAAAGTACTGCCGTGTGCTGGGCCGACGTCCCCCGGAACGAAACGGTGTTTAGCCGCCCCGGCCCGTAGTTCTTGAACGCCAGCGGCGTGTTGAACGCCAGCAGGTCGCCGATGTTTTGAAACCGGAACTGCCGCAACGTCGCCGAATCCAGGCGCTGGATTTTCAGCCCCGCCATGAACCGCTCGGGCGCGAAGCCCACCACCGTCACGGGTTCCAGCGCAATGGTATCACGCTGCGCGAATGCGCTGGTGCTGATGGCCAAAGCCAACAAAATGTAGTACGGGCTGCCAGCCCGTCTCACGGTGTAAAAAAGCATGAAGAAAAACAATTCAACACGGTTGCGACAATCACTTTGCCGCAACGCTCTCCCGGTCTTTCCTCCGAAAACCAGAACAGCGGATCATCTTTGGCAGGTCTCCTGACTCGTCTCGCGGGTTCCGGGCCTTCCCGCATCGTAAAAAAATGCAGTGGCGAGTGGATCGAACCAGCTTTATTGGTATTGAGACTTACAGTTGCGGGGACAGTTCCCGATTCACACGGGATTCCCTTTTCAGCCTTGAAAGCTTCCTTGAAAAAGCATCAGGCACCAAAAACTGTGGCAAAGGTAGGGGAAATTTCTAAATCCACTTCTTCCGCCGGAAATACATTAGCATTACCAGCGAAGAAAGAAGCATTAGTGCCAGCGAAGCCCAAAACCCCCATGACCAGCCCGAGGTGGGCAGCGACACGAAGTTCATGCCGAAAATGCCCGCCACAAGCGTGGGCGGCATGAAGATGATCGTCACAACGGTGAAAATCTTGATGACCTGGCTTTGTTCAAGATTAATGAGGCCCATGAAGGTGTTCTGCAAATATTCCAGTCGCTCGAAGTTGAAGGTGGTGTACTCCAGCAACGAACTGATGTCTTTCAGGATGATGCGCAGATGTTCCTTACGGTCTTCGGGAAAATACTGGCTGCGCAGAATACCCGAGAGGACGCGCTGCTTGTCGATGGAAGTCTCGCGCAGCATCATCGTGATTTCCTGCAATGAGCTGATGCGAATCAGCACTTCCTGCTCCGCCTTTTGCTCGCGGATGAGGTCTTTACTAATGGACGAAATATCGCGCGAGATGGCTTCCAGCGAATCGGCATCGGCCTCGATGCGGGTTTCGAGCAGCATCAGCATGAAGTCCACGCCCGTTTGGAAGGTGTCGGGGCTGACCTTCATTTTCTTGACCGTGTCGGCGAAGGTTTTGGAATCGCCGCGACGGTAGGTGAAGAGTACATTACCCCGCAGAATGAACGAGACAGGGTAGGTCTGGTAACCTTTTGGGTTGATTTGCAGAAAGTTGGAATTGGCATTGATCGTATCGTGCTGCTCGAAAAAACGGGCACTACTTTCAATTTCCACGATTTCCTGCGGCGTCTGAAAGTCGATGTCGCACTTGGTCTCGACCCATTCCTCCTCCTCCTGCGAGGGCGACTGCAAGTCCACCCAAAGCGGATTTTCGATCTTGCCCAGTTCGCGCACGTCGGTTTCGCGCTTGATCAGGCGGCCTTCTTTGTAGAAAATACGAACCATAGTTGCGCGGGCTTTGGCCGACCGGTGTTCCGGGACGCTCAGCCTGATAAGGCTTTAAACCTTTTGGAATTCATAAATATAAACTTGCTCAAAGGTAAAGACAAAAGCCCACAACCGCGGCAGAGGGTTTCTGACGAATGAAAAACGGTCAAAGCGCAGCCTTTCAGGAAAAACGGTGTCGTTATTAGACAGGTATTAACTAATTTTGGCGCTTTTCAAGCCGAATTGTAATTGTTTGGCACTCTTTGTGTGGAGTATTCTGGTTCAAAAGGCTAGGCACTCCTCCGCTCTCATAAACCCAATGATCCGAAAAGTACTGCTGTGTTGTGTGATTTTGCTGTGGGGAGTTTTGTACAGTTTCGGACAAAGCACATTCATTCCGCTCAATGATGATTATTACCATCTGATCGACCGCCTTGAGATCAAGCGGGGAAAATTTGCGGAGGGTTTCCATTCCAATGTAAAACCCTTCGAACGGAAGGCCGTGGTGGACTTGACGGATAGCATTTTCAAAGAAAATAAGACCAATCTTACCAAGGTGGACCGCGCCACGATCGACTACCTCCGCCAGGACAGTTGGGAATGGCTGACTACCGAACCTCCTTTGCTGGATTCTACCGTAGCGCTGACTTCGCAGCTGGGTTCCATCGTTCCGCCTGCGCGGGAAAAACAGCGCAGATTTTTCAGCAATCCCGCTGATCTATACAGCATCCACAACGAAGACGTGGACCTGCACGTCAATTTCGCCAGCGATAACTACATCGGGCGAGAAAATAACACTGGCAAAAATCTGTGGTACACGGCGCGGGGGGTAGAAATCCGGGGCATGATTAACCAGAAACTAGGATTTTACACCTTTGTAGCCGATAACCAGGGCGTCTTTCCACGATACGTCCGTAATTACATCGGGCAGTACAACACGCCGGGCGAGGGGCTGAGCAAGCCCGTCGGTGGCCGGGGACTCGACTTCCTGTCGGCGCGGGGCTACATCACTTTTCGGCCGATTAAAAGCATCAACGTCCAGTTTGGTCACGACCGCAATTTCATCGGCAGCGGCTACCGCTCCATGATACTGTCCGATGTAAGCAGCCCTTATCTTTTTCTCAAAATCAACACCCAGATTGGTAAGTTCCAGTACACCAACCTGTGGACGAGCATGATCAACTTCCAAACGCCCGATGGAGGACGCAGCCGTTACAAGACCAAAAAGTACACGGCCATGCACCATTTAAGCCTCAATCTTTCTGATCGCTTCAACATCGGAATTTTCGAGGCGGAGGTATTTGGTTCTGATAGTACGCACAACGGCTTTGACTTGAATTATCTCAATCCAATCATATTCTATCGCTTCGTAGAATCGTACCTGGGCAGTGAAGACAACGCCCTGCTGGGTACCGATTTTCGCTGGTTGGTGGCGAAGAAATTCTCGGTGTATGGGCAATTTATGATGGATGAATTCCTGACCAAGTACTATTTCAGTAACCGGGGCTCGTGGACCAAGAAGTACGGAGCGCAGTTGGGAGTTAAATACGTGGATGCTTTCGGCGTACCCAACCTCGACCTACAGGGCGAATACAACATGGCCCGTCCCTACACCTATTCTCACCGCGACGGAACCCGTAACTACACCCACTGGCGGCAGCCGCTGGCCCACCCACTGGGGGCTAATTTCACGGAGTTCGTGGGAATCGTGCGCTACAAGCCCATCCCGCGTTTGACGGCCTACGGCACCATGATGTGGACCAACAAGGGGGTGGATTATGACGGAAGAAACTGGGGAGGGAATATTTTGCGGGACTACGACACCCGCGTAAAAGACTTTGGAAATTACCTGACGCAAGGTAAGCCTCTGTTCACTCGCCTGACCGACTTGCGGGTCTCCTACATGCTGACGCACAATCTGTTTCTGGACGGACGGCTGTTATGGCGACGGGAAGAAACGCCGAAGCACACGATCACCCAGAAAACCCGTCTGCACACGATCGCACTGCGCTATAATATTCCCTACCGCCAGCAGATTTTCTAGCAAAGCCGACTATTCAGAAATATCCAACACCCGGATGTTCCTGAATCTCAGCGCGTCACCGTGTCCCAGGAAGCCGATGTGGCCCGACGTGCGGCTCAAGCCGGGATGGTCTTTGTGGTCGGCAGTACCGTTCTTACTGGCTTCGGCCAGATCGCCGTCCAGAATCACCGTGCCATTGAGCGTTACTTTTATTTTAGAACCTTTCACGTATACCTCTTCGGTGTTCCACTCGCCCACGGGTTTTAGGTAGCCACGCTTGGCGGGAATGATTCCGTAGGCCGAGCCGTGGTACTGGTATTCTTTCAAATCTTTGTACTTCGTCGCATCATTGTCCAAAATCTGGATTTCGGTGCCGACGTAGGCCGCGTCACCTTCCAGAGGCGTGCGGATGCCCAGGCCGTTATTGGCTCCCGGCGTGAGTTGAAACTCGAATCGGAATACAAAGTCGCTGTACTCATTTTCAGTGTAAAGATTTCCGCTACCGCCGCGCTTGGGATCGACGACCAGGTCGCGGCCTTCAATATAATAGTCAGTCTTGTTGCCTACCCACTGGATTAGGTCACTGCCGTCGAAGAGTGTTTGGTAACCCGTCTTTTTTTCGGTGGATGAAGTATTGGTTTGACTGTTTTTTGCGCAAGCCATCATCAAAAGCAAGCCCAGCATCGAAAAGTAAAAATTAGTTTTTTTCATTTTTGCAGGAAATAAAGACCAGGGGTTCGGTAACGTTATCGTTTTGGGACAAAATCGTTTATTATTTCCAATTTATAAGGCCAGATTTCTTAAAAAATACTCGATTCGCCTATTCCCGCTACCTTTGGCCATGAAAGAAGAACGCATTTCGGTTTTTGACATTTTCAAGATCGGCATCGGCCCGTCGAGTTCCCACACGCTGGGGCCGTGGCGGGCGGCGCAGCTATTTTTGGCCGCACTGGAAAAAGACCTGGGTGGGGAAAATGTGCGATCCCTGCAAGTTCATTTATACGGCTCCCTGGCCAAAACCGGCAAAGGCCACGGTACCGATCTGGCCGTGATCCTCGGCCTGGCGGGTTACGACCCAATCACAATCGTCACGGCCAACATCGACCTGATTCTGAACGAAATAGCGGTCAGCCAAATGATTACCCTGCCCGGAGGACAAAGCCTCTCCTTCATTCCCAAAACTGATATCGTTTTCCATCGCGATGAATCACTGCCGTTTCATCCCAACGGCCTGACCTTCGTGGCCAACGATGGCACGGAATGCGAAGTGCGCGAAACCTACTTCTCCATCGGTGGCGGCTTCGTGACGCAGGAGGATTTTGAAGAAAATGTCAGCCAGGAAATGGCCCAACTCCCGTATCCCATCGACACCGCCGCCGATCTGCTGCGTTGGTGTGAAACTACGGATTTGTCGATTTGGGAAGTGGTACTGGAAAACGAGAAAGTCTGGCGCGGGGAGGCCGGCGTCCGCGCCGGGCTGATGAACATCTGGGCGGTGATGCAGGAAAGTATTTTTGCGGGATGCCGCACGGGCGGCTACCTGCCCGGCGGCCTGAACGTGAAGTGCCGCGCGGCGGCCCTGCACCAGAAACTCCTGTCGGAAACCGACTACGCCGACTATGCCGAATGGCTGAAGCTCGTTCGCGCGGGCGGCAACAGCTTCAACTACACCCTGGACTGGGTGAGTTGCTTCGCCTTGGCGGTCAACGAGCAAAACGCCTCATTCAGCCGCGTGGTCACCGCACCCACTAACGGCTCGGCGGGCGTCATTCCGGCGGTGATCCAGTATTTTCTGGCTTTCTGCAATGGCACCGACGAGGATGTTTTTCGCTTTCTGCTTACGGCGGGCGAAATCGGGAGCATTTTCAAGAAAGGCGCGACGCTTTCGGCGGCAATGGGCGGCTGCCAGGCCGAAATTGGCGTGTCGGCGGCGATGGCGGCGGCTGGCTTGACCGAAGTATCGGGTGGCACGGCGGCGCAGTGCCTGATGGCCGCCGAAATTGCGATGGAGCACCACCTCGGCCTCACCTGTGATCCCGTCGGCGGTTTGGTTCAAATTCCCTGCATCGAGCGCAACACCATGGGGGCTATCAAGGCCATCACCGCCTCGCAACTCGCCCTGCGCAGCGACCCCGAAAACGCCAAAGTCTCCCTCGACGACGTGGTCTCCACGATGTGGGAAACGGCTTTGAACATGAATAACCGCTTTAAAGAAACCTCCGAAGGCGGCTTAGCATTGCAGATTCCAATTAGTTTGAGCGAGTGCTAAAATTTGACGCCTCCACCGCCCCTAGCAAATAAACCAACGGCGCGTTCCAGTTAATGCATATTTCGTTCGAGGCGTAAGAACAATCGTCGTCCGTAAAGGCTTCGTCGGGCAGGTCGGAGGGGTAGGTCGGGCATTTATCCTGCTTGCCCGGATTTGGTCCACCGGAGAGCAGCCCCGGTACAGGTTCGCCCACGCCGTCAGCCACGGAGAGGCGGTGGTGTGGGTGCATAACCCGCTTACTGCCAAAGCCCGTCAGGAAACAGTAGCCCGTGCCGTTGCGTCCCAGCAAAAAATCGACGTTGGTCAGGGCGGCGTCTAGGTACTTTTTGTCTTTGGTAAGGCGGTACGCCTGCATGATCGCCATGCCCTGGTTGGCGGCCACGGCACTGCTACCCCACGCGTAGTCGGATTTGGCGTGACCCATCACGGTGCTGAGGTAATTCGTTTCGGTGCCTGCGATGAGGCCGTCGGCCATTGCAATAACGCGTTGCCGTAGCGGGATCAGGTCTTTTTTAGCGACGTCGGTAAGGTCATTGGCGTGGCGTAGCAGTGAAAAGTAGCCCATAAGTCGTACCTGAGGCCAGGAAGGCAGCGGCATTTTGTCATCGGGAAAAAGCTTGACCGCCGTGTAGTAGGTTTCGCTTTTGGTAGTGATATAAAGCTCGCAAGCCGCCCAGATGAACTCGTCCGCCAGGTTTTTATCGCCGTAAGTTCCCGTTTTTATATCAGGATCGAAGGCCGCGTTGAGGGATTCTTGATCGTAAATCACGTTAGGGTTCACCTTGGCCCAGCCCCAGGCGCGTTGCGCGGCAATGAGGCAAGAGTCGGCCAAGCCGGGCAGCGGCTGCTGGTACTTTTTGAAAACCCGGCTGGCCTGGGCCATGACTGCCGCGAAGTCCAGGGCGGCGGCGGTGCTTTTTTGCACTACGTAGCGCGGTTTGGTGGCTTCGCGCGGCATTACACCCATGCCGTCGAAGGTGGCGTTGGTGAGTTTGTGATAGACGCCGCCGTCGTTGGGGTCCTGCATCGTCAGCATCCAGCGCAGGTTCCACAGCAGTTCATCGAGCAAGTCGGGCAGCGCATTGCTACTTTCAGGAATATCCAGCGTCAGCGTGTCGTAGTAAGTCGGAAAATCCTCGTACGCCGCCAGCAGCGTCCCGACCGAAATACCCGAATTGACGATGTACTTATTGTAGTCTCCGGCATCGTACCAACCGCCCGGACTGGAAATAATCGTCCCGGCGGGTCGGCCCATACTTGCGGCCGAAGGATGTACCCCTACCGCCGTATCGGGATGCCCGCCACGCCGCGCCCACTTACCAGCGTATTTTTCCGGTAACGGCGTGGACATCCGCTGAAAATAATAGCCCTTGATCGCCGCCCGTGACGCCGCATCGTGGACGTGCGTTTTTATTTCAAAAGGGTAAGAAACCCCAACCTCCGGTACTTCCAGCACGTAGTGTCCCGGCCGGGTGAACGCCGAGAAGTCGGCGATGCGGGTGGTTTTATTAGAAAAAGGCGAAGTGCGGCTTTCGCTTAACTGGCCCTTAAAGACTATCTTTTTACTGGCGGCGGATTGCAGCGTAAAAGTACCTTCTTTTCTTCCGTACACCGCCGCCATTTTCGGAGCGTCGGGGTAGTAGCCAATTTGATTCAAGCGAATAGCCTGAGTGGCATTTTGCGATTGTGCAGGCACAGCCGACAACCCTGCAAGGCAAAAAAATATCTCGACAAAAAATTTCATCTGCCTACTTCCCCTTTTTATACGTACAAAGCGAATTATCTGCCTTCAGAAAGTACGATTTGAAATTGGTGGCTTTTGGGTCCATGCAGCCTTTTAGATCCAGTAACTCCACTTTGCGGAACTCCACCGGATGGCTCTCACTTTGCAGCGAGATAGAGCCTTCGGTCAGCAGCTTACCGTCAGGCTTCTGCGCCGGGTCGAACCCGCCGACGTTGCCGCCGCCAATTTGCGGTTTGGTGTATTCCAAAACCTTTTCGTCATTCACAAAGTGCTGAATCAAAGAATCGCCCAGCACCAGTACCTCGGCCCGTACCCACTGATCGCCGTTGTAGGTTTTGGAGGTGGAGTTGATGCAGTGCCGGGTGTCGAGTTTGCCATTGTATACCACGTTGGTGCCGGGGGTACAGAGGTTGCAGGTAGGCCGCTCGCCCTTGTCCAGGCCACCCAGCAGTTGCACTTCAATTGAAATTGGGAAATCCTGGTCTTTGCCCATTGAGGCGGCCGACTGCCCGTGGACCATGATGCCGCTGTTGCGCGCGGCCCAGCCCTCGCCACCAGGCGGCTGCTCGCCCACGAAGCGGTACTCTACCACAATGCGATAGTAGGAAAAATCTTTTTTGTAAAACAGGTGTCCGTAGCGCTGCTTGAAGTTGTCGTAGGCATCGTAACGCGTCACGATCTTGCCGTCTTCAATGCGGAAGGTGTTACCAAAGTTGTCGTTGAGATCGTAGCCTTTGATTTTAATGTCCCAGCCCGTTAGGTCTTTGCCGTTGAACAGTTGCTGCCAGTCTTTTTGGGTAGCTTCGGTCGTGTTACTCTTTTTGCGAGTTTGGGAAGTGGCGCAGGCGCAGAGCAGCAGCAGGAAAGCGAAGGGTAGTAATTTCATGGAAAGGAATTATTTGGGAGTTTGAACCGGAATGTAAGGTAAAGAAAGCAATTTTTGATTTGATGTGGCTCTTTTCGCGTGGAAAGATTATGTTCAGTAAAGTGTGTCAAGTTATGATTTACTAACTTGACAATCAAATGGAACAAAAGGGAAAAGAAATGAATGCATCCAGAGGCCATTCCGGCTTCGATTACGAGTCTTTCCGTCAGGAGACGATCGCCAAAATGCTCTCCGGCGACAAAGAGCTTACGGGCAAGGACGGGCTGCTGGCCCCTCTGCTAAAAGACCTGCTGGACGCGGCCCTGTCGGGCGAGAGGCAGGCCCACGTCGAGGGGAACGGGCCCAACCGCCGCAACGGCGGCAAGAGCAAGACGGTCAAGACGGGCCATGGTCCGGTCAGCGTGGAGATGCCTCGCGGCCGCGATGGCAGCTTCGAACCCAAGCTGATCGCCAAGCGTCAGACGGCCCTGGGCGAGGGCCTGGACAACCGCATTCTGTCGCTGTATGGCAAGCCGGGCGGCCGGTGCCGGGATGTCCTACGAGGACATCCAGGAGCATTTGGAGGAGCTTTACGGGCTGGACATCAGCACGGGGCAGCTCTGGGCCATCACCGATAAGATACTGCCCGTCGTCGAGCAGTGGCGCTCGCGCCCGCTCGAAGCGGTCTATCCTTTCGTGTGGCTGGACGCGGTTCATTTTAAAGTGCGTCAAGACGGCAAAGTCGTCAGCAAGGCTGCTTATAATGTGTTGGCTGTTGACTTACAGGGCCGTAAAGACCTGCTGGGCATATACATCGGCGACGCGGAAAGCGCGCGTTTCTGGTTGTCCGTGCTGACGGACTTGCAGAACAGGGCGGGGCGGCAAGTACCCGCGCTGGCGGCGGAACTGGCTGCGTCTGACGCGGTTCTTTGAGTACCCGCCCGCTATCCGCAAGATCGTTTGCACGACCAACACCGTCGAGAGCTTCCACAAGAAGATCCGCTGTGCGACCAAGTCGAAGGGTGCCTTCTCCTCAGAGACCGCGCTACTCAAGCTGCTTTATCTGGCCACGCAGAGGATGATCGGAAAGTGGAAAATGCCCGTGCAAAACTGGGCAGCGACTTTGCAGCAACTGACGATAATTTTCGGCGAGAGAGTCAGAAACTACACCAACATCTCAAGGAATGACACACTTAAATGAACATAACCTCCTCCGCCCAAAGTCATTCACTTGAAAATGGGCAATATGAAGCTGGCTACCTTCAGAACTTTTATGCTCTCAAATTGGGATGCTATCGAACGACTGAATAAAACTCATAAACTGGTCGATGTGTACCTGGATAGAATTGTAGGAATCGACTAATTCTTGGTTCGTTGTTGTCCTTCGCGTTATGTGTAGGTGTTACGAAGGGAGACTAGACTGCGTAATCTCCTGTATAGCGGGGATAGCCGTACTTGGCGACGGCATATCCACCGATGACCACGCACTCAACTTCCTCTTCGTTTAACAATCGGATAAATGTCAGGAAATGGTCGTGCATCGGGGAGAGGCTTTGGATTGAAAAGGAAGTAACGACTTACCAGCACGTACATCGCCTCCAGGCGCTCCTCGTCGGAGCTTTCTTGCCAGAAGTTAGGTCTATCCTGTTCTACTTCCTGCCAGGAGCGATATTTCCGAATCGTCATCTTCATACCCAAATATAGAATTTATCTTGGTATCCCAAAAACTCCCTGGTTCATCGTTGTCTTTCGCGTTGTGCATACCTAATGATAGAAGTCCGCCGGAAGGCCGGCCCCGCTGAACGGACTCCTTACCAAGTTTACGCTAACGCCAAAAGCACCGAAGCAATTTTACTTTCAGTGTAGTATTCACACCCGAAGTCAGGGGAATATTTACTTACCTTTCAGCATCGGAAAAATCCGCCGCAGGTCTTCCTCGCTGGGTCGGGCGCCGTACTCACATATTTCGAAGGCTTCGGCCTGCTGTACTTTGGCGGCTCTTTCCGGGCCGTACCATTTTGCCAGCGAGGTCCGCACTTCCGGCGTGATCGGCACGGCCCGGGTCTCGCCCAGCCATTCCTCCCTTTTTGACTTGTCATTGGGTACCTTGTCGAGATAGCCCGCAATCCAGGGAAGCCATTCGTAAACCTGTGACTCGTGCGCTCCGAGGGCGTGTATTTTCTGTGGATATACCGCGCTGATGTCGATCGCCACATCGGGCCGGAAGGGATTAGGCCGTTGGAAATGGTCTTGAAAGTACAGGAAGACCGGATTCTTCTCAAGGCGGGGCGTCTCAGGGGCTACGTTGGGTACCGCCACAAGGTAGGCAGCGTCCTGCACAAGTACCCCCGTGTAGCGGTGATCGGGGTGATAGTCGTTGGGGCGGGGGGCAATCACGACATCGGCGTTCCACTCCCGGATTTTTCGAATGATCTGCAGACGAGTGTCCAGGTCCGGTAGTAGCTGGCCGTCGTGGTTGTCGAGTACATCATAGACCACGCCGAACCGTTTGCCAGCCTCCCGAGCTTCCGCCAGCCGGCGTCGGGCTAATTCCTTTCCTTTCATGGTTTGGTGGCCGGCATCGCCGTTGGTGACGGCTACGAACTTCACCGCGTGGCCCATCGACGCCAGCAGTGCCGCCGTGCCGCCGCCCTTGATGTCGCAGTCGTCCGGGTGGGCGCCAATCATAATGATCCGTACGGGGTCGGAAGTACCTTGCGCCAGGATGGGCCGAAGATTGACCAGGATAACAAAGGCGACAAGCATTATTCGGGAAAGCGTGTTCATGAGAGGCAGCGGTTTTGCGAGTGGGATGAAAATTGGTTTGAAACAAAAAATGGCACGATCCTTACCCCAAATCCAGCGCGATAATTTCGTGGTCCAGCAGTCCGCGGACTGCTACGGTTATTTTTCCATTGCTATTCACAAATTCAGGTTCCGTCCCGCGCAGGAGGAGTTTCACGCGGGAAACTTTTTTCCCAGCCGGTACCTGAACCGTGACCTGAGTGTCGATGGGAATGAGCTCCCGGAAAGGCCCTTTCATCATCATTGGATTCGTAAGGTTGACCAGGTGTACCGTCATGGACTTTTCCTGCTGCCACACGGTGCTGTCAATTACCCCAGGCCCGGTGATTGTCGTAATGGGAGGTTCATCCAGCGCCCAGTCGATAACGTTATTCAGTAAAACCCGATGATCCACGTTCAGCATTTTCCAGAAGGTACGGTCCAGATCGCCGGGAACATACGCCACCCGGCCTTTCCCGACCTGCCGCAGATATACTTCCCGGATATCGGTTTCCTGCACTCGGGGGTACACATCTTCCATGGGGAGGTCGGGGTAGGTAGGGATCAGCGTCACCGGGCTGGCGAAAGCAGTAGTCGGTTGCACCTCGACTTTGTAGATGGCATTCACAATCCGTGGAGTATCCTCCAGACCCGCCAGGAGTTGGGTATGCACGGCATTTTGGGACTGATGGTGCAGCTGTAGGTAACTGTTGCGCTGCGGACCAGCTACCTTATTTTGGTAGGAAACCCCGAACAGGCGCGCCAGACCGAAGTCGGGCCGGGGCCGGGCTTCTTCGTCGTACAGGGATGTTTCGAAAGTAGCCACCACGCTCCCGCCTTTCTGCACAAATGCTTCAATCTGTGCGCATTGTGCATCGGAGAGCGCCGCGATGTTAGGAAGAATCAGCAGCTTGAATCGTCCGAGATCATCGGCCGAAAGCAAACGGTCGTTGACCATATCGAAAGGAATGCGGCTCTCCACCAGGGCATGGTACATGCCATTCAAATGGTCGCCGCTGGTCTGCTGCCAGGGTTGTCCGCCGTACTTACGTTCGGTTTGCTCGGAATATAGGACGCCTACCCGCGCCAGGGAGGCCGTGTTGCGCAGGTACTGTTCATTTTTGTAATAGCCATTGTACAGATCGGCCACCGAATCCATCCAGCGTTTGTCGTAGATATCGCCGCCGAATTTTACGAAACAGGGACGCATGCCGTTGGCGGTACCTTCGGCCACCCAGGTACGGATTTCGGCGTCACTCTGCACGGAATCTTTCCAACGGAATTCCTCCTCCAGACCGATGCTAAAGATCCCGATCAACGGTTTGTTGCCCAATGTGGCGCGCAGTTCCTTGGCGCCCTTGCCATTGGTCCAGGGCGGAATCAGACCCGAGCGGGCCTGCTGATCGGCAAAGAAAAGATCCGATTCCCGGCCCGTCAGTACTTTGTCAGGAAAGCCGTTGGGAATGAAACGCGAAGTGGTTCGTACCTCCCGAATCCCGGCGTCCCAGAGCAGCCACAATTCCCGGAGCCGTTTCGTTTTCCATTCGGTCCATTGGCGGTAGGTAGGGTCGAGTCGTTCTTCTTTAGTGGGGAGAGCCAGGCCCGAGTAATTTTTGAAATTGCGCTGGCAATGCTCGCAATAGCAAATACCATGACCCGACCAGCGGTTGGAGAAAATACCCTCCGGCGCGAAGCGCTGCATAATCTCTTTGTTTACCTGCGGCATAAACTCGAAATTATAAGGCCCGAGGGCGCAGGTGACCCACAGATCAGGATTGGCCCAGTGCCGCCTTTTCTGACCATCGGCGGTCACGGCAATCCAATCGGGGTGCGCGGCCAAGGTATCCTGCCGCGTGGCGTGCGGATCGGTGCGCAGCATGATTTTCATCCCTAGCTTTTTGCATCCTTCCACCAGATAGCCTAGTGTATCGGCGTTGCCCATAAACTGACTCCGGTGATGCAGCGGGATTTCGGTCGGATAAAAAGCCACGACCCCACCCGCACTCAGCAGGGCGCCATCGGCGTGAATTCGTTTAAAGTAGTCGAGCCAGAAATCGGGATCGTAGTGACCGGGATCGCGCTCTACGAAGGCCAGTTGCGCCCAACGCATCGGCCCATCGAGCCATACTTCAGCCGGGGGCGTATAGGTACTATCGTTTTGGGGCGGGGAATTGGCCCAGGTGGTTGGTGGGGTCATTGCCAAAGCGGAACCAAGCAAACCGGCGTTTCGAACGAACTCTCTTCTTTCCATGCTTTGTGGGGGTAAACTTTAGAATTGTCGGTTACCGTTGACTTCAACAGTTCGCCATTTCGATTGTACTTACCTCAAACGAAGATTTGTTCAAAACAGCAGTTTCATAACAAAAAAATCGGGCACAGAGAGGTGAATTTACCATCCCTGCGCCCGACTCTATCGACAAATCAACTTACGTTGCTGTTACGGAAGCAAAACGCGGTCGATTACGTGTACTACGCCGTTGGTAGCCAAAATATCAGCTTTGAGTACTTTGGAAGCCAGGGTATTTCCTTTGCTGGTGACGGTCACGCCATTACTTACATCTACCGCAAGCTTTCCGCCCGCCGCTGAAGAAACATCTCCTTTAGTCAAAGTAGGGCTGAACGCGCGGTCGGCAATGATGTGGTTAAGAAGAACGGCCGCTAGGGTTGCCGCCGGGGCCGCCTGAATGGAAGCCATAGTTGGAAAACCAGCGGCGATGAATGCCTCGTTGGTTGGCGCAAAAACGGTGTAGATGTTTTTGCCGGAGGTAAGGGCACTATAAACAGCCGGATTAATCGTGGCGGCACGGTCGACGGCTGACACCAGAAACGACAGATTGGGATTGGCCTGAGCTATTTCCAGAATGTTCTGAGTCGGGGGCATCAGAACGTGGTCAATTACGTGAACCAAGCCGTTTTCACCCTGCATATCGGTCTTTGTAATCAGAGCATTATTGACCGACACCCCCGAAGAGGCCGCAGTTTTAGTAACGTATACATCACCGCCTTGCAAGGTTGGGACTGCCGTATTTTTTCCTACAACTATTTCCGAGGCGGGAATCCTATATCCCAACACGTGATACTGCAATATTGATTTTACCGTACCCATCGGCAGGGCCTTCACCGCCGCTGCGTCAGCAAATCCTGATGCTTGGAAAGCAGCATTGTTGGGAGCCAACAGGGTCAATGTACCCTTACGAAGATCATCTGTCAGCCCGGCATATTCGAGGGCATCTCTTAAAATAGAAAAATCACTGTTGGCCGTGATAACGTCGGCCACAGTCTGTCTGGGGGGAGGGGGTGTGGTGTTATCCGTACAAGCACCCATAAATCCTACCAATAATAGCGCTATGCCAAAATGCATGGTTTTGCGCGTCCACTCACTTGCTCTTTTCATAAAAAAATTGATTTGTTTTTGTGAATAATTGCCTTGTTGCTTGCCTCCGCTGTGACTCGATATTGCACTGAAAAGATTGAAACAGCAACCTGACGGTTGTTGTTTTCTTAATTTTATTGTCAATAACTCAATAGGATTCGATAATCGTGTAATCGAGCCGATCGTGTTTATAGCAACAGCAAAATTAGACAAAATGTCTTCAAAAAGAGCGTGCCATTGCATAAAATCAAGTTTGGCTCATCCAGAGATACGAAAAGGCGCAGCAGTTGGTCAAATTAAGATTTACGGGGTGAAAATGCTCTTAGCAAGTATTTCGATAAGACAAAAACCCCTAATTTGCCATTTTCCGCCAACAAAACTCCGGACTTTTATTTTGTCCTACCTATGTCCCAACTACTCGTCCCCCCCAGAATCCGTCGGATCATTTTCATCATTCTGCCATTGATGTACCTGGCCGGACTAATTGGTCTCAACATACCGCTGTCGGCATCACTGTTTCAGGCACTCACGCCGTTCAATCTGGTAGTTTCGCTGGTTTTATTGCTGATTTTTCACACCGATTTCCGGCCTTCTTTTTGGGTGTATTGTGCGGTGGCTTTTAGCGTAGGTTTTTTGGTCGAAGTAGCCGGAGTCCATACGGGCCTTATTTTTGGGGAATACGCCTACGGCGAAGTCCTGGGTTTAAAAATAGCCGAGGTGCCATTAGTGATCGGGACCAACTGGCTCATGCTTAGCTACCTGTGCGGAAGTGTCACCGACCGCCTGCCCGTCACCATGATTCTGAAAGTGTTGATTGCAGCGGGGCTGATGACTTTGCTGGATTTTGTGATCGAACCCGTGGCGATGCAGCTCGACTTCTGGCAGTGGCGGGGTGGTGTCATTCCATTGGAAAACTACCTGGCCTGGTACGGCGTTTCGGCGGCACTTTTTTTTATGTATTTCAAAATGCCCTTCCAGAAAAAAAATGCGTTAGCTCCTCTGCTACTGGGGTTGCAGTTTTTGTTCTTTGGATTGAACAACTTGCTCCACACTTTCAATTAAAGCCTGGCTGAACAATCAGGGGGCGGGCAAGTTATTACTCAAACCCCACCCTCACCGTATCAAAAAGGCATGAGCAGTTATTCAATCCGCGACCTGGAACAGTTATCAGGCATCAAGGCGCACACGCTGCGGATATGGGAGCAGCGCTACAATATCATTGAGCCACAGCGCACGGACACCAACATCCGCAGCTACGACGACCGGGACATGAAGTTGGTCCTGAATATTTCGCTGCTCAAAGATCACGGCTACAAGATCTCGAAAATATCGAAAATGACCGCCGAGCAAATGCACGCCGAGGTGGTTGCCATTTCGGATCGCAAGCTCAGCTACCCCGACCAAATCCATGCCCTCACTATTTCGATGCTGGACCTGGACGAGGAGCGTTTTGAAAAAATCATCAGTACCAATATCCTGAAATTCGGTTTCGAGGACTCGATGATCAGCATCATCTATCCGTTCCTGAGCCGTATCGGCACGCTTTGGGTCACCGGGTCGGTGGGCCCGGCCCAAGAGCATTTTATCTCCAACCTCATCCGGCAGAAAATTATCGTCGCCATCGACGGGCAGGTCGTGAGGCAGATGCCGGAATCAAAAACCTACTTACTTTTCCTGCCCGAGGGCGAGCTGCACGAGATGGGGCTGCTATTTGCCAACTACATCCTCCGCGCCCGTAATAACAAAGTGGTGTACCTGGGCCAGAGTCTGCCCTTTCACGAAATCGAGTTTGCCTACAAAATTCACCGCCCCGACTATATTTTTACCGCTATCACCTCAGTACCCGCCAACAACGACGTGCAGCCCTACGTGGACAAATTAGCCGTCAAGTTTTCCGACGTTACGGTTTTAGTCACGGGTTATCAGATCGTCGGGCAGGGTATCCAGGCCGCCCCAAATGTAGTTTTGATCAATAAAATTCAGGATTTGATTCAAATCGCCACCGCCTAGCTGACGACGTTGGTCGGCTGCCCGTCCTGAAAGGCAGCGATGTTGTCGGCCGCTAATTGCATGAGCTTTCGTCGCGATTCGAGGAACGCCCAGGCTACGTGCGGCGTAATGAGGCAGTTTTTGGCGGTAAGCAGTGGATTATCCGGTTTCGGCGGCTCGGTCGAGAGAACGTCCACGGCAGCGCCTGCCAGTTGATCGGCATTGAGAGCGTCGGCCAAATCCTGCTCCCGGATGAGTCCGCCACGTCCGGTATTGATGAGGTAGGCCGAGGGCTTCATTTTAGCCAGCGACTCGGCGTTAATCATTTCGTTAGTCCCGTCGGTCAGCGGGCAGTGCAAACTGACCACGTCGCTTTCCCGAAACAATACGTCCAACTCCACCAGCTCGATGCCTTCTTCCCCCGGAGTATCACTTTTACGATGCGCCAGGACCCGCATTCCGAAGGCCAGCGCAATGCGCGCGACCTGCGTCCCGATGTCGCCTAGGCCAATCAGTCCAATGGTTTTACCCGATATTTCTACCAAAGGCGTTTTCCAGTAACACCAGTCGGCGGCATTAGTCCAGTCGCCCGCCCGCACGCTTTGGCTGTGCAGTTCGGTGTGATTGGTCAGGCCCAGCAAAAGCGAGAACGTGTGTTGAGCCACGGCGGAGGTACTATACCCACGCACATTGGTGACGACAATGCCCCGCTGGCGTGCCGCTTCTAAGTCAACATTGTTATAGCCCGTAGCGGTCACACCGATGTAGCGAAGCTTAGGCAGCTGGGCCAGGATTTCGGCGGATAAATACACCTTGTTGGAAAGGGCGATGTCTGCGTCGGACGCTCGCGCCACGATGTCTCCGGGCGAAGTGCGGTCATAAACCGTGAAGTTGCCAAGTTTTTCCAGCGGTTCCCAGCTTAGGTCACCGGGATTGAGGGTATAGCCGTCAAGGTAGGTGATGTTCATAAATTAAAATTTTGTGCCGGAACGCCGGAACGCTCTGTGCCTTTGGAACTTTGTGCCTTTCTTACCTCCCGCTTCTTGAAAACATACACTACCCCAAAGTGACTCTTTAACACCCCGCTGGAAAAACCGTCGGCGATATAGGGATTCAGTTCTAGGGCAATTTGGATTTGGCGGTTTTGGAAAAAAGGCGAAACCCGCACCCCGAAATTGATCGAATAGCCGTCCACAGTCAGTAGCTTGGCCTTGGGGTCGGCGATGCGGTAGAGCGGGTTGACGCGCAGGCCACCGCCAAGGTACCATTGCGCTACGTCACCCCTTTTTAGGTTGACCAGTGGCAAAAAATCCACGCTCAGGCTGCTGAAAAGGGAATTAGTCTGAACGCGGGTATCGAGCCAGATGGCTTTTTTGGGATTGGTACTAAACGCCAGCAGTCCGTTCCAGGGGTAGTAAGCCGCCGAGCCTTGTGCCCGGACAGTTTGCGACAGGCCCAGAATAACAAACGCCGCTATAACAGACTTCTTGAATGGCCCCACCGCTTACCGCCGCACGGCGCTTTTCAGGGCGGCGGGCATCTGCATGGTGTTCATTTTTTTCATCATCTTCCGCATTTCGTCAAACTGCTTGATGAGGTTGTTGACTTCCTGTACCGAAGTACCGCTACCGCCAGCGATCCGCTTCTTCCGGCTGCCGTCGATGATGCCGGGCGTCTCGCGTTCCTTTTTGGTCATGGACTGAATGATGGCCTCGATGGGTTTGAAGGAATCATTATCCACGTCGAGGTCCTTCATGGCGTTGCCCATGCCGGGAATCATGCCCACGAGGTCCTTGATGTTGCCCATTTTCTTGATCTGCTGCAACTGACCGAGGAAGTCGTCGAAGTCGAACTGGTTGGCCCGCATTTTGGCGTTGATGCGCTTAGCCTCGTCTTCGTCAAAGGCCTGTTGCGCCCTTTCCACCAGCGACACCACGTCGCCCATGCCAAGGATACGGCTGGCCATGCGGTCGGGGTAGAAGGCGTCGAGAGCCTCCATTTTTTCGCCCGTGCTGATGAACTTGATGGGCTTCTCGACCACCTGCCGAATGGACAAGGCCGCACCACCGCGCGAGTCGCCGTCGAGTTTGGTCAGCACCACGCCGTCGAAATTCAGGCGCTCGTTGAAGGTTTTGGCCGTATTGACTGCATCCTGTCCCGTCATGGAATCCACCACAAACAAGATTTCAGTCGGCTTCACGGCTTTTTTGATGTCTTCGACCTCCTGCATCATCACCTCGTCCACGGCCAGGCGTCCGGCGGTGTCCACGATCACGATTTTCTTGTTGGTCTTGCGGGCTTGGGCAACGGCGTTGGCCGCAATCTCGACCGCATTTTTGTTCTCGGGTTCGGAATACACTTCTACGCCGATCTGTTCGCCCAGTACTTTGAGCTGTTCGATGGCCGCCGGGCGATACACGTCGCAGGCGACCAACAGCACGGTACGGCCCTGCTTTTTGAGCATCATGGCCAGTTTGCCCGAGAAAGTCGTCTTACCCGAACCCTGCAAGCCCGCGATCAGCACCACGGCGGGGTCGCCCTTGATGTCGATGCTCTCGGCGGTGCCGCCCATCAGCTCGGTCAGTTCTTCCTGTACGATCTTGATGAACATCTGCCCCGGCTCCACCGAAATCAGAATCTTACGATCCAGAGCCTTTTCCCTGATACGATCGGTAATTTCCTTAGCCACCTTGAAGTTGACATCGGCATCCACCAGAGCGCGGCGCACTTCCTTGGTCGTGGCCGCCACGTTAATGTCCGAAATCCGGTCTTTGCCTTTGAGGGTGCGAAAGGCGGCGTTTAATTTATCCTGTAAGCTTTCAAACATGAAATCAATTTTGAATGAGTAAATGATAGACGGCGGGGCGCCCTGTGGAGGCAGTCCTTGCTGTGAGAGCATATTTCCACTCGCTTCGCCCTCGAATCCTCACAAAGTTAAGAAGAAAACTGCGTTGAACGCGAATCCGGCTTTGATCCTTTGACGATGCCTAAGCCAGCTTTTTTAACTTCACCGTCCTGATAACCCAATACAGCAGTAACCCGATCGGACCGAGCATGAAACAGAAAAGAATCGGCACCACCACCCAGCCGTGGGCGATGCCGTGTTCCTGGGCGTCGCGCAGGACCACGCTGCCGGCGATGAGGTCGAAGGCCAGGTAATGAATCCAGCCCGCCAGCATCACGCCGTCGCCGCCGTTTTGGAATAATCCTTTCACACCTTCCAGCGTACTGAACGCGCCGAAGTCGAGTGGGCCGCCCGCGAAAATATAGTAGGCATAAAACACTGCCAGCAGAACGGGAATCAGAAAAGATTGTACTAAAAACTGCGTGACGAACCAGCGCGGTGCGACGACCATCAGCAGCCACTGCGGCATGACGAGGGTGCTGGCGATTTGGAAGACGGTATCGGGAGTCATAAGGGGAGGGAGGCTGGTTGGGAACGAAAATTTAAACAAAAAATCCCGCAACTGGTTGAAAACTTCGTTGGATTTTTTGCATAATGACTACGCCACACCCGCTCCACATCGTTTGGTTCAAGCGCGACCTGCGCCTGCAAGACCACGCCCCGCTCAAAGCCGCCCTGGAAGACGGCGACTCTGTGCTGTTACTCTACGTTTGGGAGCCGTCCCTGCTGCGCGACCCGCATTATACGGCGCGGCATTGGCGATTTGTGGGCGAGTCGTTACGCTGTCTCGACCAGCAACTCGAACGCTACGCCACCCAAATCCGCCAGTTGGTGGGCGAAGTGGTGCCCATTTTGGCAGAAATCCACCAGTTCTACCCCATCGCCGCTCTCTACTCTCACGAAGAAACGGGGCTGAAAATCACCTACGACCGTGACAGAGCGTTGGCGAACTTTTGTCAAAAAAATGGAATCGTTTGGCACGAATACCAGCACAACGGCGTACAGCGCGGCTTGCCCAACCGCCAGACCTGGAAGGAAGATTGGCACGTTTACATGAACGCGCCCATTCCGCAGCCTGCCCTACCGCGCCTAATGTACGACGCCGCGCGAATTGAACTTCCCCACGAAATAGGCGATTGGGAAAATCTGTCTGACCTACCGACGGAAATTTCCCGCAATCGCAATAATTTCCAGCCCGGTGGCGAGGAAGCGGCACACCGTTATCTCAATAGCTTTTTCCAGGAGCGCGCCGTCGAGTACAGCCGCACCATCTCCAAGCCCGAAGCCAGTCGGCGCGGTAGCGGGCGGCTTTCGCCCTATTTTGCCTGGGGGAACCTGTCGGTCAGGACGGTGTTTCAGCGCTACAAGCAAGCCCTGCGCGACGAGGTTATCCCGCGCCGCAATCTATTGGCGTTCGGGTCGCGGCTACGGTGGCATTGCCATTTTATCCAAAAGTTTGAGAGCGAAGACCGCATCGAATTCGAGAACGTCAACCGCGCCTACGACGCGCAGGTGAAGGTTTTTGACCAGCAACTATTCCTAGCCTGGGCCGAGGGACGCACGGGCTTTCCGCTCGTGGACGCCTGTATGCGTTGTTTGCACGAAACGGGTCACCTCAATTTTCGGATGCGGGCCATGTTGGTGTCATTTCTCACGCACCTGCTGTGGCAACCCTGGAAGCCAGGCGCAGTGCATTTGGCGACGCTCTTCCTGGATTTCGAGCCGGGCATCCACTACGCGCAGTTTCAGATGCAGACGGGCGTGACGGGCGTCAACACCGTCCGGGTGTACAATCCCGTGAAGCAGTCCTACGACCACGACCCGGCGGGGGTTTTCATCCAAAAGTGGGTACCCGAACTAGCCGCTTGTCCGCCAAGTTTCCGGCACGAACCCTGGAAAATGACTGTTATGGAGCAGGCGATGTACGGCTTTCATCTGGGTGTCGATTATCCCGAACCCATCGTGGCGGTCGCGGAAGCCCACCGTGAGGCGCGGGAGCGAGTTTGGTCATTTAAGAAATTGCCGGAGGTCAAGAAGGAAGGCGAACGAATTCTGAAACGCCACGTGGTGCCGGGGCGACGGCAGCGTTGGTGAAGACAAACGCAGTGCGGCAAATATTGCCAGTTCCCCCCGCCCCCGTATCTTTGCCGAAAAACGACCATTGCCATCGAACCACCCCATCCTCAGCAACCTTTGACGCTGGAAAGCTCCGTCATTTCGCCTGGAATGCACACTTGGCAGTTGTGGGTCATTCTGCTGGCTAATGGGCTGTTTGCCTTGCTGGCCAACCTGCTGTTTTATTTTAAAATCATTGAACCCAGCGAGTTTTCGAATAACAAATGGCCGCTGATCGGGCTGGGATTGCTGGTGTACAGTGTGCAGGCGCTGCTGATCTATTATTTGGTCAAAAAATACGCCGACCTAAGCTGGCTGCGGCAACCTTTCAAGGCGCCGAGTTGGCTGAGGGGCTTGGCCGTCGGCTTGTTGGTGTGGTTGGCGGCCAATGCTTTCCTGGCGCTGCGGCTGCCGGAGGGCTTTCAGCGAATAGGGGCAGTGCGTGGTTTTGACCGCTTCCTGCCCGTTTTTCTGTTCAACTCACTGCCGGGGGCGCTCATCGAGGAGTACCTGTTCCGCTACCTGCCCGTCCGGTTCGTGGAGAACCGCCAACTTTCGCGGGGGCGGACGCTGCTGCTTTTTATAATGGTGTTGCTGTTCTTTACTGCCACGCACATTCCGGCCTATTTGTGGCAGTATCACAACACGTTGTGGTCGCTGTGGAGTCCGTTTACGATGGGCGCGGCTTATTTTTTCGTGTATTACGCCACACGTAATATAGCCTTTACCACGCTGTTCCACGCCTTTCACAACAACGTGTGGATGCTCGTCGGGCGGTCAGAGATCAAGGATTATTCGCTGGTCATCGTGGCGAGTATCGTTTGGTTTTTCTGGCGGACTAGCCGCCGAAGCGGTCTTTCCTAAAAAGCCAACAACAACCGCGCCTGTTCGTCGATGAGCTTAGCAATAAAGGCATCTTTAATTTCGCCAGCCATAAAATTTTTCTGCATGAACGGAATTCTGACCTTTTGCGCCAGCACGTTCATACCGAGGTAATTCAGCACGTCGGTAAAATGACTCAAGCCTAAAGCGTTACCCTGCACCCCATCCGAGATGCCCACGAGGGCGCATTTTTTATTGGTCAAAACGCTGGGATAGCTCATGCCGTCGATGAAGGCTTTGAGGACGCCGGGAAAGGAGTTGTTGTACTCCGGTACGACGAAGGCGAATTTCTCCGAACCCGCCATCTTATCATGCATCGCGTTGAAGCTGGGGTTTTGGCCCACGTTGTCGTACAAAGCCGAGAAGACAAAATCGTCGGGCAACTCGGCCAAATCCAGGATTTGGCTGGCGGTTTGGTGGCGTTGCAGGAGGTCTTGGTAAAAATGGGCGACCTCGATGGTCTTGGAAAGCGGGCGATTGGTACCGGCGACGATGGTAATCATTAATTTTAGTGGAGAGTTGAGAATGGAGACAGGGCCGCCTGCGCGGTGGAGAGTGCTGCGGGTTCTTCCGAATCAACGGTTCGCAATATCTCATTCTGCCATTTCGAAGTTTTCAGAGGAAAATTGTATTCATCAAAAGGAAAAGTTCGGGCAATTAGTTTGATGGGGGCGTAATTTAGCGTCGTTAATTCGCTATTCGGCACGTTTTTTGGTACGGTTCCGTTAAAAAGACGTTACGCTTTCACTCGTCTCATAATTCCTATCTCCTATCTAAAATGTTACGTTTACTCGTCGGTGCCGTTTTGGCCATCACCCTGATATTTTTATTTACCGCCCTGCGGTCCGAAACCTTCGTGCCGCGCGAGAAACCCGCCAAAATCGAGTGGCTGACGGTAGAACAGGCCTTTGCGCTCAACCAACAGGAGCCGCGCAAAATCCTGATCGACGTGTACACCGACTGGTGCGGCTGGTGCAAAGTGATGGACCGCGAAACCTACACCGACCCGAAGGTGGTGGAATACATCAACAAGCACTACTATCCCGTGAAATTCAACGCCGAGCAGCGCGAGGAAGTCACGCTGGGCGGGCAGAAGTTTAAGTTTGTACAGCAAGGCAACAGTGGCATCCACGAATTCGCGGCCAGCCTTTTGAACAACAGACTCAGTTTCCCCAGTACGGTGTTTCTGGATGAGAAATTACAAATGATTCAGCCACTGCCCGGTTACCTGAAGGCAAAAGAATTTCACGAAATCATCACTTTTTTCGGCGGCGATTTTTACAAGACCATTGCCTTCGAGAAATACAAGGCCGAGACTTATCCGCAGGAGTTTGGGGGGAAATAACTACACCGTTTCCCCTTCCTGCATCCTTTCCGCGTTTTCGGCGATGCGCAGTTGCTCGATGAATTCCCCGATTTCTCCTTCCATGACCGTCGGCAGGTTGTAGACCGTGTAGCCGATGCGGTGATCCGTTACGCGGCTTTGGGGATAATTGTAGGTGCGGATTTTGTCGGAGCGGTCGCCGCTGCCGACCATCGACAGCCGCTGCGAACTGATGGCGTCGTTGTGTTTTTTCAACTCGATTTCGTAGAGTCGCGAGCGCAGTACTCCCAAGGCACGAGCCTTGTTTTTGAGCTGCGAGCGCTCGTCCTGACAGCTCACCACCAGGCCCGACGGCATGTGCGTAAGCCGCACGGCGGAATAGGTGGTGTTTACCGACTGTCCGCCCGCGCCGGAGGAGTTGAAAGTGTCCACGCGCACGTCGTTCATGTTGATTTCCACATCGACTTCCTCGGCCTCGGGCAGCACAGCCACCGTCGCAGCGGAGGTATGTACCCGCCCCTGTGATTCCGTAGCCGGAACGCGCTGCACGCGATGCACGCCCGACTCGAATTTGAGTTTGCCGTACACATCTTCGCCTTCTACTTTGCTCACAATTTCCTTGTAGCCTCCGTTGGTACCCTCGGTGAAGTCGAGAATCGACAGCCGCCAGCCCATTTTTTCGCAAAAACGCTGGTACATTCGGAACAGATCGCCCGCGAAAATGGCCGCCTCGTCGCCGCCCGTACCAGCCCGTACTTCCAGGATGCTGTTGCGGCTATCGTTGGGATCTTTGGGAATGAGCATTTCCTTCAAAGCCGACTCCATCGCCTCCTGCTGCGGTTGCAGTTCGCTGAGTTCTTCTTTAGCCATTTCGCGCATTTCGGGATCTTTCTCGGTGTTGACGAGTTCCCTGGCCCCGGCGATGTTTTTCAGGAGTTTTTGGTAGGCGTCATATTGCTTTACGACCTTTTCCAAATCGCTGTATTCCTTGCTCAGCTTGGTATAACGCTGCATATCGTTGACCACTTCGGGCTGAATGATTTGCCGACCCACCTCGTGGAAGCGTTCTTTGATGGCTTCTAATTTATCTTGCATAGTGTTGTCAATGTCAATCCTTCGTTTGGGGCCGCAAAGATACGTAATTTCGTGGCTGGAATATTTTGTAAACCAGCGGTTCGGCGTCAGGTCGGGTCGTTTGTCCTGAATTTTTTTATGAAAATCAAAAACTGGAATCCGCTGCCTTTTCTCTTGCTGTTACTCGGCTTACTCACCGCCGGAGGCTGTAATACCGATAACCGCATCAAACAAACCAAGGCTTTGAAAGAGGAAATGGCGGGCGTAAAGATCAAGCGCGTCACCGATGCCCAACTGGTGGCGGCCGTGGATGAATGGGGAAAGGAAATGGTGGTGGTCATCCAAAGAGGTTTGGAGAAGGAACTGGCGCAGAATCCCGACGATGCCTTAAAGTACTGCGCCAACCTGGGTCACGTGCCCCTTATCGCCGCCATTGAGGATCAGTACGAAGTAAAAATTCAGCTTCTGGGCCTGATGGCCCCGGAAAACGCGACCCTGGCTCCCAAGGAACGCGAACTGATGGGTGCCTACGTCTACAACGCCGAAAAAGACCTGCCGCAGTTTGACAACGTCCAAAAACTCAGTGATACGCTGCTGGTGTACAACGCCCCCATCCCCAAGGAGAGCCCCATCTGCCAGCAATGCTTCCCCAGCCAAAAACTACCCTTCGCCATTTGGCGGATACTTTTTGATAAAAAGGCGGTGATAAGGAAAATGGGAAATTAAAGGCATAAAGGGGCAGAGGCTCAAAGGAAAACCATGTTTTTCCGCGAACCGTTAACCTTTTAACCGCCCTGGGGCGCCCCACTTGACCTAAACAGGCGTTGCCTCCTTCCATTTCCCATACGCTTCCCGATATTCCTCCGCCCGCGCGGCGTTGGGTTCAATGGTGTGCGTGGCGGTGAGGCCGATGAAGGCTTCTTCGCGGTTTTTGTAGTGGCCCAAGCCCATGCCAGCACCCCGGGCGGCTCCTTGGGCACCGTCGGTGTTGAAGAGTTCGACCGTTGCGCCGGAGATGTTGGCGAACGTTTCGCGAAAAATCGGGCTGAGGAACATATTGGCTTCCCCGGCGCGGATATTTTTGAGCGACACACCCAGATTTTCCATAACCTGCATCCCGTAATAAAGCGCGAAGACGATGCCTTCCTGCGACGCCCGGATGAGGTGACTCAGGCCGTGGCGGTTGAACTGCAAGCCCTGGAAAGTCGCGCCGGGATCGCGGTTGCAGAGCATCCGCTCGGCCCCGTTACCGAAGGGCAGGCACAGCAGGCCGTCGGAGCCGATGGGCGCTTCGGCGGCGATGTCGTTCATTTCGGCGTAGGACACGCTACGGTTCAAGATGTTGTTTCGCAGCCAACTGTTGACGATGCCCGTGCCGTTGACGCACAGCAACACGCCGTAACGCGGCGTCCCCAGCTTGTGGTTAACGTGCAAAAAAGTATTGACCCGCGACTCGGCGTCGTACTTCGACTGGTCGCTCACGCCATAGACCACGCCCGAAGTACCCGCCGTGGCGGCCACCTCGCCCGGTTCCAGTACGTTCAGCGAGAAGGCGTTGTTGGGCTGATCCCCGGCGCGGTAGGTCACGGGTGTCCCCTCGGTCAGGCCCAGAGCTTGGGCGGCCTGACGGGTAAGCTCTCCTTGGTTGCCAAAGGTAGGGAAAACCTGCGGCAAGAGATCCGCCTCGAACCCAAAGTAATCTAACAAAAATCCGGCAGGCTGCTCATCCAGGAAATCCCAGAAAATGCCTTCCGACAGACCCGAGGGCGTCGTGGCGACTTCGTTGGTCATGCGGGCGGCGAGGTAGTCGCCGGGCAGCATGAATTTGTGGACTTTGGCGTAAATTTCCGGTTCATTCTGCTTGACCCACGCCAGCTTGGAGGCCGTGAAGTTGCCCGGCGAGTTGAGCAGGTGCGGCAGCACCACGTCGGGGCCCATCGCTTCCAGGGCGGCGTTGCCCACTTCTACGGCGCGGCTATCGCACCAAATGATCGACGGCCGCAACACGTTCATTTCCTTGTCCACTACCACCAAGCCGTGCATCTGGTAAGAAATGCCAATGGCTTTCACCTGGTCGGGCGCAATTCCTGACTTCTGCATTACCGCCTTCGACGCCAGACAGGCGTTGGCCCACCATTGCTCGGGCTGCTGCTCGGCAAAACCGGGCTGCGGGGCATCCATTGGCATTTCGGTTTCGGGAAAAAAAGCCGACGCCACGACCTGTCCGGTATCTGCCGCCAACAGGCAGGCTTTTACGGACGAACTGCCGACATCGAATCCAAGGAAGTACATAGGGTTGTGGTTGATTATTTCATAATGTCAGGCACAAAAGTACGAAGCGAAGTTCATATCAATGCCGCCCGTACTTTTTCATCAATTTCAGCACCTTATCACGGGGAAGCACCGGGATTTTGTGGCCCTGAAAACCCTCGGAAGACCGGGCCATGAAGAGCGAATTGACGATGGCTTCCTCGGTAGCCTCAATCACCGCTAGAAAAAGCGGCGACATGTAGTCGTTGTGCAGCAGTGTCACTGCCGTCGTGGGCTGCTCGGTCTCGTGCGGAATGCGGTAGGCTGTGGAAAAAGCGAGGACGTAATCGCCGCTGCCGTTGGAGGCGATGCCGCCCGTACGGGCCAAGCCCATAATGGCGCGTTTGGCCAGTCTTTTCAGATTGCGGGCGTCGAGTGGAGCGTCCGTCGCCACGATCATCATGCACGAGCCGCCCGACGATTTGTCCAGCGTTTCTTTGAAGGAATATTGGCCTAATTCTTCACCGATAGAAACGCCGTTGATTTGCAGCACGCCGCCAAAGTTACTCTGCACCAGCACGCCCACTGTATAGCCGCCCAGTTTTTCGGGGAGTTTGCGGGACGAAGTACCGATGCCGCCCTTCCAACCGAATGCGACCGTCCCCGTACCGGCCCCGACGTCACCCTCGGCCACCGCGCCGCTTTGCGCTTTCCGAATGGCTTCCAGTACGTGTTCCTTCTTCACGTGTCGGCTCCGTATGTCGTTGAGATAGCCGTCGGTTTCGCCCACCACGGGGTTGGCCGAGCGGACGTTCTCGTTGCCCGGCTGGCCGAGCGTCCAGTCGAGTAGCGCGTCGGCGGCAGTCGGGACACTGAGGGTGCTGGTCAAAATAATGGGTGTTTCCAGCGTACCCAGTTCCTCGACCTGCGTAGAACCGGCCAGTTTACCGAAGCCGTTCCCCACGTACACCGCCGCCGGGACTTTCTGCTGGAATACGTTGCCATCGTGCGGCAGAATGGCCGTGACGCCCGTACGGACATCCTGACCTTGTACCAGCGTCACCTGCCCAACCTTGACGCCTGCCACATCAGTGATGGCGTTCAACTTCCCGACTGGGAGGACACCTATTTTTATGTTCAGGTCACGGGGACGGTCCTTCGGCTGGCTCAGGATGACAAGGGGAGAGAGGAAAAGAAAGGAAAGCAGTCCGACGATTCGCAGAAGGGGAGGGCCAACGATTTGGGAAAGGAGCGGAGCCACCCAGCGGAAAGAAAGTATCTTCATTTTGGGGCTCTCAGGCTAAATACCGTACGAAAGGTTGTCAGATTTTAGGAAAGGAGGAAGGAAATTTGACGAGTCCTTCCTCCTTGTTCTCCTTCTTTTATTTTTTCCGATCCAAAATCACCAGCCCGATGCCCGCGATAAGGACGATGGCGCCGGCGTAAGTGGGCCAGCCGACCGATTTCTGCTTGTCGGCGTTGATTTCTAAGGGGCCAATGTCCACTACTTTTTCTTTTTTTGTGTAATTGAATCCGTTGAAAATCAGCATACCGATGCCAATAATAGCGAGTACGATTCCGAGTACCTTCATACTAAAAATTTAGGTTAAGTTGAACAAAATGTAATACCAAAAGTAGCCTATTTTCGCAAAAATGCAATTTGCGAGAAGGAATGTCTGGCGTATGCCTTCAATGTTCTGAACAAAATACCTCCCATCGCCACGCCACCTTACTTGTTGAGTTTTAATGGGAAGGTGTATTTTTGCCGACTTAACTTCTTTGTGACTGCTTTCGCCAACCATATTTTCATGAGATCGACCCTCCTGCTCAACACCCTCCTCGTCAATGAAGGCAACATCCGTCAAGCCGACGTATTTATTGAAAATGGTCGCATCGCCCGCATCGGCGATGATTTGCAGCACCTGGTGGCCGATCACATTATTGACGCGGCGGGCCAGCACCTGCTGCCGGGCCTGATCGACGACCAAGTGCATTTTCGGGAACCAGGCCTAACGCACAAAGCCACCATTGCTACCGAAGCCCGCGCGGCCGTGGCGGGCGGCACGACGACCTTCATGGAGATGCCCAATACGGTACCTAATGCCCTCACGCAGGAACTGCTGGAAGATAAGTACCGAATTGCGGCGAACACCTCGCTGGCCAACTACTCCTTCTACATGGGCGCGTCGAACGACAATTACGACGAAGTAATACGAACCGACCCGCAGCGGGTGTGCGGCATCAAGATTTTCATGGGTTCGTCCACGGGCAATATGCTGGTGGACGCGCCGCAGGTGCTGGAAAGGCTATTTGCCGATGCCCCCTGCCTGATCGCCACGCACTGCGAGGACGAACCCACCGTGCGGCAGCGAATGGAATTTTTTCGGCAAAAATACGGCGACGACGTTCCCTACGACATCCACGCCATTGTCCGCAACGAGGACGCCTGCCTGAAATCGTCGGGCTTTGCGGTAGAATTAGCTACTAAAAAAGGCACCCGGCTGCACATCCTGCACATTTCCACGGGTGAGGAAACGGGCCTGTTCGACATCGGACACCGTGTGAACGGGCGGATTCTCCTGGCCGACGGCACGCCCAAACTCATTACCGCCGAAGCCTGCGTCCACCACCTCTGGTTCGACGCCGAAGATTACCGAGACTTGGGGACGAAAATCAAATGCAACCCGGCCATCAAAGCCGAACCGAACAAGCAGCAAATTCTTCAGGCCCTGCTCGACGACCGCCTGGATGTCGTCGCGACCGACCACGCCCCGCACACCGCCGCCGAAAAAGCGCAGCCCTACTGGCAGGCCCCGGCGGGTCTGCCTCTGGTACAGCATTCGTTGCACGTGATGCTGGAATTTGTCCGGCAAGACAAGATTTCGCTGGAAAGGGTAGTCGAGAAAACCAGCCACGCCGTGGCCGACTGTTTTCAGATTAAGGAGCGGGGCTATATCCGCGAAGGTTTTCACGCCGACCTGGTGCTGGTGGATTTAAACCAAACGACGGCCGTAGAACCGGATACCATCTACGCCAAATGCGGCTGGTCACCTTTTGAAGGAACTACGTTTCACTCGCGCGTCTCCCACACCTTCGTGTCGGGTCATTTAGCCTACGCACAGGGGGCTTTCGATGAGTCGGTCAAGGGGCAGCGATTACTGTTTTCGCGATAAAATGCGGTAAGCCGTTTTCTGTTCGTCGCTATTTTAAGGTGGTTCGTCTATCCAAAACCCCACCTTGGTCGAAATTTGTCGTCGGCTGCAACCTTTTTGCCGATCTTTCCATCCATTAATTGGAGAGGGGTTTTAGGATCGAGATATTTTTGTGATAAAAAACCTAATTTCTTCCCTTAAAAGCCTTTTTCGAAAAATATTTTATCAAACCAGGTACTATGCATTGCACAATACCCGAATTAATTCTTATATTTGCCTCATCATTGAAAAGCTACTTCCCTTCAACGCTCTAAACTGAAGCCGCCATGAAAGCCCTTAAACTACTGACCGTATTGCTCTTGACGAGTTGGCAGGCCAACGCCACCGGATTTTCGCATAATATGCTGGTGGCCCAAAAAATGCTCAACGCCAAGCAAAAAACCATCGGTTTGAATAACCAAAAGCAAGTTTCGCCCCTGCAATTCGTCACCCACCCCACAGCGGTAAAAGCTGCCACCCACTCCGCTTCCGAATCGGCTGAGGAAGAAGCATCAATAAAGCCCCAGGTAATGGCTGTGTCGCTCTCGCAGCACATCGCCCGCTGGGTCGTGCGCATCGTGACGGTTAGCGGCAAAGTCTTGACCGAAACGCTGGTCTCTGTATTCTCCTTCGGCACAAAAAATGCCTTTCCGACCAACGCCAGCTTTGTTTCGTTGACCGAGAATGTCCTTTCCTACTTGCTCGTACCGCTACGGTCGCTGACCTAGCGGCAGCCTGCCTCATTCACTTCCAACGCTGGCCGCCCCAAATGGTGACCAGCGCTTTTTATTGATTCACCTGGTGGATTTATTGGCAGACAAAGGCGGAATTGGTGGTTAAAAGCGAAGCATCGCGTCTCTACTTTGTGCCTTTGGATCGCAGCGGCGAACCGCCTTTGTGCCTAAAAAACTAACAAAAAGCGTCCTCGATATGCCGAATATCCAGATTCCCGTTGGGCAGAATCAGGATGGAAACAATGTCGAAGCGGACATCATACATCCAATCATGGTCGAAGATGTAGTTTTCGGCCGCTTTCATGATTAGGCGCGACTTGGCGTAGTTCACAAACTCCTCGGGCATCCCGAAGCCCGTGCCGCTGCGGGTTTTGACCTCGGCAAAAATCAATAGTTTGCCCTGTTTGGCAATCAGGTCGATTTCGGCGTGGCGGTGACGGTAGTTCTTCACCACGATCTCGTAGCCTTTCCCCTGCAGGTACTCCGCCGCCTTGGCTTCGCCCCAGTGCCCGGTGTCGTTATGTGCGGCCATTTGAACATTTTTGTTCCAAAGTACTGTTATTGTGGACGGAAACAAAGTTGGATTTCCTGGCTGCGTTTTTTTTGCCCAAAACCTTGAATGAATTTTAATCTCAATAAACGGACGCAATTCCGGCATCTCGGTCTCATCGACTACCAACAAGCCTGGGATTTACAGGAAAAACTTTTCGCCGATGTCGTCACCGTCAAAATCGCCAATCGGGGCATTTCGCCCGAAAGCCAGACGCCCACGCCCAACCACCTGCTTTTCTGCGAACACCCGCACGTTTATACGCTAGGCAAGAGTGGTAAACTGGACAATCTGCTGCTGAATGAAGAAGGTCTAAGCGAAGTGCAGGCCAATTTTTACAAGATAAATCGCGGCGGCGACATCACCTACCACGGCCCCGGCCAGTTGGTCGGCTACCCGATTTTGGACCTCGACAACTTTTTCACCGACATCCACCGCTACATGCGGACGCTCGAAGAAGCCATCATCCGCACCCTGGACGACTACGGCCTCGACGCCGGAAGAATCGAAGGCCTGACGGGCGTTTGGCTCGACCACGAGCTCCTGCAAAACCCGCGCAAAATCTGCGCGCTGGGCGTCAAAGCCAGTCGCTGGGTAACCATGCATGGCTTCGCGCTGAATGTCAATACCGATCTCAGTTATTTCGACCATATCGTCCCCTGCGGCATCGACGACAAAGCTGTCACCTCCATGCAGGGGGAGTTGGGGAGAGTAGTTGACATGAAAGAGGTTGAAGAAAAATTGAAGAAACAATTGGCAGAATTATTTGGTCTGGAATTCATTGAAGGTTGATTCCATTCATTCCCCGGCCCCCGCAGTAGCCAACTGTTTGCGGCAATTGAAATACTTTCGATTAATCTAGCTATCGGGCGAACACATAAGTTCGCCCCTACCGTTTTAACTTACCCTTCACTCGCTGTCATTCTGACGAAGTCGAAGAATGCCCATAAAAAAATGAAAAAAGACATTCCCATCCTGCCCGTCGAAGGCATCCAGGTCGCCGTCGTGCGCAAAATCAACGAGCTGTACGCCGAAGAATGGCACGTGGTTCTCATCAACCGCAAAGACGAACCCATCGACAACGTTTTCGTGACTTCCAAAGGCTACGCCAACTCGGAAGTGGACGAAAACGCCACCCAAAAAACCTCCACGCTCCGGCACTTTTTCCCGGAAGTACCGCCCGGCGGCAACGTCGTCGTCGAGCCGATCATGCCGGAAGTTTTTGCCCTCACCAATGAGTACTGGGTTAGCTATTTCATCGGCAAACAGATTTACGATAAAAAGTTTATCTTCGTGCCAGACAGCATCGTCCCCGATCATCTAATCGACATTGACGTTTTAGGATTGGAAGGAGTGCTGCATCTTTAGTTTTGAGTGAATGATAGACGGGGCTGCCCGCGCGGTGAGTGAATAAGCTCTGGATTTTTATTCTATGGCAGCGGCCAACCGTCATTCACTCATTCTATCATTCAAAATTGCCCTCCATGTCCCCCGATTTCCGCCGCCGTATCCGTAATTTGCTCCTGCTCGACATTGAGACCGTGGCTTCCCACGCTTCCTACGAGCAACTCGACGAGCGAATGCAGACTTTGTGGAACAAGAAGGCAGCCCGGTTGCGAAAGGCCGACGACGACCGCACCGATGCCGAGATGTTTTACGGGCAGGGCGCGATTTATGCGGAGTTTGGGCGGGTGGTGAGCATCGGCTTTGGTGGCTTTTTTTGGAACGATCAGGACGAGTTAGGCTTTAAGGTCCGAACGTTTTCCAATCCTGACGAGACCACGCTTTTGCGGGAGTTCAAGGAATTGGTCGAGAAGTATCCCGCCGATCAATTGGTGATGTGCGCTCATAATGGCAAGGAATTCGATTTCCCCTACATGTGCCGCCGAATGTTAATTCTCGGCATTGAACTACCCCGCGCCATGCAGCTCGCGGGCAAAAAGCCCTGGGAAATTCTGCACCAGGACACGCTGGAACTCTGGAAATTCGGCGATTACAAGAATTACACGGGCCTGGATCTGCTGGCCGCCGTGTTTGGTATTGCCAGCAGCAAAAATGAAATGAACGGGGCCGAGGTGACGCCCACCTATTATGAACAAAAAGACATCGAAAAAATAAACCGCTACTGCCGCGAAGACGTTGTCGTACTGGCGCAGTTGTACTTATGTCTGCACAGCCAAAAAATGGTAGCCGACGAAAATATCATTCGGGTGGAGTAACCCGCGCGCTTCCACCCAATTTTTTTAATTTACAAAAACCAAAAGAAATAAATAGGCTCATACCAGCCGTTCCGTCGGAAATAAAACAAAAGCCGGGAGCCGAAAGCTGAGAGCCGAAAACCAATACATGCGTTCTAAAAAACAACCCCAAAGCGAGCCAAAGGAAAAGAAATCCGGCTCCAAGAGTAATAACAATCTTCTGTCCTTTGTGGACAAGCTAAAAACCGAAGTCGCCGCCTTTTTCGAGGCCAATGACGGTGAAACATTCCGCACCCAGGAAGTCCACGATCACTTCGGTGCCGACGATAAGAAACTCCGTAATCTGCTCAACGACACCATCAATGAGCTGGAGGAAGAGGGCAAACTGCGCCGTCACTCCGGCAACACCTACGGTGCCACCGCCACCACGCCCGACGCGGCCCTGGTCGGCAAAGTCGATCACGTCAACCGCAACTTCGCCTTCGTCACCATCGATGGCCGCGACGACGACATCTACGTCGAAACCGAGAACCTGAAAGGTGCGATGGACACCGACACCGTGCGGCTGGAAGTCATCCGTGAAGGCGGCGGGCGCGACGGCAAGCGCACCGAAGGCCGCGTGACGGAAGTTCTCGAGCATGGTAGACCCGAAGTGGTCGGCGTCATCGAGATTTGGCCCAAGTACGCCCTGGTCGAGCCGGATCACCGCAAGATTTACGACCCGATTCACATTCCCATCGAAGACATCGACGGGGCCAACGACGGCGAGAAAGTCATTGCCCTCATCGAGCAGTGGCCCACCCGCACCCGCAAGCCCGAGGGACGAATCATCGAGGTTCTGGGAAAAGCAGGCGAGAACAACGCCGAAATGCACGCCATCCTGGCCGAATTCGGGCTACCGATTCATTTTCCCAAGCAGGTCGAGCGCGAGGCCGAGGCCATCCCGGAGAAAATATCCCAAAAGGAAATCGAAAACCGTCGCGACATGCGCGAGGTGGCCACGTTCACCATCGACCCTGCCGACGCCAAGGACTTCGACGACGCGCTGTCGGTGCAGTACCTCGACAACGGCAACGTCGAAATTGGCATTCATATCGCCGATGTGAGCTACTACGTGCGACCCGACACCGAACTGGAAAAGGAAGCCTACCGCCGCGCGACGTCGGTTTACCTGGTGGACCGCACTGTACCGATGTTGCCCGAGAAACTGTCTAACGGCCTCTGCTCGCTGCGACCTAACGAGGATCGGCTGTCGTTTTCCGCCGTTTTCGAGATGACCACGCGCGGCAAACTCATCGGCGAGTGGTTTGGCCGCACGGTCATTCACTCCGACCGCCGCTTCAGCTACGAAGAAGCTCAGGAAGTGATCGAAACTGGCGCGGGCGACTATCCCGAAATCCTGACGATGCTGAACAATCTTGCCAAAACCCTGCGCAAAGAACGTTTCAAGAAAGGCGCGATCAACTTTGAGACGGTAGAGGTGAAATTCCGGTTGGACGAAAACGGCAAGCCGCTGGGCATTTACCAGAAAGAGCGCAAGGACTCCAATAAACTCATCGAGGAGTTCATGCTGCTGGCCAACCGCCGCGTGGCCGAGTACGTCTATGGGCTATCGAAGGGTAAAAAGAAAAACACGATGGTCTATCGCGTCCACGAAGCGCCCGATCCCGAGCGGCTGAAAAGTTTCGCTTCTTTCGTAGCCAAGCTGGGCTACAAAGTCGAGATCGACGAAGAGAAGGAAATCGCTAAGTCCATGAACCACATGCTGGAAGAAGTGGAGGGTAAGCCCGAGCAGAACCTCGTGGAGTCGTTGGCCGTGCGGACGATGTCGAAGGCCCGCTACACCACCGACGACGAAGGTCACTTCGGTCTGGCCTTCCGCCGCTACTCGCACTTCACCTCGCCCATTCGTCGCTACCCTGACGTGATGGCCCACCGCCTGCTCCAGCACTACCTCGACGGCGGCGCGTCGCCCGCCTGCGAACCCTACGAGGAAGCCTGCAAGCACTCTTCAGAACGCGAACGCATGGCCGCCGAGGCCGAGCGTGCCTCCATCAAGTACAAGCAGGTGGAATACATGAGCATGGTGGATCATGGCCAGGAATTTGACGGCATCATCACGGGTGTGACCGACTTCGGCATTTTCGTTGAAATCACCGCCACGGCCTCCGAGGGCCTCATCCGTATGTCTGACCTCAGCGGCGATTTCTACGAACTGGACAAGGAAAACTACCGCCTCATCGGGCAGCGCAGCAAGAAAATTTACACCTTTGGCGACTCCGTGAAAGTGAAGGTGAAAGACACCAACCTCGCCAAGCGCAGCATGGATTTAGAGTTAGCTGATAGTCCCGATTCGCACTCGCGCAGCCGCCGGAACGAAGCGTCGAAATCGTCGTCCTCACGCGGCAATCAGCGCAGCATCGGGGCGACGCGGCAAACGAAGCGGGCCGGAAGTTCGGTGCCGATGCCGAAGAAGAAAGGGAAAGGCGGGGGACGACGGAGAGGATGAAAAGACTCACCCACGAGTTGAATTGTTACAGGGGCACTAAGTATGTCCTTACACAGAGTACAGTATCTACTCAGTGGATGCCGCAACGTCGCGAGGCTATTGAGTCGGCATCGGGCGGGCGCTAGGTCCGCCTATCCGACCTTATCTGATTCGGTTTCCATTTGCCCAGATGGCAATAAACCGCCGCATTTATAGTTATTTTTGGAAGCCAAAGCTGACATTTACTGGCTCAGTCCTTGTACTGCCCTCAAAACCGAATGCAACTCCTTTTTTATGTTTTATAAAATACTGAAAACCTTCGTCGTCACGGTCCTGCTGGCGGGGACACTGGGCGTGCTGCCCGGCCAGGCGCAAAAGCGCGACCGCAAGCGCGATAAAGACAAGGAAACCGCGCCCAAAGACGTCGCTACCCGCCTGGAAGACGAGGGAACGGCCATCGAGGGCATGAAGTACATGATGATGGACGAGCCGTCGCGGGCCCTGCCCGTCTTCGAGAAGTTGGTGGAAGCGAGTCCCAGCGATCCGGCGAGCCATTTTATGCTGGCTTCGGCGCTGCTGAAACTCGACCGCGCCGCCGACGCCCTGCCCCACGCCAAAATAGCTTACGAAGCCGAACCCGGAAACGCCTACTACGTCGAGCAGTTGTCAGATGTTTTTACCAAACAAAAAAATTATGGAGAGGCCGCCAAGCTATTCGAGGTGCTGGTAAAAAAAGATCCGGCGAGCATTCCCTACAGTGTCCAACTGGCGGCGATGTACATTTTCAGCGACCAGTTCGACAAAGCCATCGACACCTACAATCGCCTGGAAAAGGCCGTGGGCGTAACCGAAGAAATCACGCACCAAAAGCAGCAGCTTTATTTGCGCGATAACAAAATTGACAAAGCCATTGAGGAAGCCCAAAAACTCATCGTGGCTGAACCCGCCGAACTCACCTTCCGTCTCGAACTGGCCGAACTGCTCATGGCTAACGACCGCATTGACGAGGCCGTGATCCCGCTGGAAGAAGCCCTGCGGCTCAATCCCGACGAGGCGCAGGCCCACGTGCTGCTGGCCGACATCTACCGCCGCAAGGGCGACATCGAGAAGACTAACCGCGAGTTGCAGATGGTATTTGCCAATCCCAATCTCGACGCCGAACCCAAGGTGCGCGTTTTGACGGGTTACCTGACGATGCTGAAAACCGACAAAGACCGTGACGACGCGGTGGAGCTGGCGCGGCAGTTGGTTGAAACCCACCCCAACGAAGCCCGCTCTTACGTGCTATACGGCGATTTGTTGGTGAAGCAGAACAAGAAAGCCGAGGCCCGCGATGTGTACATGAAAGCCGCCCGGATCAACAGTTCCGTGTATGAAGTCTGGGGCGCGATTCTGCAACTGGACGGCGAACTCAACCAGGTGGATAGCCTGCTGGCGCATTCGGAACTGGCGCTGGAGATGTTCCCTAATCAGGGCATGATTTGGTACTCCAACGGCTCGGCGCAGTTGATGAAGCGCAATTACAAGCGGGCCGTGTCGGCGCTGGAAGAAAGCCGCCGCCTGATCGAAAGCCCCGAAATGAAGCTGGTCATTAACGCTCAGCTCGGCGACGCCTACAACGGAATGAAAGACAATGAGAAGTCGGACGCCGCCTACGAGTTGGTGCTGAAAGACGATCCCAACAACGACCATGTGCTGAACAATTACAGCTATTTCCTGTCGCTGCGCAAGGAAAAACTGGAGCTGGCGCAGCAGATGTCGGAACGGCTGGTGCTGAAACACCCCGACGACGCAACGTTCCTCGACACCCACGCCTGGGTCCTGTACGTGCGCAAAGATTATAAGAAAGCAAAGCAGTTTTTGGAAAAAGCCGTGCAGGCCCCGCAGGGCGTGAGCGGCACCATTGTGGAGCATTACGGCGACGTACTCTTCCAACTCGGCGAGCGCGAAAAGGCGGTGGAGCAATGGAACAAAGCCAAGAAAATGGGCGAAACCAGCGATCAACTCGACAAGAAAATTGCCACCGGCACGCTGCATGAACAGTAAAATCCTTTGGCTTTTGGCGTTCTCAGTTCTCGGCCTAACCTCTTGCAAGAAGCACCGCAAAGACAAAGCTACTGCCATTGGTACGGAATCCACTCAGCCCGACTCGCTGACTGCGGGATTAACGCCCTTTAACGAAGGCAAGGGTAATTTCGAGATTCAGGAAATCGACTTCGACTACCTGACTACCAAGTCAAAATTCTCCTTCCAAAGCCCCAAGCAGAACATCGACAATGCCAACATCAATCTGCGCGTCAAGAAAGACAGTCTGATTTGGTTTTCGGTGACGGCGATGGGTTTCGAAGTCGCGCGAGGGCTGATTTCGCCGCAGGAGATCGTGGTTTTGGACAAATTCCACAAAGATTACTTCCAGTTCAGCTACCCGCAATTGAGCCGACAATTCAAGTTCGACCTCAGCTACGCGCTGCTGCAATCCTTACTCACCGGCAACCTGCCCTTTCCGCGTCAGCCGGGTCAAAAATTGTACCGTTCCGGCGATGCGATTCTGCTTCGCCAGAAAGCTGGCTCCATCACGTTGGACAGCTACCTTGGCGAAAGTGACCGCAAGCTGGAACGAATCAAGGCCTTAGATCCAATCTCTCAAAATACGCTCTCGCTCGATTACGCCGACTTCAAGCAACTCGATAAATACCTCTTTCCTTACGTCGGTCTAATCGTTTTGAATACTAAATCATCTCCCGACCAGCCTTCTGTTCAATCCGAAATCCGCCTTGAACACAGCCGCGTGGAATTACCGGAAGACAATCCCGGCTTTCCTTTCACCATTCCAGAAAGCTACGAACGCAAATAAAGGGGACGGGCTAAAAACGATAACTCTGCTTACCTTTGCGAAATAAAAGGCGGGGTCCGTCCCTACGGGGGCCGTCCTAACGGGATTCCGTCCTCAAGTGAGAATTCTATGCGTTTTCAAAGGATATTGTACAAAAGTCTGGTCGGGTGCCTGCTGCTGATGTGGGGTTTCGCCACGCCGCTTCTCGCCCAGAAAAGTCGCCAGCAACTCGAAGAAGAGAAGAAACAGAACGCCCAGAAGATCAAAAGCATCCAGAGCGTCCTGAACAAAACGGCTTCGGAGAAGAAAGTCAGCGTGGGCCAACTGCAAGCCATCAACCAGCAGGTGACCACCCAGAAAAAGCAAATCGACCTGCTCTCGGACGACCTGCGTCTGCTCACTACCGAACTGAAAAGTCTGGAAAAGGCCCGCCGCGAATTGGCGAATGATTTGGCCAAACTCAAAAAAGAGTACGGGCAGATGATCTACCAAGCGGCCAAGCGCAATACTTACCTCAGCCAATTGGTCTTCTTATTTTCGGCGGAAAACTTCAACCAATTGGTGCTACGCTACAAATACTTGCAGCAGTACACCGAAGCCCGGCAAGGGCAAGTGCGGCAGATGGAAAAGGTGCAACAGGAACTCGTCGCCAAGCGCGAGCGCATTACCGCCAAGCAGCAGCAGCAGAAAAATGTCCTGGCCACGCGGGTACAGGAGGCAAAAAAACTTACCGTCCTGCAAACCAAGCAGGATGAGGTAGTTAAAGAGCTTTCCCAAAAAGAAGCCCAACTTCGCGCCGAACTCGTCGCCAACCGCCGCGCCGCCGCCACGCTGGAGGCCAACCTCCGCCGACTCATCGAACGCGAAATGCGCGAACGCGCCGAACGCGAACGCCGCGAGCGACTGGCCCGCGAAAAGGCCGAGCGCGAACGCCTGGCCCGCGAAAAAGCCAAGCGCGAAGAAGCTATCGCGGCGGGCGAAACCCCACCGCCCGTGGTAGAACCCGCCAAGCCCGCCGAACCCGTCAACGCGGGCGGTATGACGGACGAGGAAGTCAAACTAGCCTCCTCGTTCAAGGCCTCCCAGGCGCGGTTGCCGTGGCCCGCACGGGGCTTTGTGTCGGACCATTTCGGACGCAAGGAGCATCCCGTGCTGCACGGCGTGATTGTGGATAACCTAGGCATCGACATCCAAACTGCCGCCAACGAAGCGGTGCGGTCGGTGTACGATGGCACGGTGCTGGATGTGACCGCCATGCCGGGCATGAACAACGTCATCGCCATTCAGCACGGCGAATACATGACGGTTTATGCTAAGCTGGCCAGCGTTTCGGTGCGGGCAGGGCAAAAGGTGAAGGCGCGGGAGAATATCGGTACCGTCGCCGCCGATAGTGAAGGGACCTCGTCGTTGCAGTTTCAAGTTTGGCGGAATACCACGCGGATGAATCCTGAGCAGTGGCTTTTGCGGCGGTAAGCACCTCTCCCCTAGCCCATCTCCTGTTAGGAGAGGGGAGTCTCTAAATTGAAATTTGAATTCATATGGTAGTGAAAACAGCTATGGACAAAGACATTTTCAAAAAAGTCGATGAATACATTGGCGACTTGCTGGGCCGCGAGGATGCGGTTTTGCAGGAAACGATTCAATCGCTCGACCGGGAGGAAATGCCGCAGATCAGCGTGTCGGCCAATCAGGGGAAATTTTTGCAAGTGCTGCTGATGCTAGGCCAAGTGAAAAACGTCCTGGAACTGGGTACGCTGGGTGGCTACAGCACGATCTGGATGGCGCGGGCCTTGCCCAAGGACGGAAAAATAATTACGCTGGAAATCGACGAGCATCACGCCGAAATTGCCCGACAGAACATCGACAAGGCGGGCTTTTCTGATAAAGCCGAAGTGCGCGTCGGAAAAGCGCTGGACTTGCTCCCGCAAATGCAGGCGGACGGCGAAGGGCCGTTCGATATGATTTTTATCGACGCCGACAAGCCGCCCTACGCCGAGTATTTTCAACACGCCCTCGCTCTCTCCAAACCGGGGACGCTCATTATTTGCGATAATGTGATTCGGGAGGGCAAAGTCCTGGACGCCGACAGCACCGACGAACGCGTACAGGGCGTGCAGCGTTTCAACCAACTGCTGGCCGATACGCCGCAGGTAACCGCCACGATTCTGCAAACCGTCGGGGCCAAAGACCACGACGGCATGGCGATTGCGGTCGTCAACCGAACGAACTAATATTTTCACCCTCCAATCAAGCACACCTTGTCCGTCAATAAAGCCACCGACATCAAGCGCGTCACGACGCACATCATTCAGGAAATGAAAACGCGGGGGGAGAAGATCTCCTGCCTGACCGCCTACGACTACTCGATGGGCGGCATCGTGGACGCCGCCGGGGTCGAGTTGATTCTGGTGGGTGACTCGGCCTCCAACGTGATGGCGGGCCACGAAACCACACTGCCCATTACGCTCGATCAGATGATTTACCATGCCGCCTCGGTGGTGCGGGCCGTCAGCCGGGCGCTGGTCGTGGTGGATTTGCCCTTTGGCTCCTACCAGGGCAATTCGGAAGAAGCCCTGCGGTCGGCCATCCGAATCATGAAGGAGTCTGGCGCTCATGCCGTGAAGCTGGAAGGCGGACTGGAAGTGAAAGAATCCATCATGCGCATCCTGAGCGCGGGCGTCCCGGTGATGGGGCATCTGGGCCTGACGCCGCAATCGATCTATAAATTTGGCACCTACACGGTGCGGGCCAAGGAAGAGGAAGAAGCGCAAAAACTACTGGACGACGCCAAACTGCTGGACGAAATCGGCTGCTTCGCCGTGGTGCTGGAAAAAATCCCGGCGGCCCTGACGAAACAGGCTTCCGAAAGCATCACGATTCCCACGATTGGCATAGGGGCCGGTCCCCACGCCGACGGGCAGATTTTGGTGCTGCACGATATGCTGGGTATTAACAAGGAGTTTAAGCCGCGTTTTTTGCGCCGCTACGCTGACCTTGCCGGGGTTATGCACGACGCCATCGTGCAATATGTGGCCGATGTCAAGAGTGATTCGTTTCCGAATGAGAAGGAATCTTATTGAAGGTCATTGGTATATTGGTGCTTTGGTTGTTTCAAGAAGTGCATTTCTCACAAATTCATTCGAGAATTTGGGCAACCAGGTTGCACAATAAGGAGGATTGTTAAACATAAGATCACTTATACAACAGAAAAATGGAACTCTCCAAGCTTTATTCCTCTGTCAATCGGAAACTTGAAAAGCTTGCATTTTTAGTTGAAGCTAGTGAGGGAGTTTATGGTCTATATGAGTTTTTGCTTACTATCGGCTACTACGATTTTCTGACAATTGTAGAAAAGTATGCTATTGCTTATGATCTATTAAAAGAACTGCTATTAGAGGATTTAATAGTGCTTGAAGAATTTACTGATCCTGATTTAAAGCAGAAAATTAGAAATGTTGAGCTAACCGAAGTTGAATTAATACTAAATCAACCCTTCTCCTGGTACACTAGTAGTAGACCAATGTATTCAGTTGCGATTACGGCAAAAGGTGAAGCGTATATCGAAGCAGCCGACGAGATTGAGCTTAAAAAGCTCGAACGTCGATTTTTATATAATGACGGCAAATAGTATTTTTCTCTAATCTTCTCGTTTTGTTTTTAACCTGTTTCCTTCCCTTTTTCACATAACATAAAAATAGTTACGAAACTACGACAACACACCACTCAACAAATCAATCCTCCATGCCCAAACAGCCATTCAAAGTAATCTACGAAGACAACCACCTCATCATCGTCAACAAAGTTGCTGGCGTGCTGGTGCAGGGCGACAAGACGGGGGACGTGAGTCTGCTGGAATTGGTGAAGGAATACATCAAGGACAAGTACGACAAGCCGGGGGAAGTTTTCCTCGGTACCGTCCACCGCATCGACCGCCCCGTGAGCGGCTTGGTCGTTTTTGCCCGTACTTCCAAGGCACTGGAACGGATGAACGAGTTGTTCCGGCGGCGCGATATTCAGAAAACTTACTGGGCCATCGTGCGCCGCCGCCCGGCGCAGTCCAAAGGCAAACTCGTGCATTGGCTGTCGAAAGACACCAGGCGTAACGTCACGACGGCCTTCGACTACGAAGCGCCGGGCAGCCAAAAAGCCGAGTTGACTTACCGCGTATTGGGCGAAGTGAACAAATTTTTCCTGCTGGAAGTGACACCGATCACCGGACGCCCGCACCAGATTCGGGTGCAGTTGGCCAGCATGGGCAGTCCCATTCGCGGCGATGTGAAGTACGGCTACGACCGTCCCAATGCCGACGGCAGCATCAACCTCCACGCCCGGCGACTCTACTTCGAGCATCCCGTTAAAAATGAACCCGTACTCATCAAAGCAGGGTTACCACTGGACCCATTCTGGGAAGAGTTCCTGCCCCTCGACACCGAAAAAATCGATGTCGAAAAGATGAAGTATCTGTACGAGTAGAAATCGGTGCCTTTTTTTGTAGAAAGCTGAAAAAGCAAGTTGCCTCGTAGTTGGCAGATTGAAAAGCCGACCGCCGAAAGCCCATAGCTGACTGCCCCATGTGGCAAAAACTCAAACATCGCTGGAATGTGCAAAGCGGCTGGGACGTGGCCGTCATCCTGCTGGTGTTCGCCTGCACGGGTTTCTCAATTCTTTACCTCAAAAGAGTAATATATGGCTGGATTGGAATCACGACCGCCTCGCCCGCCTGGCTGCGCTGGACGCTGGCAATTGTGTTGGTTTTGCCGCTGTATCAGGTAGTGTTGCTACTATGGGGCTGGGTGTGGGGGAAGTTTGACTTCTTTTGGGCTTTCGAGAAAAAAATGATAGCCCGCTTGGGCGGGCTATTCAAAAAAAATCAGAAATCGTAAATCCTTGGCTCATGATTCAATGTCGAGCATCATGCGCTGGGCCATCGTGCCGACCATGTTGACCACGCCCTGCAAGGCACCGAACACCAGGCAAAGCGGCAGAATGACGGGCAGGAAAATGATCCACTGTATGGCCATTGCGTAATTGAACTTCTTCAAAGTGGGTAGTTTCATTGTCTGAGGGGTTTAGGGGTGGCACATTTTACAGCAATACATTCAATTATTGTGTCTCGCAACAGCCGTGCCAAAAATCGCTCGACCTTCCAAGTTAACTAAAAGATAATATTGAGTTAATCACATAACAACGGAGCAAGAAAGAAGTTTCCGTAATCTACTGATAAATTTCCACCGGAATTTTTAAAAAATAAAAGCGTTAATTTGTTAACGCACTTTTTAACCCATCAAGGCCAAAAATGACGACCTCGGACATCATCCACCTGCTCCCGGACTCCATCGCCAACCAGATTGCGGCGGGTGAAGTGGTGCAGCGTCCCGCGTCGGTGGTGAAGGAACTGCTCGAAAACTCCATCGACGCTCACGCCCACAGCGTCCAGGTCATTATCCGCGACGCGGGCAAAACGCTCATCCAGATCATCGACGACGGCGCGGGTATGTCCGAAACCGACGCCCGCATGTCGTTCGAGCGGCACGCCACTTCCAAAATCCGCAACTCCGACGATCTTTTCAAAATCAGGACGATGGGCTTTAGGGGGGAGGCCCTGGCGTCCATCGCCGCCGTGGCGCAAGTGGAAGTGCGCACCCGCCGCCCCACCGACGAAATCGGCAGCATGATTCGCATCGAGGGTTCGGAGCTAAAGACGCAGGAGTCGGTGGCGACGTTGCCGGGGACGAATCTTTTGGTTAAGAATCTTTTTTTCAACGTTCCCGCCCGGCGCAATTTTCTGAAATCAAATTCCGTAGAAATGCGGCACGTGCTGGACGAGTTTCAGCGCGTGGCCCTGGCGCATCCCGAGGTGGGCTTTTCGCTGTATCATAACGACGTGGAGGTATTCAACCTCTACGCCGGAAAGCTGGTGCGGCGGATTACGGATATGTTTGGCAAAAGTTATCGCGAGCAGTTGGTTTTTTGTCAGGAAGATACCACTTACATCAGCGTTCGGGGCTACATCGGCAAGCCGGAGTTTGCGCGAAAAACGCGCGGCGAGCAGTATTTCTTCGTCAACGAGCGGTACATCAAGCACAGTTACCTGCACCATGCCATCGTCAGCGCCTACGAAGGCACTTTGCCGGAGGGCAGTCATCCATTTTACGTGCTTTTCATCGAGATCGATCCCTCGCACGTGGACATCAACATCCACCCGACCAAGACGGAGATCAAGTTCGACGACGAGCGGTCGGTTTATGCCATCATTTTGGCCGCCGTGCGTAAGGCGGTGGGTGTTTATAACCTGGTACCACCGATCGACTTCGACGACAACGTCAATTTTATGTCGCAACATACGCAGCCCAGGGAAGCAGCGACGCCCCGCGCCGTGCAGCCCGACTGGGCCGCTACGCCCAGGGAGGGCAAAGGCGCCAAGCGGCAGCAGGGCAACCTGACCAATTGGAACAAGCTATTCGAGGGTCTGAAAAGCCCGGACGAAACGGCGCGACAGCAAGCGGCCCTAGAACTCGACAAGGCCGTGGCGGCGCGACCTTCTCTCACTTCGCAGTCTGTGACGCTGGTCAGCAAAATCAACCGCCTGGCCGACGAGACGATCTCGGCCCCCGGCGCCGACGCGCTGCTCTTCCAACTACACAACCGCTACATCCTCTCGCAGGTGAAGGAGGGCGCGATGCTGGTGGATCAGAAGGCCGCTTACGAGCGGATTTTGTACGAGCGTTACCGCCAGATGCTCGCCAAACAAAACGGCTCCTGCCAGCAGTTGCTCTTTCCGCAGACCGTCCGGCTGACGCCCGCCGATATGCAACTCGTCCGCGAGACGACCGATCAGATTCGCGGTCTGGGCTTCGAGTTCGATGAGTTGGGGCCGAACGAAATTGTGGTGCGGGGTGTGCCGGCCGACTTGCCCAACGAGAGTGAGCAGGATTTGTTCGAGGAATTGGTCGAGCAGCTCAAACAGAGCTATTCCGATCTAAAACTCAATAAGCCCGACAGCCTGGCGCGGGCCCTGGCGCGGCGGTTTTCGTCGCGCTACGCTACCAGGCTATCGCCGCTGGAAATTCAGACGCTGCTAAGTCAGTTGTTTGCGTCTTCGGACCCCAACCGCACCCCCGGCGGCGAACCCGTAGCGGTAATGCTGACGATGGAGAAGCTGGGAGCGCTTTTTAAATAAATTTTTGGGAGAAACGAAAAGGGGTTTCGATCCGTTGAAACATCTACTTTACTGAGATTCTGCTTATTTACCAGCATTTTGCTTTGACGGGCAAGATGTCGAAACGTCGAAACGCCTTACCACATTTTAAATGTTCCAGCTTACCCCGATTGTCCGTAATTTGTTGATAATGAACATTGTGTTCTTTATCGTGGACTCCTATATTTTGCCGCTGACACCGAGTTTTGCGCTGTATTCGTTTCTATCGCCGTCGTTCTTGCCGTTTCAGTTTATCACCTACATGTTCTTGCACGCCAACATCGGGCATATTTTTAGTAATATGTTTGGCCTGATTATTTTCGGGCCGATGCTGGAAAGAATTTGGGGACCGAAGCGATTTATCATTTTTTATTTCGTGACGGGCATCGGGGCAGGACTGCTTTTCTCGGCCATCGACTTTTACGAAACCTCGCAGCTGCAGCAGGCAGCCAGCGTTTATTTGGAGTATCCATCGCCCGAAGGCCTGTTGGATTTTATGAGCAAGCACACTGGGTCGCTGTATCAGGCGAATCTTGATTTCTTAAATAATTTTGAAGATCATCCCCGCGATCCGCGTATCATCCAGGATAGTATTAACTTTGTGAAAGGATTTTTGCAACAGCAGGTTAGCGTTCCGATGGTGGGGGCGTCTGGGGCAATTTTTGGGATATTGATGGCGTTCGGTTTGCTGTTTCCAAATACCGAACTTTTTCTGTTATTTATTCCATTTCCGATCAAAGCGAAGTATTTTGTGGCCTTTTACGGAATGTACGAATTGTACTCGGGCATCCAAAACGCCCAAAGCGACAACGTGGCTCACTTTGCTCACCTCGGCGGGATGCTGTTTGCTTTTATTATGTTGAAAGTGTGGGGATCAGAGAAGAATAAATTTTATTAATGGATTTTGGACGTTGGACTTTGGATATTGGACATAATAAAATCCAAAATCCAACGTCCGGTATCCAAAGTCCACCAAACCAATGAGTGGTATTTTTGACGATTTCAAGCGGGAATTCACCAAGACGGACAACACGCTGGTCAGGATCATTCTGATCAACGTGGTGGTGTTTTTAAGTCTATTGCTAACGAAGGTGATCTTCACGCTTGGGCAGTCGTCCGAGGCGTACGGGTGGCTGGTGGACATGCTGCAACTACCCGCCGCGCCGCGCGAGTTCCTGTACAAGCCCTGGACGATTATCACCTATTTCTTCACCCACGAGGAGATTTTCCACATTCTCTTCAATATGCTGTTCCTCTATTGGTTCGGGAAGTTGGTGGACGAGTACCTGGGTTCCCGGCGGCTGATTGCGCTTTATGTACTGGGTGGCATCGCTGGTGGACTGGCCTATATGTTGATTTACAACCTGCTGCCTTACTTTCATTCGCAGGTGGCAGAATCGCGGATGCTGGGTGCCTCGGCGGCGGCGTTTTCGGTAGCCGTGGGCGCTTCGACTTTGTTGCCCAACTATACCTTCAACCTGATTTTCATCGGGCCGATTCGTATCAAGTACATTGCATTTTTTTACATTATTCTCTCACTGGCGCAGTCCATTGGACCCAACGCGGGCGGCAATCTGGCGCACCTGGGCGGCGCACTCACGGGTTTTCTGTTTATAAAACTACTGCAAAACGGCACCGACATGGGAAAGCCGATTTACGTGCTGATGGCAATCTGGAACAACTTGTTCCGCCGTCGTCCGCCCATGCGGGTCACGCATCGGCAGAAAGAGGTGCAGCGCACGGCTTCGGCTTATTCTTCGTCCTCCTCCCCCGCCAGCGTAGAAATGCCCGACCAGGATGAGATCGACTCGATTTTGGATAAGATCTCGAAGTCAGGGTATGAGAGCTTAACGAAAGAGGAAAAACAAAAACTTTTTAAAGCCAGCCAGCAGAAGTAGGAAAAAGCGACAGCGCTAATCTGAACAGAATTGTTCTGTCGTAGTTAAAAGAACAATAAATAAGACGGAAGATAAAATAGGGTCCTACTAAATGCTTATTAAACCAGGAAAAATACTCGCTCAAATCGACTCGCCCGCTGACTTACGAAAGCTCGACCGGGCGCAGTTGCCGCAGGTTTGTAATGAATTGCGGCAATTTATCATTGATAATGTATCGGTCTATGGCGGGCATTTTGGGGCAAGTTTGGGCGTGGTGGAATTGACCGTGGCCCTGCATTATATCTTCAACACGCCCGACGACCAACTCGTGTGGGATGTGGGCCACCAGGCTTACGGCCACAAAATCCTGACCGGGCGACGCGACAACTTCTCCACGAATCGGGTGTATGGTGGGCTGGCGGGCTTTCCCAAGCGGGCCGAGAGCGACTTCGATGCTTTTGGCGTAGGCCATTCGTCCACGTCTATCTCAGCGGCTCTGGGCATGGCAGTATCGTCGGTGCTACAAAACGACCGCGAGCGGCACCACATCGCCGTTATCGGCGACGGAGCCATGACTGCCGGGTTGGCCTTCGAGGGCATGAACCACGCGGGCACCGCCGATACCAACCTGTTGATCGTGTTGAACGACAACTGCATGGCTATCGACCCCAACGTGGGCGCGTTGAAAGCCTACCTGACCGACATCACCACTTCGCATACTTATAACAAAGTCCGCGACGAGGTCTGGAATTTGCTCGGCAAGATGAGCAAGTTTGGCAAGAGCGCGCAGGAAATTGTTTCCAAAGTCGAGAATACGCTCAAAGTCGGTCTTCTAGAACAAAGCAATCTCTTTGAGTCCCTCGGGTTACGGTACTTTGGCCCAATCGACGGTAACGACATCGAGCACATGACCGATGTGCTGAACGACCTGAAGGATATTCCCGGCCCCAAACTTCTGCACTGCCTTACGTTGAAGGGCAAGGGCTACGGCCCCGCCGAAAAAGACCAGACCAAATGGCACGCGCCGGGCCTGTTCGACAAAGTGACGGGCGAAATCCAGAAAAAAACCTACGCTACCCCACAAGCCCCGAAGTACCAGGAAGTCTTCGGCCACACCATCGTGGAGCTGGCCGAAAAGAATCCGCAGATTGTGGGCATCACGCCAGCCATGCCGTCGGGTTCTTCTCTGAACATTATGATGAAGGCCATGCCGGATCGCGCTTTCGACGTGGGCATCGCCGAGCAACACGCCGTGACGTTCTCGGCGGGAATGGCTACGCGCGGCAGCGTGGTGTATTGCAACATTTACAGCACCTTCATGCAGCGAGCCTACGATCAGGTCGTCCACGATGTGTGCATTCAGGGTTTGCCCGTCATTTTCTGCCTCGATCGGGCGGGCATCGCCGGGGCCGACGGACCGACCCACCACGGGGCCTACGACATCGCTTACATGCGTTGCGTCCCGAATATGATCGTATCGGCACCCATGAACGAGGAGCAACTCCGCAACCTGATGTACACGGCGCAATTACCCAAAATTCAGGAAGGCAAAAGTGCTTTCACCATCCGCTACCCGCGCGGGCAGGGCGTTATGCCCGAATGGCGGACGCCGCTGGAAGAAATCGAGGTTGGCAAAGGCCGACAGATTTGTGAAGGCGAAGATTTCGCAATTTTGACGCTGGGCCACGTCGGCAACTTCGCCGTGGAAGCCTGCGAGATTTTAACTCAACAAGACATTTCCGCCGCTCACTACGACCTGCGCTTCGCCAAGCCACTGGATGAGGCGATGTTACACGAAGTTTTCCGAAAATACGACCGTATTTTGACCGTGGAAGACGGCTGTTTGCCGGGCGGCGTGGGCAGTGCCATTCTGGAATTCATGGCCAAGCACGGCTACGTGGCCCGCGTCAAGCGGCTAGGCATTCCCGATCGCGTGATCGAACACGGCGAACCGCACGAATTATACCGCGAGTGCGGCTTCGATGCGGCGGGTATTGTGCGGGCGGCGCAGGAGATGGTGGTGGAGGAAGTGCGGCTTTCCGAAGTGAGGCTTTCGCTAAGTTAACCAAGAACACATTTCATGATTTTTACAAAGAGAGAAGGTTTACCCTTCCTCTTTTTTTGTTGGGTGTCTCTTCCCAACACAACGGAAAATATTGGTACGTTACTTCCAATTTGGTGGCTTCTCTTACTTGTTATAAATGCCCCACCCTTTGCTAAGCAAAACGAAAAAATAGTTTAATTAACTGCTTTTTTTGTAAAATGCGGCTCCTTTTGACCCCATTCCCTACGGGACAAGAGTCGGAAAGAAATGATTTTTTCTGTTTCTCTCTTAAAATGAAAAAGCAAAGGACAGGCCGCCATCTGCTGGCCAGCTTTTTTGGGCTACTGTTCTCGCTTACGGGCGTGGCCAATCCTATCATCCAAAAGATAGCGCGCGCCACTCCCACCTACCGTATCATTCATCTGCTCAACTACTTCGACACCTGCCAGGCCGTCACGCAGCACCCGGCCTACGCTTTCCAAGTCCTGCGTACTATCGACCAGATGGGGGTGAGCATGCACGATGACCAACTACGCCGTTACTGCCGATTCCTGAAAGACACCCACGCAAAACACGGCGACTTGACTCAAACACAGAAGGCGGAACTCTTTCTGGCGGTGGGCCGGAGGGCGAAGATTAATAATGACCCTCAAATTGCCGCCGTCTGCGAACACTTCGCCGGGCAATATTATTACCTGAACGAAGAATACGGCAAAGCTTTCGAGCATTTGCTGGCGGCCAACCGGGCCTTCCGCCGAATTGGTTACCGGAATATTCCCGAAATTCACCGCTACCTCTACGAACTGGCTTTTGACTATTACCATTTTCACGAACGCGGAAAGGTCATCGCCCTCCTCAGAGAAGCAGTCCGCTATCCGCCCTTCAGCGGGAACCTGGCCATCCAGACCTACAATACGCTGGCCCTGACCTACGCCCGGCTGGGCCGCAATGAGCGGGCCGCTTCTACGGAAAAGGCTAAACGCTACTACCGCAAAGCGCGGCAGGTAGCGGCTTTCTACCGGGATTCGGTGTGGATCGGCATCACGGCGGGTAATTTGGGGGAACTCTACGCTCGGGAGCAGCAGTGGCCCGCCGCATTGGCGGCTTACCAGACAGACTATCGGTTCGGGATGAAGTTCGGCGAAAACCGTTACATCCCCAGCAATGCCGCCCTGAACATCGCTGACGTGTTTTGGCATTTGGGCCAACTCGACAGTTGCCATCATTATTTGAACCGGTTCAAACAACTGTACCTGTCCAATCTGGCGACCCCCGATTTCGCCCGTAGCCTGGACGATGAGAACTACATGAAGCGGTACTACGAAATAGGCCGCCGGCATTATCAATCAGTCAATGACCTTACGCTGGCGGATCGGTACGCCGACAGTTTGCTGGTGCTGACCAACCGCATCAATGAGCGGTTCAATACCCGGCAGATTTCATTGGTCGAACAAAAGCTCCTGACCCAGCGGCACCAGTCGGAAGTGGACGCTATCGAAGCCGAAAAAGGCACCCAGCGAACGCTTTTCTGGCTGGCGGGCGTAGTGCTGGCGCTGCTGGCCGGGCTGTTCGGCCAGCTCTACTACCTCGGTCGCATTCGCCGCCGCCAGGAGCAGGCCATCGAAGTGGAAAAGGAAAAGACGCTGCGACTGGAAAAACAAATTGTCGAGGATGAACTTCGGCAGGCCCAGGTCGATCTGAATGGGTTTGTAGAAAATCTGCATCAAAAAAATGCGCTCATTGATGGACTGAATGCTCAACTCGAAAGCCTGGACCCCAACAAATCCGCAATGGATGACACCCAGTTGAATGAGGCACGCCAGAAATTGATGCACTCTAATCTCCTGACTAAAGACCATTGGGATGAGTTCCGGCGTCGATTCGAGCGGGTGCATCCAGGATTTTTCTGGCAGCTCCGTACACAATTCCCTGACATCAGTCCCGCCGAAGAACGCCTTTTAGCACTTTCCCAACTCCGTCTCGATACGTCACAAATGAGCCGAATGTTGGGTATTTCGCCCTCCTCCATCCACAAAACGAAGTATCGGTTACGCAAAAAACTGGGAATTTCAGCGGATTCCCCACTCTCCGAACTGCTTGACAATTCCGCAGACCATACCATAACATTCTGAATATCAATATATTTTATTTTTGTCCATACGTTTGTCCATAGCCATATCTAGGTGATATGCCGGAAGTGCTATTGTTTTGCCTTGTACCAAGACAACACTGTCCGCATTTTAAATCAAACCAAACGTATGAAAAAGCTTTTAGTAGCCTTAGCGACTTCCCTTCTGCTTGTCGCCTGTGTAAAAGACCATGACCTTTCACCCGAGCAGTTTTTTGGTCCTAAGGTACAGATGGGTAACGGAACCGCCCAATCATGGATTGCCTTGGATGCTGCGGGTGTCCCGCAGTCGATCGGTTTTACCCTCTCCAAAAATAGCCTTGACAATCTGCCCACAGCGGCCACCATGAGTGACTTTATGCTGGCTCTGCCCGCAGAGGCAGCAGATAAAACGCCCTTTCAGTTCATTATGATCAACTGGAATGCCATGGGACACGAACCGCCGGGGATCTATGATGTCCCCCATTTCGATTTCCACTTCTACATGGCGCCCATGAGCGAAGTGATGAGCATTCCTCCCTACAGTAAAGCGCCGGCTAAGTTTGATAACCTGCCCGCCAAAGAGTATCTGCCCGTTGGATTTGCCAAGAACCCCGCTGGGGTACCGGGCATGGGCGCACACTGGTCGGATCTGTCCAGCCCGGAGTTTAAAGGTGGGGCCTTCACCGAAACATTTGTCTACGGCAGCTACGACGGTCACGTTACCTTTTGGGAACAGATGGTGACTCTGAGCTATATGAAAAGCAGCCCAAAGCTCGACCGCGAAATTAAGCTGCCAGCCAAGTACGAGAAGCCAGGCTACTACCCTACCCGTTACAGCATTCAGACGAAAGCGGATGGAAGCCAGGAGGTCGCTTTGAGCCAGTTTGTGAAGCGGTAGCATCCCGGCTAAACCAAAACAAATTCTTGATTCCCGATGAGTTGGAGGGCGGTCAAACTACCTGCCTGATCAGGTCGGGTAGCGGCGTACACGTCAGCAGGCAATGGTGACTCGTGAATTTAATTTTTAGAAAATAAGCAAACCCCTCCTCTGAATTTTGCGGAGGGGTTTGCTTATGGCGAGATGGCCCTTCTCAACCAAACGAGTCGAACCGCACGGGAAAGTGCTGAACGCTGCCCGAATGACCCGAAGCCTCATTCCAGCCTCTGAGAGGAGTTTTCTGCAACAATGGGGCAAGTCTGCAACAATAGAGCAACCCGTTTTTCTCGTCTTGACACAATAGAGCAAGATGTTGACCTATTAGGGTAAGCCGTCACGCCGCCTTCAAGGTAATATTGCAACTCCATGGTATTGAGGGATTCAAAATCGCTTTCACGCCTGGCATTGTAATCAATCTACTCAACTTTTGACTGTTGCCTTATGAAATTCCTCATTCTTTCCCTCGTCACCCTGTTCGGTGCCATCGGCCTGTTCGATTCCACCAGGTTCGATCACCTGGATATCACCAGCGACAAATTCGACATTTCCTGGGATGACATCACGGATGACTTGTGGCCTTGAAAAAGGGCGCCTGTCCGCATCAAATATTATGACCTACCTTACTCAACTACGATATAATTCATGAAAACCTTTAGCTTACTCCTGCTCGGTCTGTGCCTTCTCACCGCCTGCCAGCGTGGCCCAGGCCGCAGTACCCCGCCTGATTTTGCCCTGGATTGTTTGGAAAAGGGCAATCGTTACTACGAAGCGGAAAATTATGCGGGCGCCGTCCGCTCCTATAGCCAGGCCCTGGTGGCGGCTCCCCGTCTGGTCACGGCCTGGTTCAATCGGGGCAACGCCCGCTTCAAAGCCGGAGACCTGGCCGGAGCCATCACCGACTTCGACCAAACGTTGCGGCTCGACCCAGAATTCGCCGACGCCCACTACAACCGAGCGACGGCTCGTTTCGACGCTGGGGACTACACCGAAGCCGTGGCGGACTACACCGTGGCCCTCCGCCTGAACCCAAAGCAGACCGACACCTATTACAACCGGGGTGCAGCTTATTACAAATTGCAAAAATTCAGGCAAGCTCTGGCCAACTTCGATCGCGTGATCGCGGCGCAGCCTGCCCTGGCGACCGCCTACAACTACCGCAGCAAAACCAAATACGCCCTAGGCGACCGCTCAGGGGCCGCTGCCGACTACCAAACCTCGCTGCGACTAGCGCCCAAAGGCGTTGCTTACGCCCGAGAAGATTGAGAAGGAACTTGGCCGAAAAATCAGCCACGGGTTTTCCTAAATTCGCTCGATCAACTCCGGCACCTTCCTGACTTCGCGACCCGTGAGGTGGTCGGCGATGGCGGCGGCGTGGTCACGGCCATTCTCAATGAACACCTTCTCGGTGCGGATGCCCGCCATGACCGTGCCGCAGAGGTAAAGGCCCGGCACGTTGGTCTCGAACGTTTCGGGGTCGTAAACGGGAATCTTGGTTTCAGAGTCGAGGTCTACGCCGCAGCGGCGGAGCAGGGCTTCGTCGGGCAGGTAGCCCACGAGCAGAAACACGAAATTGGCGGGCAGCCATTGTTGCTCGCCCGTTACAGTATTTTCCACTAAAACCTGGTCAGCTTCGATTTCCCGGACGACGCTGTCGAACATTGTGTTGATCTTGCCTTCTTTCACCCGGTTTTTCACATCGGGAACGAGCCAATACTTCACCGTGCGGCGAAAATCTTCGTCCTTATGGACGATCGTTATGTTCACATCGTGGCGGTAGAGCTCCAGCGCGGCTTCCACGGCGGAGTTGGAGCCGCCCACGATGACCACGTTGGTGTAGGAATACTTGAAAGGCTCGTCGTAGTAGTGCGAGACGTGCGGCAGGTCTTCGCCGGGAATGTCCAGCATACGCGGGAAATCGAAATAGCCCGTGGCCAGCACCACGTTTTTGGCCTGAAAAGTGCGTCCGTCGGTCGTGAAGACGAAGAACGTGCCGTCTTCCTGCCGCTCGCTGCGGTCCACCTCTACAAATAATTCAAAATTGAGATGAAAGTAGCCCGCCACTTTGCGGTAGTACTGTAAAGCTTCATCACGGTTAGCCTTCACACCCGAAATTGGGAAGGGGATGCCGCCGATCTCGATGTTTTCGGCGGTGGAAAAAAAGCGCATCCGTTTGGGATAGTTGCGGATGGATTCCGTGACACTGCCTTTTTCCAAAATCAAATGATCCAGCCCGCTTTTGGCGGCTTCTATACCCATCGCCAGGCCGCAGGGGCCGCCGCCGATGATAATAACGTCGTGTAGGTGCATGTTTTTTTATTCAAAATTCCCCTACGCAACACCTTGTAACGGCGAATGGTTTCTGAACTTTGTGCAAAACCGGACTGTTAAGAAACGTCTTACAAACTACCCAGCTACTTGTTTTTTCCTCCGTCCAATTCTACTGAATCTTTCGTAAAGCGGCTGAACGCGTGGGGAAGAGCGGGCCTACCGTTCCTGTTTTTGATCGACTTTCCGGGCAAAGCTCCCCTTGCCTGGCGTATGGATGAAGTCGATCCGGCCCGGTTGCGGTTCAATCTCAACGGAATTACCAATGATTTCGGCGACAGCAATCCACCTCCCGCGTTGCCACCTTACTATTTTCACAAGTACCCCCTTTCTTTTGAGGCGTATCGTCCGCGATTCGACTACGTAGTGAAGAATATTCAGCGCGGTAACTCGTTTTTGGTCAACTTGTCGGCCCCGACGCCCGTGACGACCAACCTCTCGCTGTTCGACATTTACCAGCACAGCCGCGCGCCGTATCGCTTTTGGTTCCGTGATCGGTTCGTTTGTTTTTCGCCCGAGGCTTTTGTTCGCATTAGCGACAACCGCATCGCTTCGTACCCCATGAAAGGAACCATCTCCGCGGATCTGCCCGATGCCGGACGAATCATTTTGGCGGATGCCAAGGAGGCGGCTGAACACGCTACTATCGTGGACTTGATCCGTAATGACCTGAGTATGGTAGCCGATAAGGTATGGGTCGAGCGGTATCGCTTTCTTGACGAAGTCACCACCCACGAGAGGACACTTTTGCAGGTCAGTTCGGAAATAGCGGGTTTGCTGCCGAATGGTTTTGGCGGAGCGTACGGAGATTTGCTTCTGAAGCTACTTCCCGCCGGGTCGATCAGCGGCGCCCCAAAGCCCTCTACCCTGCGGATTATTGAGGAGGCCGAGGGATACGATCGCGGTTATTACACGGGCATCATGGGTAGTTTTGACGGCGAGGTGTTTGAAAGTGCGGTCATGATTCGATACCTCGAGCAGCAAGGCAAAGATTTGGTTTTCAAGAGTGGCGGCGGAATCACTACCCGTAGCCGGGCCGAGGACGAATACCAGGAACTAATCGGTAAAGTTTATCTTCCTTTCAGAAATGAATCCAACCCAGCTCTGCTTCGAGACGATCTGCGTCGAACATCGACGGTTTAGTATATTGATGCCCTACCACGAAGCACGCCTGAACCGGACGCGGCAGCTATTGTGGGCGAGTCGGGAACCTCTGGCTTTGCGAGATTGTCTCGAAGTACCAGATTATGTGGATAACGACAAGCATAAATGCCGAGTGACTTACGGCGAAGAAATCGTTAAGGTCGAATGGGAAAAGTACCATCCCCGGACAATTCGCAGCCTGCGCGTGGTGGAAGCGAACTACCTGGACTATGCTTTTAAGTATAAAGATCGCCGTGCCCTTGATTTTTTATATGATCAAAGAGGTAGTTATGACGACGTGCTTATCATTAAGGACGGCCTTATCACCGACAGCAGCTACGCCAACGTGGCGCTTTTCAACGGTACCGGCTGGTACACGCCGGAGCAGCCCATACTGGCGGGTACTCAACGCGCTTATCTGCTGAATGAGGGCGTGATTGTCCCCAGAGCCATCCGTGCTAGTGAGGTAAGTGATTACCGTCACATCAAGTTGTTCAATGCTATGCTTCCCTGGCAGGATGCACCGATGGCGACGGTCGAAAACTAGGGGAGAGTTGGTTTGCTCCCCCTGTCCGTCCTCGCTCCTTTGCCTAGCCAAATGTTACGTACCTTGCAACCCAATCCGAATTAGCGGCCCCGACCCTGATGTTTGCCCAAAATACCCTTCCCTTCGAAGAAGAAAGCACGGTTTTTGCCGACTTGATTCTGCCCGTCCCTATCCCGAAATTGTTTACCTACCGGGTGTCGCGGGCGATGAGCGGCCTTATCAAAATTGGGGCCAGAGTGATCGTGCAGTTCGGAAAAAACCGGGTGATCACCGCCGTGGTCGGCAAACTGCACCACACACCGCCCGCCAACTACCAGGCCAAGTACGTGCTGGAACTCCTCGACGAGGAGCCGCTGGTGATGACCAGCCAGCTCGAACTCTTCCGCTGGATGGCTGATTACTACCTATGTACTATAGGTGAAGTGATGAACGTCGCCCTGCCCTCGGGTTTGAAGATCACCAGCCAGTCGAAGGTGCAGTTCAATCCCGACTTCGACTACGCCGAGTTGCTCACGGAAGAGGAGGTGGGGCTTCTGGAGGAAATAAAAAAGCACAAGTCGCTTTCCTACGAGGAAGTGGCCCGGCTCACGGACGAAACCAACGTCAACGCCATTATCAAGTCGCTGGTGGGGAAACGGGCGGTGATTCTCTTCGAGCAGGTTAAGGAGAAATACAAGCCCAAAATCTCCCGCAAGGTGCGCCTGACCGAAACTTACGCTTCGTCGGCGGGCGTGAACGCGCTGATGAAGGAATTGGAAAGACAGACCAAACAGCAGGAAGTTTTGCTGCGTTACCTCAGCTTCGTTCCCGTCCAGAGCAATCCTGGTCTCAATCAGAAAGGTTTGGAGAAATCGGCTTTCACGCAGGATGAGAATTCGTCGGATTCTTCTTTGAATACCTTAATTAAAAGGGGCGTTTTCGAGCAGTTCGAGATTACAGTCTCGCGCTTCGCGGATATTCCGAATACGCCCGCCGCAGTCATCAACCTGAGCGAAAATCAGCAGGGCGCGGTGCGGCAGATTCAGGAGCATTTTCAGGATAAAGAAGTGGTCTTGCTGCACGGCATCACGGGCAGCGGCAAGACGGAGGTCTATATTCACATGATTAAGCAGGCGCTCGAAAGCGGCACGCAGGTGCTGTTCCTGCTGCCCGAAATTGCGCTCACGACCCAAATCGTGGTGCGGCTGCGCAAGGTGTTTGGCGACAAAATGGGTATTTACCATTCTAAATTCTCCGACAACGAGCGGGTGGAAGTCTGGAAAGGCATTATCGAGGGAAAATTCAATTTTGTGGTCGGGGTGCGGTCGGCGGTGTTTTTGCCCTTTACCAACCTCGGCCTAATAATAGTAGACGAGGAACACGAAACCTCTTACAAGCAGTTCGACCCCGCGCCGCGCTACCACGCCCGCGATGTGGCGGTGGTGATGGCCTACATGCACCACGGCAAGGTGGTTCTTGGCTCGGCCACGCCCTCGCTCGAAAGCTACTATCACGCGCAGCAGGGCCGCTATGGGTTGGTGGAAATGTTTGAGCGCTACGGCAACGCGGCACTGCCGGAGTTTTTATTGGTTGATATCAAAGCGGAAAAGAAGTCGCGCAAGATGAAGAGCGAGTTTTCGTCGGTGCTGCTGGAGTACATGCAGTACAACCTCGAACACGCCGAGCAGACAATCCTTTTCCAGAACCGCCGCGGTTATTCGCCCTACATTCAGTGCGAGGAATGCAACTGGATCGCCGAGTGCAACAACTGCGACGTGAGCCTGACTTACCATATGAAAGTCGCGGAACTGCGCTGCCACTACTGCGGCCATAAGGAGCAGGTGCCGCGCATCTGTCCCAACTGCGGCTCGCCCAAGGTGAAAACAATGGGATTCGGCACTGAGAAAATCGAGGACGAACTCCATCTGATCTATCCCAATGCCCGCGTACAGCGCATGGACATGGACACGACCCGCGCCAAAAACGCCTACCAGCAGATTATCCAGGATTTTGAAAATGAACAAATTGACATCCTCGTCGGGACGCAGATGGTGAGCAAAGGGCTGGATTTCGGCAAGGTGAGCGTCGTGGGCATTTTCGACGCTGACCGCATGATTCACTTTCCCGAGTTTCGGGCCTCGGAGCGGGCCTTCCAGATGCTTACGCAGGTGAGCGGACGGGCGGGTCGCCGCGCGGGTCGCCCCGGTAAGGTACTGATCCAAACGCACAACCCGAGCCAGGAAATTTTGGGTTGGGTGATTCGCAACGACTACCGCAAAATGTACGACACCGAAATCAGCGAGCGCGAAGAATACAACTACCCGCCCTTCACCCGCCTTATTAAGCTGATTGTCAAGCATACCGACCGGGATACCGCCCAGCGTGCGGCGGCCGCCCTGGCCGAACTTTTGTTGACTGAGCTGGGCCATAGCCGTGTCCTGGGCCCCGAGCCGCCGCTGATCGAGCGGGTCCGAAATCAGTATTTGTTCGAGATTCTCATTAAACTTGAAAGGGAAAAGATTAATTTTAAGGCCGTAAAGTCATTCATCCAGGAAAAAGTCACCGACATCCTCACTGATAAAACTTTGAAAAATGTCAATGTGGTAGTGGACGTCGATAGTATGTAATTTTTTAATTTTGAATGAGAGATTGAGTGATTGAGAGAATAGAATTTTGATTTTATTTTTTTCATTCTCTAAATCTCTCATTCTCTCATTCTCCATTTGTTTCCATGTCTCAAAAGAAAACCAAAATCGTCGCCACCGTTGGCCCCACCTCTGAAAGTAAGGAACAATTACTGGCGCTGGCGCGGGCCGGGGTCAATGTTTTTCGTCTCAATTTTTCGCACGGCAGCCACGCCGACCACCTCGAACGTCTGAACCGCATCCGCGAGATCAACGAAGAGCATAATATGAATCTCTGCGTGTTGCAGGATTTGCAGGGTCCCAAAATTCGCATCGGCAACGTAGCCGAGAAGGACGGGGTGTTGATTACGGCGGGCCATAGGCTGGTTTTGACCAATGTCGAGGTGCTGGGTACGGCTGAGAAAGTGAGCACGCCCTACGACGGCATGTACAACGATGTCCGCATCGGCGACCGCATCCTGATGGACGACGGTAAGCTGGAAGTAAAGGTGACCAGCATCGAAGGCAGCGACGTAGTGACTGAAGTCGTGTACGGCGGCTATCTCAAATCAAAGAAGGGCGTCAACCTGCCCAACACGCAGGTTTCCATGCCTTCCGTAACCAAGAAGGACTACGAAGACCTGGATTTTGGCCTGGAACACGACGTGGAATGGATCGCGCTGTCGTTCGTGCGTAGTGCTTCGGACATTCAGGAAGTGAAGGACTACATCAAGTCCAAGGGCAAGGACGTGCTCGTGGTCGCTAAACTGGAAAAGCCCGAGGCCATCAAGAACATCGACGAAATCGTGGCCGCTACCGACGCGGTGATGGTGGCCCGTGGCGACCTGGGCGTAGAAATGCCCGCCGAAGAAGTGCCGATGATTCAGAAAATGATCGTGGACAAATGCAACCGCGCGGGCAAGCCCGTGATCGTGGCCACCCAAATGCTGGAAAGCATGATCGAAAGCCCGCGCCCGACTCGCGCCGAAGTCAACGACGTAGCCAACTCCGTCCTCGACGGGGCCGACGCCGTAATGCTAAGCGCCGAAACCGCCTCGGGCAAGTATCCACTGCTGGCCGTGCAAAGCATGACCCAAACCATCGAGCAAGTCGAAAAGACGGGCAACGTCTATTATAAGTGGCACACGCACGTCAACGAAAATCCCGGTGAGGACCAGTTGAACGACAACGTGGTCATGAGCGCCTGCCGCCTGGCCCGCGACACGGAGGCTAAGGCCATCATCGGCATTACTCGCTCGGGCTACACCTCGTTCCGGCTCTCGCACCACCGCCCCAAAGCCAATCTGCTGATTTTTACCTCCAACCGCCGCCTGATGAATACCCTCGGGCTGTACTGGGGTACCCAATGCCACTACTACGAAGCTGACGAAGACGCCTCGACCGACGAGCTTATCAACGACATCAAGCAATTCCTCGTCGAGCGTGGCGAACTCTCCTCCGGCGATGTCTTCATCAACACCCTCAGTATGCCCATCTCCAAGCACCGCAAGACGAATGCTTTGAAGTTAAGTGTGGTGGAATAAGGCACAAAGGCACAGAGTTCCAAAGGCACAAAGTTTGCTTGCGTCAGCCCTCACTTTATGCCCTTGTGCCTTCTAAACTTTGTACCTCCTTAAAAAAGCCGTCCTGCGAATCGCAGGACGGCTTTTTTTGGTTTTGGACAAGTTTTTTTCAAAAAACTACGTCAATAGTTTTGAAACTAATTGAATAGTCCTTACTTTGGATGCGTGAACCAATTTCACCAAAACCAAACCAACGGACCCCAATGGAAATTAGAACGCTCACCCGCGCCGAAGAAGATGTAATGCTGATCCTCTGGCGCTTGCAGAAAGGCTTTGTCAAGGACGTGCTGGCCGAAATGCCGGAGCCCAAGCCCGCCTACAACACCGTCTCGACGATCATCCGCATTCTGGAAAAGAAGGGCATCGTCCACTACAACGCTTACGGCAAGTCGCACGAGTACTACCCGCTCATCACCCGCGCTCAGTACAAACGCTCCGAGATGAAGCAGTTGATCTCGACCTACTTCGACAATTCGTTACCGCAACTCGTCTCCTTCTTCGTGAAAGACGAACCGCTGGATGAGAAGGAGTTAGATGAGATCATGGATATCATGAAAAAAGGCAAGGAATAATGGAACTGCTTCCTTACCTCCTAAAACTAACCGCCTATTGGCTGGTGCTGTATCTGTGCTACGCGCTGTGGCTGCGGCAGCAGACTTTCCTGCGCTGGAACCGAGCCTACTTGCTGGGTTCGCTGGTGGCGGGGTTCGTGCTGCCGCTGGTGACCTACCCCGAAGCCGCGCCGCCGATGCCTGTGGTGTATGAGGTGTCGGTGACCGCATTCACCGTGTCGGCCGCTCCTTCGCCTTCATTGCTGACGTGGGAGAACGCGCTGTGGGCGGGGTATTTCTTGGGCGTGCTGTTCATGCTCGGGCGTTTGTTCCGGCATTTTCGTCGGCTTTTTTCTCTCATAAGGAAAGGCGAAAGCATTGAGATGGACGACCACACGCTCGTCTTGCTGGACGACAATTCAGTGGACGAAGCGTCGCCCGGATCCTTCTCTTTTCTGCGCTGGATTGTCATCAGCCGCTCCGACTACGAGTCCAATTTCGACACCATCCTCAACCATGAACTCGTCCACCTGCGGCAGCATCACAGCTGGGACGTGATTTTTTTAGAAGTCCTGCAAGTAGTTTTCTGGTTCAATCCGATTTTGTTAATATATAAGAAAACTTTACAACTGGTTCACGAGTTTCTGGCCGACGAACAGGCGAAAGCTGACAACCGCGACCGCTACGCCGAATTCTTAGTTTCCTACGCTTTGAACTCGCCGACCCTTGTTCTTACCAATCAGTTTTTCACTTCTAAACTCCTAAAAAACCGAATCGTTATGCTTTACAAAAACAAAAACTCCAACTGGTCGCTCGGCAAGTACGCCGCCGTGGCCCTGATGATCGGCTTCACCGCCCTGACAGTGGCCTCTTGCGAACGCGACGTAGTGCCTTCGGCTGCCAACGGCGAAGAAATGGTGAAAGGCAACATCAACGTCACGGGCATCATCAACACCCCCGACCACAAACCGCTGCGTGGAGCTACCGTCACCGACAGCCAAGGTAAGAAAAGCACGACCACCGACGCTGCCGGAAGGTTTTCATTCAAAGTTCCATCAGGAAGCGATATGAAAGTGAGTGCTCCGGGCTTCGGAACGATGGATTTGAAAGTCAATCCGAAGTACAGGAACGCGGATTACAACATCGCGATGTCGTCCAAAGACGGCAAGCCCGGCAACATGAGCTTTGCGCCATCGACGGATAAGCAGTCTGTGAAAGTGACAGTTCAGACTGGAGAAGTTAATGACGAAACCATTTTTATGGTCGTGGAAAACCAACCCGAGTTTCCCGGTGGTAGGGACGAAATGTTCAAATACCTGGGTCAGAACATCAAGTACCCCGAAGCCGCTGCCAAAGCCAACGTGACGGGCAAGGTCTTCGTCAACTTTGTGGTAACGACCGAGGGAGAGATTAAAGATATTACAATCCTGAAGGGAATAGGCTTCGGTGCCGATGCAGAAGCCGTGCGCGTGGTGAAAAATATGCCCCGCTGGAAGCCTGGCATGCAGAGCGGCAGAGCCGTAAACGTGCGCTACAATCTGCCGATTGCTTTTGAGATAGACGGAAATAAAGATGTCAAAAAGGAAAAAACTCAAACGTTCTATCCACCGATGGTTACGAATGGTGAGGAATCCGGCGCTACGGTGACGGCCATCGCAAAAACCGTCCCCGGGGCGCCTGAGATGACGTACACGGGCGTGGGTCAGGCCCGAGTCGTGATCGACGGCGTGATGCAAAAAGAAGGGTATGATGTCAAAAAGGTTGGGCCTGAAAACGTCGAAAAAGTCAATGTGCTGAAAGGCGAAAGTGCCACGAAAGCCTACGGTGACAAAGGTACCAACGGGGTCATCGAGATTACTATGAAGAAGAAGTAAGGTTGATTACAAGCCGTTGACCCGCTGACCCTTAACTTATAACCGTTTAATCCGTAAGCCATGGAAACGCTCCTCCAAGCCAACCTCTACTGGATGGCGCTCTACGCTTGTTACGCGCTTTTCCTGCGGCGGCAAACCTTCCTGCACTGGAACCGGGCGTATTTGCTCGGCTCCCTGTTGGCGGCGTTTGCGCTGCCGCTGGTGCAGTACCCCGAGGCGGCACCGGCTGTGCCGATGGTTTACGAGATGTCGGCGGCGGCATTTACGGTGGGCGCGACGGTAGCGGTGCCTCCGCCCTCGCTGCTGACGTGGGAGAATTTGCTTTGGCTGTTGTACGGCATCGGGGTTTTAGTGATGCTCGTTCGCTTGGTGCGGCACTCTCGCTGTCTTTATTTTTTGATAAAGAGCGGCGACTCCATCGAGATGGACGGCTATACGCTGATTTTGTCAGAAGATGACCAGACTGGTTCCTTCTCTTTTCTTCGCTGGGTCGTCGTCAGTCGCTCCGACTACGAGCACAATTTCGACACTATCCTCACCCACGAACTGGCCCACGTGCGGCAGCGGCACAGTTGGGATATTCTGCTAGTGGAGGGGCTGCGGGTGGTTTTCTGGTTCAATCCGGTTTTGGTTTTGTACAAAAACGCTCTGCAACAAGTCCATGAATACCTGGCGGATCGGCAAGCCGAAGCCGACAACCGCGACCGTTACGCTGAGTTCCTGGTGTCCTACGCATTGAACACGCCGTCCGCTGTTTTGACTAACCAATTCTTCAACCCTAAGCTCTTAAAAAATCGAATCGCTATGCTTTACAAAAACAAAAACTCGAAATGGGCGCTGGGTAAGTACCTAGCCATAGCGCCGCTCATAGTCCTCGTGCTGGCTCTCACTGCCGCCCGCGAACGCGTGGTGGATGTTATGGATAGGGATGTCCAAGTGTTAGCGCCAGCCAATGGCTTGGTGACAGAACTGCCGGGAGTGTTGCAGGCCGAAACAACGACAGTGAAAGGAACCGTCCGCAGTTCCAAAACCAAAGAACTGCTGCCGGGGGCGAACGTGATACTGGCGGGTACCTCGCGCGGAGTTACCACGGATGCCAACGGGGCTTTTGAATTGAACGAAGTACCGCTCGACGGCAAACTGGCGATCAGCTATGTTGGCTACGAAACGCGGGTGGTGGAGATTACTAAGAAAAATCAGGTAGTGAATGTGGTATTGGAGTGGAAGCAGAATTCATTGAACAATGTGGTAGTAGTAGCCTATCTGCCCAAAGTAGATTCCCGGACTCAGCCAGGAATTGATAGCGCTAAAAAGGGGGAAGAAAAACAGTTTATGGTAGTGGAGCAAATGCCCGAATTTCCGGGGGGAAGTCAGGAGATGTATAAATTCCTGGCTCGTAACATCAGGTACCCCACCGAGGCCGTGCGCGATGATTTGGAGGGAAAAGTAGTAGTTACCTTTACCGTCAGCGACAAAGGCCGCATCCGCAATCCTCAGGTCATTCAAAGTTTAGGCGGCGGTACGGACGAAGAAGCCCTGCGTGTGGTGCTGAATATGCCTTCCTGGAAACCCGCCATACAGAATAGACGTCCGGTCGCGATGGAATACGTGCTAACGATCGAGTTTCAGTTGGATAAATCCAAACTAAAAGAAGACAAGGAGAAGCGGCAGGGTCAAACTACTGAACAGCAAAGCCACACCACAGGTCAAGGTGCCAAGGCTTTCAACTTCCATATGCCAGACTTCAAGTTCGAAGACGCGGTGGATTATGGAAATTCTGTGTACGGGTCAAATACCTCAACAATACGGGGAATGCCCATGCCGAACAGCATTTATTCAAAGCAGAAATTTACAGAAGATTTCAGTTCTCAGCAGATAATATTTTTCAAGGATAGCGTTCAGCCCGCCAGGTTCATGAATTATCGTAACCCTTACATTCGATCGAAAAACTGAAATGAAAAAAATCATCCTCGGCCTGCTGACGGCCACGGCCCTCACCTTCTCGGGCTGCAACACCAGCGATTCAGACTCGGGCATCATTTCCGGCTCCAACGTCCAAAAGGAACTCTCAGACGAAGAGTTAGCGAAAGAACCCGTTTTTACGGTCGTCGATCAGCAACCCGAATATCCGGGTGGTATCCAGGCGATGTACAAGTTTCTGGGCGAAAATATCAAGTATCCCGCCGAAGCCTCCAAAAACCGGATTCAGGGAAAAGTCTTTTTGACTTTTATAATAGGTTCTACGGGTAAAATACGGGACGTGAAAATCCTGAAAGGTGTAAGCGACAGCCTGGATCAAGAATCGATTCGGGTCGTGAAAGCTATGCCCAAATGGACGCCGGGCCGTAAAGATGGCAAAGCGGTGGCCGTAAAGTACAACCTGCCAATCAGTTTTGTGTTGGAATAAAAAGACAACCTGGGGCGGGCGGCATTCCCCTGAAATCAACAGCAGGAAGCGTAGAACTGAAAAGTTCTGCGCTTTTTTATTAGGCGGATTTCAAATTCCAGTAGCCCAATCCCATGATTCGGCGGTATTGTACTCGTTCTTGCTGTTTTCTTTCTATTTCAACCTAAACCCTTATTTACGAATGACCGACTCATCAAATCCGGGCGAAAAACCTACCCGCCGAACCTTCATCAAGGCCTCCTCGCTGGCGGCTTCTTCTTTTTTCATCGTACCCCGGCATGTCCTGGGCAAAGGCTACGTAGCACCGAGCGACAAGCTCAATATTGCCGGCATTGGCGCGGGAGGAAAAGGAAGAAGCGATTTGGCTAATTTTGCCAAAAGCCCCAATGTCAACATTGTAGCACTTTGCGACGTGGATGACCGGCAGGCCGTTACCTCGCGGGAGAGTTTTCCAAAAGCGACCTACTACAAGGATTTCCGGGAAATGCTCCAAAAGGAGCGCAGGAATATTGACGCCTGTTCTATTTCCACCCCCGACAATACCCACGCCGTAGCCACGCTGGCCGCGATGCAGCTGGGCAAGCACGTGTACACCCAAAAACCCCTGACGCACGATATTTACGAAGCACGGATGCTGGGGCAGGCGGCCAAAAAGTACAAGGTAATAACCCAAATGGGCAATCAGGGTGGCTCGGGCAATGGCGTGCGGCGCATGAAAGAAATCTATGATTCGGGGATTATCGGCGATGTACATAAGGTACTTTGCTGGACCAACCGCCCCGTGTGGCCGCAGGCGGTACCCACCGATAACATCGATCCGATTCCCAAGGAGCTAGATTTTGACCTTTGGCTCGGTCCCTCGCCCAAAGTACCCTACAACAAAGAGTACCTGCCCTGGAACTGGCGTGGCTGGTGGCCCTACGGCACGGGTGCCCTGGGCGATATGGCTTGCCACATCATGGACCCGGTGTACCGGATTCTGCCCATTTTGTACCCAACCTCGGTGGAGTGCAGCGTGGGTGGTACCTGGACGTTCACGCTGCGCGAAAAAGATGACAATCCGGCCTGGACGCCCTTTACCACCTCCATTCACCTGGATTATCCCCGGAACGACGGCAACGGCAACATCAAAGTAAGCTGGTACGACGGCGGAATTCTACCCGAAAGACCCGAAGAATTGCTGCCCGGCGAAGACTTTGGCAACTCGGATGGCGGCGTACTTTTCATTGGTTCCAAAGGCAAACTCATGGCCGATTGCTACGGGGCAAAGCCCCGTTTGCTTCCCTTGAAGGAGAATGAAATTCTGAATATTCCCGAAACGATTGTCCGCGTGCCGAATGAGGATCACTACTTGCAGTGGGTCAATGCCTGCCTGGAAGGCTACGGAAAAGGCGTGACGAGCTCGCCTTTCGAATACGCCGGGCCGTTTACAGAAAGTATCCTGATTGGAAACCTGGCGATCAGAAGCTGGATGCTGCGCGACAACCCCACGGCCACGCGATCGGTGGACAAGTACATGGGTCGGAAAAAGCTGTTCTGGGACGCGCAGAATATGAAGGTCACTAATTACGACGCGGCCAACCAGTTTGTAAAACGCGACTACCGCGACGGTTGGGGAGACTTGAAAGTCTGATTTTTGATTGAACATAAAAAAAGCCCCGCAACGTCAGTAGTTGCGGGGCTTTTTTATACTATTTCTTGAATCAACGCGCCGTCGCCATCACCATCTTGATATCCAGCTTAGCGCCCACTTCCAGCACGTCCACCAGATCCTGTACGGCCAGGTTCTTGTCCACGCGCAGCACCACGGTGCGCTCCTCCACATTGGTGAAAATGGAAGCCAACTGCGACTCCAGCTGCCCGGCGGGAATTTGCTCCTTGTCGATGAAGTAGTTCTTCTGGTCGTCCACCGACAGCGTAATCTGCTTCTTGTACACCTGCTGCGACGACGAGGCCTTGGGTAGCATCAGCTTGATGACGTTCGGGTTCGACATCGTGCTGATGATCAGAAAGAACAGCAGCAGGAAGAACATGATGTCGTTCAACGAGTGCGTAAACACTTCCGGCGCAAACCGGGCTTTTCGGCGGATTTTCACGTATTAACAGTGATGAATGATAAATGATGACCGCGGGGCGCCCCGTGGCGGCTGGCGTTCCAGTGATGAATTGCTCATACTCACAAAACTTTGAACCAAAAACTACCTCGACGCCACGGGACGCTGTAACACATCGAGGAAGTCCGAAGCAGCCATTTGGAGTTTCAGGGCGAAGCGGTCGATCTTCATGTTGAGCAGGTGGTAGCCTGCATAGGCGATCAGACCGATGATGAGGCCGGAACCCGACGTAATCATCTTCTCGTACATCCCGCCCGAAATAGTACTGATGTTGAAGTCGTTGGAGATGGAAATGTCGTAGAAAATGCGGATAATACCGGCGATCGTTCCTACGAAACCCAGCATGGGCGCGATACCGGCAATGACGCCGAGGTAGGGCAGGTTACCCTCCATTCGTTGCAGTTCAATTTGGCTAATGTTCTCGATGGTGGACTCGATGTCCTTGATCGGGTAGCCAATGCGGCCCGTGGCGCGCTCGAAAATGCGTCCGGCGGCGTTGTTCTGATTGCGGCACAGCGACTCGGCGGATTTGAGATTGCTCTGCTGGATAAAATCCTTCACGTTATTGACGAACGACTGCTCGATCTTGGCATTTTTGGTGATTCCCATCCAGCGCTCGACCATCAGAAAAATCGTGACCAGAAAAAGAAACCCGAGCGGAAGCATGACCCACCCGCCTTTTATCAATAAATCGAGAACCGAGAGGCCGTCGCCCGACCCTGGGGCAACCATTGTGGAGTCAGTAAGTGCTTGCAGCAGCATTAGTTTGGGGGTGAAGGGTGATTAGTTTGTGGTGATTACGCCGGATTTGCGATAAGTCCTGAAATTAACGGCAGTGGGTATGCCTTATTGTTTGGGAAGCAAAGATAGAAAAAATCCCTTCCGACGCGCATTTGTATTCGTCAATTCATTGTTGGCGTGGGATTGAAAATGAAAAAGTTGGGGAAAAATAATGATCGAGAAAATAAAAAGTGAAATACTTACCAGATGAAAAAAGCTTTCCTTTCCTTATGCCTCCTCGGTGCTGCCACCGCCTTCGCCCAAACGCCCCCCGCTCGGCTCATCGTGCGGGGCGACGACATGGGATTTTCGCACTCGGGCAACCTGGCCCTTGTAGAAGCTTATAAAAACGGCATCGAAACCTCCATCGAGGTCATCGTACCCTCACCCTGGTTTCCCGAAGCGGTGCAACTGCTGAAACAAATTCCCGACGCCGACGTGGGCATTCACCTGGCCCTGACCAGCGAGTGGGATTTGGTAAAATGGCGGCCCCTGACGGTGGTACCGAGCCTGGTGAATGCGGATGGCTATTTTTACCCGATGGTCTTTCCCAATAAAAACTATCCCGGCCAGTCTATTTCCGAAAATAAGTGGACAATCGAGGAAGTGGAACGGGAATTCCGGGCGCAGATCGAAATGGCGCTACGCCACATTCCGCGCATCAGCCACCTGTCGTCGCATATGGGCTGCACGAATTTGTCGAAGGAAGTGGCGGCGATGACCAAGCGGCTGGCGCAGGAATACAAAATCGACCTCGACCCGGAAGACCACGCCGTGCAGCGGCTGCCGATGGAGGGGCCTCGCGACAGCCCGGCAGAAAAAGCACAGAGTTTTATGAACGCCCTCGATAAATTACAGCCCGGCAAAACCTACCTCTTTGTGGAGCATCCCGGTCTGGATAACGCCGAACTCCGCGCCATCCACCACATTGGCTACGAGAACGTCGCCGAAGACCGGCAGGGCGTGACGAATTTGTTCACCGATCCGAAAGTGCGGGTACTGATCGAAAAGAAGGGCATTAGGTTGATTGGGTACCGGGATTTGGGGAAGTAGCCTTTAAAGTCCCTTTCGGAGTCACCAAGCGGAAAGTTGTTTTTCTCAATAGAAATGATAGAAGGCCCCCCGCTCACTTACGTGCATGGCAAGTAGGTTTGAACCCGATAACCAAGGCAAAAGGCTCACCGACAAAAAATTACCAGGCTGAATTGGGAGATTCCAGATTAAGTCCCTATTTTTGCAGTCCTTTTTGAAAAAAGCGCAATTAGCCCATTCACAATACCTATACAATGAAAAAAGACACGCATCCCGATTACCGCGAAGTAATCTTTTGGGACCTTTCCAGCGATTTCAAATTCGTCACCCGCTCGACCATCCAAACTGAGGATACCATCGAATGGGAGGACGGCAAGACCTACCCCGTCTATAAAGTGGAAGTTTCGTCGCAGTCGCACCCTTTCTACACGGGCAAGAACGTGCTGGTGGACACCGCTGGTCGCGTGGACAAATTCCGCAAGCGTTACGGCAACAAGGAGCAGGCGCAGGAGCAAGCATAAGGCTTCTCGACTTTCTGTAATAAATAACAAGGCAGTTTCTTTGTGCGCAAAGGGACTGCCTTGTTTTTTGGGTGCTTCGCAGAAAAAACCGAAATTTGGGCGGAACAATCGCTAGTCTATGCCTTCCGTCATTTTATTCGACGCGCCCGACGTTCGGGCGCAACTCTTGCCCTTCACTTTTACCCGTCCGGTGGCGGGGATTCGCTGCGGTATCCTGACGCTGGCTGAAAAGTGGGGACATTGGCTAGAGACGGAACCTTCTTACGCCACCGAAAAGTATCTGACCAAAATTTTCCCCTTTACGCTTTCGGACGACCACCTTTATATAGACGGTTCGCTCTGCCCCAATCAGCGGCTGGTCGAGGTCATGGGCGAACTTCCGGCGGAGAGTTTTCTGCGCAGCGCGAAAGACCGCTCGGTACTGGCCGTCAGAACGGCTTCGGCGACCTGGATGGACGGGTACGAAACTACTGGCTTGAAGGAGTACATTTTTCCCGGCGAATACCTGGCTATTCAAAATCTCTGGGATATTTTTATCGAAAATGGGGCGCAAATTGTGGCGGATTACGAACTACTTACGGCCAATCGTGTTAGCCAACCGCTCAGCGATCCACACACGCGCTGCTACGCACCCGAGAATATTTTCATCGAAGAGGGCGTAAAAATCCGTGCGGCTATTTTGAACGCGGAAGGCGGGCCGATCTATTTGGGCCGGAACGCCACGGTCAGCGAAGGCGCGATCATTCAGGGGCCGTTTGCGCTGGGCGAAGGCGCAACCATTGGGCAGGGTGCCAAGATTCGACCCAACACTACCGTCGGGCCTTACTGCAAAGTGGGCGGCGAGGTCAACAATTCTGTTTTCTTCGGCTACAGTAACAAGGGCCACGACGGCTACCTCGGCAACTCGGTCATCGGGGAGTGGTGCAATTTGGGCGCTAATACCAACAACTCAAATTTGAAAAACGACTATACCAACGTCAAACTTTACAACTACGCGACCCAAATCCTGGAAGACACCGGACAAACTTTCTGTGGCCTGTTCATGGGCGACTACACCAAAACAGGTATCAGCACGATGTTCAACACGGGTACCGTCGTGGGCGTCAACGTCAACGTCTTCGGCGCGGGCTTCCAGCCCAAGCACATCCCGTCCTTTTCCTGGGGCGGCACCACCGAAGGCTTTACGCCCTACCACTTCGACAAAGCCCTAACCATCATCAAGGAAACGATGCGAAGGCGGGGAGAGGAGTTTGGGGAGGGAAGAGAAGCAATGTTGAGGGAGATTTTAAATGATAGAATGAGTGAATGATAGCATAAACAAAAGTCAGCGGGCGAAAGCAATATTTTACAGGCAGCGGCCAACCGTCATTCTATCATTCACTCATTCTATCATTAAAAGTTGAAATTCTCCCAACTCCCCGGCTTACAGGAAACGAAATCCACGCTACGGCGCGCGGTGCGGCAAAGTCATGTGGCCCATGCGCTGCTGTTCGACGGGCCGCCGGGCGGCGGTGGACTGGCACTGGCGCTGGCCTTGGCGACCTACGTCAACTGTGAGAATCGGGGTGAGGAGGATTCCTGTGGAGTGTGCGCTTCCTGCGTAAAGATGGACAAGCTGGTGCATCCCGATTTGCATTCGATTTTCCCGCTGCCGCGCTCACCGAAAGAGGGCGAGGATTTGCTGGGCGAATTGACGCCGAACTGGCGCGAGTTTTTGGGCGAAAGCCCGTTTCGGACGTTACCCGAATGGCTTGCGTTCATTAAGGCGACCAACAATCAGCAGGGCATTATTCCCATCAAGGAAGCGCGGGCAATTATTGGGAAATTGTCGCTAAAATCCTTCGAGGCGGAGTACAAGATCATGATTCTGTGGCAACCCGAACTAATGAACCTACAGGCCGCCAACGCGCTGCTGAAAATTCTGGAAGAGCCGCCCGCGAAAACGCTTTTTATGCTCGTAACGGAGCAGTCGGATCGCCTCATCACCACCATCATTTCCCGGACGCAACGACTGGCGGTACCCGCATTCCGCGACGAGGACGTAGTGGAATATTTACAAAAACACCACAACACCGACGAAACCCGCGCTAAACGGATTGCTTACCTTTGCGACGGTGATTTATCCGGGGCCCGGCAATTGTTACTGGAAAAGGAAGACGACGGCCACGCCTGGTTCAGCGAGTGGATGCGCGATTGCTACAAGCGGGACGTCATCAGTCTGGTGAAACGGGCCGATAGTTTCGACGGTATGAGTAAGGAAAAGCAGAAGGGCATTTTCGATTACGCCCTGCGGCTCTTCCGCGACATGCTGCTGTGGACGCAGGGCGCTGGCGTATTGCTCCGCGTACCGGAGGAAGAGCTTGCCTTCGTTCAGAATTTTTCCAAAGCCGTCCCCGAAGCGTCGCTGGAACCAATGATTACCGAAATCAATGAGGCCTACTACCACGTGGAGCGCAACGTGCGGGCCAAGATGGTTTTTCTGGATTTATCGCTGACGACCGTCCGCCTGTTTCAAAAAAACGCATGAAAAAAAAGACGCCTGTTCCCGCCGCAAAAACAACGATTGGCGCCACGGCCACCGTCAATTTCCCCGACCTCGACTGGCACGGCGTCCCGGCCCGGGTGGACACGGGCGCAGCGACCTCTTCTTTTCATTGTTCAAAAGTGAAAGTGATTGAGCGGGATGGAAAAACCCTGCTCAGCTTTGTGCTGGATATGAAAAAAGGAGCCGCCAATAAGCCCATTTTGGTGAGCGACTTTAGGGAAAGGACGGTCAAAAATTCCTTCGGGCAGTCGGAGCAGCGTTACATCATCCGCACGACGGTGGAGGTGGCGGGCCGGCAGGTGCGCACCCAGTTTTCGCTGGCCGATCGCTACAAGATGAGCTTCCCGGTCCTGCTGGGCCGTCGTCTGCTGAAAGGAAAGTTCATTGTGGATGTTTCCCAATAATTATTTTTTCGTAAAAACACTTGGCCCCCGACGGAGTTCTGATAAATCCGTCTGATATTGACCCGCCATTTGCGCACAACTCTCTCCCATCCCATCTTGGGTTTTAACTCTTTTTTATGAAAATTGCCGTTTTATCGACTGATCCTGAACTACATTCGACGCGCCGCCTGGTGGAAGCTATTCAGGGGCGGGGCCACGAGGCCGTGGTCATCAACCACCTGAAATGCTTCCTGATGATCGAGGGTGAAACGACCTCGATCCGCTACGAGGGTAAGGCCATTTCGGGGATCGACGCCATTATTCCGCGTATCGGCACCTCAGTGACGGCCTACGGCTGCGCGGTGGTGCGGCAGTTCGAGCTGATGCGGGTCTACACGACGGTCAAATCGCAAGCCATCACCCGCTCGCGTGATAAACTGCGCTCAATGCAGATTCTGGCCCAGGCCGGCGTACGTATTCCCAAAACCGTTTTTGCCAAAAATCCCGCGCAGGTCAATGAATTGATCAAAATTGTAAACGGTCCGCCCGTTATCATCAAGCTGCTGGAAGGCACGCAGGGCGTGGGCGTAGTGCTGGCCGAAACCTCCAAAGCCGCCAAGTCCACCATCGAAGCCTTTTTCGGCCTGAAAGCCAACTTCCTCATTCAGGAATTCGTAGCGGAGTCGAAGGGAGCGGATATTCGGGCGTTTGTAGTGGGCAATAAAGTAGTAGCGGCTATGCGGCGGCAAGGAGCCGAGGGCGACTTCCGCTCTAACCTCCACCGGGGCGGGGCGGGAACGCGCGTAGAACTGTCGGCGGAGGAGGAACACGCCGCGCTGGACGCCGCACGGGCGCTGGGCGTACGCGTAGCGGGCGTGGACATGCTGCAATCGAGCCAGGGGCCAATGATTATGGAAGTCAACTCGTCGCCGGGCTTGCAGGGCATCGAGAAAACTACCGGTATCGACGTGGCCTCGCTCATCATCGCTTACCTCGAAAAGCAAATCATGCTGGATGAGAGCGATACGGTCGGGGTATAACATCGAGTGAGTAAGGTTTTCAACATTTGACCAAAATTAGTCCGTGGCCCAATTTTGGTAACGTTTGGGAATACAATTTTCAACCCTAAACTTTACCCAAATGAAAAGCGAAGAAATAAACCACGACCTAAATAAAGTACAAGAGATAATCGACAGTATAGAAGTAGGCATGCTCACAACCATGCAGGACGACGGCGACCACAAAAGCCGCCCGATGCAAGCCCAAAAACTAGACGCCGACGGCAACCTCTGGTTCCTGACCAGCCGCTCCTCCCATAAAACCGAAGAATTGCAAAAGCACCCGAGCGTCAACGTGGCCTACGCCGACACGGACGCTCAATCGTACGTCTCGGTGGTGGGCAAAGCCTCCATCGTGGACGACCCGGCCGTTAAAAAAGATTTGTGGAGTCCGGTTGCGAAAGCGTGGTTTCCCAAAGGACTGGAAGATCCCGATTTGACAGTTTTAAAAGTCAATATCAAATCTGCCGAGTACTGGGATAGTTCTTCTTCTACGATGGTGCAGGCTTATCACATTGCGAAAGCCCTGGTTATGGGTGAGCAAAACGACGAAGGTGAACACGGTGAGGTAAAGCTTTAGGCACAACCGCCCGAAAACCAACCTAATCACAAGGGTACTCGTTGAGTACCCTTATTTTTTGTAGTTTCGGTCAAAACTTAACCCCACTCGCTGTTTGAAGGAGAATATGCGCCATACCGACGACAACGAACCGTGGGATCTTGAAATCGAGCCTTCCTCGGGATTCTTGGACATGAACTGGCGGGAGATTTGGCAATACCGTGATCTGATTGCGCTCTTCGTGCGCCGCGACATCGTGGCTGCCTACAAACAGACCATCCTGGGGCCGATTTGGTTTTTTGTGCAGCCTATTCTGACCACGCTGACTTACGTGGTGATCTTTGGCAACATAGCCAATATTTCCACCGGAGGCATTCCCAAAATTTTGTTCTATCTGGCGGGCATCACGCTCTGGAATTATTTTCAGGAATGCCTGATGAAAACCTCCGACACCTTTATCCTGAATCAGAACCTGTTCGGAAAGGTGTATTTCCCCCGGTTGGTCGCACCCATTTCAATCGTCATTTCCAACCTATTCAAATTTTTTATCCAGTTGAGTCTGTTCATTGCTGCCTGGATTTATTTTTTGGCCCAACCGGAAAGTAACGTCCACCCGAATAGCACCCTGCTGCTCTTTCCGTTCTACTTGCTGTTGATGTCGGGTTTGGGATTCAGTTTCGGGGTGCTCATTTCGTCGTTGACGACCAAATACCGCGACCTACGGTTTTTGATTCAGTTCGGCGTTCAGCTATTGATGTACGGCACACCGATCGTGTACCCCCTGGCCATCGTCCCCGAAAAATACCGCTTGTTGCTGTTGGCCAATCCCATCACGAGCGTCGTGGAGGCTTTCAAATACTCCTTTTTGGGCGAAGGTTACTTTTCCTGGATCGGCTTGGGATACAGCTTTGTCTTTATGGTCGTTTGCTTGTTGTTGAGCATTTTAGTGTTCAATCGCGTGGAAAAGACGTTTATGGATACCGTTTAGCCTACTTGCGCTCCTTCTGTCGGGTAGTCTAATGGGCAACCAAAAACGAGACTTTGACAACTCCGCCAGAATTGATATCCGGTTTCTTCTTCGTCACGTCTCGGTCAAAAGGCCGGCTCAGATTGTTCCCGGCCAGATCTTCCAGCACCGTAAGCACGCTTAGCGTGTATTGTCCCGCTTGCCAGCAATCTACAGGCTTGAAAAAAACTGATTTTTCCTCTGCCCCGACTTCCCAGTTGCCCTTAATCGGTTTGCCACTCTTTGCTTCGATGCTTAGCGTTTCATCAAGCAGACCGTAATCCAAAGGTTCTTTGAGGTCAACTTCTAGGGGTTGTCTATTTCCGCTTTGCGGGGGCGTTATTTTCCAGTCGGCCGGGACGGGGGAGAGACTATCCCGCCCGCTGGCAACGAATAATTTGGGGCGGATTTCGCCAAGCTGGGCCCCCTGCTGATCTTTCCATCCCGAAGAGACTAGCAGTCGGTAAGAATTGCCAGACTGCAAAGGAAGCCCCAGCGAGCGATTGGGTTGCAAATCGCGTTTGATGCGGCCGGGGTCCAGCCACAGCGTGAGCATGGTTCGATCTTCGCTCCATAATTCCGGTTGCAAATTCAGGAAAGCGCCTTTCAAGGTGTCGGAATTATTCTTGACCAGAAAAACATAGTCGGCCGATTTCCCTTCCTGCATGGGTTGGGAAAAACGAAGGTAAATTTTCAGAAGGTTTTCGGGCAACGTATCCTGAGACGGAAAAATACCGAGTAGTTTGGGGGCATCGGTCGGATCGGCGAGGGGAATGTCGAAAGTGCCGATGGGTTCATGGCGAAGCCGCACTTCGTACCGTAAACCACGGGTAAAAGGAATGAGCGGCGTGAAAGAAATCAGGTCAGACTCGGTCGAGTAGTGGCCGAGAATCGACACCGAGGCGGCGGAATTTACCAACCGGATTTTGAGCAAATCGGCCACGGAATCGGCGGGTAGCCCGGCGGTCAGCGTTTTGGGAATATCCACCGATACCGCTGTCTTGCCCCGCCAGCGTAAGCGGATTTGGGCATTTTCCGAGGAAGTAGCACATCCGCAAAACCCCATAAAAACAAAAAAGATCAAGCCATACGCTGGGTACGGCCTGATCCGGTTCAATTTCCCTTTGGTCATAGATAGCGTTCGCTGGAAGTCCAGAGGTCCAGGCTACCATTGGAGCGGCGTTGCAGCAATACCATCCGCGCGTCGTCGAGCTTGGCCAGATGCAGCACGTTGGTTACGGGCAGCGACACAAACTCCACGCCGGCGGTGGCGAAGTTTTCTTCCACGGGCGTGGTGAGCGACCCCTGGTATTTTTCGATGTTCTTGTAATCGACCTTGAACACCGGGCGATTCGAGTTGGCCATCATCAGGTACGATTCGCCGCCTTTGGTCAGCGTGACGATGTCGATGGGCTGGTTGCCGCTACCCATTTCGGCCACCGTCCGGCCTTTCACGTGCTGTCCGGCTTTGAGTTCATCCATGGGGAACAGCACCAAGGGCGTGCAGGTGTAGCTGGCAACCAAGTACTTTTTGCCGCTGATGGTGGCGGTGGTGAAAGTCCTGATCGGCGATAAAGTTTCGTACTTGCCGTGCGCCGCGTGATAAATCTCGAGCGAAGCCTGATCCTGTTTGTTGGTGAAGGGGAAAGGAATGCTACGGAAGGTCGAGCTGAATTCTTTTCCCGACAAACCGCTCACCATCACTTGGCCTTCGGCGTAGCCCAAATCCGAAATGGCCGACACGCGCAGGGAATTTCCCCGGCGGTCTTTGTCGGTTTCAGACGGGGCGTCGTTCAGGGCTATGCTGGAATAGGCAATACTTTTGGTATCGACCGGGCTGAGTTTCTCGCCATCGATCCTGAACAGCACGGGCGTTCCATCGCTGTGCTGCACGGCCAGATAGACGCTTTTAGAAACCGGATTTACGGCAATATCCTGTATCGTGATGTTCTGCACCTCGGTTCCCAGCAGGGCCGCTATTTTCTGGTCGATGTTCTTTATCTCGACATCGGCCGCCTTTTCGCTCATCGTCGCGTCTTTAGTGTCCACCGCAAATACGGTCGCACTCTTAGAGTCGCCGATGAACAATACGCCTTCGGGGCCAAATGACAACGAGGTCATCGACTTGATTTCGGGCGTTCCTACGACCATCCCGTACTTGCTTTCGGTCGTGCGGTGCGTGGTGGCCAGCAACATAAATCCGGCGCAGGCCATCGCCAGCACGTAATACATTTTTTCCATAATCCTGATAGTTTGCTTTTTGAAGTGAATAGAAATCTAAGGTAGTGATATTCAATTGCCTATACAAGTATATTGTTGGATAGTCTACTCGTGAGGAAATTGACTCTTGCAATACTAAATCGCGTAGGTCTTGCAGCGCGGTCATCGCATCGGCATTTTTACGTGAGAGTGCATCTAACCTACGATTCAGAAAGACGTGTTTAACGAGGTGGGATCGCTTGGCGGCGACCACGAAAATGCCCTGATAGAAACAGTAGGCTTTTGGTGAATATACTTTTACTAGCGACGTACATTTTCGTGATACTATTCTCTCGCTATGATGCCGAAGATCCTTTCCAAAATCCTCCTCTCTGTCATCCTGGGCGTAGCCGGAGGACTTTTTCCCCAAAGTAGTTTTGCTCAGAAAAAGTGGCAGGATCTTGCCACCGTGGAGGACATCTGCACCTACGAGCCGGAAACAATGAAAACGATGCTGGATCAGTTCGATCTGAATAAGCCGGGCATGGAAAAAGTCAGGCAATCTCACGAAAAAGGGGACCTGGTGCAAGCCTGCAAACAGCTTTTGGCCTATTACAAAACCGGAAATACCGCCGTTTTTCTGAGAAAAACCCTGCCACCGACCTCCAACAAAACTGTGGCGGAAGCGGACACGATTCTGAAAAACGTGTTTATCGTGCAGAATGTGCGGGGCGAAGTGCCCCGTCTGCCCGACGGTCATCGCGACTGGTACTACAAAGGACCGAACGACGATCGGGAGTGGGCGTGGCTCTCCAACCGCCACTCCCAACTTTTGGCGGTATTCGATGCCTACGAGGACACCGGAAACCCAGAATATGCCCGGTACATCGACGCCTTTTTGCGGGATTTTATTGTCAAAAGTATGCCCTACCCCGCCGTAAGAAGCAGTACTTCCGTCTGGCGGGGGCTGGAAGTGGCCGCCAGAGTGAAGGCCTGGTCGCGCATCTTCTACGGGCTGATCGACAGTCCCTACCTTTCTCCCGCCACGCAGCTTTTGATGTTGAGCAGCCTGCCCGACCATGCCCACTATAACCGCTACTTTCATAGTGGTGGCAACTGGCTGACGATGGAAATTTCGGCCTTGGCTACGGTGGCTACGAACTTTCCGGAATACAAAAACTCGGACGAATGGCTTACCTACGCCATCGCCACCATGACCGAGAGCCTGAAAGAGCAGGTATATGCCGATGGCGTGCAGACGGAACTCACGTCGCATTACCACAAGGTGGCTTTGGCTAATTTCGAGCTTTTCAAAGAAATCTGCGACCGGGCTAACCGTCCCCTGCCCGATTTTTTCAACGGAACGATCGTCAGGATGTACGACTACCTGGCCCGCACAGTGCGCCCCGACGGGTCTCGTATTTTGAACAACGACGGCGACCGGGGCAGCGACCGGGAATCGCTGCTTGAAGCAGCTAAAAAGTACAGCCAACCGGAATGGGCTTTCTTAGCTTCCAACGGACAAAGCGGAGAAGATCCGAAGCAGGGACCGTCATACTTTTTCCCCTGGGCGGGTCAGTTGATTTCTCGTAATGGCTACGATGCCGACGCGCATTGGTCGTTTTTCGATGTCGGCCCCTGGGGAAGCGGTCACCAGCACAATGACAAGCTGCATCTTTCAGTCTCCACCTACGGCCGTGACTTGTTAGTGGACGCCGGGCGGTTCGCCTACACGGGCGAAGTGGCGGAAAAATTCCGGCCCTACGCCACGGGCAGCGCCGGGCATAATTTGGTAATGATCGACGGAAACGGACAAAAACCCGGTCCCAAACTGGCGGACGCGCCGCTGGACGAAAGCCGGTTTAAGATTACTCCCGAGTTCGATTACGCCACCGGCCAATTTTCTGACTTCAAAAACGTGAACGGTAAGGCTAGCCACAGCCGGGCATTGATGTACGTGCGCGGCGCGTTTTGGGTGGTGGTAGATCGAATCCAGACCGACAAAGCCCGAAAAATCGAAACGCTGTGGCATTGGCATCCTGACTGTCTTGTAAGCCAGGAAGGCAATGCCATTAAAACCAATAACCCCAAAGGCAATTTGGCGGTGATTCCAATTGGTAACCAAGAAATGGATGTTCGCTTTATCAAAGGGCAGGAGCAGCCGGAAATTCAAGGCTGGTACAGCCCGGAATACAACGTTTACGGACCGAATACGGCCACAATTTACAGCACGGATATTACCGGCGACCAAACTTTCGTGTGGCTGCTGCTTCCCTCGGCGGGCAAGGCCCCCTCTGTGAAAGCCAAAGTACTTTCCGAAACCGAAGAGGAAGTGAAAGTAGAAGTGACCTTCGCAGGAAAAACCCGGCAAATGGTCATCCCTTATAGCGACAGCAAAGCAGCGAGATTGGAGAAGTGAATATTGATTCCAAATCCCTATATTCAGCCCACCATTTCTGTAAACAGCCGTTGACCGCTGCGGGGTGCTCCGCTTAACCCTTGACCTTTTAACCCAAATGGCAAAACGCCTCCTCCTGGCTTCCAAAGCCACCACCATCCTAACTTTTCTCTTGGGAGCATTACTCTCCTGTTCCTCCTTCAACGACGTCCACCTCGTGGGCCGAAACTTCTCCGACGAGGTGCAGCTCTCGCAGAATATGGTTTTTACTTTTAACAAAGACTTGGTGCAGGAAAGCCGCCTGGGCGTTTGGGACTCCACGCAGTACGTCAGGTTCTCGCCCGCCGTGCGGGGTAAATTCAAGTGGACGGCTCCCAACGAACTGGTTTTCTCGCCCGTGGCGGCCCTGGCTCCGGCGACTGCCTACAAAGCGGAGTTGATGGACGAGCTATTGAAGCACGTCGATAAAGACAAAAAGTATGATGTAGACGACGAGGACGTGGATTTTCACACCCCCTACCTCCAACTCACCGAAATGCAAAGCTGGTGGGCGCGCGGCGCGGAGAGTGGTCGCCCGGAGGCGCGGCTGCGGCTGACGTTCAACTATCCCGTGGACCCGCAGTCCGTGGCCGAGCGGCTGAAACTCAGTCTGCGCGACAATGCCGCCACCTTTCGCGCCCTGCCCTCGTCCGATGGACGCAGCGTCGTCGTGGCCATCACCCAAACCGGAACGCCCGACGAAAACGCCACGCCGATGACCGTTCGCATCGAGAAGGGTTTGAAGATCAAAGGGGGGGCCGCCCTCGGCAATGACTACGCCACGCCCGAGCCGCTGGAACGCGCCGCCAGCTTACCCTCGCCGCTGCGTCTCGACGTAGCCGACGTGCAGACGGGCTTTGAAAATAACAAGGCATTCGTTCGCGTGGTGACGACTCAGGAACTTGCTCCCGAAAGCGTGGATAGCGGGTTCAGCATTGACCCAAAAATTAGTACCAAAATCGAAACTACCGAAAACGGCTTCGTGCTGCGCGGCGATTTCAACGAGACGGATACCTACGTTTTGAAATTAAATAATAATCTGAAAGGGGTTTTGGGGCCAAAGTTGGAGGAAGAAATTTCGCGCGATTTATTTTTTGGCAAGATGCCCGCCGGGATTTCTTTTGCCAATAAAAAAGCGGTGTATCTCACGCCCAAAGGCAGCAAAAACATTGGCGTTCAGATCGTGAACGTGCCGAAAGTTCAGGTCAAGATTGCCAAGGTTTACGAAAACAATATCCTCAGCTACGTCCGTAACTACCGTTACGAGGATTACGACTACGTCGACGACGATTATACCGCCACGGGCAGCTACAATTACAGCGACGACGATGAGAGTCATTTCAGCGATGTAGTCGTCAACAAAACCGTCGACACCGAAAACCTGCCCCGCGCCAAGGGCGTGTCGGCCCTCAATATCGCTTTGCCGGATGACAACGGCCGTAAGGGTGTCTATCTGGTGTCGGTCAAATCCAAGGATGAGGCCTACCTCGGCTCAACGAAGCTGATTTCGGTCTCAGACATCGGCCTCATCGCCAAGGAAGGCGACAACGAAGTCTGGATTTTTGCCAATTCCATCAAAACCACCGAGCCGCTCAAAAATATCGAAATCACGCTGGTGAGCAGTAACAACCAGACGATGCAAACTATCGAAACCGACGGCGATGGCGTGGCGCATTTCGAGAAACTGAGCGAAAAATCTCCCGGCTTCAAAGTCGCGATGATTACCGCCCGGACGAAGGAGGATTTCAACTACTTATTATTTGAAGATGCGCGCGTCGAAACCTCGCGCTACGAGGTGGAGGGCGCGCGCGACAACCCTTCCGGTTTGCAGGCGTTCATCTACGGCGAGCGCGACATGTACCGCCCCGGCGAAACGCTGCATTTCAACACCGTCGTACGTACCCAAAGCTGGGACACGCCCAAAGAAATTCCGTTGAAAATCAAACTCGTAACGCCCAATGGCCGCGAGTACCGCAGCTGGCGCAAGTCCACCAACGCGCAGGGCGCCGTGGAAACCGAGGTGACCGTGGAGGCGTCGGCCCTCACGGGTATGTACCAACTGGAAGTCTACAACGCCAACGACCTGCTGCTGGCGTCGCAGTCCGTGAGCGTGGAGGAGTTCATGCCCGACCGCATCAAGGTGGATTTAAGCGGAGCCAAAAAAGCGTACAAAGCGGGCGAAACCGTCGCGCTGACGGCTACGGCGCTCAATCTTTTCGGTCCGCCTGCTGCGGGCCGTACCTACGAAATGGAAGCCCAATGGAATCGCAAGGGCTTCACGGCTCCCGATTTCCCGGAGTTCAGTTTCGACATCCCGGCCGACGCCACCTTCGAGCGCGAACAGCGGCAGGGAACCACCGACCCGCAGGGACAAGCCACCGAGAAATTCCCGATTCCGACGAGCTATAAGGATATCGGTCTGCTGGAAGGCAAGATTTACGTGACGGTGTTCGACGAAAACGGCCGTCCCGTCAACCGCCTGCAGCGCTTCGACGTGCTGACGCAGAACACGCTCTACGGCGTCCGACTGCCGGACCGCTACGTGAGCGTCAACGCGCCCGTGCCGATGGAGGTCATTGGGGTAAATAGTCAGGGAAAGTTGCAAAACGGCGTGCAGGCAGCGGTGGAAGTCGTCCGCATCGAGTACCAGACGGTGGTCGAGAAGCAGAACGAGCAACTGCGCTACACCTCGCGCAAGCGGGAGAAAACACTGTATTCCAATACGCTGAACCTGGGCAACGGCAAAGGTACTTTCCGTTACGTGCCGACCGTCTCGGGTGAGTATGAGTTGCGGGTGCGGCGTCCGGGTGCGGAACATTACACCGCCACGACTTTTTACGCCTACGGTTACGGCTACACGGAATATTCCTCCTTCGAGGTGAGTACCGAGGGCCGCGTGTTGATGGAAACCGATCAGGATCAGTACAAAGTGGGCGACAAGGCCAAGATTTTGTTTAAAACGCCCTTCGACGGTCGTCTTTTGGTAACCCTCGAGCGAAACCACCTGCTGGAACACCACGTGCTGACGACCGAGAAAAAAGCCGCCGAGCTCACGCTGTCGCTGAAAGAGGAGCATTTGCCTAACGTCTATGTCACAGCCACGCTTATCCGTCCGCTCGATGCCTCCGACCTGCCGCTGACGGTGGCGCACGGCTTCGCGCCCATCGCCGTGGACGCACCCGACCGCACCTTGCCCGTGTCGATTAGCGTCGCGGCGCAGTCGCGCTCCAAGAAAAAGCAGCAAATCAGGATCAAAACCGCCGCCAACGCGCAGTTGACGGTGTCGGTGGTAGATGAGGGGATTTTGCAAATCAAGAATTTCCGCACGCCCGACATTCACGGCTACTTTTACCAAAAACGCGCCCTGGAAGTCGCCAGCCACGATTTATACGCCTTTTTGTTTCCCGAACTGGACTTCTCGACCTCGTCGAGCTTCGGTGGCGATGGTTACGATCTGGAAAAACGCATCAATCCGCTCAGCAACGGCCGCACCGAACTCGTCACGTTCTGGAGCGGTATCCTGACCGCCAACGGCAGCGGCGAGGCCACCTTCGACATCGCCATTCCGCAGTTCAGCGGCGACTTGCGCGTGATGGCCGTGGCCTACAAAGGCGACGCCTTCGGTTCGGCTTCCGAAAATATGAAAGTCGCCGATCCGGTGGTCATCAGCACCGGGGCACCGCGCTTCCTCAGCCCCAACGACGAGCTGACGCTACCCGTGAACGTGAGTAACACTGAGAAAAAACCCACGACCGTTGTGGTGTCGCTGGTCACGACCGGGCCGCTCGCGCCGGGTGACAACGCTACCCAAAAACTGACCATCCCGGCGGGCAAGGAAGCGCGGGCGGTGTTCAGCGTGAAGGCCGGAAGTACCATCGGCCTGGGCAAAATAACGGTCAAAGTGAACGCCTTCGGCGAAACCTTCGTGCAGGAAACCAACCTGACCGTGCGCCCCGCCTCGCCGCTGCTCAAAACCAGCCAGTCGGGCGTCATCGCGGGCGGGCAAAGCGGCGTCATCGACCTAAACCAGAGTTTCATTCCCGGTACGGCCAGCAGCAAGGTTGTGCTAAGTCGCTCGCCATTGGTGCAGGGGGGCGGCAAGGCACTGTCCACGCTGCTCGGCTACCCTTACGGTTGTCTGGAGCAGACGATTTCGAAGGCTTTTCCGCAAATCTACTTCGCCGACCTCACCCGCGCGATGGCTACGCCCGTATATATCGTCCGCAGCGGCGAGAGCGATTTTAATCCCGCTACCAACGTGCAGCAGGCCATCCGCAAGACCGAAACCCAGCAGCTCTACAATGGCGGTCTGGCCATGTGGCCCGGCGCGGCGCGCGAAGACTGGTGGGTGACGGCCTACGCCGTGCATTTTCTGGAAGAAGCCCGCCGTGCCGGGTTTGAGGTCAACGGGGCCACGATGAGCCGTGCCATCGAGTACCTCACCGCCAAAACCGGCACCACCGCCACCGAGGAAGTGCCGCAGCAACGCAATGAGGACGGCAGCGTAGTTCGCGTCGTGCGGGCGCAGCGCGAAAGTCTGTACGCGCTTTACGTGCTGTCGCTGGTCGGGCAACCCAACCGCTCGGCCATGAACTACTACAAGCAAAATCCCGACCTGCTCACGGCCGATACCCGCTACCTGCTGGCCGGGGCCTACCAGCTCATCGGTGACTCGCGCAATTTTGCGGCTCTGCTGCCCGCGAAGTACGAGAACGATAACGTACCCAACACTTTCGGCGGCAGCTACGCCTCGCCGCTGCGCAACCTGGCTTTGGTACTGAACACACTGCTGGAAACCGATCCCGATAACATTCAGATTACGCCGCTGGCCCGGCAACTGTCGCAGGCGATAAGCTCGGCTTCGTACATCAACACCCAGGAAGCGGGCTTCGCCGTGCTGGCCCTCGGCAAACTGGCCCAGCGCGTCTCCGGCTCCACCGTCACGGCTACGGTAGTCGCAAAGGGCAAACCCCTCGGCACCTTCGAGGGCAAGGAACTGAGCCTCACCAAGGGCGTTCTCGACCAGAAACTGGCCGTAAAAACGCAGGGGAAAGGCGATTTGTACTGGTTTTCGCAATCCGAAGGCCAGTCGGCCACGGGAGCTTACGTGGAGGAAGACAACGGTCTGCGCGTGCGACGGCAGTACCTGAATCGCCAGGGCAGCACAGCTAACAACATCCAGCAAAACGACCTCATCGTGGTGAAAGTCAGCGTGGCCAGCACCAGCGGTCTGCCCATCGAAAACGTGGTGTTGACCGACCTGCTGCCCGCCGGATTCGAGATCGAAAACCCGCGCCTGACCGAGCCGCGCGACATGCCCTGGATCAAAAATGCCAGTTCGCCCGACTACTTCGACATCCGCGACGACCGCATCCACTTCTTCACCACCGCCACTGGTGGTGAAAAGACCTTCTATTACCAGGTTCGCGTCATTTCCAAAGGCACCTTCACCGTCGGCCCCGTCGGCGCGGATGCCATGTACCAGGGAGAATACCGCAGTTATTCGGGTGGCGGGAAGGTGACGGTTAGGTAGGGAGAGAGTCGGCGCGTTGGGTATGAAGGCAGCGAAAGAATAATGAGGTATACTTGAATAAAAAATGAAAGCTAGACTTTAACCACCCCCTATCTTCAACCACCCATAAGGCATGAGAATTCTCATTTTATTTTCCCTGCTGGCTTTCGCGGCCGGCTGCAACAGCCCCCAAAAGAAAGCGGATACTGCCGAAAAAAGGGTCGTCGTGAACGACACGATTCCTCGAGAGCGGACCAACGTCGACCCCAAACCGGTAGCCATCTACTCCGTACCCGTCCCCGATGCGCTGAATCAATTTAAATTCGCGGTGAAGTTGTACGAAACCCCGCTGCGGTTCCGCTACCGGGTGGCGGTCACCTACAAAACGCTGGATGTGAAAGATAGCGTCGATATCCCCAACTTCGGCTACCAGCCCAAAGTCGACGTGCGGATATACGAGAATAATCTTTCCTGCATGATTGGTTTTTACGACGCGGCGGGTACCTTCATGGATTTGAAAAAAGTAGAAGTGGTCGATAACCAACTCAAAATACGGCAAGTAAAACGATACGGGATAGGTACGGTCAGGAAGAAGTAGTTCAAAGACTTTCTGAACTGGGGCACTTGGTACGTAGTTGCGAAAAGCCATCACCCTTACCTTGGATTTCAATGACACAATCAAAGAAAACCTTAGTGAATAGATGCTTAGTCCCAATTAATATTTCGAATAGTTTAGAGTTAGCACCTTGTAATATTAACTAATGTTGATTTCATTTGTTAAACTGACACTTAACAACTAACCCCATTTATGAACACTCAGCGATTAGTCCTAAAATCTTTCACGCTTTCCCTGCTTTTGGTTCTCGGAACAGTAGTTTTTGCCCAAGCTGCCAAAAGGGAGTTTTACGAAATCAAGATTTATACCATCAGCAGCCCCGCCCAGGAACAAGGTCTGGATGCTTATTTGAAGGATGCTTACATTCCGGCCATGCACAGGCAGGGCATTAAAGCGGTCGGAGTTTTTAAACCCAGGCCCACAACCGACGATGCCGGCAAAAAAGTGTATGTTTTCACACCCATGAAGTCGCAAAGCCAGGTATTTGCTATCACCAAAAAACTGGATGCCGATGCGGCCTACCAAAATGCCGGTAGTGCGTATATCAACGCAAGATTTGACCACAAGCCCTACGACCGTTTTGAGTCCATCGTTTTACTTGCTTTTAGCGAAGCCCCGCAGATGATGTTGCCCAATCTCGACGGCCCGAAAAGCGATCGGGTCTATGAGTTACGCAGTTACGAAGGCCCTACCGAAAAATATTATCTGAATAAGGTGAAAATGTTTAACACGGGTGGCGAAGTGAAACTTTTCAAAAGGTTGAATTTCAATGCGGTATTTTATGGCGAAGTGATTACCGGTAGCCACATGCCCAACCTGATGTATATGACCACCTTCGCAAACCAGGCTGATCGCGATGCCCATTGGAAAGCCTTTGTAGATGCGCCGGAATGGAAAGCCCTGACAGCCGACGAGCAATACAAAAATAATACGTCTAAAAATACGCAATACTTCTTGTACCCTACCGAGTACTCGGATATTTGAGCACGCCTTTTCTAATGAACACGGTGTCTACATCAGGCTATTGAAATAGCCTGATGTTTTTTTGTCCGATTCACACGTTTTCTACCCAAACTACCCTACAATCAGTGCTTCGGAGCTTTCAGTACTCGTTTTGATTCAATGGTAATGGCAGAGCCCTCGGCCAACATCACGGATCGGGGTTGCTGATGATTCAGGAAGGCAAAGTCGTTGCCGTATAATTCGGCAAAATCAGCCTTAATTTTGTAGTCGATTACCTCGTATTTCTTCCATTTCGGGTGCGTGACCTGATATTCATTGGTCAGAGAGGGGTTCACCTCAGCATAGCCCCAGTAATGCTCGGTTATAAACTCGGTTTCACTACCGGGAATCATCTCGGTGAGCGCTCTGCCGGTGGTTACCTGTAACGATTGCCAACCGGATCTCATCTTCCAACGGTACTCCACGGTAAGGTCTGCATCGGTTTCGTCCCACCGATGATTCATCGGGCGAGTTTCGTACTTCTCGTTGTAGAGGGTGTTGGCCACGAAGGTAAGGGCGGGTAACGGTACGATCTCTTTCACGAAAACTACCCCCCGTTTCCACGCTCCATCTTCAAACCGTTTGACGTAAAACCGTAGGTTTACTTCCTCAAAATTGATGTGAAAAGGCACTTTGATACCCAGTATCCGGGTATTTTTAAACATAAACCCAATCAGGCTGGCGTAACAATGTCCCTGCCACAGGTCAAGCTCGGTGCCGTAGGGAAGATATGATTTGAGTACTTCGGGATCTACTTCGTAATTGGCAAAGGCTAATCTGCGCCATTCTGCGGTTAAAAAACTCATGGATTTTGATTGATACTATTCCTATTAAACAGGGAGGAATTCGCTACTGTTTCCGGGGTTATTTTGCTTAAACGGGTGTCAGTAGCTACGCGTCCCATTTCAAGTATTTCTGCCAGTTATGTTGTTCTTTGAACCCCAAAACCTCCCGAATTTTACGATTGGAATACAATGCCTCATTTTCCCCCAATTCACGCGTAATGGGCACCCCGGGGAAAAACCGTTCGGCCAATTCCTGAGTGGGGATCACGGCTCCGTTTTGATCATTTGCGGCATTAAAAACCTGATAACCAAGGCCGTCTTTCTTCACACACAAATCCACAATCTGGCCCAGATCGCGCGCATCAATATAATTGAAGGCATTCCGGCGTCGCACTTCGGGATGCTCAAAATAGTGGGGAAACAGTTCGGCGTATTCGTGCGGCTCGATCACATTGCCAATCCGAAGGGCATAGATATCAAAGCCCGACCGTCGCTGGAAACCCCGAGCCGTTTTTTCATTGACCACCTTCGATATGCCGTAGCTATCCATGGGGTCGACGTCATAATCTTCTTCCAGGGGAAGTACCTTGGGGTCGGTTTGGCCATCTGAAAAACAGATGCCGTAAGTGGTTTCCGACGAAGCAATAATAATTTTCCTGATTCCCAGTTTGACCGCCGCCTCGATCACATTGTAGGTACCGATCGTGTTGATCCGGAACGTCTCGTTGTCGGGTTTGAGCAGGATTCTGGGAATGGCCGCAAAATGCACCACCGCATCAAAACGGGGCACCCCATCGCCTCCTTCCAATTCATCCAGCCCGGCGTACGAACTCATGGCGTCGAACATTTGCCCGGAATCCGTTATGTCCGCGATCAGATTATCCACGCCCGGATGATCCAACGGTTTCAGATCCACATTCATCACGCGATGTCCCTGATCGAGGAGGTAGGGAACGACGTGCTTGCCCGCTTTTCCCGATCCTCCGGTAAAAAATATTCGCTTTGAAGTCATTTGTTCTCCTGTTTAATTCGGTTTTATCTTTTGCTAATTTTATTGCGCGAAATCGACCGCTGCCGATCGCTCTTGAAACGGTGCATGAGTCCGCTCGATTTGAGGGCGTGCTTGGTACTTCGGCCCTGCACCCGCGCCCGCCAACGCCGCCACGAAGCGGGCTTCAACGAACGGCGCATCAAAACGATCACCTCCGGTTCCGCGAGACCAAACTGCCCCTCGATGGCGTCGAAGGGCGTACGGTCTTCCCAGGCCATTTCGATGATACGGTCCTTATCGCGTTCAGATAGGGAATTGATTTGCTCTTTTTCTACCATGATGGGTTAAACAGCGTAGTGTACGATGCTGTTCAAAAATTCTGATGTATAGCCTTGATGCCCGTCTCAATGTCGGTAGTACGTTGGGTAGCTTGCCCTAGCCGGGACAGGCGCGGCGCGGGTTAGCGGGGTTCTTTATGGCTGAAAGCTAATCACACATAAGGTACCCTATACTAATAGTTTAGCTACGGGGTTACCTTTTTTTGATAAAATCAGATTACCCCCTAACTACCCATGAAACAGTTCGATTCGCCGGCCGATGTGCTGCCTTATTTTTCGACCTAGCCCTATGACGCCCTGATGGGGGGTAAATCGGTGTTAGCAGCGGGAAGAAGACTTCGGCAAGCACCGTAACTAGCTTCGTTAACCATAAATAGTAGAGAAAGACACACTTTGCTTTCAAAATCTCATTATTTTTGGCTTTCGAATTACAAACAACCAAAACACCATTTCATGAAAAAAGTCTTGATTCTTTCACTCGTTATTTTTTCGGCTAGTGCTCTAAAAGCACAGACGCCGGCTTTCGGTATAAAAGCCGGCCCTAACTTTTCTAACATCTTAGTAAAAGGTGGCAACAGTACGGACTACCTTACCGGCCTTCATGCGGGTGTCCTGGCGCATATCCATTTATCAAAGACGTGGGCTCTTCAACCGGAGGTTTTGTATTCCGGCCAGGGAGGGCAAGAAACGGCTGGTTCTCTCACCAATAAAACGCGTCTTAATTATCTCAATATCCCCGTTTTGTTACAGTACATGTTTGATAATGGGTTTCGTTTGGAGGCAGGCCCGCAGATAGGCTTCCTCGTAAGCGCAAAGAATAAATCAAACGGTTTGGAGTCTGATGTGAAGGGCAGCTTTAAATCCCCTGATTTATCTTTTCCCATAGGACTGGGTTACCTGTCAAATTCTGGTCTGGGGATAGATGGCAGATGGGTTCCGGGAATCAGCGACATACAAAAAAGTGGTAATTCAAGAAAAAACAGCGTTTTCCAGCTAGGGCTGTTTTACCAGTTTGATCACCATAAATAAAGCAAAAAAAGCAATGACCAGAAAAGGCCCGTGAGTGACTCACGGGCCTTTTCTGGTCATACTCGTGCAAGCGACTCTATCTACAAGCGGCGTTGTCGTTTGAAAAAACACTTCTCATCTTTGCAGAATGAAAATCTCAATCAGCAATTCTTGTCCCTGCTCGTTTTTCTGTTATCCGAAAGGTGACGAGTGGGCTTTATTTGTCTGTTAAAGAGTCAATAAAGAAATTTTAAACCGCTTGTTGCCGACCGAGGTAGCAAGCGGTTTTTTTGTCCGTCTGGTATGCACAATGGACGTGTGCTTGTCTGCAAAACAAGTGTAGTCAGTTCGATTCTGACACCAGACTCTAAACAAACGCCGATTTCAACGGATGTTGGGTGCATCGTCCAGGCAATAATTTTGGTGGCGCAACTGAATCTGCATACTATCCACATAAAAATCCTGGTTCTTTGACAATTTTTGTGGTCAGATGGCTTGGGCCAGAACAATCAGGCAACGCGCCCTGATCGACTTCATCCACACGCTTTCAAACTGGCTGCGGCCCATCGCCAACTTCGCCCACCAGAGACTGACTAACGCGGCCACCGAGGGGCTGAACAACGTCATCCGCTACGTCAAGCGCAT
>JBBSUC010000009.1:0-131520 GCA_038235275.1 Cytophagales bacterium | reverse complement strand
GGTGGATTCAAGTGATAAATGCAACACCCTCTTCATTTCTGAGTGCGTCGTTGAAAACTTCCTCGGGTGATCGGTACCCGAATCTCTTCCTGGGTCTTTGGTTTAAGGTCTGTACAACTTCATCTACTTTCTGCTGGGTGAGGCGCTCGAAGCTTGTCCATTTCGGGAAATACTGCCGCACCAGCCCATTCAAATTTTCATTGGCGCCCCGCTCCCAGCTGTGATACGGCTTGGCAAAGTAGCAGTCCACTTCCAATTCCTGGGCCAGCTTCTGGTGGTAGGCGAACTCCTTCCCATTGTCAGTCGTCACCGTGTGCAGTAGTGGTTTCCACTCGATCAGCAACTCGACGGCCTTTGCCTGCACCAGGGCCGCCTCCTTGCTTTCGAGAATGGCCATTTTCAGCATTCCCGTGGCCCGGTCGTTAATCGTCAGCAGCACGCCGCTCTGGCCCCGGCCGATGACCAGGTCCATCTCCAGGTCGCCCACCCGCTGCTTCTGCTCGACGATGGCCGGACGCTGGTCAATGTCCACGCGGCCCGCGATTTGGCCCCTTTTACCCTTCGCACTGCCTCTTTTGGCGTAGCGCTTGCCCTTGGTGCGCATGTGGCGGTAGAGCCTGCCGCCCTGCTTCTTGTCCTGCCAGACGAACTGGTAAATGCGCTCGTGGCAAACACACTCGATGCCCTTGCGGGCTGCATCCCCGGCGATCTGCTCGGGGCTGTGGTCCGCTTTGAGCTTCTCTCGGACATGCGCCTCGACGCTGGCCGTGAATCGTCTTCTCTTGGGCTTGGCCTTGTGGCGGACGGCGGCCTTGCGCTGGGCCAGATCAGGCCAGTAGGAGCCGTCGCGCCTGTCGCAGTTGCGCCGCAGCTCGCGGCTGACCGTCGATTTGCTGCAGCCGACCTGCTCGGCGATCTGGCCCTGAGAGTGACCCGTTTTCACCAAGGCCCAAATCTCGTACCTTTGCCCTTGGTTTTGTTGCTTATTGTGTTTTTTGTGTTTGTTAACCAAAATTTTTTATTTTTTCGGGCGCAGCCCCCCTGGGGGGTTCTGGCCCGGGGGCCTTACCCCGGCAGGGGGGCTTTTTTTTCAGCCGTTGCATTTATTACTTGAATCAGGGGATAAAGACTAGTGGTACAATTTTAAATTCAAGTTCCTTATCGTTTACTTTTAAAATCATTTTCTTTTGATATAAAGTTGGAGAATCGTGTATGATCTGATGTAAGCAGAAGCTAAGTGTACTGTTATCAAAACTTTATTACAAATGTTTATCCTATTTTGCATTCTGCCCGCTTTTGTTCAATACTTCGCCGCTTCCCCCTGCTTCGGCAGCGTCCGCAAAATAAACTGCCGGATGTCCTCATTCGACGTGACAACATCGTCGTCGCGGAGGTACATCATGTGGCCGCTGCGGTAGCCTTTCCAATCGAGACGACCGCGCATCTTGCCGCTGGGGTCGAGGTGCCACATATCGTACTTGGCGTTGAAATAGTCGCAAGCGCCGTCGTAGTAGCCCGATTGCACGAGGACGTTCAGGTACGGATTCTGGGCCATCGCCTGGCGGAGGTTTTCGCCCGTTTGGTCGGTGTCGGCACCCTCGCGGCTCCACGGGCGGGTTTGTCCGGCGATGAAGTACTTGAGGTCGGTTTTGTAGTTCAGTACCTCGCGGAGATAATAGTTGATGGCGGGCGTGAACGAGTGTTGCCAGGAGGTGTATTCGGGCGAGTAGTCAGGCCCTTCCCCGGCACCCTCGCGGTCGATGCCGAGGTAACGGGAGTCGAGCCGCCCGACGGTATAGCCTTTATCCCGCAAGAGTTCTTTCCAGAAAAAATTCGTGGGGACCATCAGGTTGTGTTCCAGCACCACTTTCTCGGAAAGGCCGGAGTAGCGGGCCACGCGGGCGGCGAGTTGCTTCCGCACGGCAGGATCGAGGTGACCGCCTTTGGCCAGGGCCGGGATGAGTTCGTTGATCGTGAAGTTTTCCACTTCGGGCAGTACTTCCACCAGGTCTTTGCCCTGCAAATCGGGCGGCAGGACCTTGTGGTGCCAAGCCGTAGCGGCGTAGTAGGGCAAGTAGCTGGCGGCGTCCACTACCGTGCCGCGCGCGATGCCGAGGTCGGTCGGCGAGACCAGCACCACGCCGTTAAGGTACATCCACTGCGCGTTTTGCAGTTCCAGCGCCAGACCCGACACGCGGTTGGTACCGTAGCTTTCGCCCACGAGGTACTTGGGCGACTGCCAGCGGTTTTTGCGGCCCACGAACGTATTGAGCCAGCCCGCCAGGTACTTGATGTCGGCGTTGACGCCAAAGAAATTCTTCTTGTCGATGGTGTCGGACAGCATCCGCGAAAAACCCGTGTTGACGGGTTCGACGTACACGATGTCGGCCACGTCCAGAATCGAATTCGGATTATCCTGAATGCCGTAGGGCTGCACGGGGTAGCCCTCGCTGTCGATCAGCACGCGCTTCGGGCCGGTGTAGCCGAGGTGCATCCAGCAGGAAGCCGCACCCGGTCCGCCGTTGAACGACACCACCAAAGGCCGCGTCGCGCGGTCGCCGACGTCGGAGCGCTCGTAATAGACGTAGAACAGACTGGCAATGGGCTGGCCGTCGGCGTCCCACACGGGCTGCGTTCCGGCGGTGACGGTGTAGGGAACGCGCTTGCCTTTGATGGTGACGGCGTCTTTAGTTTCGACGCTGGCGTCGGGGATGGGCAGACGACTTTGGGCTTGCGAGAACGATGCTTCGACTACGCTCAGCATGACAAGGAGCGGTCCGACGCAAAGGAAGGAGAGAGAGAAACGTTTTTTCATGTTGTTCTTTGAATAAAAACAGGAATAGAAAACTGTTTTACGGAGAGATAGGCGGGTTTTCGGAACTTTTGGTCAAGGTAGAGATTTGCCCTTGAAATACAAAAAGCGGGCGGAAGCGATCTGATGACCGCGTCCGCCCGCTTTATTTTTCTTGAATTAAGCAACTACCTCAATCGTCGTCTTCGGCCTCATGCTTGAAGGGCGTCACCTCGGCCTCGTAGCTGGGGTGGTCGAGGATGTCGCCGAGCCAATAGTCGGAAGAGACAATTTCCACCTCGTATTTTTCGCCGGACTTCGTTACGTTACGCTGCCAAACGATGGCGTCGGCGTCGGCGAGTTCTTTTTTACCTTCCAGTTCGTCGGGATAGAGGCGCTTTACGATGGAATTGTCGGGCATGGCCTTTTCCAGGGCTTTGAGGATGATTTCGCTGGTGACATCGTCGGCGCTGGCCAAACTGCCTTCGGTGTCCGTCAAAGTGAAAGTGATTTTCACCGCCTGGCCATCGGGGAATTTGCCGTTGTAGGCTTTACGTAGTAGTTGGTTAATGCTGAAAAGGCGGTGATGCAGCGTGATTTCGGGATATTCTTCGAAGATTTTGTCTAACTGCATATCGCTGGCGATCTGCGACATTTGGCCTTCGTTGAGGTCATCGGCCAGATACAGCGCCATCAGATTTTCCGCCGCCTGGTTAGGTTCCTCGTCGGTGATGGCCATGAGCGTCATTTCGGCCAGTTCCTTATCCGGTAGCGCGTCGGCGTCGGCAAAACCGAATTCATCCAGAATTTTCAAATAGTCTTCCTTCTGCCAGGTGCCGGGTATTTCTGCCAGATATTCGTGTGCAACATTCTCGACTTGCAACTTTATCTTATTCATTTTTCAATTCAAAAAGTGAATAAGCAAGTACGTAAGTTTTGGCGGGTTTAGCTACCGTCTTCCCCGCTTTCTCTCTACCAAAACCACGTCCACGACAGCCGGGCGAAGAAGGGCGTACCGGGCGTGAAGTGGATTTCCTCCACGGGAGTGGCCTCGCCGCGCAAACGGCTTTCGGTGGCAAATTGCGTTTCCTTCCAGCGGGTGTTGAACAGGTTTTGCACCGATAGTCCGAATTGCTGACGGGGCAGGGTGTAGTTGAGTTGCAAGTCCGTTACGAAGTACCCTTTGGCCACCAGGCTGTTGTCTTCGTTGGCGGGGCGGTCGGCCAGGTAGCGGTAGCGCAGCGAGCCGTTGAAGCCCCGCGTCGCCTGGTACGAAAAACTGCCGACGGAAGTGAACACGGGAGCCAGCGGCAGGTAGTTTTGGCCCGCCTCCTCGTCGATGAAGCGCGGGCGGGTGGCGTTCATGTCCAGGTCGGCAAAAAGGTGGTCGGTCAACTGGTAGCGGAGCGAAAGGTCTACGCCCTCCCGGCGTGTGCGGCCACTCGGCTCGACCACGCCCTCGTCGCCCACATACACGAACTCCTGCGCCATGTGTAGCGTCCAAAGGGCGGTGCTGACCAGCAAGCGCGGCATAGGTTTCCAAACCGCGCCAAGGTCGCCGCCCCAGGCGGGAGGCAGCACTTGTTTTACGTCCCCAACCGTGGCCCCGGCAGACACCACGCGGCTGTCGTTGGAGTGAAAGCCCTTGCCGGCCTTGGCGAAAAGCTGCAGGCGAGGCGAGAAGGTATAGTAAAGATTCAGCTTGGGAGAAACGATGCCAGTCGTTGTTTTCGTCGCCGCTGCGGGTGCCTTCAATAGGTCCTCGTAACGTTGGCGAAATACATCGAAGCGCAACCCCGCGTTGACCGTCAGTCGGTTGGTGAGATACAGGACTTCGTCGAGGTAAACGGCGGTGTTTAACTCGTTGATGTTACCGAGTTGGAATGGCACCAGCGTTTCGCGGCGGTTGCGGGTATGCGAAAGTTCGGTCGAGTCGGTCAGATCCTGGCGGTACTGGACGCCCAGCGTCGAGGTCAGGTTTTTATTACCCAGTTGGTGGTAGCGGGTGAAGCTGCCGTTGTAGCCAAAAAGGTTGCGACGTTCCTTCTGCCGGATTTGGTCGCCGTTAATTGAATCTTTGAGAAAAAAAGTGAAGTTGGAATAAAGTTCAAAAGCGTTGCGGCTGTAAAAAACCTGCTGCCGGATTTCGTCCTTTCGGTCCGTGATTGTCACGAGTTGGGCGTTGAGGTTGGTGCGGCTAGTCTCGCCGCCTTCCGTCGGGTCAACGGAGCCAAAAAAGCCCGTCAGTCCCGACGCCACCGCGCGGTCGGGAATCTGACCGGAGTGGTTCCATTTGCTCCAAAACGTGGAAGCCGACAGCGTTAACGTAGTCGAGGGCGACAGGTGGCCGTGGTACTTGCCCAGCAGATTAAAGCGATTGAAATACTGCGGATTTTTGAAGTAGCTGTTGGAATATTGGTACTCCGACGCCACGTAGGCCGACTGTCCGGGCGTTCCGTCTTTGTTTTCCCCACTACCCTTCCCCAGTAAATTCACCCCGCCCACCAGGCGATAAGTATCGTACTGGCCGACTTCCGCCTTCACAAAATTCCGGTCCAGCGTAGTTCTGGTTTGAAAATTCACCCAACCCGCCGTAGCCAAATTACCCTGATCGGTAGTGTAGGGGCCTTTGCTAAAATTCAAAGACTGCACCATTTCGGGAATCACAAAGTGAAAATCGGCGTAGCCTTGCCCGTGGGCGTGCGACACTGCGACACCATGTTGACGGGCATCCCGTCCACGCTCAGGCGGATGTCGGTGCCGTGGTCGAGGTCGAAGCCGCGCAGAAACAACTGCTCGGCCTTGCCGCCGCCTGCGTGCTGCCCGATGAACAGCCCCGGCACCATGCGCAGGATTTCCTGCGAGTTGGTCACGGGCCGCAGCCGAATGTCCACGGCGCTGATGATCTGCTGGGTATTGAGTTTCAGGGCCGACACGGTCACCGTCCCGAGATCGATGGGCGCGGTGATAAGTTTGGTTTGTAAAAAAGTCGTCTGGTCGTCCTGCACCGCTGCCGTCAGTGCCTGGCTTTAGAAACCAAGACTGGTGAATTCCAGGCGATAGGTTGCCGCTGGAAGATCGGTGAGTTGGTATTGTCCAAGGTCATTAGTGATGGCCCCTTTGCTCTGGCCCGCCAGCAGGACAGTCACGCCCGTCAGCGGTCGTCCGGTGGCGGCATCCGACACGGTACCCGTAATTTTACCCAGGTGAGCCAGCGCGATATGGGAAGTCAGGAGAAATGCGAAAATCAGAAGACCGCTGCTGCGAAGCGTAAATTTCTCAAAATAGGGAAGTAGCCTTTTTCTCATAAAATGTAGTTTATTGAGCAATATACGTCCCTCTTCCGCAATTCGGTTCATTATCGTTAGATTGCCGGGAAATCACGATCAATGCCCGGCCCTACATGACCAACCACCCGCTATTCGTTCTGGCCGTCCTTTGCCTGAATGTCGTGATTTGCGAGTGGCTGGCGACCAAGCCCTACTTCCGGCACCTCGGCACCGCGCTGATGGTGATCCTGCTCACCGCCCTCACCGCCAATTTGGGCTTGATCCCCTCCTCCTCGCCGCCTTCGCCCGTTTACGACGGGATTTTCACCTACGTGGCCCCGATTTCCATTTTCCTGCTCATGCTCAGCGTGAATTTGAAAAGCATCCGCCGCGCCGGACCTTCCATGATCGGACTATTTCTGGTCGGTGCCTTAGGAACGGTAGTAGGGGTAGCTGTGGCGGTAAAAATGGTCGATGCCACCGCGCTGCTGGGCGAAAAATACTACGCCCTGGCCGGAATGCTGACGGGAACCTACACGGGCGGCAGTCTGAATTTCAACGCCGTGGCCCTGCACTATGGCATGGCCCGCGAAGGCACTCTCTACGCCGCCACCACCGCCGCCGACAATATCGTGACCGCTTTGTGGATGATTGCTACACTGGCCCTACCCGCTCTGTTGCGAGGCAAGAAAGGTAAAAGCGAAAAAGCAACTGATAAAGAAGCAATTGCGCCCCCCGTCGACACCTTCGACGAGCAGGAAACCATCAATCCCAAAGACCTCGGACTACTGACCGCCCTGGCTTTCGGGGCCGTGTTCCTGGCCGATTGGGTGGCTACCATTTTTCCGGCTTTGCCCACCATTCTTACCATCACCACGGTCGCGCTGGTACTGGCGCAGTTCCCGGCAGTCAGCCGTTTGCGCGGCAGTCGGGTGCTAGGCATGTTCATGATCTACCTATTTCTGGCCGTAATCGGCGCTTACTGCGACGTCCCGGCTTTGTTGCAGGACGGAACGCTGGCGATTTGGCTGTTAATCATCATTTGCACGATCGTACTAGTCCACGCCGCCCTGCTCATCGGCGTGGCCAAATTATTGAAACAAGACCCCGACGTGGTGGCCGTGGCCTCGCAGGCCAACATCGGCGGGTCGAGTTCCGCCCTCGCTCTGGCCCGTAGCCTGAATCGTCCCGACTTGCAACTACCCGCTATTCTGGTCGGTACTCTGGGCAACGGGCTGGGCACGTATCTGGGCTTCGCCGTGGCGGAGTGGCTGCGGTAGAAGGCCATTGACAGTTGACAGTTGACAGTTGACAGTTGACAGTTGACAGTTGACAGTTGACAGTTGACAGTTGACAGTTGACAGTTGACAGTTGACAGTTGACAGTTGACAGTTGACAGTTGACGAAATTCGTCTCTTCGATCAACATACCGTTCTTGGCACGAATTTCTTGAAGTGGCGGCTCTGCCCGTCATATCTCATCATTCATCATTCATCATTCAAAAAATGCTCTTCCGCTACCTCCTACTCTTAATCCCCATTTCCCTCGGGCTTCGGTATTTTACCGACGTTTCGCCGCTCGTCAACTTTCTGGTGGCAATATTGGCCATCGTGCCGCTGGCCGAATGGATTCGCCAGTCCACCGAGCAATTGGCCGAGCGGCTCGGGGCCACCATCGGCGGGCTACTCAACGTGACCTTCGGCAATATGGCCGAGTTGCTGCTGGCGATTTTTGTATTGATGGATGGCAAAACTGATGTGGTCAAGGGGCAAATCACGGGGTCGATTATCGGCAATAGCTTGCTGGGCTTAGGCCTGGCGGTGGTCGTGGGTACCTGGGGGCGGTCTCACCAAACCTTCAATAAAGCCAGCGCGGGACGGCTGTCGAGCTTATTGATGCTCTCGTTGATAGCACTGCTACTGCCCGCCCTGTTTCACTACACCGAACGCAGCCTGACCGACGCGGCTACGGCCAGTATTTTGGAAGAACAACTGAGTCTGGGTGTGTCGGTCGTGCTGATCGTGGTTTATCTGGCTAATCTGGTGTATAGTTTAAAAACCCACCGTGATGTTTTTGAAAGCGCAGGGCACCAGAAAGTCGAAGCATCGGTGGACTCCGATCACGAAAAAGCCTGGCCGCTATGGGTAGCGGTGGCCGTACTGGTGGGCGGCACGGCCTTCACGGCCTGGGAAGCGGAGATCGTGGCCGGCGGGCTGGAAGTCTCCGCAGAGTCGCTGGGACTTTCGACCTTTTTTCTGGGCGTAATCGTGCTGGCGATCATTGGTAACGCCGCCGAATATCTGGCCGCTATCTCGTTCGCCCGAAAGGACGACATGACTACCGTCATGGGCATCACCGTGGGTTCTTCGATCCAGGTCGCTTTGCTCATCGCGCCGCTCCTGGTCATTATTTCCTACCTCATCGGTTCGCCCATGAACCTGGTGTTTGCCAATCCCATCGAGTTAATTGCCATTGCCGCCGTGGCCTTCATCGTCAACGCCATCGCGCACGACGGTGAAACGACCTGGTTCGAGGGCGTGCTGCTGCTGGCGGTGTACCTTATATTGGGGATGGCATTTTTGCTGGTAGGTTGATTAGTTGAGAGTTTAAAATTCAACTATGCCCTTTATGCCCCAAAAATATCCCTTACTCTCGGAGCATTTTTTGGTTGAGGACGGTGTAGTTTTTGATATGCACGGCCTCGCGGAGGAAGCGACGGCCTGAATACATGATACCAAGGCCTACGCTCGAGCCAATCAGACTGCCGACGTACCACCACTCGCCTGTCGGATTCCGGCTACTGGATCTTGTGGGCGAAAGAACTATCGCTACTAACCCGGCACCGTATACTAAGGCACCCAGTCCCTGGCTCGTGCGGTACTTCTTGTACACGTTCCAGGCCGTAGGAATATTTCTAAATTCTTCGGCGGCGTTGTTTCCCAAAAAACCCAACTTATGTTCCCGCCCGTTCTTGATGTAAGAGTTCGTGGTCAGATAGAGTGTTTCGTTTTCGTAGAGGTAGCGGAAACGCGGCTGGTAGGTGGGCGAAGTGTATTGCAGCATTTCGTCCCGATTTCTGAGCCAAACAGCGCGGTCGAAGTTGTTGGCCGACTGGCGAGCCTTTTTGCCTCCCGCAAAAACAAGGGCAAAACCGCCTATGCCCATGCCCAACCCCAGGCCCGTCTGCCAGTCGAATTGCGACGTAGCGGCCATAAGGGGAAGTGATCCCAGCATGAGCCCCAGGCCCGCGATGCTATAAATGGGCTGAATTCTCCGCTGTTTCAGCGCTTGCTGAAAAGCTGCTTCACCCTCGGGTGAAGCCTTGAATTCGTCGGCTACATTCTTCCATCTACGGCCCAGCGACTGGTTGCCGATGCTCGTTGTCCACCGATTGCCGCTGACGTAAGCAGCGTGGGCGTTGTAGTTTTCTTTGAAAGAGGGGTACCCCTCGGTCAAGTCGGTCAAGGTTTGTGCGCAGGCCACCCTGAATAATAATCCCGCCAGAACAATCAGAAACGGTGTGATTTTCACGGACAAGCGTTTTTTTGGTGGATAATTTTGGCATGAATCAAAGCAAGCCCGACTGCACTACCCTTCAAAGAACGTCATTTCAATAGTTCGGCGGGCAATGCCTTGATACCCCGAATCCGAATATTCCGGTAGTACACCTCGGCACCTTCCGACTGAAGCTGAATTTTGCCTTTAGTGAGCGGTTCGAGTTGGCCGTCGATCAAGTGGCGGGTGTTCGTTAGCCTCATAGTCACTACCCCATTCATTACGTGAAGACAGGTGTCGCCGACGCAGTATAGATCCACGACATTCCATTGGCCCGTCGGTTTTTCGGCGTCCGGGTTCTTGAGGCAGGTACGTCCGTTGGGTGTTTTGTCTTGAAGAGTGACAAGCGGCGCGTCCGGCTGGTACACATACTTGCCCTGATCGTTTTTGCGGGCGGGGATATCAGTAGCTACGTTCATCACGCCCCAGTAGTCTCCGCAATCGCCCTCCTGAATCTGAAACTCGAAAGATTCCATCCACAGCATGGGCGTACCGTGCGCACCCACGCTATGGTACAACAGACCGCTATCGCGGGGTAAGTTGAGCTTGGGAGGCCACTGCTGCGCGCCCCACTTAAATTCCAGGCGAAGTTGGTAGTTTTCAAAATTATCCAGCGTATTTATTCCCCCGAAGGTTTCGCCCGAAATGCGTAGTGCCGGTTTGCCATCTACCTGCACGACGGAAAAAACATGGCCAGGATCGTTGTTCAAGCCCAACGGAGGTATTTTCTCACGGTCCTCTTTGGCGTAGGGGCGATCGAGGTAAGTTTCCCAGCCTTTCAAATCCTTACCGTTGAAAAGAGATTTCCAGCCCGACGACTGCGCCAGTAAGGTGGAAATCGAAAGGAAACCAGCGCAGAGGGTGAGAATTAGCGATTTCATGCAGTATATGACTATTAAATAAACAGGAATGTACCAACTACTTCGAAAACTGTATCCAATCCAAAATCATCGAATTCTTGTCTTTCACTTCCGCATTGCGAAAAACTTAAATTCAGTTTCTCCTCGATCAGTGGCCTACTTCTCCACCGGACTCAGGCTCTCCTCCATCGTATTACTGATGAAAGCCACCTTCTTGCTGTCCGGCGACCAGGAGGGCGTGTTGATAGTACCCTGTCCCCCGTAAATATAGGCAATCACTTTGGGTTCACCTTCGCCCGATACAGGTAACATACGCAGGTACACGTGCTTGTAAAAAGGGTGGTCATCGACCTTTACTTCCTCTTTCAGAAACGAGATGAATACCATCCACTTGCCATCGGGCGAGATGTGCGGAAACCAGTCCTGGAATTTATCATCCGTAAGAGCCACCTGGTCGCTGCCATCGGGCTTCATGCGGTAGATGCGCATGTTTCCGTCACGGGCAGAGTTGAAGTAAATATACTTGCCGTCGGGCGTGTACTCAGGGCCGTCATCCAGGCCCTTGGCCTCGGTAAGTCGCACCTCCGGCCCGCCCGCAGAAGGAACCCCATAAATGTCGAAATCGCCGTCGCGCTGCCCCGTAAACACCAGCGTCTTCTTATCCGGTGACCAACCGTGCAGGTACGACGGGCCACGGGGCGTAATTTGTTTGGGCGTCCCGCCTTTAGCCGGTACGGTATAGATGATGGAGCCGCCCAGTTCCTTGACACCACTGCTCAGACCCAGCATTTTTCCGTCAAAAGAAAGTACGTGGTCGTTGTTGTTATTTTTTACCTCGCCCGTATTGAGTACTGAAGGTTGACCTTTGGCCAAATCAAAGGTGTATATCAGTCCTCCGCTATTGTAGAGAAGCGTTTTACCATCAGGCGTCCAGTTGGGGGCCTGGATGGATTTGGGATTCGTAAAAATGACCTTCCGGTCGCCCGTGGTCACGTCCAGAATTTCCAGGTTACTGGCCAGGTACTGACGATACGGAACCAGGCTGTCGGGCGCGGGTATACTGACGCGGACATCGCGGAATACGCCCCGTTCCAGCACGTCCTTATTGTGCGACCCGATGAACAACCCTACATACACCTCCTCGCCCAAGTCCAGATCGGCTACCTGCTCGGTCACAAAAGGCTCCCCAAATTTGGCTACCCACATCGTGTAGGTGTTGCCTTTGCGTTCCAGTTGGATCACATCGGCGTGGGTCATTTTTGCCTTAATCTCTTCCGTAGTAGCCCCGGTGGTACGGCGAAATTGTAACGAAGTAAGGCCGTCGCCATGCACCACAGCGTTTATATGGGCCGATTTTCCGTCCAAACTACTCCGTACCATCCATCCTACCTTGCGGTGCTTATCGACTCCTTCGCCCACCAGGGCAGCACGGGTGTAGAGGATAAAATCGCCTTTCATCTGCTTCCACAGATAATGAAATTCGTCATGATCGAACCATACGTTATAGCCCGCCCCCGCCATTTCGTACTGGCGCTTTTGCGGATTGTATTGCGCCGAACCCGGCTTCAGCACATCGCCAATATCGCCATGTCCGGTGAAGATTCCCAGATCCGTTTTTTGCGCCAGTGCCGCAAAAGGAAAAGCGACAATTAAGCCTAGTGAACAGACCAACAGGTTTATTTTTAGAAATTTCATTAGGTAGAGCGATTGGGTTAAACTAAATTTTTTAGCTAAATGACCAGGGTAGAAGTCCCTGTACCAGATAAGTGAACTTTAGACGGATGCTACTGTATGGATCGATGCTATTAGTCAGGAATTCTCTCTTTAAAAAAACAGGAATCTTTTGTGCCGATACAGTTGGGGAAGGTCCTTTTCAAATACCGTGTAACGGTCTTCATAAAACGCTACAAAATCCGGCGAACTGACCTGACCCGGAAAAGGCGCGTAAAAGTGCGTGGCGCTGCGGGCGTCGTTGCGCCAGACCAGCACGTAAGCGAGTCGCATTTTCTCGGCTTTCAGGGCTTTGAGCAAAGAACCCGTCCACCAGGTTGTATCCGGGATGGATTCCAGGCCCGTTTCGGTGAAAGCCGCGAGTTTTTTGGCTTTGCGTGCGTAGTCCGAAACGATTTTCAGCCTGGCAATGCCCGCCGGAAGGTTGTATTGGCCGTTTCGGCCAAAATCGGCGTAGTCGTCCATGCCCACCATGTCCACCCAGGCATCGCCGGGGTATCTTTCCAGGTACTCGGCTTCGGTTTTGAATTTACAGTCCGGGGAAAAGACGTGGATGAAGTTATGCACCTGCAGGCTGTCGCGCAGGTAGGACACCGTAAATTGCCAGAGTGCCGTGAATTCCTCAACCGTGCAGTGGGATTTTCCCCACCAGAACCAGTCTCCGTCCAGCTCGTGGTAGGGGCGGAAAAGCATCGGTACCAGCTTGCCGTCGTTGCCCCGCACCGACTGGGCCAAACTGCCGATTGTTTGCAAAATGGCTTTGTACTCCTCGTGGTGCGAGCCGCCTGGTATTAGATTGGCTACCGCCGGGGCCGAGAGGGAGTCTTTCCAGACGAAGCCCGTTTGGGGCGTGACCGGATTGGTGAAATGCCAGGCCACCGTCGTCACTCCACCCCGATTGTAGGTATCGGCGATTTGGCGGCGCAACGATTCTTTGGTGCGTTCAATTGCTTGGGGCGAACGGCCCGATAAGCCACTAAAATCGACCCCAATTACAGCCGGGTGCGAACCCGTCACGGATTTCACATCCGAGCGGACGGCCTCGCCCTGCCAGCCGTGGCCGTATTCCATCGCGTGCTGGTGACCGAATAGAATATGCCTGCGGGCCAATTTGTCCAAATTCCAGTACAGGGCTTTGGTTTCGGAAGTGGCGTTGCGGTCGATCAGCCGGGGACGGGCTACTGCCGATGCCCCCGAAAATGCCAGCAGGACGATCGCCAGGTTGATCGACCCAAGGCGTGAGATAAAGTTATTCATACCCCCCCACAGCGTTTTGGTTAGTGAAAATCTCACTCCGCCAGGATTTCCATCAAAAACTTCCGAAACGGCTCTGCGAACTCCTTGCGCTTCAAGGCAAAGGTCACGGTCGTTTTCAGGAAATCGAGTTTGTTACCGATATCGTGGCGTTGGCCTTCGATGCGGTGAGCGTAGATGTTCTCGCGGCGCAGCAGCAGCAGCAGCGAGTCAGTCAATTGAATTTCGCCGCCTTTACCCTTAGGTGTTTGGGCGATGGTCTGGAAAATATCGGGCGTCAGGATATAACGGCCCGCGATGGCCAGGTTGGAGGGTGCTTTGCCCACGGCGGGTTTCTCGATCAGGGTTTTCAGTTCCAGAATGGTGTCGCTCAGGGTGTCGCCGCCCACGATGCCGTAGCGGTCTACCTTGTCAGCGGGGACCTCCTCCACGGCGATCACCGAGCCACCGTACTGCTCGAAGGTGTCCATCAATTGCTGCGTGACTGGAATCACTGAATCCATGATCGTATCGCCCAGAAGCACAGCAAACGGCTCGTCGCCTACGTGGTGGCGGGCATAATAAATGGCATCGCCCAGGCCGTTGGCTTCCTTCTGGCGCACAAAGTGGATATTAGCCATGTCGGCCAGGCGGCGCATCTCGGTATGCCAGGCCTGGTCTTCTTTTTCTTCAAGACGGGCTTCCAGCTCGAAGTTGCGGTCGAAGTGGTCCTCGATGGCGCGCTTGCCCTTGCCCGAAATAATAAGAATATCCTCGATACCCGAATCCACCGCTTCCTGCACGACGTACTGAATCGTGGGAATGTCGATGATGGGCAGCATTTCCTTGGGCATGGACTTGGTGGCGGGCAAGAAGCGGGTGCCTAGTCCGGCGGCAGGTATGACGGCTTTACGAATCATTTTTTGGCGGTCGGCTTTCGGCTGTCAGCTTTCGGCCTTTGTATTGTGAATGAATAAAATAGAAGGTCTTCGGCTTTTAAAAAATAATTTGATGACGAGGAAATGCTTACGATAACAAAAGCAGCCGACTGCTGAAAGCCGACCGCCCCTATACCACAAACGGCTTCACTACCCGCGCGTTGTGCTTTTTCAGTTCTACGAACAGGCGGTTGAGCATATCGTCGTCGCGGTAGGTGCCAATGATGGTACCGCCCGATCCGGCAAATTTGGCCGAGGCACCGCAGTTACGGGCGGCAGCGACCAATTGCTTGTTGGAATCTGTCACGTTATAAATTTGGCAGCGGAGGTCAAAGTTCTGGTTCACCAGTTCGTGCAGATCGTCGGGACGGTTGTCCAGCAGGGCGGTGCGTCCTTCCGCGGCACGTTGGGCAATTTGGTTGAGCACATCCTTCACCTCGGCCTCGCCCCGGTTGAAACGGGCGCGGACATCGCTGTGGACTTTGCCCGACACTTTGCTCAGTTGGGTGTTGTAAGCGACGTAGAGTCTGGGTAAAAGATTGGGATTCAGCCGCTCGTAGTGACCGTAGCCCTGCTCCGCGATGAGGGTTTTGTCAAAGTCCATATACACGCAGCCTTCGTAACACTGAATGACACGATCCTGCAAACCCGCCGCGATGCCTAACTCCTCGGTCTCGGCGTTCAGCACGAGTTGCGGCAGATGTTCCAGCGGGATTTCCACTTTGTAAAACTGGATCAACGCCCGAAATAGCGCCACTATAATGGCGCTGGAACCCGACATGCCCACCTGCCGGGGAATCGACGAGCGGTAGCGTACCGTGAAGTTACGGTTAGGCAGCCGGATGTCGTGCAGTTCGCAGTACTCGGCAAATTTTTTGATACCCGCCTTGATGAGCGGAATGCCGCCGTTGTAGCCCAGCATACTCACCGAGTCGCGCAGGTGGTAAATACTCTTGAAAGTGCTACTGTCCTGCGGCTGCGGTTCAATGTCCAGTTCGGGCGATTCGTAGAGCGAAATGGAGGTGCCGAAGTTACGCACCGAAACCGAAATCGTCTTGCCGAAAAACCCATCCGAAGGGTTACCCAAAAGCCCGGCCCGGGCGTAGGCACGCGTTTCAATTATCAAGGATAAAATCGTTTTTTCGGCAATATTACTAATAAATAATTACACTAGCTTACAGTTGACGCGGCAAAGAGCTACACAAAAAAATGGGTGAGAGAGAATGTTACCATTCATCTCTCCCCCATTCCAAAGCAGAAAATCCAGAACCAGAATAAGTTAGGCTTGCTTCGCCACCTGAATATTGAATGCAAGCTTTACATCGTCGCTCACTACAATGCCGCCCGCCTCGGTGACACCGTTCCACACCAGATCAAAATCCTTACGGTTGATCTTACCCGTCACCTCAAATCCCGCCTTGTAGTTGCCGTAAAAGTCGGTCATGTAGCCACCGTGTTCGGCTTTCAGTTCAACGGATTTAGTTGTGCTTTTGATCGTGAGGTCACCGGTAATGATGTAATCGTCGTCTCCGACTTTCTTGACATCGGTGGATTCGAAAGTCATTTTCGGAAATTTTTCTGAATTGAAAAAATCTTCTCCCCGCAGGTGTTCGTCGCGTTGTTCCTGGTTGGTGTCTACGCTGGCCGTGCTGGCACTAAACTTGATCTCTGCCGTACTGAAATTATCGCCTTCTGTTTCCACAGTCCCTTCGAATTCCCGAAAGTGGCCTGTGACGGTCGAGATGACCAGGTGTTTTACTTTGAATTGAATTTCCGAGTGGGTAGGGTCGATGTTCCAGACAGTTTTGGTTGCTGTTTCCATGATTTTTTTAAATATTAGTTTTGGAGTAATTACAATTGATGTACATACATCAATTTTTCAAAAGAAGTTTCCCAATGAAAAAAAATAAGCCCGATGCAGGTTCGCAGCGGGCTTAGGTGTGTGTAAAGCAGATGGGGTCACTCTCCCGCTTCGCGGTCGGTATCGCGATTGGGTACCTTGGTAGGAACGCCTTCGGTGTCTTCGGTCGGTGGCGTGTTCTTCGGGGTATTTTTGGGGAATGACGGATAAACGGGTGGCTCCAAAATTTCTTTTCCGGTAGCGGGTATTGCGGGTTCTCCTCTTTCGCGTGCCATAGTTGTAGTGGTTTAAGTAAATGATTGCTATTTGAAATTGGCAGTGAAAGAATTGTTCCGTATCGGTTCAAAGTTCTAAGTTCAGCGTTCAAATTAAAAGGCTAATAAGATATAATTATCTGAATTTGAATAATTTAATAGCGGTGATAATTAATCTGTTTTTCCAATTGTCCTTTCAAGCCCAACCTTAAATGGGGAATTTTTTCTATAAAAAGAGCCGCCCACCCAAAGGCAAGCGGCTTTCTACAAAAAACGAACCGGCCGCGCCGGGCGGAAAGACCTAGTTCTTCGGCATCGCAAAAATACTCTCGTCCACGGTTGGGTTCACCTGCACGCTGTTGACCATCATCGTCATCACGCCGGGCATGGCGGGCGACTCGATCTCGGTCGTGAAGGGGAACGTCACACCGTCCACCTGCTTGAAGTTGGAGAAGTTAGTTTTCACTTCCACCGCTTGTCCCTGTACTTCAGTGTTGATGACCGATTTGAGGATATAGTAAGTGTCCTTAGAAATGTAGTGCGTGGCCGTGGCACCGTTGGCCATATCGACCTTCACCACGTACACGGGCGCGCCCTCGATTTTTTCTTCGCCCATTAACTCGGCCTTGTGGCCTTTGGCCTTGTAATTGTACAGCCCGGTCAGATCCAACTGTCCGGCGGACATTTTCACCTGATCGGCGGGCAATTCCGTGGCCCCGGTTTGGCCCGTCATTGGGTTAATCATCCAGCCCTTTTCGCCGTCGATGGCCTGCACGATGGCCGAACCCTGCACTGTCGTCTCGCTGCGCATACCGCGTCCCTGCACGATAGTGGTGGTCGAAGGCAAATCCATACCCATGATTTGGGCCGTCGATTCCATCTTTACGCCCTTGATGCCGGTGTACTTATCGCCGCCCATAGCGGCAATATGCTTGTCGATGACCTCTTCCACCGTCTGGGCCTGAGCCGTATGCAGGATCAGCACGAATGCGAATAGTCCCAGAAATTTAGTGAATAATTGATTGCGCATGATTTGGATTGTTTTTTGATGAATAAGAATGGTGAAATAAACGGTTGAAAACGTAAAAGGAGACAAATATAGTACAAGCGGTCAGACTTAGTTACCCCCGTTCTTAATACTTGATGAGAAAATAGCGCGGGTGTTGGTCAGATGGTTATCTTTGCCGACAAGGCAAGTATCAAAGCGCTTTTTGTCAAAGCTAAGCTTTGAAATGAAATTCAAGGACAAACCTTCAACTAACTTTCGCATTGAGGTCGAGAAAAAAAAATTGGGGACAGCTTCGTTTTCTCGCCATTGTAGCCATCCTATTTGTAGTTCTGTTATTGGCCTCGCTGGCTATTTTGGCCTTTGAATTTGTGTATGGCAACGCTGACGGTATTTGGCGCGACCGGGACGTGGTTCGCACTACTTTCAAAATGCTGGTAATTCTATCGGGAGTTAGTTTTCTGTTTTATGGACTAATGTACGGCTCCGGTTTCGTAAAAGGAACGATAAGTACCCTACTGATAACCGGATTGCTGTTGTTTGGTTTGGAAAAACTAAGTCTTTGGCTGGTCAATCGCAACCAACCCAAACCCACGGTGGCCGCTCCGTCGCAACCTTTTCTGCGGCCTGATCACACCGAGCCGTCGGTTTTCAGCGATACCCTGGGCGTGGCGGCGAAGCCCAACTGGCACATCGACTGGGCGCCGATATACAAAGGAAAGCGTTATAGTACGGTCAGCATTTCGACTGACTCGTTGGGGCGGCGGAAGACGCCGCTGAGCGACACTCTACCCCGTACCCGCTACGCCATGTTCCTGGGTTGTTCCTACACCTACGGCGACGGCGTTTCCGACAACCAAACGCTTCCCTATTACTTTCAGGCCGATTCGCCCGGCTACCGGGCCTACAATTACGGCTTTCTGGCCTACTCACCACTGCACGCTTTAGCCCGCTTGCAGCAGCAGCAACTGGAACGGCAAATTCCCCAAAAAGACGGCTTCGCGGTATTCACACTTATTGACGACCACCTCGACCGGGTAATCCCAGCCACCCGCTGGATCGACATGACGAAGGGGAGATTCCCCTACCTAAACGAAGAGACGATGATGACCAACGGCGTGTTTGCCGACCAGCGCCGCGTTTATACCCAGTCGATCCTCCATTTTCAGCCGACGGGCATCCGCCAGCTATTGAAATGGAGCTACCCGCGCGTCCACACTGCCGCGCACTACGAGTGGCTGGTCAAAATCATCAAAAAGACACAGGAGGAATACGTTTCCCACTTCGGGAACGACCACTTTTTCGTCGTGATTTTTCCCGGAAATCCCATTTCCCCAGAAACCAGACAGCTTTTTGAAAAAGCAAACATCAAATTGCTAGATTATTCCAAACTGATGTCGATCAAGGAAAATATGCTGCCCTTCGACGACGCGCATCCGGCTCCGGTGGTTTACGAGCGGGTGGCCCGACAACTGAGTAAGGATATCGACTCGCTTTTGACCAAAAAAAGGGAAGCAACCCCAGCGGCCGCTTCCCTTTAAAGAGGAGAGTAAAAAGATCGGTTTTAGGACAGGGCTTCCGCGCCGCCCACAATTTCCAGAATTTCCTTGGTGATTGCCGCCTGCCGCGTCCGGTTATAAACGAGCTTCAGGTCTTTCAACAGTTCCTGCGCGTTTTCGGTGGCTTTGTCCATCGCGGTCATCCTGGCTCCGTGTTCCGAAGCATTGGATTCCAGCACCGCGCGGTACAATTGGATTTTGAGCGACTTGGGGATCAGTTCGTTGACGATTTCCTCCTCGTCCGGCTCGAAAATGTAGTTGATGTTGGGGCGTCCGCCCTGTCCGTTGGCCGGATCGGCGGCGATGGGCAGAAACTGTTCCGTGCGGATGATTTGGGTTGCGACGTTCTTGAATTCGTTGAAAATCAAATCCACGCGGTCGTACTTGCCCTCGGCAAACATCGCCATCACTGCCTCAGCGGCTTCCTTTACACCCACAAAACTGAGTTGGCTAAAAATATGCTGATAAGCGGCGTTCACTTCAAAGCCCCGGCGTATCATTCCCTCGGCCCCTTTCTTGCCAATCGCCAGCACTTCCACCTTGCCCTGCCGCGCCAAATCGGCGTAGTTAGCCGCAGTGTGCGCCATCGCGGCCTTAATGACATTGTTGTTGAACGCGCCGCACAAGCCCCGGTCAGAAGTGACCAGAATCAAAAGCACCTTTTCCACCGGACGCGCCTGCCCGTACGGACTATCGGAACCCGTCTCGCTGCCGGACGACACCGTCGCCAGCATTTCGCCCAATTTCTGGGCGTAGGGTCGCATCTGAATGATATTATCCTGCGCCCGCCGCAGCTTCGCCGCCGACACCATTTTCATGGCGCGGGTGATCTGCTGGGTCGAACTAACCGACACAATGCGGTTACGTACTTCTTTTAAGTTAGCCATCCGTATTAATTTTGAATGATAGAATGATAGAATAGGCAATGCCCTTTATTCTATCATTCTATCACTCACTCATTCAAAACATTAGATGTATTTCGCCGCGATTTCCTTCGCTACCTTCTCCAGCACGGCCGTGAGCGTGTCGTCGAATTTGCCAGCGCGGAAGGCGCTCATAGTGTCGGCGTATTGGCCGGAGAGAACCGTGAGGTAGTCTTCCTGGAATTCCTTTACGCGGTCGACGGGCACTTTGTCGATGAGTCCTTTGGTGGAAGCGTAGATGATTGCTACCTGCTGTTCTACGGGAACGGGGCTGTATTGCGGCTGCTTCAGGACTTCCTGGTTGCGTTGTCCGCGGTCGATGGCCAACTGCGTGGCGGCGTCGAGGTCGGAGCCGAACTTGGCGAAGGCTTCCAGTTCGCGGAACTGCGCCTGGTCGAGTTTCAATGTACCCGCTACCTTTTTCATGGACTTGATCTGGGCGTTACCTCCCACCCGCGACACCGAGATACCCACGTTGATGGCGGGCCGGATGCCGGAGTTGAACAGGTTCGTTTCCAGGAAAATCTGTCCGTCGGTAATCGAAATTACGTTGGTGGGGATATAGGCCGACACGTCGCCCGCCTGAGTTTCGATGATCGGCAGGGCCGTCAACGAACCGCCACCTTTCACCTTGCCTTTCAGCGAAGGGGGCAGATCGTTCATATTTTGGGCAATCGCATCGTCGTTCACGATTTTGGCGGCCCGCTCCAACAGGCGGCTGTGCAGGTAGAAAACATCGCCGGGATACGCTTCGCGTCCGGGTGGGCGGCGCAGCAGCAGCGATACCTCGCGGTACGATACGGCTTGCTTGGAAAGGTCGTCGTAAACCACCAGCGCGGGACGTCCCGTGTCGCGGAAGTACTCACCGATGGCGGCTCCCGTGAAGGGCGCAAAAAACTGCATCGGGGTAGGATCGGCGGCACCAGCAGCCACGATGACCGTGTAGTCCATCGCGCCGTAGCGACGCAGGGTGGCTTCGATCAGCTTAATGGTGGAGGCTTTTTGACCGCAGGCCACATAGATGCAATAGACCGGCTCGCCCTTGTCGTAGAATTCCTTTTGGTTGATGATGGTATCGATACAAACCGCCGTCTTGCCAGTTTGTCGATCGCCGATGACCAGCTCGCGCTGACCGCGGCCGATGGGGATCATGGCGTCGATGGCCTTGATGCCCGTTTGAAGAGGCTCTGTAACGGGCTGGCGGAAGATTACGCCGGGGGCTTTGCGCTCCAGCGGCATTTCGAACAACTCGCCCTGGATGGGGCCGAGACCGTCGATGGGTTCGGCCAGGGTGTTGACCACGCGGCCCGTGATGCCTTCGCCCACCTGGATGGAGGCGATTTCGTTGGTGCGCTTGACGGTGTCACCCTCCTTAATTTCGCTGGACTCGCCCAGCAGTACTGCGCCGACGTTGTCTTCTTCGAGGTTAAGCACGAGGGCCTTCAGGCCGTTTTCAAACACCAGCAGTTCGCCGGCTTGTACTTTGGAAAGGCCGTAGATACGCGCCACGCCGTCGCCGACCTGCAGCACCGTACCGACTTCTTCGAGTTCCGCCTCCGATTTCGAACCCGCAAGTTGCTCGCGCAGGATGGCTGAAACTTCGTCCGGTCTTACAGATACCATATGATGTATATTTACTAGATTTGGGAGTTGAGGTTGTTGCTCTTTCAAAAACAGCCGCAAAAATACGATTTTTTTGTTAATATTTTGATATGGACTAAAAAACTCCCCGCCCGAAATTATACTATTCCAAGGTTGAGTCAGGTACAGCCGGGTAGGTTCGGGAATAGTGTGCGTATCTTTAGGGTCATGACTTCCAAACTTTTTCCGGGTGGAATTGTGTTTATTAGCGGAATGCTTTCGTTTCTTTACCGTCTTTTCAAAATAATATACTTACCAGTTCCTTTAAAACCGAATGTACCGCAACCTGAAATCACTGGCCTCTCTTATGATTTGTGCCGCCTTCGTATCCACCCAAGCTTTTGCCCAAACCCCTAAAGTCGTTAAAAAAGAAGCCGCTACGGTGGCTACCGCACCCAAATCCCTCAAAACGGCACTCGACTCCGTTGCCTATTCCATCGGGCTGAGTGTAGGGGCTTCGCTGAAGCAGCAGGGTCTGTCAAACGTCAATACCGATTTATTGCTGAAAGCAATTAATGAAACTTTGAAGGAGCAGGACACCGAACTGAGTCCCGAAGAGGCCAACCAGTACATCGGCGAATATTTCCAGAAACAAGCCTCTGTCCAGGGCAACACCAACCTGGCGGCGGGGAAAAAGTTTTTGGAAGAAAACAAGAAACGCCCCAACATCAAGACAACCGCCAGCGGGCTGCAATACGAGGTAATCAAGCTGGGCGAAGGCCCAAAACCCGCCGATACCTCGACTGTGAAGGTCAACTACCACGGCACGCTAACCGATGGAACGGTTTTTGATAGTTCCGTCGAACGCGGCGAACCTGTGGAGTTTCCCGTCAACCGGGTGATTGCGGGCTGGACAGAAGCTTTGAAGCTAATGCCCGTCGGCTCGAAGTTTCGGCTATTCATACCTGCCGATCTCGCTTACGGCGAACGCGCCGCCGGACCTAAAATCGGTCCGAACTCGACGCTGATCTTCGACGTAGAATTATTAGAAATCCTTTAACTGAATCCTAGATGAGAAAGTACCTGATTACCCTGATCCCCATCGTTCTTTTGGGCTGGCAAAGCGGGCCGCAACCCCAAAGTGCCGGTTCCTTTCCCGATGGAATTGCTCTTGAGGAGGGATCACTTTCGGAAGATTTGAAACCGACTCCGGCGCAATTGAAGGCCGAAGGGCTCGCGATTCGAATTCTGTCGAACTACCACTATCGGAAGATCGACCTCGACGATTCGCTCTCGGCGGAAATTTACAAGAAGTATATCGACGACATTGACCACAGCAAGCTGTATTTCCTGGCTTCGGACGTGGCGAAGTTTGACAAATACAAGTACTCCTTCGACGATTTTCTGAAAAACGACGAGTTGGACGTTCCCTTCGAGATTTACAATACTTTCCGCAAGCGGTACCAGGAGCGTAGTGAGTACATCCAGAAATTGCTGGACAAGCCCGATCCCTTTAACTACACGAAAGAAGAGAGCCTGAACACCGACCGCGAAAAGATGACCTGGGCCAAAAGCACCGACGAACTCGACGACACCTGGCGCAAGTACATCAAAAGCGAGGCCCTCGATCTGAAACTGGCGGGCAAGGCCGACACGGCCAACATCAGTACGCTGGCCAAGCGCTACAAAACCCGCAACCGTGCTCTGGAGCGCATTCGCTCGGAGCAGGTTTTCCAGATGTACATGAACGCCTACGCCGAGTCGCTCGACCCCCACACGAATTACCTCGGTCCGGTGTCCGCCGACCGCTTCAAGCAGGATATGAGTCAGTCGCTGGAAGGCATCGGGGCCTTGCTGCGTGAGGAGGATAGCTACATTAAGATCGTGGACGTGATCCCCGGCGGTCCGGCTTTCCGGGGAAAGCAATTGAAAAAAGAAGACCGCATCATGGGCGTGGCCCAGGGCGACGGCAGCGATTTTGTGGACATCGTGGGCTGGTTTGTGGATGATGCCGTGAAGCTCATCAAAGGCCCCAAAGGTACAATCGTGCGCCTACAGGTATTGGCTGCCAATGCCCTGCCCAATACCCCGCCGCGCGAGATCCGCATCGTTCGCGAGAAGATTAAGTTGGAAGAGCAACGCGCCAAGAGCGAGATCGTAACGGTAGACCACGGGGGCAAGCCGATGAAAATCGGCGTGATCGACATCCCGCTGTTCTACCGCGACTTCGAGGGCGCGCAGAAGCACGAAAAGGAGTTTTCCAGCACTACCCGCGACACCCAAAAGTTGATGGAAGACCTCCGCAAGGAAGGCGTCGAGGGCATTGTAATCGATCTGCGCAACAACGGCGGTGGCTCGCTGACCGAAGCTATTTCGCTGACCGGACTTTTCATTAACAAAGGCCCCGTGGTGCAGGTGAAAGAGTCACAGGGCGATGTGGAGGTGCAGGCCGACACCGACCCTATGATCGCTTACGATGGTCCGCTGGCCGTGATGGTGAACCGCTTCAGCGCGTCGGCGTCGGAGATTTTCGCGGCGGCCATCCAGGATTACAAGCGTGGCGTCATCATCGGCGAGCAGACGTACGGCAAAGGCACGGTGCAGACGCTGATCGAGTTGAACAAGTGGATGCCCAAAGAAAAAGACGATCTGGGTGAGGTAAAATTGACGGTGGCCAAGTTCTACCGCATCAACGGCAGCAGCACTCAGCTACGCGGCGTGATGCCCGACCTGGAATTGCCTACCCCATACAAAGCTGACGAATACGGTGAGGCTTCGCAGCCCAGCGCTATGCCCTGGGATCAAATCGCTTCCTCGCGTTACGAGGTGACCAACAACATCAGCGACCAGGTTGTGGATCAATTGCGCGACAAGTACAATGGCCGCCTGAAATCCGACGAAGAATTGAAGAAACTGGTAGGTGATCTGGCCGACTTCAAGAAAGCTCGCGAGGATAAGACAATCTCGCTGCAAATCGACAAGCGCCGCAAGGAACGCGCCGAAGCCGAGAAAAAGCGCACCGCGCTAAAAGACCTGGACGACGATACCGACGGCGGCGACGAAGCCGAGCCCACGGAAACAACGCCCGTCAAGAAGAAAAAGGACATCTATTTGACCGAAACCAGCCGCATTCTGGCCGACTTGGTAACAATCACCAACGAACCCAGCCTGGCCGGAACCAAGAAAAAGCGGTAAGGTTGTGTTGTGGTACGGGCGGCTCGCCCGTCCTTACGCAAGCAAAAGAAAGGCGGTCGCTGTTAATTGCGACCGCCTTTTTAATGTCCCAATTTCTAAAAGTCCCCATGCCGGAAACAAAACCCACCCTAAAATTCATCCTCCGCGATTTCTGGCGATTCCTGCTAAAACCCATTTGCGAAGACCAGAGGTACAATTTTTCAATCCGTTTGGCCCTCCAACTTTTCCTGGTGCTCTTCATCATCCGTTCGGTCAGCATTATTTTAGAATTAAACGCCTTCCGGCCGCTCATCCTGCACTTCACGGGCGAGACTTTACAGAAGCAGGAACAGGTTGGCGGCGGCCTGGCCGACTTTTTAATTGGTTCCCTGCTCTCGGCCCCGCTGTTCGAGGAATTGGCCTATCGCTGGGGACTGCGGTTTAGCCCGCTCCGGGTGGCGGTTTCCCTGGGCTTACTCGCTTTCTACTGGCTTCCCTACGGCGGCTCCTATTCCACGAACATTCTCGAAGTACTCGACGAACCGGGCTTTTACCTCATGGTCAGCATGGGCTTGACCGTTGGCTTGACCGTTTACGCTCTGCTCAGGATTTCGTTTTTTGAACAGACCCTCCGGCATTGGTGGGAACAGCATTTCGGTTGGGTGTTTTACGCATCTTCGCTGCTGTTCGGACTCATGCACATCTTCAACGTCCGCGAGGTAACCGCCACCGTCGTGAGTCTGGCTTTTTTCATCACCTTTCAGCAGATTACAATGGGGCTTTTCAACGGCTACGTCAGGCTGCGGTACGGCTTCGGGCAAGCCGTTGTGCAGCATTCACTGTTCAATCTGGTTTTTGTTCTGATTCATTTGGGCGAGTACTGAAAGGGTTGGCGTTCTGTTTCAATCAGTTTCTACTGAAAGAGTATTCAGAAAGACCGCCGCGATAGATAATTCATGATTTGAGTCTTGGCCAAAACGCTCGTAATTTCGTATTTTTGAAAAAATCCCGCCCATGATTGCCACGCTCGAACCCATTAAATATACCTTTTCCGGCCACGACACCTTTCACTGCCGCAGCCTTTGGTTAAAGAAAGGCTATGATTATCTGCTACTTGACAAGAAATTCAGCGACGAAGATGCCGTAGTAATTTTGGGCGTGGGCAAAAATATGGTGTCCGCCATTCGGTATTGGATGAAGGCGTTTGGCTTGGCCGATTTGGACGATCAACCGACGGAACTTGCCCATTGGCTTTTTGACGATGAAAATGGGTTCGACCCGTATCTGGAAGACGAGGGAAGCCTGTGGCTTCTGCACTTTCATTTGGTTACCAATAACCACGCCTCCATCTACAACCTCATATTCAATACCTACCGTCGTTTGAAGATCGAGTTTACATTCAAAGATTTCCTACAATACTTCGGACGTTTCAGCAGTAGCATCCCGCAACTGAATCTGAGCGAATCCACCGTTATATCCGACTTCAGAGCCTTCGTTAAAACCTACCTGCGGCATTCCGATGCTAAAAGTAGGGAAGAAGCATTGACGGGAATTTTGACCGATCTCAATCTATTGAATGTCAAGCAGGACGGAGAAAGCTATTTCATCACTAACGCCGAACGCCACAATCTACCCATTGAAATACTCTTGTACTGCATTCTGGTAGCGAATGAGAACTCAAATTCAATCAGTTACCGACGATTAGAAGAAGAAAAGAATCAAGTAGGCAGCGTCTTTGCGTTAAATCAAGAAGGACTTGTGAGCAAAATTGAGGCGTTAGCCAGCCAATACGAAGGCATTGTTTTCAGCGATCAGGCGGGGATCATGGAATTGCAATTCAAATCCGAGTTTGCCCCCCACCAAGTGCTTTCCAACTACTATGCAAACGTATAGATATTCCACGTCCGTAAATATTGTCCGGGATGCCGACCGGGAACTGACCTACCATCCGACGCCCAACGCCCGGCGGGTAGTGGGGCAAATCGGCGCGGATTTTGAGAAAGGTCTGCGCTCGTTCAATATTATCGGCACCTACGGCACCGGGAAATCGTCATTGCTGTGGGCATTCGAGAAAAGTGCTCTTGGCAAGAAAGACTTCTTTAAAATCGGCTTTCTGCCTGATCCAACGATCGCGTTTATCAACATCGTGGGCGAGTATCGTTCGATGCTCGATGTGTTTGTGGAAAAACTGGAATTGGACGTCCATGAGAACACCGTTCAAAATATTTGCTCCGATCTCTTTCATCGGTACCATTCGTTAGGGAAGGAAAACGCTATTCTGTTCATCGTCATCGATGAGTTTGGCAAATTTCTGGAACACGCCGCCCGCCACAATCCCGAACAGGAACTGTACTTCATTCAGCAGTTGACGGAATTTGTCAATAATTCCGACCACAATATTTGCCTGATTACGAGCGTCCACCAAAACTTCGACGCCTACGCCCAAAACCTGACGGACGCGCAGCAGCAGGAGTGGCGAAAAGTGAAAGGACGGTTTCGGGAAATTACCTTCAACGAGCCCGTCGAGCAATTACTATATCTCGCCGCCGAACATTTGGATGGCTCCCAAACCCGCACCCTGCCTAGTTCAATCGGCAAAAGCGTGGACTTGGCCGTGAAAACGAAAGCCTTCCGGCTCGACAAGGCAGCTTCTCAGGAAATCGCCGCCAAACTCTATCCACTCGACTTACTTTCGGGCGGCGTGCTTGCGCTGTCGTTGCAGCGGTACGGACAAAACGAGCGCTCGCTGTTTTCCTTCTTAGAATCAACCGACTTCACGGGGATCGACAGCGTGGTCTTGGGTAAGGAAAACCCTTACTACAACTTGGCGAATGTTTACGATTACCTCTTTTACAATTTCTACTCCTACCTCCAATCCAAGCACAACCACGACTATTTCAAGTGGGTCAGCATTCGCTCGGCTTTGGATGCCGTCGAGCGCAGTACGGTTTCCGATGTAGACGCGGGCAGCAAATTGGTCAAAACCATCGGGCTGCTTTCCGTGTGGATTGCGCGCGGGACTGATTTGGGCGAAGATTTTCTGACCAATTACGCCAAAACATGTCTCGGCATCGCAGAACCCGGTCTGCTGATTCAGGAATTGGAAGACATCGGCGTCATTTTCTACCGCTTCAGCAACCGTCGGTTCGTGCTTTTCGAAGGCTCAGATTTGGATATTCAGTTGGCACTGATTGAGGCCAAAACGCAGGTTAGTGAGATACTCGACGTGGCTACGGCGCTTAAAAGTTCTTATGAGTCTCCATTTCCACCGATTGCCGCCAATAAGAATTCCTACGAAACAGGAACGCCCCGGACTTTCGAGTACGTCATTTCCGACTACCCGGTCAATCTCATTCCCACCGATGAAACGGACGGCTATATCAATCTAATTTTCAATGGTCAGGTGGATTTAGAAAGCGTGAAGGAAACGTCGCGTCAACAGGATGAGGCAATCTTGTACGGCTATTTCGAGGAGGTTGAAAAAATCAAACAAGTGATGACCGACATCGCGAAAGCGGAACACGTCATTGTAAAAAATGACCAAGACAAAGTCGCAGGCAGAGAATTACGGGAGATTATCGAAGACCACAAAAGGGAACTGACGCAACTCGTTTTCGATAGCTTCTACGGCGACAGCGTTACCTGGATTTTTCGGGGCGAAGTAGTGTATTTCCCGAGTGCGAAAGCCTTTCATAAGTACCTCTCGCAGATTTGCCAAACGGTTTATCCCGGAACGCCCGCTTTCAAAAACGAACTCGTCAACCGACACAAGATTTCCGGTTCTATTCACGCCGCGAAACGCTCTTACTTACAAGCCTTGGCCGACAATTGGCAATTGGACACTTTGGGCTTCGACGAAGAACGTTTCCCGCCCGAAAAGACCATTTTCCTGACGTTGGTCAGGGAAAACGGCTTGGCACTTTCCAATCAAACGTCCGACGCGTCGAGCCGTCTCGCGCCGGAATCCACTTTCCAGAAGGTTTGGGCCGAATCGCGCCAATTTCTTGACGACAGCAAGCGTTCCCGGTTGCCGATTTCCGAGTTGGTGACGCGGCTTTCCGCGCGGCCCTTCAAACTCAAACGCGGCCTCATTGATTTTTGGGTACCGACTTTTTTGTTTGCCAATCGCGATGACTTTGCGCTGTTTGGGAGCAGCGTCTATGAACCCGCGCTCTCGGGCGACATTCTGGAATTGATCTCAAAATCTCCCGAAAAATACGCGGTCAAGGCGTTCGAGTTGGACGGGGTTAGGCTCGCGCTCTTCAACAAGTACCGGAGTTTTCTGGATCAGTCGCGGAAAGAGGAGTTTGACAATCAATCGTTTATCGAAACCATCAAACCGTTTTTGGTTTTTTACCGCGATTTACCCGCCTACGCCAAGGAAACCAAGCGGCTGAGTCAGGAAGCCCTCGCCCTGCGCGAGACGATTGCGCGTTCCGTCGATCCCGAGAAAACGTTTTTTGAGGAATTCCCCTTGGCCCTTGGCTATTCGCTGGAAAGCCTGTACGCCACGCCGGAAAGTTCGACGGACTACGTGAAGCAAATGGAAGACGCCGTGCGGGAAATTCGTACCGCCTACGCCGGACTGATCGACCGTTTCGAGGCGTTCATTCGTGATGAGTATGTTGGCCGCGATGTATCCTTTGAAGGCTACAAGCAAAGCTTGAAGGAACGGTACGCCAAACTGGAAAAGCACCTGCTGCTGCCCAATCAGAAAACGTTCATCCAAAGGCTCGATTCCGCCCTCGACGACCGCAATGCCTGGCTCAATTCGATGGCACAGGCGACAAGCAGAAAATGCGCCTGATTCGTTTACTGTTAAAGACGAAGTCACGCTCTCCCAAAAATTTAAACACCTGATCCCGGATCTAAAAAGGTCAGCATGATAGCATTACCCGACAGCGACGACCTCGACATCGCGGCTTTATCCGGGGTGTTCAAAGACCGAACAAATTCCTACAAATTCTATTGGTTCCTCTCCATTCTGGATAGTTTACAGGAGGATGGCGAGCGTATCATTCGGCAAAATGACATAGCCTTGCGAATGTTGGCCAACGTCTGGTACCCGCTGGATTATTACAAGCTATCATTCGGTGTTCAGGATGGATTCAAACAAATTGCGGCGTTTGTTTCTTCAAAATTCGAGGTGGATAATCGTCTCAATGCGTCGAGTTTATCAAAGCAGATCAGACAGAATTTATCAGATAGTGAGTTGTTGGGGCTTAGTCAGGAAATTGATAAAAACCTTATCCGTTGGGTGCCATTCCGGTTTCTCCGTCCTTTTTTTGCTTCAGAAACTCAGCGGCTTTCAGATCACAGAGTAAATGGCGAAATCAAAAGGCTTAGTAATGAGCTATTTGACTCTCAACCACAGCGTGTCATTTACCGAATATTAGACGATTCTATTGAATTGAATGCAGTTTGGGCTGAGTACTTCCAGCGTCATCAAAGCATTTTAAGAGGCTTTATCTTTTGGCATCTGGTTGGATTTGTCCAGAAAAATAATCCGAACGTAATCGGGCTTACGGAAAAATTAGAAAAGCCCAGGAAGCGCGATTTGATTTTGGCTAACAAATTTTGGAAAGATTATCTGGCTGAACATTCTGACCTCTCTTGTATCTACTCGGGAGAAATTATTAATAAGCAGAATCTCAGTCTAGACCATTTCTTGCCTTGGTCATACGTTGCGCACGATCAGCTTTGGAATATTATACCTGCACCAAAAAGTATAAACTCTTCAAAAAGTAACTGCCTTCCTTCTGAACAGTATTTTAAAGATTTCACCCAACTGCAATATCAAGCCGTTCAATTTTATTTGAAAAAACAGCAAACGAATATACTAGAAGATTACGACCAAATATTTCGGACAGACTTGGGGCAGCTTTCTATGGAAGAGTTTGCTGATATCTTGCAAAAGCACATTATGCCGCATTTTCAAACTGCAAAGAATCTGGGTTTTTCATATCCCTACGTTTACGCCGACGCAAAAAAACCATGATTGACGAGATTAAGACAAGTAAATTTCTGAGTTTGGTTTTACGGCACAATCCGTCAGTCTTAGGGATTGAGTTGGATTCAAACGGTTGGGTTTCGACAGCAGAGCTTTTGACTAAGATGAAAGCCAAAGGCCACAAATTGACGATGAGCGAATTAAAGCACTTGGTCGAAAACAATAGTAAGAAGCGATTTGCTTTCAGCGATGATTTTGAGAAAATTAGAGCCAATCAAGGCCATTCTATAAATGTTGATTTAGGGTACCAAAAGCAACCGCCGCCTGCTATATTGTATCACGGTACTGCTGAGAAGAACTTAGACGCCATTCTGGATAAAGGTATATCGAAGATGAATCGTCATCATGTTCACCTAAGTTCTGATAAAATGACTGCCCAAAAAGTTGGCATGAGGCACGGCAACCCAATAATTCTTGCAATTGACGCCAAAAGTATGGCGATCAAAGGATTTGATTTTTACCTTTCCGACAACGGAGTTTGGCTCACCGACTTTGTACCTTCTGATTTTTTGCAAATAGATGAGTGACACGCCGAATCCCAACGCACACCTAACCGCAAAAGAGCGCACTACGCCTTCGCTACCCGTGCGGATGCTGCTCGAACGCAAACTCATTCAGGGAAAGGTGCTAGATTTTGGTTGTGGTTTTGGAAAAGACGTAAACCATCTGCTCGTAAAAGGATTCGATGCCAAAGGTTACGACCCGCACTACTACCCAGAATACCCAACCGGGAAGTTCGATACAATCCTTTGCTTCTACGTCCTGAACGTACTTTTTCCCGAAGAGCAAAATAAGGTATTGATGCAAATTTCAAATCTCTTGAAGCCAATGGGTCGGGCGTACTTCGCCGTTCGGCGCGATATTCAGCGAGATGCCTTCCGTATACATCAGGTACACGGGAAGCCGACGTATCAATGCTACGTCAAACTACCCTATCGATCGATCTTTCTCAACGAGAATACAGAATTCTACGAGTACCAACATTGGAACCAGGTAGTTGAGAGTGATTCAAAATGCCCGTTTTGCAAAGTCAATCCCAAATTGGAACTGCTGGCCGAAACGCCGTTGAGTTATTCCGTCCTGGATGGCTTCCCTGTTGCCAAAGGTCACGCGCTTATTGTACCGAAACGCCACGAAGCCAACTACTTTGACCTGACTTTTGAGGAGCAAAAGGATTTGGTACGACTATCTAATTTTGTGCAGAAAATATTAAAAGCCAAATACGAAACGGAGGATTTCACGCTGGGAATGAATATCGGACGGAATGCCGGACAACGCATGGATCACGCTACTATTCATCTTATTCCCAGATATTCAGGTGATTGTGACAATCCAAAGGGAGGAATTCGGAATATTTTAAACAAACGTTGAAACCATATCCCGGAGGGATCAGCCGTTAATAGAAAAGCTACGAACCACCAAGCCCCTTCACCCCGGAGAGGTCGACCCCTCCGGGGTGAAGGGGCTATATAAAGATTATGGTGCTATTAACGGTCGATGCCTCCGGCATGTCTGAGGTGGATTATGGATATATTTATCCGCTTCCCTTCAATTTTACAGACAGGTTCTTACAAACTAGGCTAATCCTTCCATGATGTCATTCATTCCGAAATTCAAGATGAATGAAGTGTAGTGAGTATCAAAAGTATCTTTCGATTAAGCAGCAAGCTCTGTCTCTTTACTTTGATTGTATCTGTCCTCACCCGCTGTCTGCGCAAACTCGTACTTCCTATTTCTTGAAATCGTGTAAAGAAAAAGCACGTGAAAGAAAATCGAGGTATAGTACTTCCGGTTAGCCACCTCGATTTGCTCAGAGGTTTTGCACTTTGACAGGTAGGATTTAATGACGCTGCTATCCATGTTGATGTAGATGCTTTCTAGCAGATCACCTGATGCCATTGGGTACATTACCTTGGTATAGCTCATCTCTTCACTCGTGGCATCCGAAAATTTTGCCCAAGTGATCGTGTTTTCGTCTCTTGCACCTTGATACACCAAAATCATTTCCGGCAGGCCCATTTGTTCTTCTTCGGGTCCGCTGCTAACACCGATTAGAGATCGGTACGGTTCGCCGCGCGGTTGCATCACCTCGCGTTTGAAACGCGACGAAGACCGACGCCACTATACCATTTACAGTCTTCCCACCCCTTCCGATCTGCATCAACCATCCTAATGTTCTCCACCCGCAAAAGCATTTTCTCGTTCTTTGTTCGCGATTTGCAAACAAAGAACAAAACATTTACCTTCACCCCATGAGAGCGCACAACGGCATGAGACCTCAGGACATCGTGATCCTGTTAAAAATACTTTCTTATGAGGAAAAGCCCTGGCAGTACCGTGACCTGTCGGCGGCATTGTCCATCAGTATTTCCGAAGTTTCGGAGTCGCTGAATCGGAGCAGCCTAGCCGGGCTGATCGACCAGGAGCGACGGGAGGTATTCCGGGAATCGCTGATGGAATTCATTCAATTCGGGCTGCCCTACGTTTTTCCCCAATCTCCCGGCCCCGTCGTAACGGGCATAGCCACCGCGCATTCCCATCCTTTCTACAAGTCCAAGTTTGTCACAGAAGCTAACTACGTGTGGGCAAGTGCGGACGGCGATTTGCGCGGTCAGGCTATCGAACCATTGTACAAAGGGGCGGTAAAAGCGGCGCAGGAAGACCCGCTGCTTTACAAAATGCTGGTTAGCATCGACATCATTCGAGTGGGCAGAAGCCGTGAGGTCAACCAGGCGGTACAGGAACTTAAAAACTCTATTCTTGGCGAACCAGCACAATAACATCTCGCGAATCAGGGCCGTTAGCTACGCGCTCGAAGAACTGAACGACAGCGTTGTGTTTGTGGGCGGAGCGGTGGTCTCGCTGTACGCCGACCGCTTGGCCGAAGAGATTAGGCCCACCGACGATGTCGATATTCTGATCGAATTAGCCAATTACAGGGCATACGCGGCTATCGAGGAGAAGCTACGGGCCAAAGGGTTTATCAATGACCTTGCCTCGGGAGTGATTTGCCGATACAGTATCAACGGCATCACCGTAGATGTCATGCCGACTTCGGAGGAAATTTTGGGATTCAGCAATAGATGGTACAAACTTGGCTACGCAACCGCTCAAATCTACGATCTGGGCCAAAACTCTGTTATAAAGCTTTTTAGGCCGGAGTATTTCCTCGCCTCTAAATTTGACGCCTTCACAGGACGGGAAAAAACGACGGAAGAACCAGCACCGATTTTGAGGATATTGTTTACCTGCTTAACAACAGGATCACTATCTGGCAGGAAATCGCTCAAGCCGATGAACCGGTGAAGAAGTACATTCTGGGAGAATTACAAAACCTGCTCGACAACCGATACAGGAGGGAGTGGATCAGCGCAAATCTGGAAAGATCTGAACAAAATAGAGTAAACCACATTTTGGAAAAGATAGCTGTCTGCTTAACAAGTTGATAACATTGGGAAAATCATTTATTATCACCATAATTGTAGTAATTATCACCAATTTTACGTTATAATCATTATAATAATGGTATTTATCACTCCCCGCGACGTACTGTTCAAACTCCCCACCCTACTTCGGCAACGCAGGGTAAAAGAGAACCTGACCCAAAACCAGCTCGCCGAAAAATCCAACGTCAGTCTTTCGGTGGTACGTAAATTCGAGCAGACCGGGCAGATTTCTTTGGAGTCATTCATTAAGCTGGCTTTCGTGCTGGATCTGACAGAGGCCATTTTGCAGGGCATCGAGCAAAAGCTGCATACCGCCAAAAGCATCGACGAGATCCTTAAAAGTAAGGTTAGGGACAGTCCGAAGAAGACTACCCGAAAGCGCGTACGTAACTCATGAAACGCAATTCCAAACCCGTAGAACTACTCCGCGTAGCACTGGACTTTGGCCACCAATCCATTCTGTCCGTGGGTCGTCTGGTGCCGGACGATGGCCGGATTTATTTCGAGTACGATCCCGAATTTCTGGATGCCGGATTGCCGCTCTCGCCCTATAAGCTCCCTTTGAAAGCGGGTACCTTTTCCTTTGAACCTTCGCTCTTCGAAGGACTGCCGGGCGTTTTCAACGACAGTCTGCCCGATGGCTGGGGGCGTTTGCTGCTGGACCGATTGTTGCGCGCCAGTGGGGTGTTGCCCGAAACGTTTTCTCCTCTGGATCGTCTGGCTTACGTGGGTAAAACGGGTATGGGTGCGTTGACCTATATTCCCGATTACGGCGAGTTCCCCTCGGTTGGAACCCTTGATTTGGATGAGTTAAGTGCACAAACGAAGGCGGTTTTGCGCGGTGAAAGCAGCGATGTGCTGGAAGACCTCATCCATCTGAACGGGTCTTCCGCCGGCGCGCGGCCCAAGGCCCTTATCGCGTTCAATCCGGGCGAGAATTCTATCATTCAAGCGGATGAGGATCTGCCTATCGGTTTTGCGCCGTGGATCGTCAAGTTTGGCAATTCGAGGGATGGTCTCGATGCGGGGGCCATCGAATACGTGTATAATCTAATGGCTGCAAAGGCCGGATTAGATCTGCCTGATTGCCACTTGTTCGAAGGTAAAGGCAATGCCGGATACTTCGCCGCGAAGCGTTTCGACCGACTCTCCGAAGGAAAGAAACGCCACGTCCACACGGCCTGCGGACTTTTGCACTCGGATTTCAGAACCCCGGCTCTGGATTACGAAGACTTGATCAAAGCGACCTTGTGGCTTACCAAAGACGTGCGTCAGGCACAGAAAATTTATCGCTACGCCGTGTTCAACGTTTTGGCCCACAATCGGGATGACCATTCGAAAAACTTCTCCTTCCTGATGGATGAAAAAGGAATATGGCGGGTTTCGCCGGCTTATGACCTGACATTCTCCTCCGGCCCGGCCGGTCAGCAAAGCATGTTGGTGGCGGGTGAAGGACGGCATCCCGGCAAAACTGACTTACTGAGATTGGCCCCACACGCGGACCTCTCCCAGAATCAAGCGATTCATATATTTGAAGAAGTTCGGGCCGCCCTGAGCGAATGGGAAAATCTGGCAGCCCATTACGGCGTGACGAACGACAATATCCAACTTATCTCGAAGGGAATAAAGAAACCGTTAAAAGAAAATCCTTAGAGGCAGGACTATAAGACCGAAGAAGAACCCTCCCCCTCCAACCCATCCGTAATCGCCTTCCGAATCGCCTGATACGGCCGCATCCCCGAACTACGCGTACGCGGCACCGCACGGTCGGAGGCCGCAGACTTAGTACGCAGCGCGGGGTTGGAAGCCGTTAGCTGACTATTGCGCCATTGTTCGTATTCCTCGTCGCTCATGAGGTGGCGGGCCACTTCGCCGCGGGCGTGGCCGTCGTTGTAGGCTTGGGTGCGGCTGTCGATCAGGGCGAGTTTGCGTTCTTCTTCCAGGTCTTCGATTTCGCGGCGGAGGGCCTTTTCCTGCTGCTTCAGATCATCAAGTTCGGGCAGCACGGCCAGGTCGTTTTCCATGATATTTTTTTGGATCATTTGCTGGGAAATTACTTTTTCCAGGGCGGTCAGTTCTTTCACCAGCCGCTTGCGGCGGCGGCGCAGACGTCCCAGGCGCGGGTCGATTTGCAGCCAGCGGTACCAGAAACTCTGCAACACCGGAATCGCCATGCCCAGCGACACTGCCCCGGCGATGGCGAACAGCACGCCACTCAGCACGAACGACAGCAACGCCCACGGGCTGTTCACCAGCATCAGGCTCAGGTTGTCGGAGTCGCGCAGAGCGGCTTCGATTTGGTTGGTCAGTTCGGGGCTACTGACTGGCGCGCCCGTCAGCGGGTCCACGGCGTTGAGTTGCAGGTTTTTGATGGATTTGTTGATGGCCTCCTTCAACTTATCGGTGCGGTAGGCTTCGTAGCGAAACCAGCCCAGCACCAGCAAAGTAGCCAGCGCAAACACGGACAGCGTCACCTTGAAACGTCCGTAGCGTTTTTTAATGCGGGGCGAGTCATCGGTTTGGTAGGGGCCTTCGATCAGGCGGTCGTAGGTGGGTTTGAGCAGGATGGAGACCATCGCCAGGCCCACGGCGAAGGCCCAGGCCTCGTTAGAATTGCGGATATTGAGGGCGTAGGCCACGATTTCGTGCGAGATGATCAGGTCGCCGAACAGGAACGAAAGGCCAGCCACCAGAAAAATGAACCCGGCCAAAAGCGAGTAGTGCGTGGCGGCGGCGTTACGCTTATCGGTCAGTCGCGTGGTTTCCTGTTCGGTTTCGGTTACGCGGTCCTGGATTTCCCGAGCCTGTTTGGACGATTCGTGAACACCCAGCAGATGCGTTTGTAGGCGGTCGAAGGCCTCCTTTCGTCGGCCCAGCGTCACCTGCCGCGTCACTTCCAGCATCCCCAGGTCCCTTTTCTTCTCGTCCAGCCGCTCCGTCACCCACTCGTGACTGACCTGGCTCGACAAATACGCCTCGTAGGCCTCCCGGCCGAGGTTCTCGACGCCACTCGTGTAGCCGTGCTGGTAATCGGAATCGTTTTCTTCCATTGGATAAGTTGTCGTTGTTTCAGTAGGCCTAATCTTCCACCCATTCTCTTCCCGTACAGTACACCGCGTTCTTCCCGTCCCGACGGATTAGAACATAAATTTTGTACCGTCCCGGTTCGACGTTGGCTTGGTGGAAGGTCCCGCTGAAGCCACGCGAAAAGTACCGCCGCATATTGAGGAAGGTATCGAAGGGTAGCCCCTGTTGGTTGGGCGACGAGGCATAGACGTGGCGGTCGGATTTCAGGATAAGATAGGGACCATCGGTATAGTCGCGTTCGGCGTCGATGAACTCTTTGGAGTTGTACACATGAATTTCCTCCTCGTGAAGAAACAAGCTGTCCAGTGCGTAGTCGCCCGCGCAGGGGAGTTGGTCGGTGTCGGCGTTGGGATCCCAGCCTTCGGCCAGCGGGTCGGCGGACTGGTAGTAGGCGCGGATTTTCTCGTAATGCGCCTGGTCCATATCGAACATACTCAGTCCCAGCCAGTCGGCATTGTAGCGGGCGTTGAATTCCTGCACGATGGCCGTCCGGCGGTTATTGACGGCCCCGGCGAAATTGACGTACAGAATCGCCAGATTCAGAAAGATGGCCAAAGGCACGGCCACCATGCCCCAGCGGCGACGTTTGAGCGGCGGTAGCCACGCCAGCGCCCCGAAATGCAACGACACCAAAGCCAGCGCGGTGTACATCCGGTAGCGGCCTTTGAACAGCGAATCGAAGCCCCCCAGCGGAATACGCTTGTAGATGACAGCAAAAGACGTAATAGCCACGAACACCATCAAGACCAGAGCAAATTGCCCCGCCGGGCTGAGGTGCAGCGGCTTACCCACCACCGAACGAAACAGCGGCAAAAGGTTCTCGCGAAACAACCAAAGAAACAGCCCCACCATCGCTATACCCGTCGCCACGGCCAAAGCCAGCGGTACGGGCTGCGTGGTATAGGCATCCAGCGCGGCGATGGAGCCAATGAAGCCAAAGAAGCCCGCTAGACCCTCCCTTACCTGCTGAAAATCAGAAAAATCCAGGCTGTCGGTTTTTTGGGGGAAACCTAAGAAATAAACATAGCCAACCAGGAGCGTCACGCCCACGGTAGCGAAGAACGCCCGCCGCCGCCCGGTGATCCAGAGCAGGAAAATGATGACGGGAAACACGGCGATGCCGTTGCCGTAGGTGTAGGTAGCCGCCAAAGCAAAGAGCCAGGCCACCCAAAGCTGCTGTGGTCGGTGCGTGGCGAAGTAAAAGGCCAGCATCGCAAACAGCAGCAGCCCGAAATTGCAGAGCGAACTCACGCCCCAAAACATATTCTCGAAAGAATGAATGGTGAACCAAAGCCACACGATCGGCACGAAGTACCAGAGCGACAACCGCAACCGTGGTGCGTCAATCTGACGAAACACCGCGTAGAAAACACCCGCGCAGCCCGCCCAACACAGGTTGCCGATGACCATGAGGCTGACGAGGTTTACTTTGCCAAAAATATAGTAGGAAAGCAGCACGAGCGAGCGCGAAAAAATCAGCCGATGCTCGGGAAAGGGATCGGTGAGTCGCTGCCAGCGCTCGAGCCAGGTGGCGTCCTCAAAGCCGGGAATAATGCCCAGAATCAGGATGTCGTCAAAAGCGACGTAATTGACGTTGAGGGCAATTTGCGAAAAAACGAGGGCGTAAATAAAAATGGGCAATGCGCATAGCAACGCCGCCAGCCAGGTGTTTTTTTGCAAAAAAAGAAAAGAGGAACGAAGAAACGGCATGAATGGGCGTCAGCGAAAGAGGGAAAACGACGCCAAAATTAGGAAAGATTCCCGGAGAACGATCATTTCGGATCGGCATCTTCGTCCACCTCGACGGTGGCACGGGGGTCTTTGCTGCTGTCGTAGATGAGCTTGCCCTTGTCGTCCCATTCGCGCAGCACGAACGGCTCGAAATCCTCGTCCCAGCGGCTTTTGCGGTACTGGACTTCCTTTTTACGGGCGCGGCGGTACTGGTAGTACTCGACCCAGCGACCCACTTTCTGACCGCCGTCGTACTTACCCTTTTCCATCAATTGCCCCTCGTCATAAAACGACAAATACTCGCCGTCCACCTCCTCGAACTGCACGGGTACCACCTCTTTGATTTTAGTATGCGCCGAGTCGTAGTAGGCAACCCGTGATTCCGCCGGGAAGCCCCGGTACCAGTGCGATTTATCGATCAGATCGTAGTTGGCGTCGTAAGTGACCCAGCGGCCGTCCTTGGTGCCTTTGTAATAAAAACCCTCCTCGATGAGGTCACCCGCCACATAGCGCTTGTACGGTCCGTGCAGCGGCAGGGACTTCTCTTTGTCTTTGATCACCGACGAACTCAACTGTTTCTTTTTCAGATCATACCACCGGGTGAAAGGCGCGTAGGGGCTGATGGGTTCGGGCGTTTTGAGCACGTGAAATTCCTCGATGCGGGCGCGGTCACCACTGCCAAATTTCACCAGCACTTTCTCCATCGGGATACCCTCGTACTGAACGCGGGCCAAGCGGCCTTTCTTGGCGCGGCGGCGGCGTTCGGAGCGGCGGCTTTTGAACTCCTTGGCTTTCAGGCCGAGGTCGGGGATGGTTTCGCCCAGCAGTTTGGATAAACTCTCCGTTTTACCCTTGCCGCCCGGCAGCGGCAGGCTGGCCGAAGGATCGAGGGCGGGCAATTGCGCGTCGAGTCCGGTGGATTTTTGTAATTTGGCCCGCAGCGAATCGGCCTTCGACTGCGCGTTTTGCACTCGCTCTTTCCCCGATTTCTTTTTCGTATCGGTTTGGCCCCAGGCCGTGGCGGTGAGTGCGATCCACAAAATACCCAGCCCGAAGGCCGCTTTTTGTATCATGTTTTGTTTCTTTTTGGCGTTATCGTTGCCAATCTAGGTAACGAAGGCCGCCGTTCGATATTGATTTATGGGGAAAATTTCTGGTTCGCTGCTGCTTTTTGCCCTTTGTTTTTTGTGTAAAATAAATATTCTGGCCCAGAAGGTTTCGCCGGGCGGCGTACCGCCGGGCGGCGTTCCGCTGGGCGGCTGGCAGACGCACTTCAACTACCGCTCGGCCCAACACATCATTCAGGTACAGGATCAATACTTCTGCGCCACTTACAATGGCTTGTTCAGCTACCGCCCGACGGACGACAGCACTTTTATTTATTCTAAAATCAACGGCCTTCACGATACGGGCATCAGCAGTATGGCCTACGCGCCGGACAGCCGCTTGTTGTTGCTAAGCTATCGCAGCGGCAACATCGACCTGCTTGAACTGGACGAGAACGCCAAGGTACTAAAAACCACCGAATGGCCCTTGCTAGGGGACGCCCCCAACCTGCCCGCCAACCGCCGCAGCTACCAGGTTATTTTCCGCGAAAACCTGGCCTACCTCAGCACCGCCTTTGGCGTAGTAGTGCTGGACCCGGTTAGGCGCGAGGTACGCGAAACCTACCGCAATATCGGCTCCGGTGGCTCGGAAGTGGCCGTTTTGGGCATCGCCTTTACCCGCGATAGCCTTTTCGCGCTCAGCTCGCAGGGCATTTTACGGGCTTCGCTGGGCGAAAATGTCAACCGCCAGTTTTACGGCAATTGGCAAAAAGTACCCGCGCCCGTTAACCTCACTTCCATAGCAGTTTTACAAGAAAAACTCTACGCAGGCGTGCCGGGACAAGGCATTTTTCAAAAAGAAAAAGACGCCTGGCAAATCGTCTATCCCGCCACTAGTCAAAGACTCCAACTTCGCGTCGCGAACGACCGCCTCCTGGTGGCGCTCGACGAACGCGTCGTCGCCCTCAGCCCGCCGAATCAGGCAAATACCTTCCGTGACCCGTTGCTGGCCGCGCCGCAGGAAGCCATTTTGGACGCCACCAATAATCTGTGGGTAGCCGATAGCAAAAGCGGTTTGGTCAGTAATTTTACGGGGAAATACCAATCGTACAGTCCGATGGCGGTGGCGCCCTCCGTCGCAGATACTACAATCAACAACCGTACCGATTCCGTCGTCATGGACCGCAATGGCTTGCAATGGATTCGCCTGCCGGACAGTTTGGGCGGCGGCATTTTGGTAAAAAATCCCGCGACGCAGCAGCAGCGATACCTTTCCACTTCAACCAACAACGGCGGACTGCCTTCGTCCCGTATCAGCAGCCTATCGCTGGATCGCGATGGCCTGGTTTGGTTTGCCGCCGACCAGGGTGTGGGCCACTTCGCGCCGGAGGGCAACCTGCTTGCGGGCGGGGCGGTCAACGCGGTGTTTCCGCTCTTCGGCCAGAGGCGCTTGCTGCGCGACGCGTTCAGCACGGCCATCGTCACTGAGCCGGGCAACCGCAAGTGGGTCGGGACGCGCGGTGGCCTGTACCTTTTTAGCGCGGACGGCACGCAACTCATCCGGCAATTCACCGCCGCCGACAGTCCGCTGCCTTCCGACAACATTCTGGCGCTGCAATTCGACGAGGCCACCGGGCGACTCTACATCGACACATCCAACGGCCTGGTTTCCTACCGTTCCGATGCCACGGCTTCGGCCCTCACGCTACAAGACATCACGATTTTCCCCAATCCCGTGCGGCCCGGCTACGCGGGCTTCGTTGGCGTCAAAGGGCTGCGGGACGAAACGGTCGTGAAAATCACGGATTTGACGGGAAAGCTGGTGTACGAAACCCGTTCCCAAGGCGGCACGGCCACCTGGAATTTACTGGATTACACCGGACGCCGCGCCAGGGGCGGCATTTATCTGGTGCTACTCATCGCGTCCGACGGCTCGGAAAGTGTAGCGGGGAAGCTGGCGGTGGTAGAGTAGAAGTCCCCGCTTATTGAAACTTCCCCTTTTCCGTCTTCCCTTCCCAATCGTCCGTCCGAAACGGCACGGCGGGCAGGCCTTCGGCGTTGAACAGGTTGTCGTCGATGGGCGAGTTGGCCCAGCCGTAGCGCACAGCCACGGGTTCCGGCACGTCGGGCTGCGACACGATCACCTTGTCGCCCTCGATGCGGGCGGGGGCATAGCGGAATTTATGGTCGCGTCCGGCAACTTCGAAACCTTTGAGGTAGCCGTATTTTTCCTTCACCATAAGTCCGCCACCCGTATTACTAAATGTAATGATGGCCTTGTTGCCGCTGAACTGCGCGTCTTTAAAAGTAGGGCCACTATACACGATGTCGTCTTTACCGTAAGCGACTTTCATCGCCGCCAGGGCCAGGCGGTGGCCCACGTCCTGTTTGTTGGTGGGGTGGATATTGTCAGGATTACCGATGTCGGTCGTAACGGCCATGCCCGTTTTGGGCAGGCTGAGCGTCATCGTTTGGGCTTCGCGGAGTTCGGCCCAGTCGCTGCCCTCATTGCTGTTTTGGAAGGGGCCGTAGGTGGCAAGCTGCACAAACAAAAAGGGAAAATCATAGCCCCAGTCCTTGCGCCAGCTTTCGATTAGCAGCGGGAACGATTTGCGGTACTGGTAGGCCCGCCCGGCGTTGGATTCGCCCTGGTACCACAGCGCCCCGGCGATGGTGTAGGGGACGAGCGGGGCAATCATAGCGTTGTAGAGCGTCGTGCCGGCGTTGTTGGCACCGTGGGTGTAGGTACGCGCTGCCTGCCAGGAGGGCGTCATGTTCCATGAAGTTTCGGTAAGCGGCAGACTTTCGCCTGCTCCCTCAATCGAGTAATCCTCCGCATTGCCCAGGAAACCCATACCCCGACGGGCAGATTGGCCCAGCGAACCGATCTTGACTAAGATGGAGTTTTTCCCCGCCTGCCAGGTACCCGCCGGGATGTCCAGCGTGATATTCTGAGAACCTGAGCCTTCATATACCTTTCGCCCATTGATAAAAAAGGCAAGCTGAGCATCATGCCGGCCAAAGTGCAGCGTAGTAGGCTTGCCAGCCAGGTCGGAGGGAATGTCCACATTGCGCTGCATGTAAGCCGTTCCCCGAAAACCCCGCAGACCATTTTGATCCCAGTTGCTGATGGGATTTACTTTGAGTTTCCATTGCTCAAAATCATAACCCGGTTTCTGATACGCGCTTTCTTCCACGGACTTGGTATCGAAATCCGCCGCACCGTAGGCTCGCTCGATGATTTTCTGCTCCTGCCGTTGGCCGTCCTCATCCCAGGAATGGGGCATCGTGGCGGGATAGTAGTTCAGCACGTCGGACGCGTTCATGGCTTTCTCGCTAATCCAACCCTCGATTTGCGTGCCGCCCCAGGACGAATGCACCAAACCCACGGGAACGCCAAGCCGCTTTGCCAAATCCACCGCAAAAAAGTAGCCCACCGCCGAGAAGTCACCCACTGTTTCGGGTGAAGCAATTTTCCAGTCGCCCGAGTTCAAATCTTTTTCGGGCGTGAAGGCCAGTTCGTGCGCCACCTCGAAGTGCCGAATGTTAGGATGGTTGGCCCGCGCGATTTCGACCTTGGCGCTATCGGAGTTTTTCACGCGCCATTCCATGTTCGACTGCCCCGACAGCAACCACACTTCCCCGACCAGCACGTCGGTCAGCTTCACCTCGTCTTTCTTGGTTTTTACCACCAATTCGTACGGTCCGCCCGCCGACATGGCGGACAGTTCAGCCGTCCACTTGCCGTCGGCATCAGCCTTGGCGGTGGCTTTTTGTTGGTTGAAAGTCAGATCGACCTTGTCGCCCTTATTGGCCCAGCCCCAGACTTTGACGGGCTTTTCGCGTTGCAGCACCATGTGGTCGCCAAAGAGGCGGGCCACTTTTAGTTGCGCCGAGACAAGGGTAGCGGTGAGGGAGAAGAGGAGGAGGGTGGAGACTACCCTTACGCTTACATATTTAGATGATAATTTCATGGGTGACTTTGTTTTTCCTGAGTAAAGTGCTTCTGGACTTAAAATTAAGAGAAGGATAGCAAGCGTAGGATTATACCCCATATTCTCCCCGAATACTTTGCAGCCATTCATCAGGATCAATCCCTTCCCAATTCTGCTTAGCTCTGACAATGAGATCGTTAATATAATCCTCGTCAAAAACGGGATGAGCAATAACGGACTGCTCCTGACCAGATTTGTCAATTTCTTCCCTGTCATCAATCCGTAGTTTTTTCATAATTCTCATTCCGCTACCTCCGCGTTTTCCAACACGTAATTCATCTGGTAAATATCGTCGGCGTTTAGGGCCAGCGTGCCTTTGAAGGTCAGCCGCTCGTCGGTCTTGAACTTGCGGGGATTCTTCTTGAATTTCAGCGCCATGACCGACTCTGGCCCCGCGCCACCGCAGAAAAAACACGCACTGTACGGAAAGGCCGACAGCACGTATATATTGGCGTCGAGGTCGATGGGCAGGATGTAGCCCGTGACACTCACTTCTTTGCCTTTCAGTTTTTGCACCGCCGGGCCGAAGGTCGGGTAGAGCATATAGACCGACTCGTCGGGATACCACTTTTTCTTGAAGGTCACGTCCCGTAGCGTTTCCCAGGTCAGCTTGACGGGGTCGGCCGCCGGGGCGAAGGAGAGGAGAGCAAAGGCGAGGATTGAAAGAGTAATGGTACGTTTCATTTTAGATAGGAGTGATGAACTCAATGAGAAAACGGAAACAAGTTCATTGCTTGAATGTTAGGACAAAAGTACGGCAATTTTTGTTTTGGAAACAAGGGCTGATGCTTATGGAAACGGCTCAGTCCTCAGCCAGGGTTCTTGAAATGTTGAGACGATAGACGCCCAGCGAAGGCAGGGCAGCGGCCAATACACCGATTATCAACGCGCCGCCAAGTAGATAAATTTCTTCCGGCAGGATGCCGAATTGGTTCAGTGAATAGTGCAAGTCCTGCTCGGCGGCGCGGCTGAACAGCCAGAGGCCGAGGCGGCTCAGTGAGACTCCCGCGAGGTAACCCAGCACAGCCAAAAATAATCCTTCCAATAACAGTAAAAGGAAAAGTCGGGTACGCGAAGCACCCATCGAGAGCATGAGGGCCATTTCGTATTTGCGGTCTTTCAGGGAATTGTACAAAGAAACGAAAACGCTGGCCCCGGCGATGAGCATGATGACCAGCGCCAGCGCCCGCAGCGTGTCGATGCCCACACCCAACAGCGAAAACAGGCGATTGATCTCGATGCTCGGTAGCGCCGCTTGCATGGAAGTGTTGGCGTTGATTTGCCGAGGCAGGGCCACCAAACCCATTGGACTGCGAAACTTGATGAGGGCACTCGTTACTTGCTTTTCGTCAGCGGCGCGGGGCGCGGCTTCGGCGTCAAGTTCTTCGTGGGCGGGATCGTTTTCTTTGACACCCGGCGGCGGCAATTCGGCGTGTTCGTGGATGGCCCAGATGCTGCTCAAGTCGGTTAGGATGAGTTGGTCGATTACCGAGCCATTGGGTTCCAGAATGCCCACGACCCGGTATTTGGTGTCGCCGTGGGCGTCGCCTTCTTCGTCCAGGCCGTGGGCGCTGGCGAAGGTATCACCGATTTTCAGACCCGTGGCTTCGGCTACTCTTCCGCCCAACGTGGCTTCCAGCGTGGTGGCGAAGAGTTTTCCCTGGGCTACTTTTGCTTCAAAATGCTGCACGTAGGCGGGCGTAGTCCCCACGATGCGGAAGCCCCGGTAGTTGTCGCCCAGCGAAAGCGGAATGACGGTCTTGACGAAGGGGTTCCTTCGCAAATTATTGACTTCCGCCAGCGGCACGTTACCCGTGGGGGCATCGATCTGGTAAATACTCGACAAAATCAGTTGCAGCGGACTGCCTTTGGCCCCCACTACCATGTCGATGCCCCGAATATTTCGCCGAAACTGCGCATCGAGCTGCTGATTCAGCAACAGTAGCAACGAAATAATGCCGATCCCCAGCGCCAGCAGCAACCCGCTCAAAAAGCTGCTCAGCTTCTTCTGTTTAAGGTTAGCCCAGCTAATTTTGGCAAGATTCATAGGTTGTGTAATCGTGTAATCGTTGAATTGTATAATTGATGAATTACTGTTGAAATGCTTAGTTGTTGAAGTGTTTAGTCGTCAGCAGCTTTGTGCCTATGTGCCTCTGCCCCCTTTGCCCCTTAAAACTACAACGTAAGCCACTCCCCAAACGCCTCCTTCAACCGCTGGTCGTGGGTGACGACGATGAGGCTGGCCCCGATGGACTGGGATTGTTTTTTTAGTAAGGTGACTACTTTATGACAGTTGTCGTCATCAAGGCTGGCGGTGGGTTCGTCGGCCAGGATTACCGCCGGGTCGTTCATCAGCGCGCGGGCGATGCTTACCCGCTGTTGCTCGCCCTGGCTAAGTTGATTGGGTTTCTTGAATAAATGTTCGGCAAAGCCCAATTGTTCGGCGAGTTGGGCGGCTTTGTTTTTATCCTGATTTTTATTGGCAAGGTAATTGGCCAAAAGGATATTATCCAGTACGCTTAGCGAACTTACAAAGTGCGCGCGCTGGTAAATAATGCCGATTTGCTGCGCCCGCACCCGTCCGGCCTGGCGGGCACTGAGATTTTGCAAACTTTGACCGTCGAGTTTAATTTCGCCGGATTGCGGTTGCAATAGTAAAGCCAGCAAATGCAACAAAGTGGTCTTACCGCTACCCGACTGTCCCAAAATCAGCAGTGCCTCACGCCCGGCGCAACGCAGGTCGGGAAAGACGAAATTTTTCTGGGGCGAATAGGAAAACGTGAGGTCGTGGCTGGCGATCATGGGGAGGAGCAAAATTCTTTTTCGGTAAAAATAGCGAACTTTCGGTGTTTTTTAAGAGAGGGGCAAAGTTCCAAACGGGGCCGCCCGGCGGACACAAAGTATTTGCTCTAAATGATTGTGCAATTCAACAAATAGTTATGAAACTCTTCCTATCACTTACTGCTTTGATTTTAAGTCTTGGTTGGGCCAATGCCCAGACTCCGGCAGCTATGCAGAAAACCATCGAAGACGTACGGCAGCAGTACGCACCCGACCGTCGGATAGCGATCTTTCAGGTCGAGGCCAATGAGAAGGGTATTCTTACAGGGAAAACAAATTTGCCCGAGGCGAAAAGTGATTTGCTGAAAAAATTGGCGGATGCCGGACTAAAATACCAGGACAGCATTCAGTCGCTGCCCGCCGAAGTCTTGGGCGAGCAGATTTACGGCGTCGTGAACTTGTCGGTGGCCAATATTCGCTCGCAGCCCCGCGACGCCGCTGAGTTGGCTACGCAAGCTCTGCTGGGAATGCCCTTGAAAGTGCTGGACAAGGACCGGGGCTGGTATCTGGTGCAAACGCCCGACCACTACATCGCGTGGCTGGATTGGGGCGGTTTTCAACGCATGACAAAGGCAGAGTCTGCGGCCTGGGAAGCCGCAGAAAAGGTGATCGTTTTATCGCCCTATACTTTTTCTTACGAAAAAACCGACGCACAGGGCCAAACGGTCTCGGACCTCGTAGCCGGTGATCTGCTAAAATTACTGGATGAAAAAGAGGGCTTTTACCAAGTGCAATATCCCGACGGTCGCACCGCTTACGTGACGAAAACCGACGCCCGGCCCTACGCGGCCTGGCTGGCGTCGCTGACGATTTCCGAAGATAAATTGGTCGGGACGGCCAAGTGTATGATGGGCTTGCCCTATCTCTGGGGCGGCACGTCGTACAAAGGCGTGGATTGCAGCGGCTTTACCAAAACCATCTATTTGCTGAACGGCTGGGTCTTGCCTCGTGACGCTTCCCAACAAGTGCATTCGGGGGAGTTGGTGGATACCAGTCAGGGATTCGACGACCTTCGGCCCGGGGATTTGCTGTTTTTTGGCACGAAAGCTGGTGAGAGTACCACCGAGAAGGTCACGCACGTAGGCATGTGGATCGGCAACCAGGAATTCATTCACGCCTCGGGCAAAGTCCGCGTCAGCAGCATGAACGCCGATGCGCCCAACTACGACGAGTTTGAGAAAAACCGCTTCATTCGCGCCAAGCGGCTACTTGGCAATGGCCAGGGAGTGCAGGAGTTGAAGGCAATGTCGAATTAGGGAGGGGCAAAGGCACAAAGCGGTTCGTCGCTACGACACATAGGGAAGCCTTCTAAACAGCTAAACCGCACCGGCGGACCGGCCCAAACACGGCGACGGCCGACCGTTTCAACATCATTTCAACGATTAAACGCTTCAACAAATCAATAAACCCACAAATAAACCCTCAACAATATCGTTTCTTTCAAGAAATACCCCTAACAAACCGTCAACTATTCTAATTTTGCCGAAAAATCGGCTTAATCTCATGCAAATATTTTTTGAAAGAAACCGCAGAGCGAGAGCAACGGTAGTGGCAGTAGCCATGCTGACGCTATTGGTAAGTGAAGCAGCTACGGCGCAGTTCAAAAGCAGTAATTTCGTTCCTTATTCCAGTGTTTCAGTCGGTATCGGCACGTCCAGCTATTACGGCGATCTGGCCCCTTACAGCCGTCCTTTTGCCTCTACTTTTGGCATGCTCCGGTGGAGTGCCACGGCCGACTACACCCGCCATTTTTCGCCGCGCTTCGGAGCACGGGCGTCTTTTACCTGGGCGCGGATTACGGGCGACGACTATAAGATGAACAAAGGTTCTAACGGCAGAACACTTTCTTTTGCCCGTAACCTGCACTTCCGAAACGACCTTAAGGAATTCGCCCTGACGGGAATTTTCAAAATCATTCCCGACAGCCGCAGCTACGATCGCCGTCCGCAGTTCAGCCCCTACCTTTTTGCGGGCATTGCTGCCGTGGCCCACAACCCCATGGCCCGTGAACCCGACCTGAACGGCGACCGCTGGGTGAAGCTACAGCCGCTCGGTACCGAAGGACAGGGCAGCCCCGGCGACAACATCGCCAAACCTTACTCCCTTGTTACACTAGCCATTCCGGTCGGTTTTGGACTTCGCTACAAGATCAATGAGCATTTCGACGTGTCAGCGGAATTGGGTTTCCGTTTCACCACGTCCGACTACCTTGACGATGTGAGTGGCAATTATCCTGATCCCAATATACTGAAAGACGACCTCTCGCGGGCCATGTCTAACCGTTCTGCCGAGCCGACCGCCGCCCGCAAAGGCGGTGACCGTACGGCAGGCCTCAAAAAATTTCTGGCTGAGCAATACGGCATTACCGATGCCGGTATCGATCCTTTCGTAGCCATCGGGCAAACAGAATATGCTGCCCCCGGCACATCACGCGGTAATCCGGCCCGAAAGGATACTTATATGACTGGGAGCATTCACCTGATTTACATCCTGGGCAGCCCAATCAAGTGCCCACCTTTGAAATAGTTCGGGGCGCCCCGTGGCGACAATGGGCAATTGACAGTGGATAATTAAGGCGGGTGTTTCGGAGCGTTCGGTTCAGAAAAGTCGCCTTCTATTTGATAAACTACCCTCCTTAATTTTTAAATTAAACTTCTTTGTCTATTCTGCTGCGTTGTGTTTTTATATTAGCCGCCTTGTCGCTGACGGGTAGCGTGGGCATGGCGCAGAAGGTGGAGATTGGAGCGAGTTTGGGGGGGCTGAATTATAAAGGCGATATTTCCCCGACCTTGAACCCCCGTTTTTTTCGACCCGGCGGGAGTCTTTTTTTTCGGTATAACGTGAGCAAATCGGTCACCTTTCGGGCCGAAATCATGCGGGGCAGCATCACGGGCGACGACGCCCACAGCAAAGACCCTTTCCAGAAAGCCCGCAACCTTTCGTTCCGCACCAAACTGTCGGAAGCCAGCCTAGTCACGGAGTACAATTTTTTGAATTACGAAGATCGCCGCTTTGCGCTCAACTGGACGCCCTACGTCTTTGGGGGAATTGGCTACTCGCGTTTTTCTCCCAATCCAAAAACTTCGGACTACGCCACCAAAGGCTGGGTGCTGCCTTACGGCATCGGCGTAAAATACCAAATCAACCGTCCCTGGAACATCGGTTTGGAGTTCGGTACGCGCAAGACTTTCACCGACCACCTCGACAACCTGGGGGGAATTCCTACCACGACCGTCAAACTCGATCAGGGTGACCTAACCACTAAGGATACCTACTACTACCTCGGGTTTTCGGTGAGCTATACTTTTTACCGCATCGTTTGTCCCGAATAATATGAAGAAAAGAGTTCTACTTTTCAGTGCTATTTTTCTTCTCATTCTGGCCGCCGCTGCCTTTATCGGCTACCGCAGCTACACCAAATCGTTCAGTCCCGAAGCCGTGGCTGAGTTCGACCAGAACGGTCTGGATATTCGCATACAATACTGTAGCCCTGCCAAAAAGGGCCGTCTGATCTTTGGCCGCGAAACCGACAGCGCCCTCGTTCCTTATGATAAAGTGTGGCGCACCGGGGCCAACGAAGCCACACTCATTACCTTTGCCAATGACGTAAAAGTTGCCGACACCTCCATTCCGGCGGGTACCTATTCGTTGTGGTCCATCCCCGGCCCCGCCAAGTGGCAGCTTGTCATCAACCGCGAAACGGGTCAATGGGGCACCCAATACAACGACGGCATGGACATTGCCCGCATTGAAGTTCCCATCCGCGTCAACCCGCAGGTGACGGAAAATTTCAAGATATTTTTTGAACCAAAACCTTACGGCACCGATCTGATCCTCAACTGGGACCAAACCGAAGCGACCGCCGCCATTCGCGCCGACTAGTCGGCTATTGACGGGGCCACGCGCACGGTTTGGCTGTTTAGGAGTCAGCAACTTTGCCCCTTTGCCCCTCATCCTCCCTCTGCCCCTCGAAAGACCATGTTCGTCACCGCCATTGAAAAAGTCAATCCTTTTACCCGTCCCATTCACTTCATTACGCGTTATTACGGCGGCGGAGAGATAGAGCCCGGCTCAGCAACAATGTTTTTTGTGAATGAGGAAGGTTGCGCAGTAACTTGCAAGCATGTCGCCGAACTGCTTATCAACGGTCAGGCCATTTACGGCCATTTTCTGAAATTTAGAGCCGAGTTGCGGCGGTTCGAGAAAGACAAGAATTACGCGCTTCACCTGAAAAGGCTGGAAGACCAGCACGGGATGACGAAAGAGACGGTGATTCGCTTGTTGCCAAACTTCCTTAACTCTATTCGGCGAGAACTCACGATGGAAATCACGCCGCATCCTACGCAGGATCTGGCCATCATCAAGTTTTCCAGCTTCGACAACACCTTCTACCAAAGCTACGCCACTTTCCTACGTAATGGTAATGAGGTGAAGCAAGGCCGCTCGCTCTGCCGCCTGGGTTATCCCTTCCCGGAGTTTACTAATTACCGTTATAACAAGGATATTGATGACATCGAATGGACGACCGAGGGGCGGCAGGCTTCCCCGAGTTTTCCCATCGACGGCATCGTGACCCGCCAGATCGGAGATCCCGTGACGAACCGCATCGAGGGCATCGAGCTCAGCACACCCGGCCTGCGCGGACAAAGCGGTGGCCCGCTCTTCGACCGACACGGAATCGTGTACGGGATGCAGTCGGCCACCCGGCATTTGCATTTGGGTTTTGACCAAATAAATAAAGAAGTCTCGATCGGTGGTAAAAAGCAGCGGATCTCAAATTATCCTTTTTTGAACGTGGGGCAATGTGTCCACGTGAACATCATTAAGGATTTTTTGCGGGAAAAAGGCGTCAAGTTTTACGAAGCCGATCCGCCCGCCGAAGCTTCTTAGTTTTGGTGTGAAAAATAATATGCGCTATTTTTGAAAAAAACAAGAACGAACCATGACGATCGATAAACTCCCGCTACGCAAAGAATTGGAGCAGCCCTACGACCTGCCCGAGGCGGCCGTCACTTACTATCAGGAATTTGGCTATGTAAAGCTAAAAAATGTCCTGAGTGAGGAAGTGCTGAAATATTACGGCAAAATCATCACGGACAAGGTCATTGAACTCAACACGCTGACCAAACCGATGGAGGAGCGAACGACCTACGAAAAAGCTTTCCTGCAAATTATGAATTTGTGGACCAAGGACGACGAGGTGAAGGAATTCGCTTTCTCGAAGCGATTGGCTAAAATTGCCGCCGACCTCATGGAGGTGGATGGGGTGCGGATGTACCACGACCAGGCTTTGTACAAGGAGCCTTCCGGCGGCATTACGCCCTGGCACGCCGATCAGTTCTACTGGCCGCTGTCCACTGACAAAACTGTTACCGTCTGGATTCCGCTGCAAACCACGCCGATGAATATGGGGCCGCTGGCTTTTGCCGAAAAAAGTCAGTCGGTGGAAATAGGCCGCGACCTGGAAATCAGTGACGAAAGCGAAGCCTACATGGCGACCCAACTCACGCAGTTCGAGCTCAACGAGACACCCTTCGAGTTGGGCGAGGTGAGCTTCCACGCGGGCTGGCTTTTCCACCGCGCCGGGGCCAACAAATCCGACGAAGCCCGCAAGGTGATGACGGTGATTTACATCGACCAGGACCAGGAAATCACCAAACCAAAAAACCGCTTCCAGGAAGCCGACTGGAAAACCTGGCTCGCCAGCAAAGAAATAGGCACCACGCCCGACGGCGAATTGAATCCGGTTTTGTTTAGCTACTAGCTTTTGGCTTGGGGCATAGGGCGGACGCCCCCACTGGTGCACCAGCCGTCTCGGGGCGCCCCGAGGTCGTAATTCATATCTCATAATTCATCTCTCAAAAGAATGTCCTACGGTTTATTAAAAGGAAAAAAAGGAATTATCTCCGGTGCTTTGGACGAAAACTCCATCGCTTGGAAAGTGGCTCTGAAAGCAAAGGAAGAAGGCGCAACCTTTACCCTTACCAACGCCCCCATCGCCATGCGTATGGGCGCCATCAACCAATTGGCCGAGCAGTGCGACGCCAAAGTAATTCCGGCGGACGCCACTTCGACGGACGATTTGGAAAAACTCTTCACCGAGTCGATGGACGTCTTGGGCGGGAAAGTCGATTTTGTGCTGCACTCCATCGGGATGAGTCCCAATGTGCGCAAGGGGCGCGAGTACAACAACCTCAACTACGAGTGGTACATGAAAAGCGTGGATGTGTCGGCGATGTCGCTGCACAAAATGCTGCAATCGGCCGAGAAACTGGATGCCATCGCCGAGTGGGGTTCCGTCGTGGCGCTTTCGTACATTGCCGCGCAACGGGCGTTTCCTTTTTATAACGACATGGCCGACGCCAAGGCAATTCTCGAAAGCATCGCCCGCAGCTACGGTTACCGTTACGCAAAGTCCAAAAAGGTGCGCGTGAACACCATTTCGCAATCCCCTACGCCTACTACGGCAGGGACGGGCATCGGCGGCTTCGATTCTTTCTTTGCCTTTGCCGAAAAAATGAGTCCGCTCGGCAACGCTACCGCCGACGACTGCGCCAACTACGTCATTACGCTTTTCTCCGACCTCACGCGCATGGTCACGATGCAGAATCTTTACCACGACGGCGGCTATTCGACGACTGGGATTTCGGAGGAACTGATGGCGATGATTCAGGGGAAGGAATGATTTTGGACGTTAGATGTTGGACGCTGGGCGCTTGATTGCGTAACAACCGATATGAATTAGGTGTTATGCATCCTTTAACTAAAAGAGTCAATCTAACGTCCAAAATCCAACGTCCAACCGCATCGGCGGACCGATCCACAAAAATGAACAGCATTCTTTCCCTCCAAAGCGTCAACAAAATCTACCAAAGCGGAGGGCGCGACCTGACGGTATTGGACGACGTCAGCTTCTCGGTGGAAACCGGGGCGAGCGTGGCCATCGTTGGCCCCTCGGGTAGCGGCAAAACCACGCTACTTGGCCTGTGTGCGGGGCTGGATCGTGCCTCGTCGGGCAGCGTGGAGCTGCACGGCACCAAGCTTGACGGTCTCACCGAGAACCAGTTGGCTGCCCTGCGCAACCGCTACGTGGGTTTTATCTTCCAGAACTTTCAGTTGATGCCTACCCTCACGGCCATCGAAAACGTGATGGTACCACTAGAACTGCGGGGCGAAAAAAACGTGCGGCCCGTGGCGCTGGATTTACTCGATAAAGTAGGTCTGGCCGACCGCTCGCACCACTACCCTACCCAACTCAGCGGCGGCGAGCAGCAGCGGGTATCGCTGGCGCGGGCGTTTTCCAACCAGCCCCAAATTCTTTTTGCCGACGAACCCACGGGCAACCTCGACGCCGAAACCAGCGAGAAGGTCATCCAACTGCTCTTCGACCTCAACCAGCAAGCGGGCACTACTCTCGTGCTGGTCACCCACGACTTAGACTTGGCGGCCCGCACTCAGCGCATCGTGAAAATCAAAGGCGGAAAAATCGTTTCCGATGCCAGAGTTTAAAGAAGATTTTTCTTTCCCGTGGCTGCTCAAAATGGCCTGGCGCGACAGCCGTCGCAGCCGTTCGCGGCTGTTGCTCTTCATCTCGTCGGTGATTCTGGGTATCGCTGCGCTGGTCGCCATTTATTCGTTGGGCGATAATCTCCGCCAAAACATCGATACTCAAGCAGCGACATTGCTCGGGGCCGACCTGGAAATCTCGGGCAATCAGCCCGCCTCGGCCAAAATCATACCTTTGCTGGATTCGTTGGGCGATGACCGCTCGGAAGAGCGGCGCTTTGCTTCTATGGCGTATTTTCCCAAAAACGGGGGTAATAGGCTGGCGCAGGTGCGGGCGCTGGAAGGTAACTATCCTTACTACGGTGAGTTGGAAACTATTCCCGCCAGTGCAGGCCGCAGCTTCCGCGACAATCGCCAGGCTTTGGTGGACCAAACTCTGATGCTACAGTACGACGCCAAAGTCGGCGACTCGGTGAAGGTTGGCGAAGTCACGTTTCTGATCGCGGGTACTTTGCTCAAAGCCCCCGGCCAAACGGGCGTTTCGGCCACGGTAGCCCCGACTGTGTACATTCCGTTGCGCTACCTGGCCCAAACAGGCCTGGAGGAAAAGGGCAGCCGCATCAGCTATTTGTACTTTTTCAAATATTCCGCGAAAACGAACGTCGAGAAAATCGTCAAGCGTCTCGAGCCGCGCCTGGATCTCGAAGATTTTGACACCAACACCGTCGCCAGCCAGAAGGAATCTACGGGGCGCTCGTTCGAGGATCTGACGCAATTTTTGGCCTTGGTTGGTTTCATCGCCCTGCTGCTGGGCTGCGTGGGCGTGGCCAGCGCGGTGCATATTTATATTCGCGAAAAGCTGAATTCCATTGCCTTGTTGCGCTGTTTGGGCGTCAAATCTTCGCAGGCATTCGTCATTTTTCTTATCCAAATCGTGAGTGTCGGTTTCCTGGGCTCGGTCCTCGGGGCTGCGTTGGGAGCCGTGATTCAGCAGTTCCTACCCGTTGTCCTTAAAGACTTCCTGCCCTTTAAACTCACGACCGAACTCTCCTGGTCGGCCATCGGGCAGGGCGTATTGTTAGGAACGATCATCTCGATTTTGTTCGCGCTACTGCCGCTTATTTCGGTGCGCAATATCGCGCCGCTGCGGGTACTGCGGGCCTCGTTCGAGTCCGCGCCCGCCGACCGAGACCCACTGCGCTGGCTGGTGTACGGGCTGATTTTGTCCTTCATTTTCCTTTTTACCTACATTCAAATCGGTAGTTGGCTCGACGCGCTGGTGTTTACCGCCAGCATTTTGGGGGCGTTTTTGCTGTTGCTGGCGATGGCATCGCTGCTCATCTGGCTGGTGCAGCGGTTTTTTCCTACTTCGTGGAGCTACGTGTGGCGGCAGGCTTTGGCTAACCTGCACCGACCCAATAATCAGACGTCCATTCTTCTCGTATCTATTGGCCTGGGAACGGCCTTTATTTGTACCCTGATTTTAGTGCAGTCACTTTTGTTAAAGCGCGTTACGCTTTCCACGAGTGGTAATCAGCCCAATATCTTGCTTTTCGACATTCAAAGCGATCAGCGCGAGGCAGTGATTGATTTGGCCAAAAGCCAGGGCTTGCCCATCATTCAAAGTGTCCCGGTCGTGAATATGCGGCTGGAAAAAGTCAATGAGGTGACGCCCGCTATTGCGCAGAAAGATACCTCAAACCGTGTGTCGCGCCGGATTTTTGGTCGCGAGTACCGTGTCAGCTACCGCGACACGCTCACGGAATTTGAGGAACTCAAGCGGGGCCGCTGGCAGGGGACGGCCCCCACCAACGGCCCGGTACCGATTTCGATAGAGGAAGGCTTCGCCGAACGCAACGGCGTGCGGGTGGGCGACACGCTGACTTTCAACGTGCAGGGCGCGTTGCTGACGACGGTGATTGGTAGTCTGCGGGAAGTGGACTGGAATGGCGTGAGGACGAGTTTCCTGGTGCTTTTCCCCAAGGGTGTATTGGAAGACGCCCCGCAGTTTCATGTCTTGCTGACGCGCACGCCTTCCAGTGAGGGTTCGGCTAATTTTCAACGGGCGGTCGTGCAGCGCTTTCCCAATATATCCATCATCGACCTGGGGTTGGTGTTAAAAGTGCTGGACGAATTATTGGAAAAAATCGGCTTCGTCATCCGCTTCATGGCTGGATTCAGCATCCTGACGGGGCTGATCGTGTTGATTTCCTCGGTTCTCATCAGCAAGTACCAGCGCCTGCAAGAAAGTGTGCTGCTGCGTACGCTGGGCGCGAGTCGGAAACAGATTTTCGCCATCACGGCCTTGGAGTATTTCTTCCTCGGCGCGTTGGCCGCCGCCACGGGCATTATTCTGGCGTTAGCGGGGAGTTGGGCGTTGGCTAAATTCACCTTTAAGGTTGATTTTGAGCCACAATTCATACCGCTGCTTTTCGTATTCCTGAGCGTCTCCGGCCTGACGGTTCTCATTGGCCTGGCCAACAGCCGGGGCATCCTGTCGCGTTCACCGCTGGAAGTCTTGCGGCAGGATACATGAAAGTAAACTTCCACGCGTCAATCGTAGGGGCGAACCTATGTGTTCGCCCGGCGTGCGTCAGCCATCGGGACAGATACGCGGCTCGCGCCAGCTATAGGGACAAAGTTTTGTACAGCATCATTCTGGGCGGACACACAGGTCCGCCCCTACGAGTATATGGAAAATCAATTTATCGACTTCCTCAAATCCGGTCTGGAAGATAATTCCTTTATCAAAGCCCAGCTAACCGATTATAAAGGCGAAGAAAAGGAATTAAAAGCCCTCCATCTAAAAAAGGTAATCGTGAAGCGGCAGGAGAAAGTCTCTTTCCTGTACCGCTACAAAACAAATGATATTACCAAAAACCACTTCCCCGACGAAGCGGTGAAAGAACTAAGCACTTTGCTTAAGGAAAATGGCTTCAGATCGGCCCAGCTATTCACGTTAAAACGTGATGTAAGTGTTCATTTCGCCAAAGGAGAATTTATTTTAAAAGAAGAAAACCCCACCATCCACGAACTTCCTTCCCTGGCGCACGACAAACCAAAAAACCGTAAAATCGAAGCCCAAGGCAAAACCTACCTGCACGAACTGGGGATTACCGACGCGCAGGGAAATGTCTACAAAAACGCCCAAGACAAGTACAAGCAAATCAACCATTACATTGAAATCCTGAGTTCTTTATTCAAAAACCTGCCCGAACGGCCCCAAACCAGCATCGTGGACATGGGCGCGGGCAAAGGCTACCTCACTTTTGCGCTCTATGATTATTTGAACAATGTCCTCAACAAACCCACGCGGGTCACGGGCGTCGAGTTTCGAGAAGATTTGGTGAAATTGTGCAATGGTATTGCCAAAAAATCCGGGTTCGACGACCTGAATTTTGAAGAAGGAACGATCGAAAGCTACGCGCCGCAAAGCGAACTCAACGTCCTGATTGCCCTCCACGCCTGCGATACCGCTACCGACGAGGCCATCTACCAGGGCATCACTGCCAACGCCGATTTGATCGTGGTAGCGCCCTGCTGCCACAAACAGATTCGCCGGGAAATGGAGAAGCACAAGGCCCAAAATGAGCTGGATTTCCTAGTTAAACACGGTATTTTTCTGGAGCGCCAGGCCGAGATGGTCACGGACGGCCTTCGCGCGTTGATTTTAGAATACCACGGCTACGCGACTAAGGTTTTTGAGTTTGTTTCCGACGCGCACACGCCCAAGAATGTGTTGATTGTAGGTGAAAGGCGCGGGAATAGGATAGTTGACCAGCAAGCGATTTTGGAAAAAATCCGAAGTTCGAAAGAGTTTTTTGGGATCGGGTACCATCAGTTAGAGGGGTTGCTGGGAATGAAAAAAAAAGCATAGAATCGTCCAAAATCCCCCTTGCTCCACCTAGCTACCGAAAATTCATTGCTTACCCACGGGCCAAGCGCCAATCCGACGGACATCGTCCTGCCGGAAGTCGCTTTCCTGGCCCTAAAAGCATACGCCCTGCGCGACGAAGCCGAACCCATGCTTCAGTACTTCATACGGCGCGGGCGGGCGTATCTGCGGGTGGGACCTTACGTAGGTCTTCTGCAAGTTGACGCCAACACGGGCATCGAGATTTTGCCCAAAACAACGACCAACACTTCGCCGGAATCCGTCGCTGCGGCCCGGCTGTCGCTGCTGCGGATGCTGCTGGCCGTTCCCGATTTGCGGCTGTTACCACTCCCCGAGGCGCGCCTGAACCAATTGGCCCGTTTTCCGCTGCCCGACGCGCTAGCGGCCTTGTTCCTGCAAAAAGTCCAAAAAATGCTGCACCGGGGCTTGCCGACCGACTATCAAACCGTGGAAGCCGAACGCCCTTTTGTCAAAGGCAAATTACGTCTTGGGAGCAATCCAATGGCCCTGGTGACGCATCCCGAGCGCCTACCCGTCGCCTTCGCCGAACGCAGCCGCAACCACGCACCCAATCGATTGCTCAAAGCTTGTCTGCAACGGCTTCACTCCGGTAGCAATGCCCGTCAGGTACGCCAGTATTTGTTTCTGTTGGAAGAAGTCCCCGCCTCGCAAGACTGGCGCGAGGACCTGCGCCTGGCCCGAAACCAAAACCGTGCTTTTCGCGACTATACCTGGCTGTGGCCCTGGGCCGAGTGGCTGCTGAGTGGTGCCGCCCCGGCGGTCGGTGGAGGCCGCAATAATCTGCCCGGACTACTTTTCCCAACCCAGTTTTTGTTTGAAAACTACGTAGCCCGCAGCTTAAAAAAACACCTGCCCACCGACTATTCGGTCAGTATCCAGGAGTCACCGTACTATCTGCTGTACGATACCCAGGGCCAGGCCGCGCACCGGCTACGTCCCGACGTAGTGGTGCGCCGGGGCGAGGATGTCTGGGTTCTGGACACGAAATGGAAACTCGTGCAAAGTGATGGATCGAAAATAGGGAATCTAGCCCAGAGCGATCTCTACCAACTCTATGCTTACGGGCATCGTTACGCTCAAAGCGCGGGAAGCGTCAAATTGGCCTTGATTTATCCCAAAACTACCGACTTTTCTGCGTCTCCAGCCCTACTCTCCTATGAGCCGCACCTTCCACTTTACCTGCTTCCTGCCGACTTGTCGGTGAGCACGGCACAGATGGTGACGCAATTATGGAAAGACTTAGAAAAACGTTGATGGGCAGGCCTCTCGCTTTTTATTATTCATTTACCTTGGTTCCTGACACCACGTACATCATTGCTCCGCCCGCTGCGTGGTACTTGTTGGCATCGATGTAGCGCTCGGTGCGTTCGCCTAAATGCGCGTACTGACGGACGTAATTTTCGTAAAATTCCAGCGCCTCCGGCCCCAGGGTTTTAAAATAATCGTAATCGCTGAATTCTTCGGAGGTCCAGCGGTCGCCATGCCGCCATTGGCGCATGGTGGCGCGTTGTTCGGGTGTGTCGTAGGGTGGGTACATAGCGATGGCCTTATCTGAAAGCCGTACGTCGATATTCTCGAAACCCGCCTGGGCCAGCATCCCCGGCACCAGGTCGCCGAGGGAGTTGTCGCCCTGACCGAGTTTTTTCTTGCCCCGTTCGAAAAGCAGCGCGTATTTGACGTGATCCAGCACTTGCTCGATGGGATCGTCGCTGGAAATAGAACTGCGCGTTAGGCTTTGTACCAAGTTGTTAGGCTCCACACAAAGGATTGTTCCGCCGGGCCGCAGCACTCGCTGCATTTCGGCGATTACCGCCGCCGGGTCGGAGACGTGGATCAGCAGTGTCTGGCAGGTAACGAGGTCGAAGGTATCGTCTTCGTAGGGCAGATTGTCGGCCTCGGATTTTTCCAGTTCAAAGTCTGCGCCTTTTTCCGCAAAGTAGGCGCGTAGCTCACGGCTTCCTTTTGCCCACTTGCGGTCATTATCAACGCCCGCCACCCGCATGGGTACCTCCTCTGACTTGCCGAGGAAATTGACCAGCAATTTGCTCCAGTGGCATTGTCCGCAACCCACGTCCAGCAGACTGTGGCATTGGTCCAGTTGCAGCCGCCGGGCCAATAGTTTCAGAAAGCTCTCGTTCCACCAGAAGTCGCGATAATCGCCGAAAAAGTCTTCGGAGTGGCCTTTTTTGGCCGAGGAACGGGGTCGTTTCATAATTTTCTTAAAAAAGAGATTGGGGGATTTTTTGCACAAATAATCTACCGGCGAGATCAGGATGGAATGCCAAAACCGGCTTCAGCCAAAGGTAGCGGTAAAGCGGGCAACCGGAAAAACCACTTATCTAGGATTTTCCCGGCGGAATCACCAAATTTGTCGATTCAAATCCAGCCATTTACTGCATGAAATTGAGCGTCGTCATTCCGGCCTACAACGAAGAGGAATCCATCACGCATACGCTACGGGCGCTGCACACTACCCTGCAAAAGTACCACGTGCCGCACGAGATTTGCGTGACCAACGATAATTCCAAAGACGGAACGCTACGGGTACTCGACGAACTTTCGGTAGAAATACCCGAATTGGTTTACTTCACCAACCTGGGGCCAAATGGCTTCGGCTATGCGGTGCGTTATGGATTGGAACGCTTCACGGGCGATTGTGTGGCCATATTTATGGCCGATATGTCCGACGACCCGGAGGATTTGGTGAAGTATTATTTCAGGATGCTGGAAGGAAACTACGACTGCGTGTTCGGCTCGCGCTGGTCGAAAGGCGGAAAGGTGATCGATTATCCCAAAGTCAAGAAATTCATCAACCGCGTCGCTAATTTCATCGTGCGTATGGTGATGGGTATCAGCTACAATGACACGACCAATGCCTTTAAGCTCTACCGCCGCGAAACCATCGAGGGCATCCGTCCCTTCCTCTCGCCGCACTTCAACCTCACCATCGAACTGCCGCTGAAAGCCATCGTGCGGGGCTACACCTACGCTATTGTTCCCAATAGCTGGACAAATCGAAAATTCGGCGAATCCAAGCTAAAAATCAAGGAAATGGGCAGCCGCTATTTTTTCATATTGATGTACTGCCTGATCGAGAAATATTTCTCGCAGGGCGATTTTATGAAAAAAACGAAGCGGGTGGAAAAGCCGGTGAGTCGATAGACTTTGGCTAACGGTTAAAAGGTCAAGGGGCAAGGGTACTATTTACGTCAGAAAAAACCGGCCAGCCAGTCTTTCAGGAAATACAGCTTGTACATCGCAAAGGACACTACTGCTCCTACCGATAGGCCGCTGATGAGCATCCAGAGGAAAATCTCGCGCCTGGGTACCCGGAAGGCTACGGCGATGATGGTGCCGCCAATGGGGGTGAAAAGTAGAGGCGTGAGGACAGCGATGCCGATGATGCCAAATCGCTTCCAGATGCGAACGGCCATGCGACTGGACTTGGTGAAACGCTTGGGCGGCGTTTTGCGCCAGCGCCTTATCAGCACTTGAATTCCTTTACCGACGTAAGTAAACAGCAACACGCTGACCATCATGCCTGCCGCCGAACATAGGGCCGCTTCGTACCAGGTGAGGCCTAGGGCCAGGGCTGTGAGCGGTCCGGCGACGAATTTGAGCGCCGCCGAGAGAACGACGGAGAGGTATTTGAGCAACAGAATGCGGCTCATACGCTCGCATGGACTAGCTCCGCCGCCACGCGCCGGGCCTCGGTATCGCTCGCCACGTAATCGGCATAATCAGGCTTTTTTACGAAAGAAACTTTTGCCGCGCAGTTTGCGATGATTTCGGCTATTTCCAGGAAACCGATCTCATCGTTCAGGAAAGCAGCTACGGCCACTTCGTTGGCGGCGTTGATGACGCAGGGCAGGTTGCCGCCCTTTGCTAAGGCTGTGAAGGCCAGCGAAAGGTTTTGGAAGGTGTCGGTATCCGGTTTTTCAAAAGTGAGGGAAGGGTATTGGGTAAAATCAAAACGCGGAAAATTGGCCCGTAACCGTTTCGGATAGCCCAGCGCATATTGAATCGGTAACCGCATATCAGGCAATCCCATTTGCGCCTTGATGCTGCCGTCCTGGAACTGCACCATCGAATGGATGATACTCTGCGGATGCACCACAACGTCGATTTGCTCAGGTGTAAGGTCGAACAGCCACTTGGCCTCGATCACTTCCAGCCCCTTGTTCATCAAGGTCGCGGAGTCAATCGTAATCTTCGCGCCCATCGTCCAATTAGGGTGTTTCAAAGCTTGGGCCTTGGTAACGGTAGATAGAAAAGCGCGGTCTTTGCCCCGAAACGGCCCGCCCGAAGCGGTCAGAATTATTTTCTCGACGGGATTTTGCTCTTCTCCAACCAGACACTGGAAAATAGCCGAATGCTCAGAGTCCACGGGCAGAATAGCGACCTCGTTTTTCCTGGCAAGATTGGTGATCAACTCGCCCGCCACGACCAGCGTTTCCTTGTTGGCGAGCGCAATATCTTTCCCCCCCTCGATCGCCCGCATGGTGGGCCGCAAGCCGGAATAACCCACCAAAGCCGTCAAAACCACATCTACCTCGTCCGATTCCACAACCGACGCCAACGCCTCTTCCCCCGCGTACACTTTAATTCCCAAAGATGAAAGCGCCGATTCCACCTTCGGACGCAGCTTCTCATCGCCAATAACCACGATCAATGGGCGAAACTGCGCCGCCTGCTCGACCAGCAGATCGGCGTTGCTCTGCGCCGTCAGCACCGACACCGAGAAAGAATCGGGATGCGCCGCCACGACATCCAAAGCCTGCGTCCCAATGGAACCCGTCGAACCCAGTAAAGCAATGCGTTTTTTCATAAATAGCGGCTCCCTTCTTCTCTCCTTTCCTCCTTCAATCATCTAATCTCGAAACTCGCCAACTGCACGAACTCCATAACCCGCTGATTGATTTCTTCCTGAGTCAAATTCACCAGCCGCTCGCTGCCGAATTTCTCGACGCAGAACGACGCCATCGCTGAGCCATAAATGATGGCCCGCTTCATGTTGTCAAAGGAAATATCGTCGGTTTGGGCCAGGTAGCCGATGAAGCCACCCGCGAAGGTATCGCCCGCGCCCGTGGGGTCGAAGACTTCTTCCAACGGCAAGGCCGGGGCGAAGAAAATGCGGTCGCCCTGGAAAAGCAGCGCGCCGTGCTCACCTTTTTTGATAACCAGCGTTTTTGGGCCTTTGGCCATAATTACCTTGGCCGCTTTGCGCAGCGCGTATTCGCCCGATAGTTGCCGAGCCTCCTCGTCATTGATCGTCAGTAAATCGATGAGTGGCAACACGGCTTCCAAATCGGGCATGGCAATGTCCATCCAGAAATTCATAGTATCGAGCATCACCAGTTTAGGGCGCTTTTCCAGGCGTTCCAGCACCATTTTTTGGATGGCCGGCGCGGTATTGCCCAGCATCAGGTACTCGCAGCCCTGGTACGAAGCCGGGATGACGGGATCGAAGTCAGCCATCACGTTGAGTTGTACGTCCACCGTATCGCGGGTGTTCATGTCCTCGTGGTACTTCCCCGACCAGAAAAAGGTCTTACCGTCGGTCTTAATTTGCAATCCCTCCGTATCGATGCCGTGCGACACCAGAACGTCGATCATTTCCTGCGGAAAATCGCCACCGACGACGGCAACCAAATTATTTTTCTTGATAAAATACGAAGCGGCCAGCGTGATGTACGTGGCGGCCCCGCCAATAATTTTATCCGTTTTGCCAAAAGGCGTTTCCAGGGCGTCGAACGCCACGGACCCTACAGTTAATAAGCTCATTTAATTAGTTGAGAGTAGACAGTTGACAGTTGACAGTGCTGATTCTTTATAAACCAGCGCCATCAACTTCACCTTTAATACAAAAAGCTATTAGCTTTTAAATAAACTTATTAATCAGGTTTTCCAGGTATTCCTGGCGGCCGGAGGTAGTGGCGGGTTCGCCGTTTTCGGCGGCTAGTTGGAAGAGATCTTCCAGGCTGAGGTCGCCTTTTTCGTAAGCGGCACCCTTGCCGCCGTCGAAGCTGGCGTAGCGGTCTTTCCGGATTTTGTGGTACTCCCCGTTTTGGGTGATTTTATCGGTTACCAGCAGGGCGCGGGCCACGACATCCATGCCGCCGATGTGAGCGTAGAAAATATCCTCCACGTCGGTCGAGTTGCGGCGGCGTTTGGCGTCGAAATTGATGCCGCCGCCCGCCAATCCACCCGCGTCGAGGATGATAAGCATGGCCTGCGTCCACTCCATGAGGTCGTTGGGGAATTGGTCGGTATCCCAGCCGTTCTGGTAGTCGCCTCGGTTGGCGTCGATGGAGCCGAGCAGCCCCGCATCGGCGGCGACCTGTAGCTCATGCTGGAAAGTGTGACCGGCCAGCGTGGCGTGGTTCACTTCCAGGTTCAGCGAAAAATCATCCAGCAGGTCATGCTGCCGCAGGAAGCCGATGACCGTGGCGGCGTCGTAGTCATATTGATGTTTGGTGGGTTCGCAGGGTTTGGGTTCGATGAAGAACTTACCTTTGAAACCATTCTGGCGGGCGTAGGCCACGGCCAGCTTTAGCATTTGGGCAAAATGTTCCTGCTCGCGCTTCATATCGGTGTTGAGCAGCGTCATGTAGCCCTCACGACCGCCCCAGAAGACGTAATTCTCCCCGCCCAGCGCGATGGTCGCATCCAGTGCCATCTTGACTTGTGCCCCGGCCTTGGCCGTTACCGCAAAATCAGGATTGGTGGAAGCGCCGTTCATGTAGCGCTCGTGGCTGAACAGATTGGCCGTTCCCCACAGCAGCTTCGCGCCGCTGTCGGCTTGCTTTTGTTTAAGGTAGTCGGTGAGCGTTTTGATACGCTTCTCGTTTTCGCGCACGTCGTTGCCGTAGTCCACTACGTCCAGGTCGTGGAAGCAGTAGTAGGGCGCACCGATTTTTGTAATGAATTCAAAAGCCGCATCGGCTTTGTCCTTGGCCCGCGCCACGGGGTCGCTCTTTTCATCCCAGGGATAAAACAACGTTTGTCCGCCGAAAGGGTCGAGACCCGAGCCGCAGAAGGTGTGCCAGTAAGCCACTGCGAAACGCAGGTGTTCCTTCATCGTTTTGCCACCCACCTCGCGGTTTTCATCGTACCAGCGGAAAGCCAGCGGGTTATCGGTTTCGGGACCTTCGTATTTGATTTTTCCGACGCCTTTGAAGTATTCGCGGTCGCCTAGCAGGATGTCCATTTTGAGATATGAGTTATGAATTATTAGATGTCTTTTAAAGTGTAAGAATGACATTTTATATTCATTCTACCCTTCACTTTATAAAAAAAGGCCGGGACTTTGTTAGCCTCGGCCTTTTTTTATAAAGTATTGCAAACAAAATATCTACTAAAAAAACTTGGCGCGGCGATCGACGATTTTGGCGTTGTCGCGGATGGCTTCGTTGACCAGAAAGCTGGAACGGCTTGTAATGTTCTGCTGGATTTGCGATTTGTAGGGCGTGAAGTCGGCGATTTGAGGAGCGTCCGTTTTGCCGAGTTGCTCCATCACGAACACGCCGTTTTCTCCGGCAAAAGGCTTAGTCTTTTGGCCTTTTTTCGCGCCAAACCCTTTACCCAAAGCGTAGGGATCGAAACCCGCCGAACTCAGCAGACCCGTAGCCAGCGTAACGTCATCGGCGGTCTCTACCAGGGCTCCGGCACCGTATTTTTTGGCGGCGGCTTCCAGGTCGCTTACCGTTCCCAGTTTGCTAATGATTTGCTCGGCTTTAAGTTGGTTGCGGACTTTAGCGGTGAGTTCGTCGCGGAAATCATCCACTTTCACGTCGTCGGCTTCAGTTTTTCCGGTCAGGACCCCCACCACGTACTGGTCGTCGGTCTCGAATACCTGCGAAACTTTGTTTAAACTCGTCTTATCGTTGAAAGCCCAGCGTACAATTTCGCGGGCGTTCTGGATGGCGTTGACATTGTTGGCGTTTTCGGGAATACGCGTTGCGGTGGCGATTACCAGCGACTTGTCCTTAGCCACGGCGGCGTCGAATTCTTCCTTGTTACTGACCGAAGCGGCAAACTGATCGGCCTTGCGGTAGGCGTCGTCACGAGTAGCCTGGCTAGGGGCAATGGTCTTGGCGATAGTGGCCAGCCGGTAGAGCGTATTCGACTTGGCATCGGTCACTTTGATGATGTGGTAGCCGTACTGACTTTCCACCAAACGAGGAATCAGCCCGGTGCCATTCATGGAGAAAACTGCCTCTTCGAAGGGCTTCACCATTCCGCCGTTATTCTGGAAATAACCCAAATCACCTCCGCGTTGCGCCGAAGCCTGGTCGGTGCTATTGGTAGCGGCCAAAGCTTCAAAGCTGGCCCCACCGCGAAGCTGGGTCAGAATATTTTCAGCCTTCTGCCGAGCGGCGGCTTTGGCTGAGTCGGAGGGGTTCTCGAAACTAACCAAAATGTGGCTGGCGCGAACCGTCGATAGCGAGTCTTTACGGGTGCCGTCGTATTTGTAGATGAAATAGGTGTCGCCCTCACGATAAGGGCCATAGACGCCACCCGGCACAAAAGTCGAAACGGCGGCCTTCAACTGGTCGCTCATGTTGGCGTAGGACATAGTCGTCGGCATAGCGATGTCCGAGTTCATGCGGGCGTAGGCCGAATCATTGGCAGCGGAGGCCAAGCCACGGGCGAGGTTTTTGATTTCGTCGTTGAGCGTCGCGCTGTCCTCCGGGTTAGGCACCACGGAGAAGGTCACGTACTGAATGGTGCGCGAATCAATGCCTTTGTACTCGTCCTCGTGGTCTTTAAGGTAAGACGATAATTGCGAGTCGGTCACTTTGATTGTCGTGTCCGGCATAGAATAAAAAGGCACATAGAGGTAGCGCAGATTGGCCTTGGTGTTCTGGGCCATATATTCTTTCTCGGCTTCGGCCTTGGTCACGTAGGAAGACATTTGGACGATGCCTTCGTACTTCTGCCGCAGACGGTCCGCATAAAGGTTTTTCTCGAAATCGGCCCACGACTGCTGCTGCGGCAGCGGAAGCGTTTTCAGGTTTTTGAGATAATTGACTACCGCGCTCTTGTCGAAAGCCCCGGTCGTGGGATTGGCAAACGCTTGCTGAATGGCGGGGCTGATGTTGTTGCCCTGCACCATGTCGGTCTTCTCTTCATCCGTAACCGTCAGGCCCAATTTATCGTACTGCTTTCGGTAGGCAATGTCGATAATCATCTGATTCCAGGCTTGCTCGCGTAGGGCGGTGAGCTCCTGTTCGCCCGCCGAGCGGCCCGTCTGGGCCTCATAATTTTGTCGCATAACATCCATCCGCGACTGAAAATCCTGGATATTGATCTCCTTTCCGTCGATTTCGCCGAGCGTCTGATTATTACCTCCGCCGAAAAGCGTGTTGTTACCGAAGAGGTCGCCCAGCACGAAAAGGGTAATACTGATACCGATGAACCCCACGGCCCAACCGGATTTTTCTCTAATCTTGTTAATTACTGACATGATACATTTTCAAATTTGACCCGCAAAATAAAATCTTTTCTTCGTGGTATGCAAGAATTAGGGGGAAACTCTCAACTCTCCACTACCTTGAAGCTTCTCCAGGCAAGGATGGTACTGATCAACGCCAGGACAGCGGCTAGTAGCATAGGGGCACCGGGAAAATAGAAGGAAGTGTCGTGGCGGGTGAAGTAGGCGAAGAGGCCGGTCATGAGCGGCGGGCCAATGATGGCCGTGACGCTTTGTAAACTGGTGAGTCCGCCCTGTAACTCGCCCTGCTCGTTGGGCGGCACCTGCGTAGAAACCAACCCCTGGATGGCAGGGCCGGCGATACCACCCAGAATGTAGGGTACCATAAAGGCATACATCATCCAGCCCTGGGAGGCAAAGGCGAAGAGCGTCAGACCGATGGAGCTGAACAGCAAGCCGATATAGACGCTCCGCTCGCGGCCCAGTTTGGGAATAATTATGCGGATCAAACCGCCCTGCACAATGGCACTCAGCAAGCCCACGGCTCCCAGCGAGTAGCCGATTTGGGCCTCATGCCACTCAAATTTCTCCATGGTATAATAAGACCAAACGCTTTGCACCGCGTGGGAAGCCACGTACAACAACACCAGCGAAACGATCAGCCCGGAAATGACCGGAAATTTCTGCAAATGCCGCAAGGCTCCCACCGGATTGGCCCGCTTCCAACTGAATTGGCGGCGGTTTTCGGGTTTGAGCGACTCGGGCAGGACGAAGTACCCGTACAGCCAGTTGAGCAGCGATAGCACCGCCGCCGCCAAAAATGGCACCCGCGAGCCGTACTGTCCCAGCAGCCCGCCGATAACCGGGCCGATAATAAAGCCCAGCCCGAAGGCCGCGCCGATTAGCCCAAAATTTTGGGCGCGATTCTCGGGCGTACTTACGTCGGCGATGTAGGCCGCTCCCGTAGTGAAACTTGCCCCCAGAAAGCCCGCGATGACACGCCCGACGAAAAGCCACGCAATGGTGGGGGCGTAAGCCAAGAACAGATAATCCATCCCAAAGCCAAACAGCGAGGCCAGCAGAATGGGCCGCCGCCCGTATTGGTCGCTTAGGCCACCGATGATGGGGGCGCACAGGAACTGCACGAAAGCGTAGGTGAACAGCAGCCAGCCGCCGTAGCGCGCGGCCTGGCTCAGCGTGCCGCCGATGAGTTCGGTGATGAGGGTGGGGAGAACCGGGATGATAATGCCGATGCCCGTGATGTCGATGAGGAGGGTAACGAAGATAAAGCCGAGGGCGGCGGGTCGCTTGGTAGCCATGTTTTGGAAAATTTTCCCAAAAGTACGGTTTAATTTTTTCCGCCCGCCCGTTACTTCTTCACGGGCATATTGGCGTTCACCTCTTTGCGCCAGTCGCGGAACTGGGCGAGCATCGCGCGCTTTTTGTCGGGGAGCTGGGCTGACAGGTCGTGACTTTCGCTGGGGTCGTCTTTCAGATTGTAGAGTTCCGTGGAGCCGTCTTCGTAGCTTTCGGTGAGTTTGTAATCGCCCAGACGGCAGCCCCCGGCGGGGCGGCCCAGTTGGTTGCTGAAATGCGGGTAGTGCCAGTAGGCGGGCTGGTCGGGCAGGGATTTCTTCGTGCCTAGCAGCACGGGTAGAATACTGCGACTGTCCGTCTCGTCGGGCGGCATAATCCGCTGCAGCAGGTCGCTGAACGTGGCGAAGTAGTCCACGTTGCTGAAATACTGGTCGCTGACCTGGTTGGGCGCGATTTTCCCCGGCCAAAAAGCAATGGCCGGAATGCGAATGCCACCTTCATAGACGTGGCCTTTCCACTTACGCAGCGGCTCCATCGTGGTAGGAGTCGGCCCCAACTCCGGCAAGCCGACGCCACCGTTGTCGGAAGTAAAGATCACCAACGTGTTTTCCAGCAATCCTTTTTCCCGCAAAGCCGCCATCACGCGGCCCACGCCATCGTCCAGACTTTCCAGCATCGCGCCGTAGTTGGGGTTGTACTTGCCCCCAAACTTTTCGTATTTTTTAAAATACTTACTAAGCTTATCGCCGCGCGGGACGATAAAAACGTGCGGAGCGGAGTAGGCCAAGTAAAGAAAGAAGGGTTGGGCCGCGTTCGGTTGGTCTGGCTTTGCTTTATCGCCGTTCTTTTCCAGAAATTCCACGGCGTAGTCGGTAAGTTTGTCGGTGAGGTACTTGGTACCATCGTCCTTGAATTCTTGCTTGAAACTGTCTTCAAAAATCGAATAATTGTAGTAGTCCAGCCCGTTGCGGCCAATCATGCGGCTGTAATCGAAGCCCTGCGCCCAGGGGGCGAGGCTGTCTCCATTGCCCAAATGCCACTTGCCCACCATGCCCGTGGTGTAGCCCTGCGGCCGGAGCCACTCAGCGAGGGTCGTCGCCGAGGAAGGTAAAAACGGATTCCAGGGCGCTGGATCGACGGGCGAGGCGTCGTCGGTGCGGTTGCCCGCGATGAAATTGGTCAGGCCGTAGCGGGCCGGGTGGCGGCCCGTCAGGATGGCGGCCCGCGACGGCGAACAAACCGGACTCGCCGAGTACGCCTGCGTGAAGCGCAGCCCGTGCCGCGCCAGCGAATCCAGATGCGGCGTTTCGTTGTAAGGATTGCCGTAGCAGCCTAAATCGTAGTAGCCCAGGTCATCGGCCAGGATATAGACGATGTTCGGCTTTTGGGGCGGGGCGGTTTGGGCGAAGGTATTTATCCCAAAAAAGAATGGAAAAACGAGGCCAAGGAAGTTTTTCATTTGTTTGCTTTTTTGGGATAAAAAGCAAACCCCGCTCCCGTTATACTAAAAAACAGGAACTCCCAGTGGGAATTCCTGTCGATTGAACACGTTAAACGAGTTACGTCACTTCTCCACATTCAAACTACTAAAATCGCCCCGTTCCAAATCGGCGGCCTTGCCGAATTGCCGCATGGCTTCCTGGTACACGTTGTCGATGGGGTTGAGAACCTGGAAGATTTCGTTATTCAGGCCGTCCTTGCGCAGGCGGCCCCACTGGTAACGGCCAATGTAGCCCTTAGTCTGGGCCAGGATGATCGACCTGGAGCGGGCGAGCTGGGCGTCGTTGGGTTTGATGCCCGCTTTCTTGGCGTCCTGCACCATTTCTTTCAGCATGGCGTCGGTGACGGTGAATTTTTTCAAAAACTCATCGAAACTCTGTTTTCCCAAAGCCTTCTGGTGGTCGTTGACGTAGCGCAGGGCGTACTCGCGGAGGATGTTTTTGGCGTAAAGCTCAAACAAAAACTTGCTGTTCATGCTCGTGTCGCGTGGCACGAAGACATCGGGCATGATGCCGCCGCCGCCGTATACCGCCCGGCCGCCATCCGTTTGGAAGCGCAGTTTGGGGTCAAACTTGATACTGTCGGCGCTGAAAAACTCGCCGTGGTCGAAGCGCTCACCGAGGTCTTTGTTGTATTCCTCTCCCTTGCCCATTTCGTAAGGCTTCTGAATGCTACGGCCGCTGGGTGTGTAGTAGCGCGAGATCGTCAGGCGCAGTTCGGAGCCATCGTTCAGCTTGATGGGCATCTGTACCAGACCTTTACCGAAGGTCCGGCGACCAACGACCAAAGCCCGGTCGTGATCCTGCAAAGCTCCGGCCAGAATCTCGGAGGCCGAGGCGCTCCCTTCGTCCGCGAGAACGATTAACGGACCTTCCTCAAACATTCCTTTTATCTTAGCTTCGGTCTTACGGTTATAGCGGGTGTCCTTACCCTCGGTGTACACCAGCATTTTGTTGCCGGAAATAAACTCGTCGGCGATGCTGGTAGCGCGTTCCATGTAGCCGCCGGGATTGCCGCGCAAATCGAGGATGAGTTTCTTCAAGCCTTGGCTTTTCAAAGTACCCAGCGCGGATTTGAACTCGTCGAAGGTCGTTTCCGAGAAGCGGCTCACTTTGAGGTAGCCGATTTCCTTGTCCACCATATAGGCGGCGTCTACCGAGTAGGTCGGGATGCGGTCGCGGACGATGTCGAAGTTCATTGGCTCTTTCAGACCCGAGCGCCCGACGAGAAGTTTGACCTCGGTGCCGCGCTTGCCACGCAGCAATTTATAAACCTTTGCGTTGGTGGCCCCCGGTCCCGAGAGGTCTTCGCCGTTGACTTTCAAAAGGCGGTCGCCGCTCTGGATGCCCATCGTTTCGGACGGCCCGCCGCTCAGCGGACTTACCACGTACACGGTGTCGTTATAAACATTGAACTCCACCCCGATGCCATCGAAGCCGGACTCCAACTGCGAGCGGGCGGCAGTGGCCTCCTCGGCGGCAAAATAAGACGTGTGCGGGTCAAGTTTTTCCAGCATCTTTTGGATGGAATAATCCACCAATTCGTCGGTATTGACCGAGTCCACGTAGTTGTTCTCCACCAGCATCAGCACTTCGCGAAACTTGGCGTAGCTTTTGGCCGTGTCGGTCAAGCCCTTGCCGCCGCTAAAAAAGACGGCTCCCATCAGCATCCCGGCGGCGAGCGTCAGGCTGATGACGATGGGTAGGCGAATGGTCTGCGGGGAATTCTTTATTTCGCTTTGGGGCGTAGGTTCTTGCATGGGTTTCGGTTTTTGTCCTAAATAACGCAAAAAAAAAAAGAAAGGTTGCTCGTCAGACGCGTGCCTTCGCCGCCATCGCCACAAAAGCGTCCAGAGCGGTGGGATTCCGCATGGTGTCGCGGCTGGCCACGCGGGCCGGGTCGTAGCCCATCAGTATTCTCTTGACCGGGGCTTCCAGTTTTTTGCCGCTGATGGTGTAGGGTACTTCGGCGATTTCCTCAATGCGGTCGGGGACGTGCCGGGAACTAAACTGGGAGCGTAAAGCAGAAGCGATGCGCTGGCGTAACGCGTCGTTCAGGGTTCCTGTTTCTTTCAAAACCACAAACAGCGGCATATCGCCCGTGCCATCTTCGTTTTCCAAATAAACCACCAGGCTATCCTTTATTTCGGGTAAAGTTTCCACCGCGCTATACACTTCGGCGGTACCGATGCGAATGCCGCCCCGGTTGAGCGTGGCATCGGAGCGGCCAAAAATGACGACCGAGCCACGCGGAGTGATCTTGATCCAGTCACCGTGCCGCCAGACGCCGGGGTAAGTCTCAAAGTAGCTGCTCCGATAGCGCTCGTTATTACGGTCATTCCAGAAGTAGAGCGGCATGGAGGGCATGGGTTCCAGAATCACCATTTCGCCGAGTTGATCCACGACGGGTCGGCCCTCATCGTCGAAGGCTTCTAGCTTGCAGCCTAGCAGTCGGCACTGGATTTCGCCCGCGTACACGGGCAGTAGCGGATTGCCGCCCACGAAAGCGCTGCACACGTCGGTACCGCCGCTGAGCGAGATGAGCCACACGTCTTTGCGCACCGATTCGTAAATCCAGGCGTAAGCGTCGGTCGTAAGCGGCGAACCCGTAGAACCGATGGAAATCAGGTGCTTCAATCGCTCGGAGGGCAGACTGAGGTTGGCCTGGCGGCAGGCGATGAAATAGGCCGCGCCGCCGCCAAAGTGGTTGATGCTGGCTTTTTCGGCCAAGGTCCACAGCACATTGAGCGTGGGAAAAGCGGGGGCTCCATCGTACACGACCAGTGTCGCGCCCGTCAGCAGCGACGCCAGAGCATAGTTCCACATCATCCAGCCCGTGGTGGAGTACCAAAAATAGCGGTCGCCCGGCTTGACGTTCTGGTGCAAAGCCAATGCTTTCAGATGTTCCAGCAGACAGCCGCCCACGCCGTGGGTGATGGCCTTGGGCTTGCCCGTGGTTCCCGATGAGTAAAGCACCCAAATCGGATGATCGAACGGCACGGCCTCGAAGTCGAGACCCGACGTGGGACTGTGCAGCACGTCGTTCCACGAAACGGTGCCTTCCAGTTGGGCGTCGGCGTCGAGGTAGGGTACCAGCACGGGCAGTTTTACGCTGGGCAATTGGGACAAAAGCTGGCGGAAGGCGGCGGTTTTGTCATACGGACGGCCATTGTACTGGTAGCCGTCGGCCACGATTAGGACCTTGGGTTCGATCTGCGCAAAGCGATCCATGATGCTGGCTTCACCGAAATCGGGCGAGCAACTGGACCACACAGCCCCTACGGCATTTGCGGCCAGAAAGGCGACTACCGCCTGCGGAATGTTGGGCAGCACGGCGGCCACGCGGTCGCCGGGTTGCACGCCGCGCTTGCGGAACCAGGTCGCCACGGCGGCCACATCCTTTTCCAACTCGGCCCAGGAAATTTCGCTGAGCGGCTGCCGCTCCGACTGGAAAATCAGCGCGGGGCGGTCTTTGGTTTTATGTCTGAAAACGTGTTCGGCGTAGTTGAGCGTCGCGCGCGTGAACCACTTGGTTCCGATCATGTCGTCGCCGCTTTTGCGCAGTACCTCGAAGTAGGTATCGTGGGATTTTACGTCGAAATAATGCCAGATGCTTTCCCAAAAATCTTCCACATCGGTGACCGACCACTCCCATAAATCGTGGTAGTCGCGGAAGAACAGGCCTTTTTTTACAAAAAGCCAGTCGATATAGTGTTTCAGGTTCGATTGGTCTTTGAAGGCGCGGCTAGGCTCCCAAAGGGACGTCCCGACAATCGGCCTTGGTTGTTCAGCGTTCATAGTTCAGGGTTCTTCGTTCGGCTCGGGCCGCCCGGTTCTTTCAGGATTGGGCGGGATATAGTAGGTACTAACGCTTACCCGTGTTTTTTAGGATAAAAAAACGAGGAAATCATGCAACACGAAAAATACCTTACCTTTGCGGTTCGTTTGGCAAGTGGTGGGTAAAATTCTGACTGTCAGCCCTGCCGTTCTTTCCATTTTTGGCAAACATCCATTTTATTTTTGTTTAAAATCCCAGGCCCATTGAAAGTTGGGCAAGAGGAGATAACTTCCAGTAGTGATACTGCATTCCTATGAAAAAACGAAACGATTTTCTAAGTGACCCCAAGTTCCAGCGCCCCCAAAAGGAAGAAAAATCCAGTTGGGACGGCCCTGATGATGAAGGCTCAGCGCCGAAGCGCCCGGCCAAGGCGGGGGGCAAGAAAACATACACCCGGCTTTCGGAAGCTTTCCCCGAGCTTGGTGATAATAAAAAACCGCGTAGCAAGGCGGAGCCGAAGGCCCGGCGCGACGATGCCCCCAAGCCGAGCCGTAACGACGGACCGCGCAGCGATGAACCCAAAGCCCGCCGTGACGACGAGCGTAAACCCAGCCGCAACGACGGACCGCGTCCCTACGAACCGAGAGCCCGGCGCGACGATGAGCGCAAGCCTCGCCGTAGCGACGGACCGCGCGAAGAAGCCTACAAGCCCAAGCGTAGCAGCAGCTCAAACGCCGACCGGGTTTTTAATAAACCTACCTTAAAGAGATCCGACGTCGAGCGGCTGCAATCACCCGATTATCAGCCCACTAAATTCGAGCGTAATCGCCATGAGGACGATGCGCCCCGCCGCGAGCCCCGTAAGGACAACGACCGCGACCGTCCAAGTGGCGAACGCCCGGGCCGACGTGATGTCAAATCCAGCGATGCCTTCCGCTCGCGTCCCGAAGAGCGCGACGATGATCGCCCGAACCGTAGCGATGACCGGACAAGTGAGCGTCCGGCCCGCGAAGTACGTAGCCCGCGCGGGAGTCGTCCCGAACGCCCCGAGCCCAAGGAGCGTTACAATCCTCGCGAAGATCGCCGGGAGCAGGAAGAGAAAGAGAAGCAGGCCACCGAAGGCGAAAGCCGCCGCGTGGGTAAGTTCACCCGCCCACCGCGCTACGATTTCAGCGACTACGAGGATAAGAAGCCCAAATCGCGCAAAAAAGAAGATTTCAAGAAACACGAAGACGACGACGTGCTGCGACTGAACCGCTACATCGCCAACGCGGGCATCTGCTCGCGTCGCGAGGCCGACGAGTTGATCGCTTCCGGCCAAATCACGGTAAACAATGAGGTCGTTACCGAAATGGGTTTCAAAGTAAAGCGTTCCGACGCCGTGAAGTATGGCAAGAAGCTGTTGAACCCCGAAAAGCTGGTGTACCTGCTCATCAACAAACCCAAGGACTACATCACTACCACCGAAGACCCCGAGGAGCGCCGCACGGTCATGGATTTGGTGGCCGGGGCCTGCGCGGAGCGCATTTACCCTGTGGGTCGCCTCGACCGCAACACCACGGGACTGCTGCTGCTGACCAACGACGGCGAACTGGCAAAGAAACTTACGCACCCATCGAGCAATATCAAGAAGATTTATCAGGTAGAACTCGACAAGCCCATCACGATCGAGGACTTCGAGCAATTGAAGGAAGGCGTCGAGCTGGAAGACGGCTTTGTCAAGCCCGACGACTTGGGCATCGTCACGCCCGACGCGATGGTGGTCGGCATTGAAATCCACAGCGGTAAAAACCGCGTTGTGCGCCGGCTTTTTGACCACTTGGGTTACGAAGTGCAGAAACTCGACCGAACGGTCTTTGCCGGACTAAACAAGAAAGACCTGCCGCGCGGCAAGTGGCGTTTCCTGGGCGAGAAGGAAGTGGTCAGGTTAAAGTTTCTTTTGTAAGCCAAAAGATTAGCTTTCTTGGAAATACAAAACCCCGGCTGAACTGGATTCTGCCGGGGTTTTACTTTATCCGAAATGAAGTCAATCCAATCGGTCGTGCAGCTTGACGGGCGAGGTCTTTTTGTCGTAGCGCAGGTTGAGCAGTTCTACGCTCAGCGAGAAAGCCATCGCGAAATAAGCGTAGCCCTTGGGAATTTCGTAGTGGAAAGCCTCCGCGATGAGCAGCGTACCGATCATGATCAGGAACGATAAGGCCAGGATTTTGATAGAAGGTCGCTCGTTGACGAAGTTGCCGATGGCGGTCGCAAACACGATCATGATGATGGTCGAAAGAATCACGGCGATAATCATGATGGCCACGACGTCCGTCAGGCCCACGGCGGTCAGCACCGAGTCGAATGAGAAGATGATGTTCAGGAAAGCCATTTCCGTGAGGGCACGGCCAAAGGTCATGGCGCCCGCTTTGATTGGGGCCGTTTCGTCTTCGTCGGCGTTGGGCAGGTGTACGGTGTCGCCCTGTATTTTGTGGTGGATTTCCTTAGTGGAGCTATACAGCAGAAATAATCCGCCACCCAGCAGGATCAAGTCGCGCCCGCTGAAGCCGTGGTCAAAAATCGTGAACAGATCTTCTTTTAACCCAATTACCCAGGAAATGCCAAACAGGAGCGCGATTCTTAGTACCAGAGCAATGCCCAACCCGTAGTTCTGTGCCTTGGCCTGTTGCTTTTTGGGGAGCTTTCCCGCAACAATCGAGATAAATATAATGTTGTCTATGCCCAGCACCACTTCGAGTAGGGTCAGGGTGAGCATACTGATGAGCGCATCGGTACTGAGTAATGATTCCATAAAGAGTGGTGGACATTTTGCGGTTTGTAGTGAGCCGGAGTTAGGGGCTGGACGCTCGCGCCGCAAAGTTTTGCGTAGGAAATTTTCCCGGTAAGAAATTTATTGTCTATTTTTGCCGTTAGATAAACGTGATAGAAAAATTGGCACGGTAATTGACGAAAACCCGTCAGGAAAATTGGTAGTAACTAATATTTTTATTTGTTAGACTGCCTCCGTGAATATATTTAAAACAGAAGCATTGATCGTCATTCTACCGATACAGATATTTAAGATAATAAGTGTGTGTATAGTGTGAACAGGGCCCGGAGAATCTCCGGGTCTTCGTTTTTTTTAGGGAGTGCGGGAATTTTCAATAATGATTTTGATTTTAGCGAATGTCCGCGAATAGCCCATCAGGATAGCCATAATAAACCACGGAAAGAACAAAAATTGCCCGCCCGTGAGGTTGCTCTCGAAGAAGGGAATGATGAGCAGCGGCAGAAAGCACAAATAGCGGGTCGAAAAAAAACGAAAATAATACCAGCCGGGACGAATGACGATCAGGTAAAAGAAAAAGGCGAAAACGATGACGCCTGCACCGAAGAGAACTTCGTAGTAAGAGTTGTGATAGCCCGACCAGCCGCTTATTTCAAGCACTTTTTCTTTATTAAAAACGCCAATGCCCGTGACCCAGAGGTGGGGTGATTCATTGAAATAGTGTACTACCTTGCCCGATAACTCAGCTCTTGGTTCGCCCTTGTTTTGCTGGATGCGGGTCTTTTCAACGCGGGTATTAATCGCCGAATCCGGATCCTGTAGGAGGTACAGTACCAGGGCCATCGGTAGCAGCGACAGCGTGACTTTCCAGTAAAAGGAAATTCTTCGATACCGGAAGATAAATACCAGGGCAACCACCGCCAAACTTAGCCAGGAAGTTCGGTTGCCCGAAATGAGTACCAGGTACAGCGCAACGGGGCTGGCGGCGCTAAGTAAAAGCTTACGCCACGCTGGAAGAACCCTATTGCGGAGTAAATCTAGTCCCGTCAACAGAAAAATAGTGCTGGCCCACCCGTAGTGGTTGGAGATGAAGACAGTTCCCTCTTCATGGCTGGCTGGATTGTAAATGTTCGTATCGGTGAACTTGCCACCACTTACGAAATAGCTGACGACCGGGATGAAATAAACCCAGTTAACTGAATTGATCAGAGCAAGAAGTACAGTCTGCGTGGGAAAACGGAGCAACAGGTATCCCACCGCAAAAGAGACATACAGGAAAGGAACCACATAAGTCAAGACCTTTAGGACCGAAGCAAGCGGGTCATAAGACATCAGGGCAAAAATGATGAACAGGATGCTCAGCAAAAATAATTCCCGCATGTACCTCGACAAGAGCCGTAAAACGTTGAAATTTACTTTCAGAAGGTGCAGCATCGATACCGCTAATACCAGGTATTTCAGGGATCGCATCAGGCCGACACTCCCTCTGTCGGTAAGAACGGAAAGCGCGTATCCGACTATTACCAGTCCTAAGTTCAGGAACAGTAAGCGAAAGACGAGGTCATTGGTAACAGTTTTTTGCTTCAAAGGCACTTTTTAGCTTGAAAGAATCGTGATAAAGTTCTCGAACATAATAGCCGGACTGAAACGTAATGCCTGCTCATAAGCTTTCGTGGCTTTGATAGCGCGAAGGTCGTTGCGGCCGATGCACTCGGCCAGCGCATCGGCCAGAGCCGGAGCATCTTTGGGCGGCACCAGCCAGCCGCAATGCCCGTAGTCCAGCACTTCCGGGATTCCCCCCACCGTAGTGGATACCACGGGCAAGCCCGCCGCCATGGCTTCCAAATTAGCCACGCCCAACGCCTCCTGATGGGATGGGACACAAAATACGTGGTTTTTTTTCAAGAGCCTCATCACCCGCGACTGCGGAATTTTCCCTAAAAACCGACCGGAAATATTCGGGTATCGTGCTAAGTCCTCCAGGATACCTTCGCGTTCGACGGAATCAGGTCCCGCGATGGTGAGGACAAAATCGTAGGGTAACAACGACAAGGCCATCGTCAGCGTAAAAAGTCCACCCCGTCGGTAGTCGTTCTTGACGAACAGTACCCGGACAGGTTGGGTAACATCGATCAAGGACATTACTATTGTCCCCCCAATTTCCGGCAATTCCGTTGCTTTATAAAGACGGTGCAGCTTGGCGGGAGAAATCCGGTAGTTTCTGATCACCGTTTCTCTCAAATAATTTGAGTTCACGATAATCTTTTCGGCTTCGCGGGCGGCGGTTTGTTCGATCAACCGAAACAAGCAACGCTTTAAGCCAAGCCGTGTAAAACCCAGTCGACCCCAGGAAGCCGTGAGGTTGTTGTCGTCATTGATCATCCCGACCGTGGCTTTGAACCGGTAAATACTCCACAGGCCCACCAGGGCATTGTTGTAGACCAAAACATCGAAGGGGAAAGTTTTGCGCACCCGCATGGCCGCCCGATGGTAGAACCACATGCGGGCGAATTGGCTGAGTAAAGAGGATTTCCAAAACTTCGGTAGATTCACTTTATGGACAAAAGGCCGGGACCCGGACACGTCCTCGGTCAGAACGCGCAGTTCGTGTTCGGGGTAGAGATCGTTTATTCGAAGCAGCATATTGGCAAACTTGACGGGACCGTTCTCGACTACTTCAAATACGTTGGTGCAAAACAGTATTTTCATGATTCACAGCCTACGGGTAGCCAGCCGTGGGCGGCCAGAAGTTCGGCTTCGACCCTCTCCCAAATGAAAGACTCGCGCAGGGATTCATCGAAAACATAAGCAGCACGTTCGCGAAGCAGTTTCACCGTCAGTTGTCCGTAGTCCTCGACCTGGTACCGGGGCAGTACCGTGCCAATGCGATGTTCCTGCACAAAGCTTGCCGCATTAACTTCACCGTTGATGATAAGTGGTGTGCGGGTTTGGATGGCATCGTATATCTTATTGGGGCTGGCGTTGATGTTGTTGTCGTTGGTGGGCGCGTACACGCACAAAATATAATCGGCCCGGCGGGCGGCGAGATCGGTCGCCTGATCTTGGGGCAGCACACCCAGCCATTCCACTTGCGGATGCTGCGTCAGGAGGCGGGAAGGCTCGTCGGCCAGCCAACCCGCCATGATTATCTTCGTGTCGGCATCAGCTTCAAGCAGCCCGCGCGCGGTGGCGGTACCCCGGTTTTCGCCCAGCCAGCCGTAGTACAGCACAACCAGCGAAGTGGTGCGTTCTTTAAGTGGCAACTCCTTTTTCTTGTAGGGATAATTCGGGACGACGAGCGCTTTTTCCTGCATAAAATCAGGCAACAGCCGCCAGCGATTTTCGTCGGTAACGAGGCAGCGGCTCACGGGCGCATAGACCAGCCTTTTGAGCAATTGCCATTGGTTCCCCGGCCGATTTTTACGTAAAAATACAGAGTCGAAAATATCCAGCACCACCCTTTCCTGCAACCATAAAAAAGGCCAAAGCACGATGAGTTGCGGCTCATTGATGAGGTGTACCGACTTATAACGCCGGAAGAGAAGCTGGTAAGTGCTTTTGCCAAAATACCGAATTAGTGTACTTGCCGATTTGCGATTGCCTTTTACAAAAATCAATGGGTCGGCTGAGTCGGCTGCGTAACACTGGTTTGGGTCGGGACCCAGCGCCATTAACGCCACCCGTGCCGTTAGGATCATAGTTCTGACCTCCTTGTTGACTCGCATATCGGAGCCGTCGTTGAAGGAAAGATAAAGGACGCTCGCCTGTCTGGATGGCCGTAATTTTAAAAAGCACATAAGTAAGCCACCGCCGAGCAAGGCGTAATTTCCGTACATGTAGGCCGGTATGGGCGGGTAATAAAGCGTAAAGGGGAGCGAAAGCAAAGCGATACTTACCAAAAATAGCCACTGTCGGGCATAGACAAAGCAAAGCAGCACCAGCAGGCCGGAAAAAGCCAGAATGTAGTTTACCCAATCGGGCTTGCCCGACAGATACCCCAGGCTAAACGCTTCCAGGGTGTTGACTGCCGCATTTTTTAAATACAAAACGGGGTTAGCCGCCAACTGCTCTAAAAACACTTCCCGGCTGAGCGTCCGGTAACGTTGGTAGATCTCGGGTTCGTAAAGGTTGCCACCAGTCGAGCCCGTAATCTCGACGCCAAACCGCTCCTGGTAAAGTTTTGGCCCGGCCTCATCGCTCAAAGCGATGCCGTACGGATTCTGGTAGGCACCCGTCCCGATGTAGGCGGTGTGCCACCCATTTTTTTGGGAGGGTTTGTAAAACGCGCCCCACACCAGCGAGCAGTAGAGCAGCGTCAGAATCAGCGTGAGCCGGCTGGCGTGCCGGTAAATCAGGTACAGGATAATGGGAAATACCAAAAAGGTGGTAATCCTGGCCAGGATGGCCCAGGGAAGCAGCATAATCCCGAATAATGATCCTTTCGGCTTGGCGCGATTTCCGCTCAGCATGACGATTAATAGGGAAGGAACAGCTTGCCAAAAATAGTAATGGTTGAAAACGACGTATTTCAGCACCAGCGGATTGACTGCGTAAAGCAGGAAAAAGCCAACGCGCCATGGTCTTGAAAAACTCTTGCCCCCAACCAGCAAGCTGCACAAAAGCCAATGAATCAGAGCCTGTAGTAAAATAACTGCCTGCTGATCACCCAAAAAAGGGAAAATGTGCCGGGCCGCCCAAACCAGATAAACGTAGCCCATGTCATTGTACATATAGGAGGTCAGGTTGCCTGACTTTTTGAACCGATAGCGATCCTCCTGACGGGTGTCGTCCAGGGTATTGAACCGCTTGATTTCTTCGACATCAATTTTGAAATCGAGCGGCCAGGTCAGATTGGCCGCTGCCGAGAGGTAAGGACCCGTCCACACCGTCTTCTGCCGGAAAGCATTCGACACATTGTAGAAGTGCATTAGCAATAAAGCTATCGCAATTAACACCGCCGGAAAGAATTTCCACTTGGTCATGGCAAAAGAAATCTACGGGCAAAGCAGTCCGCCTGCGGTTAATGGAACCTGACCAATCGGATAAAAAATTGGCCACATATAATGGGAAAGATAATAGGTAGGAAATAACAAGGCCGCCACGGAGACCCAGAAGGTCAGGCGTCGGAAAATTGCCGGCGGTAGTTCATGCAGTAATATCCTGACCGCGATGAAAATGGCCGGGAAAGCGTACATCACGCTGCGGGTCATGTCGTACACCAAAAAGGCCACACCCAGCGAAGCCCCGAGGGCCAACAAAAACAACATTAGCCCCCACCGCTCCCACAACGCAAGCAAGGCTCCCACAATGTACAGCCAGTACGATTCAAAACTGGAAATAGTGACGAAAGGGATTAGCTCGATCAGCCGCTGCTCGATGAGAACGAACTTTGCTTCCGTCAATATTTGGGAAAACCCGGCCACCGATGGCAAACCGTACCGATGCGCCAGCAGCCAGCGCAGGACCAGGGTGGAAAGCACGGCTAATAGGATTGCGCCTTGTGGTTTGTTGGGCCGTAAAACTGCCTGTTGGAAAAACGCTGGTTTCTGGTCGGAGTAATCAGGGCGCAGCGCGTGCCACAGCCAAACCAAAGCCGAAGCAACGATCGAGCGCTCGTCGGTCCAGAAGGCCAGGAATAGAAAAAAGAAAACGAGAGCCGGATTGCGGCTTTTCATGGCCAGCAACAAAAAAAGCAGGGCGTAAGCGTCGAAGTAGGCGTAGGTATCCCAGAGAAAGACCTTTCCCAGAAAAATAAAGCAGAATCCCAGGAGCAGCCAGGTGAGGGCAACGGCATCGGGGCAGTAGCGTCGGAGCAACTGGTGCGAAAAATAAAAAAACAGGAATCCCGCCAAGTATTCCAGACCCACCAGAAAAAGCATCAGTTCCCGCAGCGAGCAAAGCAGGGCCAGGCGAACCGGAAAATGAGAAAGCAAGGCGAAGCGTTCCATGCGGCGATTGCACTTTATTTCTACGCCAAAAAGGAAATGGAGGAGCATAGGGATGGCGTTACTTGAAAACGGACAGCAGATATTGAACAATTGCCTGGCTGGCCTGGCCATCGCCGTAGGGGTTGGTGATTATACCAGACGGTGGTCGGTGCCACCAACGCTCGACTGCCGCCACAATTCGCTGCCTGTTTGCGCCCACCAATTCCACGGTTCCGGCTTCCAGGGCTTCGGGGCGTTCGGTGGTGTCGCGCATCACCAGCACGGGTTTGCCCAGCGCGGGGGCTTCTTCCTGCACACCGCCGGAATCGGTCAGGATGAGCCAGCTATTTTTCATCGCAAAAACAAAGTCGGGATAGTCCAACGGGGCCGTTAAAAATACGTTAGGGACGCCGGAAAGGTATTTTTGGACGGACTGCTGAACAGCGGGATTGAGATGAACCGGATAGACGATGCTCAGGGCAGGGTGCCGCGCGGCCAACGTTTGCAGGGCTTCGCAGATTTGGACGAAGCCTTCCCCGAAGTTCTCCCGGCGGTGGCCCGTCACCAACAGGACGCGTTCATTCTGCTCAAACACCTCCTGCACTTCCGGCGGCACCCTGCCCGAAAAATGCCGCACTTTATCTTTCGCCCACAGCAAAGCGTCAATGACGGTGTTGCCCGTCAATGCGATGCGTTCCGGGCTGACGCCTTCTTGCACCAGATTGGCGGCGTTCTGTTGCGTTGGGGCGAAATGAGCGGACGCCAGGCGGTCCACCAGCAGACGATTGGCTTCTTCAGGGAAGGGTGCCGCCAAATTACCCGTGCGGAGGCCCGCCTCCACGTGACCCACTTTGATTCCTGCGTAAAAAGCCGCCAGTGTAGCGGCCAAAGCCGTAGTGGTGTCGCCGTGTACCAGCACCCAATCGGGCCGGAATTCCTGCAATACTCCGCGCATTCCCATTAAAATCCGACAGGTAATATCCGTCAAATCCTGGCCCGGCTGCATGATGTCGAGGTCGAAATCGGCCACGATTTCAAAGAAATCCATAATCGGCCCGAGCATCTCGCGGTGCTGTCCGGTGGAACAAACTTTTTGGGTTACTGAGGCGGTATCGCCCAGAACTTTTATAAGGGGGGCCATCTTGATGGCCTCGGGGCGGGTACCGAACACAGTGAGTACTTTCATGAGGCAATTGGCTCGTCGAATAGCTATATTCCCAATAATTTCTTGACCGGATGCTTCGTGGCGGCTCTCTCGGCCGATAGGTCAAAGAAATCGTCGTGAACATTGAACCGGCCCCGCTGGGCGGTCGGAAGGTCGTCTTGCTGCACCCGCCTGAGCAAGTCCGGGAGGGCTTCGATAAACCGGGGCGGCTTAAATTCGGGATGGAGCGAGTAGCAGCCCGCCTCGGGATGGTCGCCCCAACAGTCGATTCGATGAAGTTGGTTTTCCTGCATAGTATTCGACATGATTTCTTCGGGAAATTCCCAGCGATTCCCCGTTAGAATAGCTCTGGTATAAGCCCGGTGGTTTTTCGCCGAAGGCTTGACGGTAGCCAGGTCAAACTTGAACCGGGTTAGTTTGGCGAGATCGGTCAGAAACAGGCGGCTCGACACTTTACCAAACAAGTACGAGAATTGGTCAATTCTTTGCAAATAGCGCTGCTTTATATCGAAATTTTAGGTTGGTGGCCCGGCTAGTGGATTTACAAATAAAACGTCCGGTCGCTCCAGTAGTTTTGCGGCGGCGGGGGGCCAATTCTCACCGTTCCCGCCCAGAATGATATCGCTGTCCAGATGCAGCGCGGTAGAAAAGCGGTAAGCAAAAAGCCCGAAGAAGTAGCAATAAAACGGCCCTCCCCGGTAATCTTTGTCAGGTAAAATAGCGTTGCCATTAAGAAACATGCGGGATACTACTTCGCGCACACCGGGGGCGTAATCTACCTCGGCTAACCTTATTTTGGGGTTCTCTGCTTTCAATTCCGCCAAGAAGCGGTAAAAATAATCCCGGTAGGCATCGAAGTTGTTACCGAATCGCCCCTTGCTCCGTCGGGTTTCCACGGTCAGGACGATTTCGTCCACCGAATCGCCAAAAAAGCCAATTTGGTGGGGAAGCATTGTCTTTACCAGCGGGTACTCGGCGGGCGAAAGATTGATCTGGAGTGAAATACCCTTTTGTAAAGCTTCCATTATTTTTCGATAAAGCAACGGGCGAAATCCTCCCACTGGTAAAGGCACAAAGAGCGGTAATTCTCATCGCCGATTTCGGCCAGCCGAGCCCTGGAATAGTCGCTTACTTTTTCAAGAGTAGCCTGCAAAGTGTTCTGATCGGTGAGCAGCAATTCTTTTTGGGTCTTCAACCTTTCCGCAACGCTGCCCACGCCGGGCGCGATAATCGGTTTGGCAAAACCCATCGCCATAATGACCGAGCCGGAGTTTTCTATTTTTTGGAAAGGCAGCACTACGACATCGGCGGCTTTAAAGTAAACTTGCAATTCATGGGCAGGAATATAATCGTCTACCAGAATAGTATCAGCACCCAGGCTTGTCCTGAGGTCTTCGCCGTATTTCTCACCCATGATTTTCCCCACGATCAGCAAATAATCGCCCGGCTGCCGGGTTTGCCGGAAGACCCGGGCAAGTTCCAGCACCCCCTTGTAGGGTTTGATCAACCCCAGATACAGAAACACTCTGGCCGATGGCGGGAGGCACAGCTGCTCCCGCGCCGATACCTGGCTTATCAGATTGGGGTATATTCCCGTATAGTCGCCTTCCGGCACCACCCTAAACTTGCCTGTCGGGATGCGCAACTCAGTAGCGGCTCGTTCCACCGAGTTCGGGGCAAAAACCCGCACCCAATCGCAACGCCGGGCCAGAAAACGCTGGCAAAAGCGGTGGACACCCGCTTGGGATGCATCGTGGGGGAGCAAGTTGTGCAACGTCCACACCAACTTGACACCCAGCCAGCGAGCCAGCACAACCTGGCCACAGAATAGGGGTACGCTTGCGTAGGTAAGCCAACGCCAACGGCGGTAGTAATAGGAAACGACCCAATCGAAGTGGAGGTAATCCGGCTTGTATTTGAGGGTGGTAAAAGCAATGCCCAGGAATTTGCCGGATGACCCGCTGAACGCCCTTAGCCGCTTGTCGCCATTCAGCCCCGTCCTCATCAATTGCTGGTAGGGATTTTCCGGCCCGGCTACGGGGAGGCAGGCGATGGAGTTTACTAGCGAAACCACGGTCTATAATTGAGTTCGTACAGTAGTTTGCTTTTCCGTAAGCCGATTTTTTGGGCAGGCACCCCCGCAACGATTGTCATCGGTGGAACATCTTTGGTGACCACGCTACCGGTTGCCACTACGCACCCCCTTGCCAGCGTAATATTGGGCAGAATTGTGGCTCGTGATGCTACCCACACATAATCCTCAATGATAATGTCCCCTCCCAATGCCGCATGAGTATCACTGTGGGGGTCGTGCGACAAAGTCCAGATATTCACTTCCTGGGCTATGTCGACATTGCTGCCAATGGTCACTTTTCCTCCCCGTCCGTCCAGCAAAACGCCTTTATTAATGATCGATCCCCTTCCCACGCAAATATTCTTGCCGTTCCTCACTTCCACACCCATTGCGAAAAAGCAATTGGCACCCATGCTTTTTACAGTCTTCTGCAGAAATAATTTTCTCACGCCATAGAAAGGCGTGTACATGATCCATTCTCTAAACAGATATATCCGTAAGGCAAGCAGCAAGGCGATTAATGATCTCATAAATTCCTATCAGATTGTCTTGCAGAATCTTCTCCGTCTCGACAGCATTCTGTGGGGCCAAGGTAAACAAATGTCTTTCGTTCTGATGCCTATAAATGAAATAATACAGAATCTGACACCCTGTCGCCTCGCAACCAAAATCCAGGATAAAGGAGTCGGCCCGACTGAACGGTTTCACGACCGAGTTCAAACCAACGCCAAACAATTCTTTTAGAAAAAAACCTATTTTGCACCCCGATCACTAAATTTCAAAGACGAAAAACGCATGAAAAAGCGCCACAGCTTGTTACTGGCCCTACTACTAATTTTCAGCGCTGTCCACGCCCAGACCTTCACCAACCCGCTGCTGCCCGACGGAGCCGACCCCTGGGTGACGACCAAAGACGGCAACTACTACTACACCAATACGGCGGGCAACAAACTGCTGCTTTACAAAACCAAAAATCTCGCCGAACTCGACCAGATCATGCCCATAACCGTGTGGACGCCTCCGGCCACGGGCCCCAATTCCAAGGACATTTGGGCCCCCGAACTGCATTGGCTGGATGGCCGCTGGTACCTCTACTACACCGCCACCGATCAGGCTGACCCCGGCGACCACAATCGCTACGTGTTCGTACTGGAAAATGCCTCCGCCGACCCAACGCAGGGAAAATGGATGGATAAAGGAAAAATGAATACCAAATTCACGGGGCTAGATGGCTCAATTATGACTCACAACGGGCAGCGGTATTTTCTCTATTCGGCCTACGACGGTCCGCAGAGCGTGCTGAACATCGTCCGGATGAAAGACCCCGTGACGCTGACCGGGCCGGAGGTGACCATCGCCCGCCCTACGCACGACTGGGAAAAGTACGACGGCCGCGAAATCTGCGAAGGGCCGGAGTTCTTGCAACGCGACGCGGACGGGCCGCTCTGCATCGTGTATTCCGCCTCGGCCTGCTGGGACGACGACTACTGCCTGGGCCTGCTCACCGCCCCGGCCAACGCCAACCCGATGAATTCCGCCGCCTGGACCAAGCAGCCCAAGCCGGTGTTCGAGAAATCGGTGGCTAATGGCGTGTACGGCCCCGGCCATAATGGCTTTTTCATATCAGAAAGCGGCCAGAGCTGGCTGGTGTATCACGCCAAATCGGTGGCCAACAAAACGTGCAAAGCTCGCAATCCCCGGATGCAGCCCTTCGGCTGGCATTCCGACGGCACCCCGGACTTTGGTGTACCAGTAGCCACGACGGAGAAACTTGCGATACCGGGGAAATAGGGGATCATATCCGCGCTTTCCACGCTACTTCCTCCGCTCCCAATTCCTGCGTCATCATCCGGCAGAGCATGAACAAATAATCCGACAGCCGATTGAGGTAGCGAATCACGATCTCCTCTACGGCTTCGTGGTCGTTCAGCAGAACGACTGCCCGCTCGGCGCGGCGGCAGACGGTGCGCGCCACGTGGCCGAAGGAAACGGACTCGTGGCCACCCGGCAGCACAAAGGCACGCAGCGTGGGCAGTTTTGCATCCATCGCGTCCATCTCTCTTTCCAAAAGGGTAATATCGGCTTCGTGGAGGTCGGGGAGTTTTTTGCGGGTTTGGTCGGGTTCGTTGGCCAGGTGCGAGCCGACGGTGAAAAGGCGATCCTGAATTTCCTTCAACAAATCGCGCCTTTCTGTGTTTACGGGTTGGTCGCGCAGCAAGCCGATGTAAGCGTTCAATTCATCCACAGTGCCGTAGGCGTCGATGCGGATGTGGGCCTTACTCAGGCGCGTGCCGCCAATAAGACCAGTCGTGCCGCTGTCGCCCGTTTTGGTGTATATTTTCATGGTTTGTAGAAATTAGGTTTTAGAGGCTTGCGACCTTAATTTTGCAAAATAATTGAAATCGAAAAAACTGTCCATTTCCATCTCTCCACTCCCTTGAAGGTTTCCACATTTAGCATAAAAATCTGGCGTTGGTTCTCGATCCTTTTGGTCGTTGGGGCGCTGGGATGGACGTATTCTCTCTTGCCGGATCTGGTGGCGGTGAACTTTGCGCCCACGGGCCTGGCCGAAAATTACCTGGAAAAATCGACGATATTCTACATCGTGATGGGTTTGATTATTTTTAATAATGTCGTTATCCGCGCCATCGCCAAGCAAGTCGGCAAAGTCCCACTCAATCTGCTGCCCCTGCCCAACCGCCGGGCCTGGACCGACCACCGCGAGGAGTTGGACGAGCATCTGACCAATTGGCTATTTTGCCTGGTCGCCGCCATCAATACCATCGTCGCGCTGAGTTTGTTCGCGCTGGGCACTTTGAACAGCAATCAATTCAGACAGGACGTTTTCTCTTTTGCCTGGCTTTTCTACCTGGGTTTCGGAACGCTGATCGTAATTTTCATCGCCCTGCCCATCCGGCTCATGCGCCCACCCGTGCCGGAAATCTCGCTGGATTAAGTACTTGTAGAGCCCTCTCCTGACAGCCGGGCCGTCGCCACGGAGAGGGCAGGGTGAGGTTAACCTACCGATTTTCCATGAACAACCCCCTCCACCTCAGTGACTACACCTACCCCCTACCCGACGAGCGCATCGCCCGCTATCCCGTCTCCCCGCGCGACGCTTCCAAACTCCTGATTTACGAAGAAGGGGAAATAATCCACCGCCACTTCCACCAACTTGCCGAGCAACTTCCCGCCGAAAGTTTGTTGGTATTCAACGATACCAAAGTCATCCCGGCGCGGGTGTATTTTCAAAAGCCCACGGGCGCAACCATCCAACTCCTGCTGTTAAGCCCCGAGTCTCCCACCCGAATCATCAACGACGCCATGCTGGTCACGCGCCAAAGTATTTGGTTCTGCATGATCGGCAATAAAAAACGCTGGAAACCGGATGAAACCTTAGTCAGTGCTTTATTGGTCGATGGCGAAACCATCACGCTGGAAGCCCGCTACGCGGATTACGAGCAAAATCTAGTGCAACTAACCTGGCACAACGACGCGCCTTTTCTCGACATCGTGAAGGCACTGGGCGAAATTCCGCTCCCCCCTTACCTCAACCGCGACACCGAGGCGCAAGACACGCACACCTATCAGACCGTGTACGCGAGGCAGGAAGGCGCCGTGGCCGCTCCCACCGCCGGACTGCATTTTACAGATACCGTGCTGGAAAGTCTTGCCCAAAAAGGAATCGAGAAAACCTTCCTGACCTTGCACGTGGGCGCTGGGACGTTTCAGCCGATCAAAGTCGAGAACGTGCAGGAACACCACATGCACTCGGAGCAGGTCGTTTATACGCGTGAGTTAATCCAGAAGCTACTACAACGGGTGGAGCATATCGTTCCCGTCGGAACCACTTCTATGCGTTCGTTGGAAAGTCTGTACTGGTTTGGGGTGAAGCTTCTACGACAGGAGACGAGCGAATTCTGGATTGAAAAGCTGTATCCTTACCAGTTTGAGGATGCCGAACTTCCGACAGGTTCTGAATCGCTCGTCGCCGTTCTTGATTTTTTGAATAAAAAAAACTTAGCCGAAATCACCGGACAAACGGAGATTTTCATCTTTCCCGGCTACCACTTTCGGCTGTGCCGGGGACTGATTACCAATTATCACCAACCCGGCTCGACGCTCATTTTGCTGGTGGCAGCTTTTGTGGGGGAAGATTGGAAAAAGATTTATGACGAGGCTTTGGCCAGCGATTACCGCTTTTTGAGTTACGGAGATTCTTCCTTGCTTTGGGGGAGTAAAACCGAATCCCCATGAAGAACCGACTCCTCTCCCTCGATGTCCTGCGCGGCCTGACGATCATGCTCATGACGATCGTCAACAACCCCGGCGATTGGGGCAACGTTTACGCGCCCTTCCTGCACGCGGAGTGGCACGGCTTCACACCCACCGATTTGGTTTTTCCTACCTTCCTGTTCATTGTCGGCATCACTACGGTGCTGGCCACGCCCCACAAAGTACTCGATCGCGCGGTTTGGGAGAAAATCCTGACGCGCTTCCTGCGAATTTTCTCGCTGGGGCTTTTTCTGAATTTCTTTTCTAAAATTCATCTTTTCGGGCTGGAAGATTTGCCCCTACTCCTTGTCAGGCTGCTGATTACGACTTTGGTCGTGATGGCTTTGTTTGGCAAGTACGACCGGCAGCGACAGCTTTATGTAGCGTTGGGGATTTTCGTCCTGCTGTTTGTCCTGGCATTCGGCGGCTTTGCCGACTACCATAATGTCCGCCTTCCCGGCGTGTTGCAGCGCATTGCGGTGGTTTATCTGGTGGTTTCGGTGTTGTATCTGACCACTTCCGTTTCTACCCAGGCGGTGGTCGGCGTCGTGATTCTGCTGGCTTACTGGGCGATTATGACGCTCATTCCGGTGCCGGGCGTAGGGGCGGCTAACGTCGAGAAAGGCACGAATCTGGCCGCCTGGCTGGACTACCTCGTGATTCCCGACCACCTCTGGGTTACTTCCAAAACCTGGGACCCGGAGGGAATTCTCAGTACGCTGCCCGCCATTGGCACGGGCATCGCCGGGTTACTGACCGGGGCGCTGCTGACGGCAAATCCTTTTTCCATGAAAAAGAAATTCGGCTACCTCCTGGTCGGCGGTGTAGCGGGAATCGTGACCGGCTTGCTTTGGAATATCGCCTTCCCCATCAATAAAGCCCTCTGGACGAGTTCGTACGTACTTTGCGCAGCGGGTATCGGCTTGGTGTTGCTCGCGCTGCTCTACTACCTCATCGACTACAAGGAAATCAAGGGCGGGATCACGCCATTTCTGGTTTTCGGGGTCAATCCGATGGTGGTTTTTTTCTTCTCTGGTATCATTCCCCGAGCTTTGGGCGCCATAAAAGTACCTAACCCCTTAGATTCGACGACCGCCGGATCGTCGGCCGACCCTATTGGCTTGCAAAATTATCTTTATACCTTCCAGATTGCCCCGCATTTTTCCGATCCCAAAGCCGCTTCGCTGGCGGGAGCGTTGATTTATTTGCTGATCTGGTTCGTGATTCTGTACATTTTTTATCGCCGGAAGATAATCTTCAAAGTTTGAAAACCCGGCCCGTGGTAACACTTGCTATTTTCAACGAAATGGGCAACTTTTGCGGCCCGATAACCCACCATGATTTTTATGCCTGACAACATTACCCCGGTCGAAAGACCACGATTCCTGACTTTCATCTGTATGCTGACTTTCCTGAGTGCCATCTCGGGACTTTGGACCCAGGCCGACAGCCTGTGGAGTCCGGGCGTAACGGCGGATCGAACCCGCCAGTATTTCGAGACATTCCAGGAAGGCATGGAAACGCAAAACAACCAGGAAAGCGCCAAAATGCTGGAGCCGTTTTTTGATTCGATCTATGACCAGCTCACTACTGAAACCATGCAGCTCAGTGCCATTATCATGCTGGTCTATGAGTCGCTCACGTTGTTTGGCGCGTACCTGATGTGGGGATTACAAAAGAGGGGATTCTATCTCTATTTAGCGGGCATCGCGGTAGCTATCCTCGGCCCAATCGTGCTGATTGGCGGTTGGCTGGGCGGCATGACGGCTTTCGGCGGGGCTTTTTTCAGCGTTATTTTCGCCTTTCTTTACCGCTCGCAGTTGAAACACATGTATTAAAAGCGCGGGGCTGACCTTCCAGCTTCTCAGTTGGAATGATGATAGAGCAAAAACAAGAAGAGATAGAGCCAAAGTGCATCCACGAAGTGCCAATAGGTAGTCATCAGCCGTATTTTTAGCTGGTTGGGCGGATTGACGCTGTACACGAAGGAATCCACATAGGAACGATTTTTGGTGGCTTCGCGAAACAATACTCCCATAAAAATCAGTCCGCCCAGGATATGCACCACGTGCAGGCCCGTAAGTACGTACACAAAGCCCGCCGATGGATTATCCTGCATGATGATGCCCTGCTCCGTCATCTGCAACCAGCCGTAGCCCTGCATCCCTACGAAGGCCATGCCCAGAAAAAGGGTGATTGTCAGACAGGTTCGATAAAGTGCGAAGCGTTCTTTGTAAAAAGCATCCTTCGCCTCGTGCAAGCTGATACTGCTCAAAAGAATAACTACCGTACTCAGCCAAAACACGCCGGGCAGCGGCGTATTTTGCCAGCTCGGGCCCACTTTACGGACAATGTAAATTCCCAGAATAACGGTAAAAATAAGTACGCTGCTCACAATGCCCAGCCACAGCAGGAAATGCAGCGGTTCGCGGCGCTTAGTGAAGCGATTTTCTTTGGATGAAGTCTTAGGCCGGGTGGGCATTGGTCTGCGTTAGTGTAATTCTCCTTTCCAAACGGTCGAATTCTGGAAATTGTTCGCCGGATCAGGCTCTTGGTCGAATATTCCGTACAGGGTGGAACCCGAGCCGCTCATGCTGGCGTACTGCGCCCCAAGACCGTATAGCTTTTCCTTTGTTTGGGGCAAAATGGAGTAATTTCTGAATATTGTTTTCTCAAAATCATTCGTCACAGAATCCCGCCATTGCCCGATGGGACGCTGCAAAAGCGCACGCAATTCCTCGACGGGGGTCTGCGGTACCACCCCTGCGTAGGCCTCTGCGGTGGAAATGTGCAGGCCGGGATTAACCAGCATGATCCATTTTCCGGTCAGGCGTAAAGGGATTTCTTCAAACTCATCGCCTTTGCCGAAGCAGTACATGGGTTTGTTTTCAATAAAAAAAGCGCAATCGCTGCCCAGTGAGCGGGCGTAATCCTGCTGCTTTTCCGGGGAGAGATCGAGCGAGAGAAGCTGGTTTAGCGCTTTGATCGTAAAAGCCGCATCCGCCGAACCGCCACCCAGCCCCGCGCCAATCGGCACGGCTTTCAACAGATGAATACTCACGGGGGACAGCGCAAAATCCCTGGACAGAAGGTGGTACGCTTTCAGGCATAAATTAGAATCGGCATCGCCCGGAATGGTCAATCCCGAAGAAGCAAAAGAGAGCGTGTCGGCGCTTAGAACTTCCAACGCATCCGCCCAACCCACGGGATAAAAGCAGGAGGAGATGTCGTGAAAACCGTCGGGGCGTTTCCCGACGATGTTCAGCCCTATGTTTATCTTAGCGTTAGGGAAAGTAACCAAGTTAGTTAATGGACAGGACTTTCAGTTCCGTCCGGCGGTTGCGTTCGTGTTCTTCTTCGGTGCAAAGTACGCCATCTTTGCATTTGTTCAGCAATTGCGACTCGCCGTATCCCTTGGCCGAAAGACGGCGGCGGGATATTCCCTTCGAGGCCAGATAGTTGAGCGCTGCTTTGGCCCGACGTTCCGATAGGTACTGATTGAACTGTGCCTCGCCCTGGCTATCGGTATGGGAGCCGATTTCAATTTGCAGCGAAGGGTACTTGCGCATGGTAGCCACGAGGCGATCGAGTTCTTTGGCGGCGTCCGGCCCCACTTCCCACTTACCTGAGTCATAGTGAATATTATCCAGCGTCACCAGGTCGCCCGCCTTGATCATGACAATATTAGCCGAAACGAGTTTAGGTTTCGACTTGGCGGGGATTTTCCGAATGGCGTTGGTATTTGTGCCGTAGGAAGTTTTCGTAGCTACCAGCGAATAATTGCAGCCCTCCGTAATCTCGAATTGGAAGCGTCCGCTTGGGCCGGTCACGGTTTGTTTAACTTCACCGTTGCACTCATTTTTTAGCACAATTTTGACTCCTTCAATGGGACTTTTGCCAACTTCTCCGGTCACAGTGCCACGCAGGGTGGGAGTCGAGATGACATCGTCGCTCTCCCAATCGTTGTTGTCATCGTTGTTGTCGTCGGAATTTGTTGTCATGCGGCCCGGTGCGCGGTCGCGTTCAACGATATCTAACTTAATCAACGACGATCCCAACCGCGTGGATTTGTCATCGGTCAGTCCTTTGGTCGAAAAGCCCAGCGTTCCGGTGAGGTAGCCGTCCTTGGCCAGCTCGAACAAAAAATCGTTTTCGGCTTCCAGACAGATATCGATCATACCCTCCGCGTCGGTCGTCAGCGTTTCGTCATCGCGCCCTTCACCCCGCGCCTTAATGGTCACGGTCACATTATCGAGCGGCGCGTAAGTGCCTTCATCGAATACTTTCAGGGACAAATTCCGACAACCGTGCAGCGAGCTTTCCCGGAAAAAGCGGAAAATATCGTCGTTGCCCTTGAGGCGGTTACTGCTGAAATAACCCGTCGAGCGGCTGGCATCGGTAATCAGGCCAAAATCATCGGCTTTGGAGTTGATCGGAGCATCGAGGTGAAAAACTTGCTGGTTACTCACATCATTGAGCGAAGTGTAGTAAATATCCAGCCCGCCCAAGCCGCCGGGCTGGCCGCTGGAAGCGAAGTAGAGAATGCCGTTCTCGTCCACGAAAGGAAACATCTCGTCGCCTTTGGTATTGATTTGTGGTCCCAGGTTGAGCGGCTGCGACCAGGTGCCATAGTCGAAGCGGGTCACGTACACGTCGGTGCCGCCGCGCCCGCCGGGGCGATCGGACACGAAGTAGAGCGACTTGCCGTCGCGGCTCAAGGCCGGGTGACCCGAGGAATACTCGTCGCTGTTGAAAGGCAATTCCTGCACGTTGGCCCAGCCGCCATCGCGAAGGTCGGCGGAGTAGAGTTTCAGTTTGGTAACGTTGTCGCTGCTCTTCTTTGATTTGCCCTCGTTGTAATTGTTGCGGGTAAAAATTACCCGGCTACCGTCGGCGGAGAACGTCAGAGGGCCTTCGTGGTACTTGGTGTTGAGGTCTTTACTGAATTCCTCCGGGGCAACGGTTGCCGTCGTTTTCCTTTCCTCTTCGTTCAAACCCAAACCCGACGAAAAGCTCAACGGGGCGTAGGAAGCCGCCGTGCGAGAGTCATTAGCCGTGGCGCGGGTATAGCTGTCGCGGCCCAGACGGCGATTGGCGTAGGTGCCGGAGCCATCAGCGTTCGCGCGCCCGTTGTTCACTGCGACCAGCTTGCCGTCGGCCCCGATGACACCCGAGGCGGTGAGGTCGTTGCGATTGGGAATATAGAATAAATCGAGATAGCCTTTGTTGGGTGAAGTGCTGCCGCTGCTCGAGCCTTTGCCGGCTACGTACACCAGGCCTTCCCGGAAATAAGCCGGGCTAAATTCCGCGTTATCGGTGTTAATACCCAGGCGTTCCACGCGGTAGGTCACTTGGGTATCGCCATTGCCCGTTGCACCGGGGCGGTAAGTACTGGGTTCCGTGCCGAGCGTAGCTTTGACGCTCTCGTAGCGGGTGTACATTTCCTGCGCTTCCGCCAATTTACCATTTTGGCCCAAAGCCTGAGCGTAATAGAGGTAAGCATTCTGATACTTTCCGGTCGGCTCGCCCAGTTCCAGCAATTCCCGAAAACTGCTCTCGGCCTTAGCCGACTCCCCCAATTCCTTATAGGAGTAGGCGAGGTTATAGAGCGCGTCCTTCCGCGCGTCACTCGCCAGCGAGCGGTCCTTGAGTAGTTCGGCGTAGCGACTGGCGGCCCCTGGATAATTTTGGGCGTAAAACAGGCGGTCGGCCTGCTGGCTGGGATTTTCTTGCTGGGCGGAGCACAGCGTGCAGCACAGCCACAGCAACAGGCTCGCTAACCTTAGTTTTCGTAAGGCCCTGGGGGGGGATCCGACAGGATAAGTGAGCATCTTCATGGAATACTTTTTAATGTGTGATGGTCAAAAACTTAATGAACTCGCGACCATCGCTCAGGCGTATCACGTAAAAGTAAGTGCCGTCGGTCAAATCCTTCTTGCTGCCGCCTACAACGCCCCGGTTGGCTTTGCCGTCCCAGTCGCTCTTGTAGTCGTTTTCCTGGTGGACGAGTTGCCCCCAGCGGTTGTAAACCTCAAAGGAAACGTTCGTTTCGGCGGGGACATTGCCCAGCGCGAAGCGGTCATTAATGCCGTCGCCATTGGGCGAGAAACCTTCGGGGATGAACACTTCCGTAAGGCTGGAAGTAGGGGAAAGTACCCTTGGAAAGTTCTGGTTATTGACCGAAATACTGTCTTTGGGAAGAACGGACGCAGTAACCGCACCGGGTACGCTGGGTTTGGGCGGATGAACCGGAAGGACCATTGAGGCTACCACGCTTTCGCAGGGACCTTCGCCGTCGGGGTCATCGGTCTGGAAAGTAAGCGTTACCATTTCTCTCGCGTAGTCGCTCACGCTGGGCGTGTAGATCGTACGCAGTGAATCGGCGGCACTAAACGAACCACTTCCGCTGGTCGTCCACCCGCCGCGCGACGCGCTGCCTCCTATTTCGGCCATGAGCCATAACGGCCCGGCGGACGAATCCGCTTTTACACTTACGCTACCGGGAAAATACGCGCAGATGGGCACCGGAGCCAAACACTCGTTGATCGTAATGGTCACCGCCGTCGCGTCGCTGTAGCAACCCGCCAGGCTTTTTTCAAAAACATAATACGTCCCTGCGCCCGTGACGCCCGGATGCTCGACCGCCGTCGAACGGGTAGCGGCTGCCGTCCTGAATTCGTAGCGACCACCTGCCGTGCGCGGCATTTGCTCCAAAGTCAGCATCAAATCCAGCGTGACGTAGGGGCATTCGTTCTTACGGTTTTGTACCGACGGGGTGGGAGGAGTCGGGTTGATGGTAAAAATAATCTCGGAGGAAAAAGCGCTCTGGCAATCGCCTTGGCCACAGCGGGCCTTGACAGTCGGCGTGGCTTCGGGCAAAAGCATGATTTCGAAACCCGTCTGCCCGTTAGACCAGGTAACGATACCCTCGCAGCCGCTCGCCCTGACTTTCACCTTTTCGCCCGCACAAACCACCGTCCGCTCGGTGGCGATCACCGGAACAGGCGCGGGGCCGACCCGCACGTTCACCCTATTGGTGGTAAAATCGCAATCGCCGACTTTGCAGATTGCCCCGTACGTTGTAGTAGCCGCTGGCTTCACGACCCGCAACGAAGCGGTCAAGTCCGCCGCATCCGACCATTGGACTGCCCCCGGACAACCCAGGACGCGCAGCGAAAGCGTATCGCCGACGCAAACGCTTTTTTGGGAAGAAACTAAAATGGGACGCACTGAATCGGCTACCTTCACCTCGATGGGTTCGGCAAAGCAACTGATGCAGTTCAGGCCACTTGCCGATTGATCGTCCGTGCGGCAGATGGCTGTATAAGAAGTCGTTTGGGCGGGGCGCACCGTGATTTCGCGGCCCGTGCTGCCGTTAGACCACACCACTACGCCCGGACATCCGCTGGCCGTCAGCACCGCGCCCCCCCCCGCGCAGACGGTAAGGCGACTGGCGTTGAGTAGCGGAATGTCGGGAATAGGAACGATGACCATAACAGATTTAGAAGCCGGACTTTGGCAACTGCCTTTTTCACAAATAGCCGTATAGATTCGGGTAGTTGCCGGGCGCGACACGATGGTGTCGCCAGCCAGGCCATTGGACCAGCGTACCGTTCCGTCACAGCCCGCCGCCCATAGCAAAACGGGCTGTCCCGAGCAAGTGGAATCCCGCTCAGCCCCAACGGTAGGCGCGGGTATTGCGCAGGTGTCCGCCTCGCATACGAGTGCATCAGCCGCTATTACATGGCCTTGGTACAATAGTAGGGAAAATAAGCTAAATAGATATTTCGTCATTTATCGTGCGCTTTTCGCTACCTTGAAACTTCGATTCAAGTCCCAATTTTAAAGCACAAATCATGCCACCCTTTCGATAGTGGAAAGCGTAAAAAAGGCTTTCCCACTAAATTTATCTATAAAACCCGTTTAAACTCATGCTAAAAAATAAAACTGTGTTTATCACCGGGGGGAGCCGGGGAATTGGCCTGGCTATTGCGGTGCGCCTGGCGAAGGAAGGAGCGAACATAATCATCGCTGCTAAGACCGCCGAGCCGCACCCCAAGCTACCCGGCACTATCTACACCGCCGCCGCCGAAATCGAGGCCGCCGGGGGCAAGGCCCTGCCGCTGCAAGTGGACATTCGGGACGAAGAAGCAGTGCAGGCCGCCGTGGACGAAGCGGTCGGCACCTTCGGCGGGATCGACGTACTAATCAACAACGCCAGCGCCATTAGCCTGACACCCACGCTGCAAACCGACATGAAGCGCTACGACCTGATGCACCACATCAACACGCGCGGCACATTCCTGACCAGTAAGCTTTGTCTGCCGCACCTATTGAAAGCCGAAAACCCACACGTATTGAACCTGTCGCCGCCGCTGAACATGGAAACGCGCTGGTTTGCGCCGCACGTGGCCTACACAATGGCCAAGTTCGGTATGAGTATGTGCGTGCTGGGGATGGCGGGAGAGTTTAAAAAGCAGGGCGTGGCCTTCAACGCGCTGTGGCCGCGCACGACCATCGCCACCGCCGCCGTACAAAAACTGCTGGGCGGCGACGGTCTCATCCAACGCAGCCGCACGCCCGACATCATGGCCGATGCCGCCTACCACATCCTCAGCCGCAGCAGCCGCGAATGCACGGGCAATTTTTTCGTAGATGAGGAAGTGTTAAGAGCCGAAGGGCTAACGGATTTCACCAAATACCGCGTAGATTCCAACTTGAGCGACGAAGGACTCATGCCGGACTTTTTTCTTTAATATCCGCTCCGATCTACGAACGAGCGCCTTCTTGATAGCTTCAAATCCTGCAAAATGGACGACTTAGCTTTGAGCGTGAAGGAATAGTTGCTGGCCCGCAGTCGGTTACCCGCGAAGGGCGTCCAGTTGAACGACATGTCCCAACAGTGCAAGTCTCGGTAGAGCGATACCGTGGTGATCGACGGGCTGAGGGCCGTAAAGTCGAAGCCCGTTTGCAAGCTCAGCTTCCACTTCGGCGTCAGGCTGAGGTCGCCGTTGGCGCTGAGGGTCTGAATGATGCTGGTGGGCGACAGACCATAGCGGGTCAGGCCGAAGTTATAGTTGATATTGACATTCCAGGGAATGTCGAAATCCACGTACAGATTGGGATTGTTTCGGATGAATTCTAGGTTTTCGGCAGTGGCCTGTGGGTTCTCGGGATTAGGAGTGGCGGGCTTTTTCGCCGGATCTTTTTTACTGGGATTGAAACTTTTGGAGAACGTAACGTTGAGCTGCTGGAGCCGCGCCAGCCCCTGCCCGCGTTTGAGGGCAAACTCGTTGATACGGAGGCCCGCCGTATTGCTCGGGCTTCGTCGGTCGGCGATGTAGGCGTACGGATCGAACGTCATATTGAAGTTCAGATTCAGGTCTTTGATCGTCGTGTTGGCGTTGACCGACAGGTTGGATAAGTTCAGCGAGTCGGCGATGAGGTTGTAGCTGCCGGCAAAGCTCAGGTTGTCCAGCAGCGAAACCTTCTCGAACTGTTGGTCGGAGGTATCACTTTTCGAGCGCAATTTCATCTCAAAGGAGTTGTTCAAGCTATACGAAATAACGCCCGACGACCGACCGTTGCTGGAAGTATTGCCGATGCCCCGGTAGCGCGACAGAAAACGCGTATCGCCTTTTTCGTTGATCTGGATTTTTTGGTAAAAACCAAAATTGTCGCCCGAGAAATCGGGCGTGTAGCTGAACGACAGCGACGGAATCACCGTGTGCCGAATCGCTTCCAGCCTTTTTCCCTTCACGAAAAAAGTACCGTAAAAGCGCGTGTTCAATCCCGCGCTCATCGAGTAGCTGTATTCGCTGCCCACCCGGTCGATGGTGTCGATGCGGATGCGATTGTCACCCAGATATTTATAGCTGTACTGCTTCGAAAAAACCTCGCCCTGCAAAGAAATGCCGGGGGTGAAGTTAATATAGCGCAGCAGTTTGAAGTTGGGCAGCGAAATGGGAATCGAGTAACGTCCGTTGAACCGGGCGTCTTTCAACAGGTCGGGCAGGTTGTCGAAGTTGAAGTCGACTACCTGGTCATTCCGCGTGCGGGCACTGTCTATCTTGTTAACGACGATGAAGCCCAGGCGCGAATAAGTCGTGTCGATGGTCGACAGCGTGTTGTTGACGCTGTAATCGCCGTTGAAGTCCATGCCGAGCCGGAAACTCTCGTACCAGGCACCCCGCCCGCCGTTGAGGGCGAATGGCGCAATCTGGTTGACGCCGAAGTTGAACGACGTCGAAACATCGGTTTTACCGCCTTTCTTCAAGCCCGTCTGCGGGTCAGGCGTACCAAAGTTCTGATTTACGCGCAGGCTGGCCCCGGCGCGGGCGTACTGTCCGAAGGTACGGTTGTATTGCACCGACGAACTGGCGACGTTGGAGATGTACTTCTGGTTGTCCAGCGCATTGTACTGGTTGAAGCTATTGCTGGTCACGTTCACGTTGGCCGAGAAGGTGGAGTTACCGCGCGGCACAGGCGCGTGCGACCAGATGACGCTGAAATCGTTGCGCCCCGGTTTTTTCAACAATTTATCAATTTCATCCCCCGACTTGTTGCGATTGAAACGCAACGCAATGTTGCCGTTGTAGCGGTAGCGCTTGGTGTAAACCGAACTCACGCCCACGCCCCAGCTTCCGGTGGAGTACACCTGTCCGGTGACGGTCGCGTTGAAGTACTCGCTGACGGCGAAGTAGTAGCCGCCGTCGCGCAGGTAAAAGCCGCGCCCGTTGGGTTCCTCTCCGTAGGCCGGGAATAGAATACCCGATGTGCCGATTTCTTTCTTTTTAGGAAAAGGAAAAAAGCCGAACGGCAGGCCCAGCGGCAGCGGCACGTCGGCGATGACCAGATTGAACGGCCCCGACACAACCTGCTTGTTGTCGATTAGCTTGATTTTGGGGGCATTGATGTAAAAGTGCGGGTGCGTGAGGTTGCAGGTGGTATAGATAGCATGCTTGATATACAAATTCCCCTCCTGATCTTTCTTGACCTGCTCGCCCCGGATATTGCCCTCACCCTGCTGCGTGACTACGCCCCGGATAAAACCCTTCTTAGTCTTGTAGTTATAACGCAGTTCTTTAGTATTGTAAGCCTCGGCGCCATCCTGAAAAATGGGATCGCCGACGTTTTTCTTGGACGTGGAGTCGTAGTTTCCTTTGGCAAAAAGCTCGTTCGTCGTCCAGTCGATGCGGATGTAATCGGCTTTGAGATTGATGGTGCCGTAGGTCACCTCGGCCTCGCCATAAAGGTGTACCTGCTTGCCGTCCACGTCCATAATCGTGGAGTCACGCGACTTGTACTCGACCGTCGATTGCAGGTCGCTTTGCTTGGCCAGCGAATCCACCCGCAGCGAGTCGGTGCGCAGCGAATCCAGCCGGATACCCAGGCTATCGCCCGTCGCGATGCGGATGCCGCTCGGCAGCGTCGTAGAATCGCTGCGACTTAAGGTGTCGGAAGTTACGGAAGTGGAGGAAACAGGGGTCCGAATCGCCGCCGAGGAGTCCGCCTTGGCGGATTTACCGAACAGGCGGCCCGATCGGCCCGATTGTTGCTGAGTTCTTACGCATCCCACGAGCAGAAGTACGCACAGACTCAGCGATATACTAAACCACTTTTTTTTCAGTTGTATCAAAAAGCGTATTTTTGCCTAAAATTTAAGATGTCAAAATTAGTGGAGAAACCACTAGGTAGAAACGCACGAAGCAAAAAATAATGTTAAAAGTTCTTAAAATGGCGGCTGCCACGGGTGGTTTGATGGTGAGTTTGGCCTTCGCTTTTCAACAGGAACCCGTCTCGGAAAATAATCCCGGTCTAATCGACGGAGTGGTCATCGACGCCGGCCACGGGGGCCACGACCCCGGCACACGGGGCAGCGTGGCCCGCGAATCCCGCACCACGCTGAAAATAGCTCTGGCTCTGGGCAAAAAAATCAAAGAGGAAATGCCGGAGGTGAAAGTCCTCTACACTCGCACCTCCGACGTATTTGTGGAGCTCGACGAGCGCTCGGCCTACGCCAACCGCAACCGCGCCGACCTGTTCATTTCCATTCACTGCAACGCCGGTTCCAGCCGGGCGGCGGGTACCGAAACCTACGTCATGGGGCTGCATAAATCCGAGGCCAATCTGGCCGTAGCCAAGCGCGAAAACTCGGTAATTCTGAAAGAAAAAGATTACAAAGAAACGTACAAGGGCTTCGATCCCACTTCGCCGTTGGCGCACATCATGCTCGCCAATTATCAGAGCGCCTTTCTGTCGAGCAGCCTGCTTTTCGCCAGTCGGGTCGAGCGGCAGTTCCGCTCAGAGTCGAAACGCAAGAGTCGGGGCGTAAAACAAGCGGGATTCCTGGTGCTCTGGCGCACGAATATGCCCAGCGTGCTGGTGGAGACGGGTTTCTTGAGTAACCCCGACGAAGAAGCGTACCTGAACTCAAAAGACGGGCAGGACGAAGTGGCAGAAGCGGTCTTTGGGGCTTTCAAGCAGTACCGCCAAGAGATGGAACGATAATAGCGCTATTTTCGTAGCAAAAAAGGTACATTACTACCCTCACGCCTCACGATTTTACTTGCATGAAATTCTCCCGAGAGCTTAGAGTGGGCTTATTGTCGGTCGTCACGATCGGTATGCTCTACTTTGGCTTCAATTTTCTGAAGGGTTCCGATGTCTTTTCGCCCAACCATAAATACTACGTCATTTACGACAATATCGACGGTCTGACTTCTTCTAATCCCGTGATGCTCAATGGGATGTCGGTAGGTCAAGTGCGAAAAATAGCGATTCAACAGCAGCACAACAACCGACTGCTGGTAACGCTGGATATTCGGAAGGACCTCGTCCTCCGGCAAGGCACCCTCGCCACCCTGGCTGCCGGCGGCTTGCTGGGTGGCAAAATTATTCGTCTCGAAGTCAGCCCGGCGGGCCGTGCGTTAGCAAGCGGCGACACGCTGGTGAGTGGCCAGGAAGCGGGCATTCAGGAACTTTTGCAGGCAAGGGCGCTGCCCGTCATCACCCACGCCGACTCGCTGGTGCGAAACCTCACGATGGTCACTAAGGGTTTTCAGGAAACCGGGGCTATTCTCAACCAGGTGCTACGCAACTACGACCAAACGGGCAGCACCTTACGGACCACCCTCCAGCAGAACCAGAAAAGTCTGGCCGAACTCACCGCCAACCTGAGCAGGCTTTCCGGTTCGCTCATCGAAACGGAGAAGAAAATCGGTCCGCTGCTGACCAAAACGGGTACGTTTGCCGATTCGCTCAACGCCCTACACCTTGGCGAAACCGTCAACCGCGCTAACCAGCTCGTGACGCAGATGGAGCAACTTGTCGCCTCGGTCAAGTCGGGCCAAGGTACCGCCAGCAAGCTCATCAACGACGACAAACTCTACAACAACCTCAACTACACCATCATCAGCATGAATCAGTTGCTGGCCAACCTGCGCGAAAATCCCAAGCGCTACGTCAACGTGTCGATTTTTGGCAAAAAAGATAAAGGTCCCACCGAGTCGCCCGTGGATACGACGCTGGAATTCAAAAAACCGGCGGTGGATTCGCTTAAAAATTAACTAATCACTCATTGTGCTTCGTTCTTAGTTGAGGTATGAGAACGCAAACCTTCGGAGCAATCCGTGCCAAACGAAAACCAAGAACGTATGCTAGTCCAGCAGATAACCAAACCCACTTCCCAAATCCCCGCCGCTCTGGTCAAGGAGACCATCGATGGGCAGGCTTTTTATTATCCAAATTTCAGAAAAGTAATGGCCGGGGAGCTAACCCTGGATGATATCATGGGAAGCAGCACTTTACAGAGTTTTATCATTAGTTTTTTGTTTCGTTTTGTCATCAAAAATTATGACGACCAGCAGTATTTATCCCTGAGTAGCGAACTTGGCATTCACATCGACCGGCGCAATAATCTGGCTGGCGATCTAACCCTTTTCGAGCGCAGTAAGCTTCCCGCTAAAAAAATCAATCTTCATTACGCCGATGTCCCGCCGAAAGTGGTAATCGAAGTGGATACCAACATCGACTATTCCGAAGAAGGCGCGTTCGATTACGTACACCTGAAAACCCAGAAACTCCTCGACTTTGGCGTACAGCGCATCATCTGGATTTTTACCAGGAGCCGTAAAGTGATGGTTGCCGAGCCGGAGCAGGACTGGCGAACCAAGGACTGGAATCAGGACATCGAACTGCTGGATGCCAAGTTTTTCAATGTTGGGAAGTTTTTGGCGGAAGAAGGCGTTGAGTTTGAATGACTCGTTTTGCACCCCAAAAACACAGCTTTTACAAGTCGTTTGCTTACGGGTGGGCGACTTTTTATTTTTGGTGAAAATAAGCACCCACCGATTTTTCAAAAACCAACTTCGTCGACGCCATGACTAAGCCCAACTCACTAACTGAACTCATCGCCGACCTCGACGTCCGCTACGCCACGGCGCAACTCGGCGGCGGCATCAAGAAAATCGAGCGTCAGCACAAAAAAGGCAAACTCACCGCCCGGGAACGCGTTGCCTACTTGCTCGACGACGAGGCGTACTTCCTGGAAGTCGGGGCCTTCGCCGGTGACGGCATGTATGGGGATGAGGGCGGTTGCCCGGCGGGCGGCGTGGTGGTGGGCCTGGGCTACGTGTCGGGGCGGCTGTGCGTGGTCGTCGCCAACGACGCCACGGTGAAAGCCGGAGCCTGGTTTCCGATTACGGCCAAGAAAAATCTGCGGGCGCAGGAAATCGCGCTGGAAAATCGCTTGCCGATTATTTATCTCGTGGATAGCGCGGGCGTGTACTTGCCCATGCAGGCTGAGGTTTTTGCCGATAAGGAGCATTTTGGCCGCGTTTTCAGGAACAATGCCCAACTATCTGCCCTGGGCATTCCGCAGATTGCCGCCATCATGGGCAGTTGCGTGGCGGGTGGGGCGTATTTGCCCGTCATGTCTGACGAAGCACTAATCGTGGAGGGCAGTTCGGTGTTTCTAGCCGGGCCTTATTTGGTCAAATCGTCCATCGGCGAGAACGTGGACGCTGAGACACTGGGCGGGGCCACAATGCACAGCGAAATTTCGGGCGTGACCGACAACAAGTACCCCGACGACCAGAGTTGCCTGGACGCCATCCGCAAATCTATGGGCAAGCTGGGGGCTCCAGAAAACGCCGGATTCAACCGCGTGGAAGCCGTAATACCCAAGCGCCAGCCCGACGAAATCTTCGACATCCTGCCCGCCGACCGCTTCAAGCCCTACGACATGGCGCAGTTGCTAGAATGCATCGTGGATGCTTCCGACCTAGACGAATACAAGCCCGACTACGGCAAGACGCTCCTCTGCGCCACCGCCCGCGTGGACGGCTGGGCCGTGGGCATTGTAGCCAACCAACGCACCGTCGTGAAATCGGGCAAGGGCGAGATGCAGTTGGGCGGGGTAATTTACGGGGAGGCCGCCGATAAAGCCGCCCGCTTCATTATGACCTGCAACCAGAAGAAAATCCCGTTGCTGTTTTTCCAGGACGTGACGGGCTTCATGGTCGGCAGCCGGGCCGAACAAAGTGGCATCATCAAGGACGGGGCCAAGATGGTGAATGCCGTGGCCAATTCGGTGGTGCCGAAGTTTACGTTCGTCGTCGGCAACTCCTACGGCGCGGGCAACTACGCCATGTGCGGCAAGGCCTACGATCCGCGCCTGATTTACGCCTGGCCTACCGCCCAAATGGCCGTGATGAGCGGGGCCACCGCCGCCAAAACCCTCGTCCAAATCGAGGCCGCCTCACTCAAATCCAAGGGTAAAGAACTCAGCGAAGAAGCCGAAGCCGACCTGCTGAAAGAAATCACCGACCGCTACGACGCCCAACTCTCGCCCTACTACGCCGCCGCCCGCCTCTGGGTGGATGGCATCATCGACCCGCGCGAAACGCGCCGTGTTATCTCGCTAGGCATCGAGGCGGCCAATCAGGCCCCGATCACGAAGGCGTTCAATGTGGGGGTGATTCAGGTGTGATGAAGGTTATTTTTTAGAGAGGTCGTTGACGGTGTTGGTTATCTCGTAGGTGTCATTGGATATAATCGTCACCGGGCTTCCATTGTAGCTGTAGATTAATTCGTCGATAAAGGTCAGATTCACATTTGAGATTAGGTAGGTGTTCTTATTGACAGTCAGCTTCCCTTCGTATCGACTGCCTTTTTTGGTTACTATTTCTTGTTTAGCCAAGGACTTTATGGGAGCAGTCGAACCCTTAAAATGAACCAAGACTTGGTCCCCTTCAATGCTGGTAATTGTATAGCGGGTGGTGTAGGTTATGTCTTTAGTAAAACTACTGTCAACCCAAGCAAAATTAATCTCTGGCTTGATGTCTGCCAGTTGGGGAAAAACGATGTAGGATTGCCATAACGGCTGCGCGTAGAAGATTGGGGTTCGGCCCACCCAAAACGTTTCAAATTTTTTGTTTACCTCCTCTTTTGAGATGTTCTCACCCTCAGTATTGTACTCCACTCGAACAGGTTTATTGATAAAGGGATCGAACTCTCTGCCGAAAGCGCTAGCCATAGGGTCTCGCTCAAAAACATTATCGGAACTATAGACGCTTTTTTGACCTTGCCTGTCCACTGCGATTTCTATTTTTTAAACTGTCAGTGCCACTTTCCACCCTTTTCTACCATTGGCCATAATGCTCACTTCTCTCTCAAAATGGCTGGTTTTACTGCTCTCACCAACCGTTACGGGAACAGCACCCTGAGGGTGTTTTTGCGGATTGCTTTCGTCTGCTCCCGATGTACCCGTCGAATTGAAGACCGTCGTGATCTTCTTACCCGCGAATTGTTCGAGTAACCTATTATTCTGTGCCCAGCCCACTTGTAGGGTGCCTACGTACAATAGGGCGTAAGAGATGACTACTTTAACATCAAAGTAGTCTATTTTTGACATTGCAATTGGTAAAATATGGAACCCCCGACTTACAGCCTTTTCCCCTCTCCCGAGCAGAACTAAGCTATTCAAATTCAACCGAGAGTGGGCATTTAGTATCTGTTGGGTTAAAATATGAGCATCAAGGAAGCCCTGTTTTATTCTCTAATACTTTAAGCCCCCAAGGCTTTATATTCCAGACATTCCGGCAAGGATATCCGACGCAGCAAGCGAATATAACCATGTACTGGACTAAGATTGCCGCCGGCAGACCTTACAATGTTTTCCTTTTTGCGTATCTGGGCTGGCAGCAAAATAACCTTGTCAACAACCAAAGACTTCAAACGTTCGATAATTATTTTGCCTTCCTGTCAGGAAACTTAAATTGGAAAGCTTCCAAAAAGTTGTCCCTAAAAGCCGACGGACGCGCTACGATATCTCGGCAGGCTTACCAAAAAAGTACGACGCTCATCCGAGGTGATGTAAAAGCGAAAGCAGAGTATAACCTCTCGGAAAAAACCTACGTCGAGATTCAGAACACCACTTACCTAAATTCCAGTATTGTCGCAAACCGCGTCAGTTATCATATTCTGAATCTAACTTTCTACCAATACCTTTTGCCCTCTAACAGGTTAGGGTATCGGCAACGGCTTACAATGTCCTGAATGTGAGCAATGACTTTACCAACTACATTTCGGCAAATATCAAATCCGAACAATTTGTCAACCGACTACCCAGGTATTTCATGCTTAGCCTGACTTTCTATGCCGATAAGTGGAAAAAGGCCGCTTCTGCTAATCCTTGACGAGGCTGTCGTCGAAAGTAAGAAAACCAGCCTTTTGTCGTTCTTAAATCCCTCGCCCGTCGATACCCTGAAACCCAGCCCTTACCGTCATGAAAAAGACCCACGGCCTCTTCGTATTCCTGACCGTCGCCGCGCTAAGCTGCACCCCGCCCGACGCCGCGCTGCAAAAGGACTACCAACTCGACCCCACGCATACCCTGACGCTGGACACGCCCGAAGGCCGGGAAATCCTCATCGGCGACCAACTTGATTTGCGGACTTTGGTTCAGGTGACCGACCAGGCTCGTCAGCCCGTAAGCGTTCCGGCGCAGGCGGTTCGATATATTGTCAACGGCCAGGCCAGCAGTTCGCCGTTCCAGGCGACGGCAGTGGGTAGCTATACTTTTGAGGTGAAAATCGGCAACCGGACGAGCAATTCTTTCACTGTGACGGTGCTTCCCTACAAACTGGTGCGGATTCCCGTCGTGTTTCATGCCGTGAACTCCACGCTCACCGAAGCGCAGATCAGCCGGATGGTCAAGGGCATGACGGACGCTTTCAGGAATAAATGGAATCCTTACAGCGGGGCCAGAGACGAAAACGCGGTGGACAATTTCGTAGAGTTTTACGCCGCCGAGACGAATCTAACGGGGCAAAATCTGGCTGTCAACGGCTTGGACGCCGTGACTTCATCTCGAACCACTTTCACCTCGCAACAAGCAGTGTACGAAGCCTGGAACAACTTCTGGAATCCGAATCGCTTCTTGAATGTCTGGGTGTACGATATTTCCAAGGAAGAGAGCCTGAGTGGCTTTGCGTATAACCTCCCCGTTACTCAGGCCAATGCGGGTTTTCGGGTGCAGTCGGCCAGCCGCACCTCGCCGGATTTGCCCTACGGCGTGTATCTCAACAAAGCCGATCTCAACGACAGCCGTTCCAGCACGCTGGCGCACGAGGTGGGCCACGTGCTGGGCCTGAACCACGTGTTCGACGGCAACGGTGATGAACATAAATCATGCAGCACCACCGACCCCGACTACTGCGCCGATACGCCCTACTACGACCGCGCCGCCTATATGGACAACTACCGCAGCCTGCGCCAGCGCCGCACTGCTTGCGACGGCACGGCCTTCGTCAGTACCAACATCATGGATTACTACCTCGGCTACGAAAACTCCTTTACCCGCAACCAGCGCGACCGCATCCAGCACACACTCAACTACGGCCGCTGGCTCCCATCACCCGCCAACAATGACCCAAGGGCGAGGCAAGGGGCCGAGATGGATTACGTCAAAAAGCCGGACGACTACCGCTTCGTGGAGCCGCTTATTTGTAAAAAAGGGAAGGCAAACTGAGAAGCCTACCTTCTTAGATATGAATTATGAGATGCTTTTGCGACATAATCTCATATCTAAAATCTCATATCTACTTCTCCTCCACTTTCTTAATCGAAGCCGAATTGATGCAAAACCGCAGTCCCGAAGGCTTGGGACCATCGGGGAAGACGTGGCCCAAATGCCCCTGGCACACGTTGCACATCACCTCCACGCGCTGCATCCCGTAGCTGGTATCCAGGTCGTACTCGATTACATTGTCCTCCACGGGTTCCGAGAAACTCGGCCAGCCCGTGCCCGATTCGAACTTCACCGTTGAGTCGAACAGCGGGGTGCCGCAGGCACGGCAGGCGTAGATGCCCGGCTCGTGACGCTCGCAGTACTCACCGGCAAAGGCGCGCTCGGTGCCTTTCTGCCGGATTACCTGATATTCTTCGGGAGAAAGCTGTGCCTTCCATTCTGCTTCGGTTTTCTCCACCCGCCTTGGCGGTGTGGGATTGCCTTCTTTGGCGTAGGTTATTACGTCAGTCCAGTTCATAATTTTGAATGAGTGATTGAGTGAATGAAAAATCGCGCCGCTTCTATCTGCGGTTTTGCCGCTCTGTAACTTTGCGCCTTCGCTACTTTATACCTAAAAATAACACTCGCTCCCGCTCTTATGTTCCTCGCTTTTTATATGGCTAGTTTGTCGTGGAATAATTCTAAACTTCTCTTTTTTATTCAATTTTTATTGGAAAAAGAATAGTAAAAAGCTATACTTGTCGTTTCAACAATTATTTGGTCAAAACCCTGACTTTCAGTTTTAATTTACAGTATCTGATTTCGGATAAATCGACTATTTAATTTTCCTTTCCTACCCCTAGATTTTAAAAAAACAATTCTTGAAAAAGTTATCCGGCGTCCTGAGTGGTTTGGTTTTTCTCTTGTCCTTGACGGCAGCGCAGGCACAAAGCCCCCAGGTGACCGCCAGCGCAGACCGGGGCGATATTATCGGTAAACTTGTGGATGCCTCCAACGACGATCCGGCCAGTTTCGCCACCGTGGCTCTCACCCGGCCCGATTCGTCTGTTGTCAGCGGGCTGACCGCCGACGAGAATGGAGTCTTTCATCTCGTCAACGTGAAGCCGGGGAGCTACCTCATCCGCGTCACAAATATTGGCTACCAAACGCTTTTTTTACCGAACGTCAGTATGCCTGCCGAGGTTGCTACGGTCGATTTGGGAATAGTTCGGCTGGCGCCAAACGTGCAGAATCTGAATGAGGTAGTCGTGCGGGCCGAGAAGACAATGATCGTGTCGGACATCGACAAGAAGATCGTGAACGTGGGCCGTGACCTGCTGGCGACGAGCAACAACGTGAGCGAATTGCTGGAAAAAGTACCTTCCGTGTCGCTGGATGAAAACGGCAATCCGATGGTGCGTGGCAAGGGCAGCGTGGTGGTGCTGATCGATGGCAAGCCCTCGACGCTCTACGGCAACGATGTGGCTACGGTGCTGCAGTCTTTCCCCGCCGAACTCATCGATCGCATCGAGGTGATGACCACGCCCTCGGCCAAGTACGAGGGCGAAGGCGCGTCGGGCGTGATCGACATTATTACCAAAAAAACGAAGATTGTGGGTACCAGCGGTAGTCTGCGCGGCACCCTCGGGGCTAAAAATAACAGCAACGCCTCAGCCTACCTGAGCTACAAAACCAACAAATGGGCCGTCCGCGTCTCGGGCAGCGTCCGCAACCAAATCTGGTACTACGACCGCAGCCTGGATCGGCAGAATTTCCTGGGCGACAGCACAACCTACTTCTCCCAGCGCGGCTCGGGCAGCAGCCGGGATACCGACTATTTTGGCCGCGTGGGAATTAATTATGATTTTTCGGAGAAAAGCAGCCTCGGGCTGACGGTCAACTACTCGCGCAATAAAGATGTGGATAAGTCGGAAAACACCAACCAAACGCTGGCGCAGGAAGGGGCATTGCTGGAAAAATTCGACCGCTTTTCGACCGGGACGACTTTCAACGACAACCTCAATGTCAACCTCGATTACCGCAAGCGCTTCGCCAAGGAACGGCAAATTTTTACGGTTTCGGCCAACTATAGCAACGGACTATCCGACGGCGAATCGGAATTCGATCAGCGCAGTGATTATGCCAATCTTGTTCGCCGCCAGCGCAACCTGAGCGATAACAACCGACACGAAGCGGTGCTGGACGCGGACTATACGTGGCCCATCACGCCGAGTTCTACCTTGGAAGTAGGAGCCAAAACCCGGATGCGCCGCAGCCATAACGACAACGCCTTTTATACCTTCGACCAGGAACTCGAAGATTTTTTGTTTAACCAAAACGTAAGCAATGTCTTCGGTTTCGAGGAATACACCCACACGGGCTATACCTCCTTCACCCAAAAAAGCGACCTCTGGGGCATCCGCGCCGGACTGCGCCTGACGGACGCCACCCAAAAAATTGACCAAATTAGCCGTAATCAGGCATTTTCCACGCATTTCTTTTATCTCATACCATCCTTCGCCATTACCCGAAAACTGGACGAAGAAACGCAGGTCAAGGTCAATTACAGCCGTCGCGTGCAGCGCCCGACATCAGACGCACTCAACCCGTTCACCGACATCTCAGACCCGCGCAACATTCGTTCGGGCAATCCCAACCTCCGGCCCGAGTATGTCCATAAGGCCGAAATCGGCTATTCGCAGTACAAGGAGGCAGGCGGCTGGGGGCCGGCACTTTTCCTGGATTTCTCTAATAACGCCATCACCCGCATTCGCACTATCGACGCGGCGGGTATTTCTTACCAGCGTTACGACAATGTGGGCCGCGAACTTTCCTACGGTTTCGAGACGGATTTTTCCCAAAAAATTGGTGAAAAGCTAAAACTCAACGCCAGCGGCCGGGTATTCCGCAACGAGGTCGTGTCGGTGGCCGCCAACATCGACAACAGGATTTGGAGCTACTCCGGTAACCTCAATGCCTTCCTGGATTTACCTCTAAAAATGCGGGCTTCGGCTTACGTCACCTACGACGGCCCCCGCGCCATCGCGCAGGGCACCCGCCCCGGCGTATTCGTGGCCAACCTGGGTGTGCGCCGCGATTTCCTCGACCGTAAGGCCACACTTTCCGTCAGCGTGCAGGATTTGTTTCTTTCGCGTATATACAGATCCGAACTCAGCACGGCCACCTACGCCCAAAGTTCGAGCTACCACCGAACCAACCGCTTCGCCGGGGTAACGTTTCACTACCGCTTTGGGCGGATCTCGGCCAGCGGCGGGGACGACGCTTAGGGTAGTTTTAGACAGGCAAAGTTGCTGGTTTTCAAAGTTTTTGAGTACATTGTTTTTCTGTCGCCTCGCTACCTTTGGGCAAAACTTATCGCGTACGTTTTTCAAGATTATCGCCTCACCTTGCCCGACCTGTCTGCTGCCGTCCTGCCGCCCGTTTCCCGCAAGGGCATTTTTTACATGCTGGGGGCGGTGGTGTGCTTTGGTACGGTGGGCGCGATGGCCAAGTGGCTTAGCCGCGACTTCGACACCGTCGAGCTGGTGTTTTTCCGCAACCTGGTGGGCGTCGTTTTTGTGCTGGTGAGCATACTCCATCGTCCGCTACAACAAACCGGCGGCCGTCCTCTGCTGCTTGTGTGGCGGGGCGTCATCGGCACCTTGTCGCTTTACCTCTTCTTCTACGCCGTGCAAACCCTCGGCCTGGGCGCGGCTACGACTTACCAGTATAGCTACCCGATTTTCCTGGCGTTGCTATCGTGGGTTTTCGTGGGCGAAACACTCAGCAAGCGTGAGTGGCTGGCAATTTTCGTAGGTTTCGCGGGCATCCTGTTGGTCTTCAGGCCCGACCTGACTGCGCCGCTCGGCCACCACGCCATCGGGCTGAGCAACGCGCTGTTTACGGCTATTGCGTACTTATCCATCCGGCAGTTGAGTACCTTTTACGATACGCGGGCCATCATTTTGTCTTTCATGCTGTCGGGTATTCTGATGCCGATTCTGTCTATGCTGGCGGGTGAGTACCTGAGCGTCGAGGGCTACGGCTTTTTGATCGGTCATTTCGTAATGCCCGTCACGATTACGCACTGGCTGGGTTTTCTGGCGCTGGGCATCGTGGCGATGATTGGGCAGTACCTGCTCACCGTCGCTTTCCGACACGACAAAGCCGGGCGCGTGGCGTCGGTGGCTTACGTCAACATTCTGTTCTCGGGATTACTGGGCCTGTGGCTCGGCGACCCGTTTCCGGGGGCGATGACACTCTTCGGCATGGGACTGATTATTAGTGGCGGAGTGCTGGTATCGTTGCGGCTGCCGCCGCGCGTGGTAGCACTGCCCCCCGAGTAGCGTCCCATCCTTTTGTTGGCTGGCACGGAAGTTTAAAAGAATTGATTCGTTCTCCGCGTCAGTCACTTATCATCACTATTATCCAATCATTATGAAATTTATTACCACCGCCACCCTGTGTTTGGGCATCCTGGCTTTCAGTTGCCAAACCACTAAACCCAACGCTGAGGAAAAGAGAGTCACCGCCCAAAACGAAGCCAAAGAAGACAAGGGAATCATCGACGAAAAAATCGTCGATTTTCTCGTCCTCGCCGCCGATGCCCGCGTAATGGGCAACGAGGAAGGGAAACAGGGAACCGCCAAAGGCACTACCGCCGACATCAGGGATTACGGTAAACTCATGCAGGCAGATCAGCCCATGCTGCTGGCCAAAATCAAAGAACTGGCCCAGTCGCACGATGTCACGCTGCTCCAATCCCTGAGCGCCAAGCGACAGAATGCCCTGGAGGACCTCAAATCGAAAACCGGAGAAAAATTTGACAAGTTATTCATCAAAATGATGACAATAGACCACGAGCGCGACGTCAAAGAGTTCGAAAAAGCCAGTAAGTTCTCCGACCCGGCAGTGAGTCAGTTTGCCGCGAAGTACCTACCCATGATTCAGTCGCACCTGGATAAGGTGAAGGCATTGAAGGAAGAATGAAATGAAGATGCGGTGAGAAATGAAATATTCATAATTTCAGATAAAATCACTGCCGCTCGAGTACTCACCTGCTAAGGTGCCTGCCTGCCGCTACCGCCAGCTTGCAACCGCGTCGCTTCGGCGCGCCGGGCATCCGCTAAGGGCTACGTCAAGTCCTCAATCACCTTCTCATGCTGCGGAAACTCCGCCAGCAATGCCGCCCGCTCCGCCAGTTCAAAATCCGCGAAATCAAAGCCCGGTGCCACCGTACAGCCCACCAGCGAATAGGCCCCGCCCGCCACGGGCCGCGAGCCAAACCACGCTCCCGCCGGAACTACGGCCTGAAACACTTCGCCCCCCTCGGGATGGGGTCCCAGTCGGATGATTTCTAGCACTCCACTTCCGGGATGAATAACAAATATTTGCAAAGGACCGCCCGTGTAAAAATGCCAAACCTCGTCAGCTTGAATGCGGTGCAAAGCCGAAAAATGGTGGCCTTCCAGCAAAAAGTAAATCGCCGTGCTAAACGCTCGGCCGCCATTGAACCGTCCGGGCAAAGCCGCCTGCGGAATCTGCTCCGCCGCGCGGTAGGTTTCCGCAAAGTACCCACCCTCGGGATGCGGCTGCATTTCGTATTTCTCGACCCAGTAAGCGGCGGTTTTTTGTGCGTTCATTTCAAATTATTCCAAGGCCCACGCCTTATTCTTCTTCCCCAACGCTTTATCTACGCTAGATAACTCGTTTTTCATTAAAGCCTCATAGTCGTTTTGCGCCTTAGCCAATTGCTCTTTTAATACCTCAAAAACCTCCCGTTGCTGGTTGGTCGGCGGGAAATCCACGCCATTGGCCCCGATGTCGCTGGCTAACGCGCCGAGGCGGCTGTACAGTCTGACCGGATTGCGGAAGGCGTCCTCGCGCGCGCCGGTGAGGTGAATGTCGTAAAGTTGGGCCGAGATTTGGGTAGCAGCATCATCGAGTTTTTGCAGACTGGCGTTCAGTTTTTTGTCTGAAATCTCCGGCAATATTTGGGCCATCTTGGCCCGTTTTTTCTCCAAATCGTTGATTAATACCACCGCCTGATTCTGCGCGACGCGGAGTTCCAGGCTAAATTTTTCCTGCGCTGCAATGTCGGTCAAGGTACCCGTCGTGTTCGGGTCTTTTAATATCGTGATGGGCTGACTCGACGTATTGCCGCCGAGATCGACCTGCGCGGTGAACGTTCCCGGCGACACGCGTGGGCCGAGCAAGCCGGAGTTGATGTCGATGTCCCACACCAGCAGCGTACGGGTGCTGTCCTTGCCGAGCGTCACCCACGACTTGCCGGGCGGCAGGGTGCGCAGCCGGGGTATTTCGGGTGATTCGTGACGCAAGTCCCACCACACGCGGTTGACGCCCGGCTTGTTGGTGCCTTTAACCTTGCGGATTTCTTTACCATTTTGTAAAATACTGATCGTCGGCGCTTTGGCCAGCGAATCTTTGAGGTAGTACTGAATAGGCACGCCGTAGTTCGGGCCGCGCCCGTCGCCGAGGGTACTTTCGGTGTGCCTGGCCTCACCTTCCTGAAAACGGTAGCCCTTACGAACAGGCAGCAGCGCGTTGGCGGGCGGGCGGGATTTGGCCATCTCGCGGATCGGCGTCAGGTCGTCCAGAATGTAGAAGCCGCGCCCGTAGGTCGCCACCACCAGATCGCCGAATTCCTTCTGTACTTCCAACCAATAGATCGGGGCGGGCGGCATGTCCAGCCGCAGCGCCGACCAGGTGGCTCCGTCGTCGGGCGAGACGTACACGCTGTTGTCAGTGCCGGCGTAGAGCAGGCCCTTTACCGATGGATCTTCCTTCACGACGTGGACAAAACTCAGAATTGACTTGGGAATAGCGGCGCTTATTTTCGTCCAGCTTTTACCAAAATCCGTCGTCTTCAAGATGTAGGGATCGAAATCGCCCATCTGGTGCAAATCCACGCTAACGTAGGCTGTGGCCGCCGCATAGCGCGAAGGCTCGATGTTGGCAATGGTGCCCCATTTCGGCACGTTCAGGTTTTGAGTCAAATTCTCCCAGTTTTTACCACCGTCGCGGGTAAGTTGCATCTGTCCATCGTTGGTTCCGACCCAGATGAGGTCTTTCTGGACGCGCGATTCCTCGATGGCAAAGAGGACGTTGCCGTCGAAGGTCATCAGGTTGTCGGTGGCGATACCGCCCGAATTCTGCTGGTGCGACTTGTCATTAGTCGTCAGGTCGGGACTGATAATCTGCCAGCTTTGGCCAAAATCGTCGGACTTGTGGACCACCTGACTGCCCACATAAACCCGGTGCGGTGTGTGGGGTGAGAAACTGAGCGGAAAATTCCAGTGCCAGCGGTACTTCATGTCGGCGGGCGTCCAGCCGTAGCCCGACTCGGGCCACACGCGCACGTCGCGGGCGTGGTTAGTGCGCAGGTCGTACACGTCCAGCCCACCGTCGTAACAGCCTGACCAAATGATGTTGTCGTCGAAAGGATCGACTTTGGCAAAGCCACTTTCGCAGCCACCCACGGCCTGCCAGCTACTGAGCGGAATGCCGCCACCCAGCGGATTGCTCGGCCCGCGATAGGAATAGCCGTCCTGCCGATTGCCATACACAAAATAGGGTACACGGTTATCCACCGACACGTGGTACATCTGCGCGATGGGCAGCTTGACGGGTTGAAACGTCTTCATGCGGTTGAGCGTGATACTGGCGCAGCCGTCGTGGGCCATCATCTGGCGGTCGCCGTTCAGCGGGTCGATCCAGTAGTCGTGGTTGTCGCCGCCACCCTTGTAGCCAAAGTCGAAGGTTTTGCCGCCGTCTTTGGACACCCCGTGCTTCACGCTGATGGTGTGGATCTCGTTAGCGTCGTCGGGCGCGACGGTGATGCGGCCGTAGTAGGGCGCGCGCTCCATGATGCTGTGGTCGCGCGACATCAGTTTCCAGTTTTCGCCACCGTCCTCGGAGCGGTACAAGGCCGGACTGTCCATCTCAAACAGCGCATAAACGACGTTGGGCTGTCCGGGGGCTACGGCTACCGCCACTTTGCCTACTGGATTATCCGGTCCACCCGGTAAGCCTTTGGTGTGCATCGGCTCCCAGCTTTCGCCGCCGTCTTTGGAACGATAGACGCCGCCCCCCGGTCCGCCACTGTGCAGGCCCCAGGTATTGATGTTGATGTTCCACATCCCGGCAAAGAGAATATCGGGGTTTTGTGGATTGATCGCCAAATCGTTGGCCCCCGTTTGTTCATTGACAAAAAGGACCTGCTCCCAACTTTTGCCGCCGTCCTTAGTGCGATAGACACCCCGCTCTTTTTGCGGACCATAGGTGTGGCCCAGCGCGCAGGCAAAAACGGTGTTGGTATCCTTCGAACTGACGATCACGCGCCCGATGCGGCCCGATGTCGGCAGGCCCATGTTCTTCCACGTCTTACCCGCGTCCGACGATTTGTAAATCCCGTCGCCCAGCGAGTGCGCCGGACGAATCACGAAGGTCTCGCCCGTCCCCGCCCAGACTTGCTTGGGATAATTTGGGGCCAAGGCCAGCGCCCCGATGGACGACACCTCCTGCCCGTCAAAAATGGGTTTCCAGGTCGCGCCCTGGTCTTCAGTTTTGAAAATACCGCCCGAGGCCGCGCCGATGTACGTCACGGCGTTGTTGCCCGGCTCGCCCACAATAGCAATGGCCCGGTTGCCATCCGGCCCAATGAATCGGTAGCTGAGTTGCTTAAAGTCTTTTTGATCGGGTTTTTGGGAAAAACTCACGGTAGCGCAGAGGGTAGCGGCCAGAAGGAGGGAATAGATTTTTTTCATAAAAGAAATTGGGTACGGTCGGACAGCCGCCGCTGCTTCCAGCCCGTTCTGGGAATAGGAAAAGGGTAAGGCGAATGTAAGCAGGTGGGCTGGGAATGACAAACCCTCATCGGAGATCATCAATATTTGTGTGCGAATCGCCAACGGTATGATACAGGAAAAATCAGCTTTTGAAGAAAACCCATTTTTTGAACCATGACCAGACTGTTTCTTTGGCTCCTCCTAAGTCTTTCCTTACCCACCCACGCCCAGTGGAAGCTCGTGTGGGCCGACGAGTTCAACGCCGACGGGTCGCCTGACCCCAAAAACTGGCAGTTCGAGCGCGGCTTTGTCCGAAATAATGAGCTGCAATGGTACCAATCCGATAACGCCCGTTGTCAGCAGGGGTTGCTAATCATCGAGGGGCGAAAAGAGCAAAAGGAAAACCCAGACTACCAGTCAGGCAGTGATAGCTGGAAAACTAACCGCCCGCGCGCCGAGTACACCTCGGCCAGCCTCATGACGCGCGGTCGGCAACAGTGGCAGTACGGACGCTTCGAAATGCGGGCGCGCGTCGACACGCGGCCCGGCTTGTGGCCCGCTTTCTGGACGCTGGGCGCGGAAGGCGAGTGGCCAAACAACGGTGAGATCGACATCATGGAATATTACCGGGGGATGCTTTTGGCCAATGCCGCCTGGGGTTCCGGCCAGCGGTACAAGGCGAAGTGGGACGATTCGCGCAAACCTCTTGAAACCTTTGACGATCCGAAGTGGTCAGAAAAATTTCATGTTTGGCGTATGGATTGGGACGAGCAGCGCATCGCGCTTTACGTAGATGACCAGCTTTTGAACGAGGTAAATCTGGAAGAAACCTTCAATCCAGACGATAAAAAAAATCCTTTCCGGCATCCCCATTATATGATCTTAAACCTGGCAATCGGTGGCGACAACGGCGGCAACCCGGCAGCCACCAAATTCCCGACGCATTTCGAGGTGGATTACGTGCGAGTGTACCAGCGGGAGTGATGCACATCGACATGAGAAGAAAATAGGCATAGATAGTTAGGAGAGGACCGACTATCTCCTTTTAGCATAATGAAAAAGATATTCCTTTTACCCTTGCTATTTGCGGTGACTACCGCTGTCTCGGCCCAAACCGGTAATTTCAACGAAAGCAAAGTCCCGGTCTACACACTGCCCGAACTGCTAATGACCAGCGACGGCAAAGCTGTCAAAACCGTCAAAGAATGGGAAAGCGTCCGCCGTCCCGAAATCCTGAAAATTTTTTCCGAACAAGTCTATGGCAAAACGCCGACGAAAAAACTACCCCTCCGCTTCGAAGTCACGGAGGTGGACAAGAATGCACTAGGCGGGAAAGCTACCCGCAAGCAGATCACCGCTTATTTTTCAGCGGATGGGAAGCATAAAATGGAGATTTTACTCTACCTGCCGAACGCGGCCCGGCCTAATGCCGCCAAGAGCTTCGTTCCGGTATTTCTGGGCCTGAATTTTGCTGGTAATCAGACCATTTCCTCCGATCCAGCCATTCACCTTACCCAGAACTGGGTCAGAAATCGGGACGATGCGGGTATCACCGAAAATAGAGCCAGTGAAGCAAGCCGTGGCCAACTGGCCAAACGCTGGCCCGTAGAGGAAATCCTGGCGCGGGGTTACGGCGTGGCCACGGTTTTCTGCGGCGACTTGCAGCCCGACCATCCCGATAACTACGGGGAAGGCATTCTTCCTTTATTTTACAAAAGAGGCCAAACCCAACCCGCCGCCGACGAAATGGCCACCATCGGTGCCTGGGCCTGGGGCCTGAGCCGAGCGCTGGATTATCTGGAAACGGACACAGACGTGAACGCCAAACGGGTGGCGGTCGTCGGCCATTCGCGGCTGGGCAAAGCCTCGCTTTGGGCCGGAGCGCAGGACGAGCGCTTTGCCCTGGTCATTTCCAATGACTCGGGTGAGGGCGGCGCGGCCATTACCCGCCGTCAGTACGGCGAGCAGATCGAGCGCATCAATACCAGTTTCCCGTACTGGTTTGCTGGAAACTATAAGCAGTACAATAACCGCGAAAACGACCTGCCCGTGGACTTCCATGAACTCATTGCCCTCATGGCCCCGCGACCAGTGTACGTCGCCAGCGCCTCCGAAGACCAGTGGTCCGATCCCAAGGGCGAGTACCTGGGTGCCTACCACGCCGGACCAGTGTATAAGCTCTACGGCAAGCCAACGCTATCCACCGCCACGCCGCCCGCGGTAGAAGTACCCGTGGGCCAAAAAACCTGGACGGGCTACCACATACGCAACGGCAAGCACGATATTCTGCTGTACGACTGGACGCAGTTTATGAACTTTGCAGACTTTCACTTTGGGCGGAAATAGTTTAGTATTGGGACTGTTGGGCAGCAGTTGACTGAACGAGCGAGCCACGGTACGACCGTCCGACCGTACCACATTACATCGCCATCATCCCGCCATCCAGTGGCAGGGCCAGGCCCGTGACAAAGGAGTTGGCCGGGTCGCAGAGCCAGAGAATGGCCTGGGCGATGTCTTCCGGCTCGCCGTAGCGGCCCAACGGAATGTTTTTCAGGAGTTTTTTCTCGTAGTCGGGAGCCAGGGCGAAGAGCTTGTCCACCATAGCTGAGTGCGTAAAGGCCGGACAAACGGCGTTGATGCGGACGTTGTGCCGGGCGTATTCCATGGCAGCGGCTTTGGTCAGGCCCACCACGGCGTGCTTGGTGGCGGTATAAACCGAGTTGCCCGGCATCGCCCGCAGCCCCGCCACCGAGGCCACGTTCACAATACGCCCGCCACTTGGCTGCGTCAGCATCTGCCGCAATTGGTGCTGCATTCCGAAGAAAACGCCTCCTACGTTCACATTCATGACTTGCTCGTACTCCGCCGCCGGAACTTCGGCCAGTTTGGCGATGTTGCCGCCGATGCCCGCGTTGTTGATGGCTACGTCCAGCCGTCCGTACTTTTCAACGCTACTGTGGACGAGGTCGGCGATTTGGCCGGTATCCGCTACGTCGCAACGAATGAAAGTAGCCCGTCCGCCTTCGGTTTCGATCAACGACACCGTTTCTGGTCCACTTTTTTCACTAATGTCGGACACGACGACCACCGCGCCTTCGCGGGAGAAAGCCAGGGCCGCGCCACGACCTATGCCGGAACCCGCGCCGGTAATGAGGACAACTTGATCGGTGAATCGCAACATAGAACAGGAAGATTAGGAGAGTTTTAGACTTCTCCTAAGTAAACCACTTTCTCCCGCTTTTCTACCAATCGTCCGATGGGTGCGGCTTCGATGTTGAACGTGCGCAGAACGTTTTCCAACTCTATTTGTGCTTCAGGCGACACGGCGATGAGCAGGCCGCCACTGGTCTGCGGGTCGGCGAGGATGTAGCGCTGAGTTTCGGTGAGGTCGGCGACTTTGTGGCCGTAGCTCTGCCAGTTACGCACGGTGCCGCCGGGAAAGCATTTCTGGGCCAGATAGTCCTCGATGAAAGGAAGCTTGGGAACCGCGTCGAAGTCGAGGACTGCGCTCAGGCCGCTACCCTGCGCCATTTCGATGAGGTGGCCCAGCAGGCCGAAGCCCGTCACATCAGTGAGGGCTCTGACGGATTCCATCGCGCCCAATGCCACACCTACTTTGTTGAGTTGCCGCATCTGGTCGGCAGCGAGGTGCGCGTGCTCGTCACGCAGCAGGCCTTTTTTCTGGGCCGTGGTTAGAATACCGACGCCCAGCTTTTTGGTCAAATACAATAAATTACCCTCCGTGGCGGTGTCGTTGCGCTTCAGGTGCTGCACGGCCACGCGACCTGTCACGGCCAGGCCGAAAATCGGCTCGGGGCTGTCGATGCTGTGGCCGCCCGCCAGTGGAATGCCCGCCTCGGCGCAAATGGCCCGGCTGCCTTCGATGACGCGCCCGGCGATTTCGGGGGCCAGCTTGTCGATGGGCCAGCCCAGAATGGCGATGGCCACCAGCGGCTGTCCGCCCATGGCGTACACGTCCGAAATGGCGTTGGCCGAGGCGATGCGGCCAAAGTCGTAGGCGTCGTCCACGATGGGCATGAAAAAATCGGTGGTACTGATGATGGCGTCGCCGTTGCCGAGGTCCAATACGGCGGCATCGTCGCGGGAATTATTACCCACCAGCAAAGCACTCATATCGAAGGTTGGCAAGCCGGGAAAAACGGCAGCGGAATCATTGCCGTGCAGGATTTTATCCAGGATTTGGGGCGAAATCTTGCAGCCGCAACCCGCGCCGTGGCTGTATTGAGTGAGGAGAACGGTATCGGTAAGGTCGTGAGGGCCAGGGCCGACCATCGGGGAGGGAGTAGGGGCGTTCATGAATGAGCGTTTTTTTTCTTTTTCGTAAATACAAAAGTAGCCTGACAAACCTTTTGCTCTCTAAAAAGTTCATCACAAAGAACTTAGAAATTCCTTAGAAAGCTTAACAATTTCTTAACACGTAAAATATTGCAGTATTAAGATCCGAACCTGCATTATTCCCACAAATCAAGGGGTTATGAAACCAAATATGGTATTTTATCAGGAAAGGAGTTTTTGTTTCGCAAACAAATTTATCCTTATTTTGCGGCCAAATTCATCAACATTACCCAAGTGAAGCAACAAACATTTCTAACCAAATCCCAATTCCCTATGAACAGGAAAGGTTTACTTTTCAAATCGGTCGGGCTGACGCTGCTGGCGTTGGTGCTGACTTTCATGAGCGCCCAGGCGCAGGTAACGTCCTCGTCCATCACGGGCCGCGTCGCCGACGACAAGAACGAAGGCTTGCCCGGTGCCACAGTAGTGGCCACGCACTTGCCTTCGGGTTCGCAATACGGCACGGTGACCAATGAGTCGGGGCGCTACACCATTCCCTCGGTGCGGGTGGGTGGTCCTTACAAGGTGACGGTTTCTTACGTGGGCTACAACGAGCAGGTGCAGGACAATATCTTCGCTAACCTTGGTACAGCGGCAGACGTAAGTTTCAAAATGCAGGACGAAGGCACGCAGTTGCAGGAAGTGACGGTCACGTCGTCACGCAGCGACGTATTTAGCTCAGAGCGTACGGGAGCGGCCACGACTATATCTAAGGAAGTACTCAATTCTCTACCTACAGTAGGCCGCACAATCAATGATTTTACCCGTCTTACGCCGCAGGGTAACGGACGCTCGTTCGGTGGTCAGGATAGCCGCCTGAACAACATTACGATCGATGGAGCCGTGTTCAACAACGGATTCGGACTCGGCGATCAGCCTGGTGCCCGGACGGGTGTGGCACCTATTTCGCTGGACGCAATCGAGGAAATTCAGGTAAACGTCGCTCCCTTCGATGTCCGACAGTCGGGCTTTACGGGCGCGGGGATCAACGCCGTTACTCGCTCAGGCACCAATGAAGTGACAGGATCCGTTTTTCATTTGTTCGCCAACGAAAAATTGGTAGGCGATAACGCCGCGGGACAAGAATACAAGGCAACAGCTTTTTCTAAGAAAGTGACTGGCTTCCGTGTCGGCGCGCCTATTATCAAAAACAAGCTATTTATTTTTCTAAATGGAGAGCTGGAAAGTCGAGTCGATCCGGCAGACGTGAACAACTGGGTAGCCGACCGAGGCCAGGGTGGCAGCAACGTAACGCGGGTCAAAGCCAGCGACCTGGACGAGTTGAGTGCGTTCATGAAGAGCAAATTCGGACTCGAAACAGGTGGCTACGAAAATCTGAATCTGAACACCACGGGCAACAAATTTTTGGCTCGCCTAGACTGGAACATCAATCGCAACCACAAGTTTAACGTCCGTTTCTCCTACTTAGATGGCGGCTCCGAAAACCTGATCTCCAACAGTTCTTCGGCCGGAGCCGGTAGTCGGCGCACTAACTCCACTTCGATGTCCTTCAAAAATTCGGGCTATGTGCTGAATGAGGACATCGTGTCGGTAGTGGGAGAACTCAGTTCAAATTTTGGGGGAAAACTCTCTAACAATCTGATTATTGGACTTACTTCCAACAACGAAGACCGCGGTTACCAAACACCTGGTTTGTTTCCTTTGGTTGATATTCTCAACAATGGCAGCAACTACATGTCCACGGGTATGGATCCTTTCACTCCTTACAACCTTCTGAATTACAAAACTTTTCAGTTCATCGACAACCTGTCTATCTACGCCGGAAAGCACACAATTACGGCGGGAATTAGCGTGGAGCGTTTTACATCCAACAACTCGTTTTATTCGGCAGCCAACGGTGTGTGGGTTTTTAATAATAAGGAAGATTTTTATGCCTCGGCCAACGGCGACCCTAACGTAGTAGCCAAAAGTTTTGAGTACCGCTATTCTTTGCAGGGATCGGGCCAGCCACCCGTACAGCAATTGAAAGTACTCTATCCGGGTGCTTACATTCAGGATGAGTTCCAGGCATCGCCTAATCTGAAACTGATTGCAGGTATAAGGGTAGATGTGCCAATTTTTGGCAATACCGCTCTGGAAAACACTATTACGAAGGATTACAGCTTCCGCTTGCCCGATGGTTCTTCTGTCAAAACCAACACCGCTAACCTGCCGGATTCCCGGCCGCTTTGGTCGCCGCGCTTCGGCTTCAACTGGGATGTGACGGGTGAAAAGACTACCCAGATACGCGGAGGTTCAGGCGTGTTCTCCGGTCGTCCTCCCTTCGTGTGGATTTCCAATCAAATCGGAAACAATGGGGTATTGAGCGGCTATCTTTCGGCCTCCAACACGAAGGCTTATCCTTTCACAACCGATCCATCCAAGTATGCACCCACCACGACTGACTTGTCGAAGGCTACGTTTGATTTGGCTACGACCGACCAAACCTACAAGTTTCCCCAGGTATGGCGAACTAACCTTGCTATCGACCAGAAGATACCCGGTGGCCTGATTGCTACCTTCGAGGCTATCTACGACCGGAATGTCAACGCCACGAAGTACTACAACATCAACCAAAAGGATATCGGCAGCACGACTTTCGCCGGGCCTGACAACCGTCCTCGCTACGCGGGATCATCCACTTCTAATCGTTTGAATCCCAATGTAACGCGTAACATTTACCTGACTAATACTAACTTGGGTGGTTCCACGCTACTGACGGCCAAGCTCGAAAGACCTTACCGCAAGGGGCTTTACGCCATGGCAGCCTATACTTTTGGAATGACCAGGGACGTCACGGGCGCGGGTTCGATCGCGTCAGGTTCCTACGAGAACAACCCAACAGTACGTGGCGGCAACTTTGCCGATGTTTCATTCTCCAACAATGATCAGCGTCATCGGGCTATCGCCTCGGTTTCGTACCGTATCAACTATGGCGGTAAGTTTGGAGCGGCCACCCAATTTGGCTTCTTCTACGAAGGCCGTAATCAAGGACGTTACGATTTTGTGTACGGAGCCGACATGAACGGCGACGGGCTGCGTAACAATGACCTGCTATACATTCCTAAAAACGCAAGCGATTTACGCTTTGTGGAGTTGAAGCAGGGTGGTCAGGTTTTCTCACCCGAGCAACAAGCTGCCGCCTTCGAAACTTTCGTCAAGAACGATCCCTATCTGAGTGCTCACCGTGGCGAGTACGTCGAGCGTAACGGTGGCCTAGCTCCCTGGCGGAATACCTTCGATTTCAGTGTCGTGCAGGAAGTGTACGTCAACATTGGAGGTAAACGCAACACTTTCCAAATTCGGGCGGACATTCTCCGGGCCGGCAATGCTATCAATAATAAGTGGAACGTAGGTGATAACCTGGTAAACAGCCGTCCGTTGATTCCGGCCGGCAATGCCGCTGATGGCACTCCAACCTATCGAATGGCTACGCAAAATAAGAGCGGCCAAACCGTACTCTTGCAAGACACTTTTGTAAAAAGCGCTGGTATCAGCGATGTCTGGCAGGCGCAAATCGGCCTTCGCTACACGTTCAACTAAGGTTTAGTTTAGCCAAGGACGTAAAAATCCCGCGCCGTTTGGTGCGGGATTTTTTTTATGGAATAAAAACAGAAATCAATAACCCGGCGTATCGTCAGCAGGCACCGCTCCCGCTGAAAAATCATTGTTGAACCGACGCTTTGCTTCCTCGATTATCGCCACCGTAGCCGTAGCCCCCACGCGGGTCACGCCCCACTCGCGGACTTTCAGTAAGTCGTCCAGCGTACGGACGCCGCCCGCCGCCTTCACCTGTACGCCGGGTGCGCTGTGGTGGCGCATGAGTTTGAGGTCGTGTTCGGTGGCACCCTCGTAGCCGTAGCGGCCGTCGTCGCCTTTGTTGAAGCCGTAGCCCGTGGAGGTCTTCACAAAATCGGCCCCCACCTCGCTGCAAATCTCGCAAAGGCGGATTTTGGAAGCGTCGTCGGGTAGGTAGTCGTTTTCAAAAATGACTTTCACGATAGCTCCCTCGGCGTGGCTGGCTTCGGTCACGGCCTGGATTTCATCGCGGACGTAATCCCAGTCCCCGCCCAGCACTTTCCCGATATTGGCGACCATATCGATCTCGACGGCCCCGTCGCGGCAAGCCTGAATCGTTTCGGCGACTTTGACGCCCGTGGCGCTGTTGCCGTGCGGAAAACCGATGACAGTTCCCACCAGCACATCGGAGCCGCGCAGCCATTCCACGGCCTGCGTGATGGCATAAGGCTTGATGCACACCGAGGCGACATCGTATTGCCGGGCAATGGCGCAGCCTTTTTTCAAATCATCGTCGGTCATCGTCGGGTGCAGCAACGAGTGATCGATCATCTTGGCAAGTTGGGTGACGAGGTTCATATATGGTAGCGTTTGTGAAGGGGGTCAACGGTCGATGGTTAACGGCCTCGACGCGGTCAAATGTATGCCAGCAAATGCCGTTGACCCTTAACGCCTCGGGGCGCCCCGCGTTGACCGTTAACCCAGAAGGAGGATTTTTCAAGAATCCCTTCCGTTAATGATAATTACTAATCGTATACTTCTCGGTATTACAAAACGTCAGGCTATACACGTGGTAGTCCGCAAGGCTGGTGTGGTAGCGGCGGTAGATTTGGACGAGCGGGGTCATGGGTTTTATTTCAAAATGTCCGGCAATGGTTTCGTCGGCCAGCACGGCGCGGATGTCCTGCTCGAAACTTCGGATGTCGATTTGGTGACGGACGCTGAGGGTTTTGAAGAGCGAGCCGTCCAGCAGCGGTTTTTCACAGAAGCCTTCCAGTTGCAAATTCGGCAAATAGCTGCATTCCAATAACACCGGATCCTGATCCACGTAGCGGACACGCTCGAAAGTTACGCAGCCCGCTTTCTGCTCCTTTTTGTCGAGTTTATAAAAAAAACGCTCCGGCCAGGCCGTCGCAACGGGCGGCCGCAGCATCACGGTGCGGGCCTCGTGTTCAGCCCCGACCACTTCCGAAAACCCTTTGAATGACAGCAGTCCCAGCGACTGCCGCGTGGCGCTTACAATACTGCCCTTACCCTTTACTTTGCGGATATAGCCCTCGCTGGCCAGTTCCTGCAAAGCCCGCCGGACGGTCATGCGGGCAATTTTGTGGATGGCGCTCAGTTCGTTTTCCGAAGGCAGCAAATCGCCTTCCTTGTAGTTTCCCACTTGGATCTGGCTCTTCAACAAGGCGTAGAGTTTCTGGTAATGCGCGGTTTCCATTGTTGGGTTCTGATGTGAAGCGCAATATTACAAGTACACAATCTATATACAAGTAATGCCAGTGCAAATATTTGAATAGCGCGTTCCCCTCCCCTGGTAGAAGAGAGGCGGGGCGGTCCGTCGTTACCGCAATCGGCCGCAGCCGTGAGGTGAAAGGGAAGAATTTTCCTAAATCATCCGATGCAACAGAAAGCGCGAAAAGAAGATTTTGCCTTCACGCTTGATGAGCAACTCTACTTCCCGCCCATCGCCCTTTTGGAGCATTTTATAAATCTCGCTGATGCTGATGTCAGCCGCCGCGTAGTCGTTGACAAACAGGATTTGGTCGCCTTCGGCCAGTCCTGCGCGCTGCGCGGGTGAATCCTTGGCCACGGCTCGCACGAAGTAATCGCGCAGTTTAGCACCCGCCGCCGTAACTTCCAGACCACTCATGTCATGTTCAAAAGCTTCGCGCAAGCGTCTTTTGATTGGCTTCAATACCATATAGTGATCCTGATAATTCATCGTGACCTTGAAGCGGCGCAGTAGTTCGCAACCCACATTGCCCTGCCTCTCTGCGCGGTCGGGAAGTTTGGCCCCGAAGGAGGCACTGTCGGGAAAGGACGCTACGATGTTGTCCAGCTCGAAGCGGCCAAACTTGATACGCTCGATGCGGCCCAAACTGCCGTTGATAACGCCATTCAGCCCCCGACCCAGTTGGGTACGGATCACTTTTTCGGGTAATGAAATGATGTTGTCCTTGGTTTTGTCAAGAAACAGAGCGTGGCCGGCCCCGGTGTCGATGATGACCCGAATGGGATGCTCGCGGCCATCGGCAAAGAGCGCCACGGCGTTGGTGAAGGGCTTGGTGTCTTCAATGCTGATGGGATATTTGTCGCCCTTGCGCCTGCGGTACTTGTAGCGGTCGGGTTTTTCCAGGATCAGTTCCTTACGATTGAAGTCGATGGTGACGACGAAATTGTTGAAAATCTCGTAGCCAAAAATCCCGTGCACCGGCACGCCCACGTATTCCGATAAATGCAGGAAATCCTCATCCAGAATCAGCAGATTCTGGTGATTAGCCTTCATCCGCAGCATTGAGAGCGAATTGTCCAACGCTACGTGCGCCGACACAGCCTGCCCTTCGCCCGCGCCGCTCAAAACCACCGGACGCGTAAGCTGCAAATGTTGCTGACTGAGGGCTTTGGGATCGGTAATGAGCGTGGTGCTTACGCCCGTGTCCAGAATGAAGTGCAGCGTGTCAGAATCGTTGATTTGAACGGGGACGATGATGAGGTTGGAGTGGAATTCAAAAGGAATTCGGGTAATCTTGCGCTTGCCTTCCAGAAAAAAACCGAATTTATCAACAGGTTCCCATGCTTTTTTTTTCTGCGCGTACAAGCGACAGGAACTGCCCAATAGCAGACCAATAAATATGACGATGTATAACTTCTCTTTTTTCATAACACCCTCGCACCATCACAGTTAGCCAAGGTAATGATTTTGGTCTTGTTTAAACACAAATAAAACTTATTTAGTGTCAAGAGAACGTCAATAATTTTTGTACCCGTGCGTATTTCTCGGGATTGGACGAAAAAATGGTAGATTTGGGCTTCACTCAACCCTAAAATCGTAATTCCCCGTCCTCTTATGCGCAAGAAAATAGTAGCTGGTAACTGGAAAATGAACAAGACCCTCGACGAAGCCGTCGCGCTGACCTCGGAGGTCGTCAATATGATCAAAGACGAAGTGTCGGGTCAGGTGGAGGTAGTCCTCTGCGTGCCTTCGCTGTACCTGACGACGTTGAAAAAATACACAGAAAGCGCCGATAAAATTTCGCTGGGCGCGCAGAACTGCCACGAAAAATCCTCGGGAGCCTACACGGGCGAGATTTCGGCTCCGATGCTGAAAGCCATCGACATTCCCTACGTTATCATCGGCCACAGCGAACGGCGGCAGTATTTCGGCGAAACCAACGCGCAGTTGGCCGAGAAGGTAAATATCGCCCTCGAAAACGACCTGACGCCCATCTTCTGCTGTGGCGAGTCGCTGGATCAGCGGGAGAATCAGGATTACATCGGCTTTGTAAAAAATCAGATCACCGAAAGCCTTTTCCACCTCGACGCCGGGCAACTCGCTCAGGTCGTCCTGGCCTACGAACCCATCTGGGCCATCGGAACCGGCTTGACCGCCAGCGCCGAGCAAGCCCAGGAAATGCACGCCGCTTTGCGTGGACATCTGGCCGAAAAATACGGCCAGGAAGTAACCGAAGAAATAAGCATCCTTTATGGCGGCAGCGTGGGCGCGGCCAACGCCGCCGAACTCTTCGCCAACCCCGACGTAGACGGTGGCCTGGTAGGGGGTGCCTCTTTGAAATCAAGGGACTTTACCGAAATTGTAAAAGCAAGGCAGTAAAAGTTAAGAGCGTTCTCCGTACTTCGTTCTTCGTTTAAAACTGTAAAGAGTAGAAACGAATGGAGCGACTCACGCCGAACGAAGTACGAAGAACCAAGAACGAAAACCATGAAACTCTACCGAACCCTCCACGGCATTTTGCTGGAAAAAGAAAACCAGTACTACCGTCTCCATGAAAGCGACTGGGACACCGTCGTGAACCGCGACGACCTACACGACTGGCTCGTCAGCCAAACTGAAAGCTTGTTGTTGCTTCCGTTCAACGATGGCTCGCCCATGCCCGAGGTAGTCGCCCCTATCGGTACCCAGGAAGTCTGGGCGTCGGGCGTTACCTACTTCCGCAGCCGCGAAGCCCGCATGGAGGAGTCGGAAAAGGCGGGCGGCGGCAGTTTCTACGACCGGGTATATTCCGCCGAGCGGCCCGAACTTTTCTTCAAAGCCAACGCCTGGCGCGTCGTGGGCGATTCGGGCAAGGTGCGCATTCGTAAGGACTCCGGCTGGGACGTTCCTGAGCCGGAACTGACGCTGTTCGCCACATCCTCCGGCAAGTTGGTGGGCTACACCATCGGCAACGACATGAGCTCGCGTAGCATCGAGGGCGAAAACCCACTGTACTTGCCACAAGCCAAATCCTATGACGGCAGCGCCGCCCTCGGCCCCTGCCTGTACGTAACCGCCGAGCCGCTCTCGCCCGAAACCGAAATTAGCATCGCTATCGTCCGCAGTGGTGAGGAGGTCTTCGGCAACACCGTCCTGCTTTCCCAAATGAAGCGTAAGCCCGACGAACTGCTCGGCTTCCTCTTCCGCGAAATGGCCTTCCCGACGGGCGTCTATCTGATGACGGGAACGGGCATTATTCCGCCTTCGGAATTCACTTTACATTTGGGCGATAAAATCTACATTACTATAGAGCCTATTGGAACTTTGGTAAATACTGTAGGATAGTCAGGGCTTTTACGGAGGCTCTGAAAATAATTTTTCAAACAAACCTCCTTGAAAATCAGCCCGCCGCCCTTCTTTCATAAATTATTTCCAGCCATCATTTGGCTACTAAGAAAAGATGTTGCACCTTTGCCATCCCAAAAGGGGGGAGGGAGGCTGAGATTTCAGCTTCCCGCAAGCTCCCGGCAACGGCCGGGGCCACGTTCTTTGACATGGTGG
>JBBSUC010000008.1:0-134159 GCA_038235275.1 Cytophagales bacterium | reverse complement strand
CACCCAGCAGAAAGTAGATGAAGTTGTACAGACCTTAAACCAAAGACCCAGGAAGAGATTCGGGTACCGATCACCCGAGGAAGTTTTCAACGACGCACTCAGAAATGAAGAGGGTGTTGCATTTATCACTTGAATCCACCAATTCCTTTCGATAGTTTAGCATATTTACTTTCTTGTCTGAGAAAGCTTTGTGTAATTCATACTCCAATGTTCTAGCTTCATCAGAGTAAATCATTGCGTGAGTATCAAATTTAAATGGAACCGATGCGTCACCTAATTCTCGAACTCGGTCTGAGGGTTCCAATCTCCTAGTCATTCCAATCTTATAAACGTTTTCTCCGAAAGAACCTATATTAGAAATTATGTAAACATGACCTCTTTTAGTTTGCTGTGCCATTGATAATGCACGCTCCTTTTTTTCTTGTACCAAAAGTAGCTCTTGTTCCAAGCTAATAATTTTTGAATTTAGTTGTTCTTGAAGTTCTCCAGTTGCATTTTCAACTTCTTTTCGTGCTTTCAATAAAGCCTTTTGAAAATCGAGCTCCTCTTTTTCCGCTTCTCTTTGCGCTCTTTCAAAATCCCTTTTTGCCTTCTCTTCCTCTCTCAATTCTTCTTGAATCGCACGCATTTCTTCTTTTTCATTTTGTCTCTTAACTTGGTATTTATATTCAAGAACTATTTCTTTTATTTTTAATTCCAAATATTCGTTAGATAAATTAACCTGACTACTTTTTCCTAGTTTATTTAAAGTGTCGTACGATTTTCGAACTCGCTCCAATATTAGGTTGATATTATTCCACTTTACTTTCCCTATCAGGGCATTACATTCACCGTTGAATGCACGAAGTATTAATTTGATAAAGCGATTTGTGGATGCTTTCCCTCTTGATTCGCTACCATCAATTGTCCACCTTGTACTACAAGTGGCCGCAGACTCTACTTGTACCATGAATTTTTGTTGATCAATTATACTTTTTTGTTCGATTCGATATCGCTCAGATTTCTCAAAATCGTAAATTGGCTCATAAATTCCATACTCAATTAAATCTAGTTTTGGCTCAAATATACTTATATCCTTGCGTAGATTTGAATAAATACCATGTGCGGATTGATAATCATTATTCAACTGATCGATTTTAATTTGAATATTACTCAGTGCATCATTCTTATAGTTAATTATTTGATTTAACTCTAACTCTTTGGTAGCTATTAAACTCCGGATTTCAATTTCTTTTTCAGTTAATTCATAATTCTTCCTATCTAGTTCATCTTGAACATTAATAATAGGAGTATACTTATCAAGTTGCTCTTGAAGATTTTTGATTATTTCAAATTCTTTTCTTTTCAAAAAATTGAAGAGTCCCATATTATTTGTCGTTGTGTAAAGTTTTATCCCTGTTGTAGGTTGTGTTCTTTATGAACACTGCGTACTGAAGATAAGTAGGCCGTTTGTAACGGCATACGTCGCCCGGTTTACAAGTATGCCCTTCTCTTTAATCAACCCATTCGAAACTTTTTCCAGGATTAGATTCGGCGGCAGTCACAGACTGCCAACTAATTTTAGTGCGCAGTCTCCCTTCGGAAGACTACGCACAACTGGCTTTTCTCCTGTTAAATTCTTTAAGATTCTCTAAGTCAGTGTGAAGATCTTCCACATCGTACTTGATATATACGTTCCGCTTGGCCAACTCTTTTTGAAAAGACAATTGGTCCAATTGCGCCAAGTTCCGGGCCTGACCCATTGAAAGGCGCTCGATGTCGTACAGATGAACCGCCATTTCAATCAGTAGCTCTTCGGCGGAGAGTTCAACCTTTCTTAGCGTTTCCTCTTTAATGAGTAAGTCCATAAGCCCTTCTTAATATCCAGCCAGATTCTATGAAAACCTTTTCCAAAGATAGCAAATCCCACTAATCATCCAATGCCTGATAAATCATCCTAATAAAAGCCGCCTCGCTATTATCCCCTGAAAGATTCTGCGTTTGCTTCATCAGCACGGCCACGATTTTTTCCTGGGGGTCGGCGAAGTAGTTGGTGTTGAAGTACCCGCCCCAGTTGTACTTCCCGACGCTGCCCAGGCCGCGGTCGTGGCCGATGGAGTTGACGACGCTGAAACCCAGGCTGAAATACATCGGGCCGTCTTCGCCGTTGAACTTGTCGCCCGTTTGGTTGGAAACCGTGAGGAGTTCCGTGTTCACGCGGCTGAGGAAGCGCTTGCCATTATAGGCCCCGCCGTTGAGGAGCATTTGCAGGAACGTGGCGTAGTCCTTGGCGGTGGACGACAGGCCCGCGCCGCCGGAGAAAAACTGTTTCGCGCCCTTGCGGGGATAATCGGGATCGTAAAAAGTAGTGGGGAAAGCTTCCCAACTGCCGTTCTTCGGGCGGTGAATCGTGACGAGGCGACTGCTTTTGTTTTCCGGTAAATAAAAGTAGGTGTCTTTCAGGCCCAGCGGCTCGAAGATGTGCGTCCGCAGATATTCGTCAAAGGGCATCCCCGATATGATTTCTATGAAGTACCCCATCACGTCCAGCCCTTCGGAGTAGGAGTACTTTTCACCCGGATTAAAATGCAGCGGTAGTCGGGCGAGTTTTTTGACGCTTTCGCCGATGCTGATCGGCTGGGTCGTGAAAAGATCCGTAATCCCGGCTTTTTGGTAGAGGGCTTTGAAACGCTCATCGCCGTCGATCATGCCGTAGCCCAGGCCCGAGGTGTGGCTCATCAATTGTCGGATCGTGATTTCAGATTTGGCGGGTTCGGTGGTGTAGGTACTGTCGCTGAAACGGAAAGACTTCAAGACCGTCGGATTTTTGAACTCCGGGATGAATTTAGAAATCGGATCGTCCAGGCTGAATTTGCCTTCTTCGTACAGCATCATCACCGCCGTGGCCGTAATGGCCTTCGACATGGAAGCAATGCGAAAAATATCGTCCGTTTTCATGGGCCGCTGCGTGGCGACATCGGCCAGTCCGTAGGCCTGATGGTACACAATTTGTCCATTGCGGACCAGAATTGCCACCAGTCCGGGTAATTTGTGGTCGGTCACGTAGCCTTTGAGAAGGTTGTCCAGCCGCTGCACCCGTTCGGGCGACATACCCACGGCCTCGGGACTTTTGGCGACCACCAGGTTTTGGTTGGGAATGTTATTAGTGAGTTTGGTTTGGGCGGCGAGGGGGAGGTAGCTACTTAGGAGGAAGAGGAGGGAGAGTTTGAATCGCATAGTTGTAGGAAGCTTTGAGTTGATTTTGTAAACATACTACATCAGACAAGATTATTCAAAGCAGGAGGGAGGTCGCTTTTAACCGGGAAGGTTTACATTTGCGGATGAACCTGACTTCCTTTTATCCCGGCCCCTCCCAACTCTATCCGCAGGTGGAGGGCTACCTGCAAGACGCTTACCGCTCGGGCATCCTGAGCATGAACCACCGCTCGGGGGCTTTCATGGATATGCTGGCGCAGACCACCGCCGCCATGCACAGCAAACTGGGAATACCGGCGGATTACGATATTTACTTCACTTCCTCGGCCACGGAATGCTGGGAAATTGTTTCTCAATCCCTGGTGCAAACCAGTAGCTTACACGCTTACAACGGCGCTTTTGGGCAAAAATGGTTCGAATACGCCGGGCGACTGCATTCCGCTTCTGGTCAGGCGTTTGATATGGAAGAAAACCCAAACATTGAGCAAAACGAACACTTCTCCACCGCCGAATTACTCTGCCTCACGCACAACGAAACGTCCAATGGCACGATGATTCCTGCCGAATTTTTACAAAAAACAAGGCAGGCGTTCAAAGGCGTTATCGCCATTGATGCTACTTCCTCGATGGCTGGCGTGGCCTTGCCCTGGTCGACGGGCGATGTGTGGCTGGCTTCGGTGCAAAAGTGCTTCGGCCTGCCGCCGGGGCTTGGTGTGTTGGTGGTTTCGCCCCGCGCCATCGAGCGGGCCGAGGAGATCGGGGAGCGCGATCATTACAATAGCCTGCTTTTTATCAGGGATAATTTTATAAAAAATCAGACACCCTACACCCCAAATATTCCCGGCATTTATTTGCTGAGCCGCGTGATGGAGCAAGTGCCCTCTATTGACGTAGTCGCTAGACGTCTAACTGAAAGGGCCGATGATTTTTACAGATTTATGCATGAGAATTCCTACCAGCCGCTCATTGCTAATCCGTCGGTGCGTTCTTCAACGGTCATGACGGTTCAGGGGGATGAAAGCTTCGTAAAAACTTTAAAGCAACAGGCGGCGGAAGCGGGAATACTGCTGGGCAACGGGTACGGAGCGTGGAAAAGCACGACAATTCGTATTGCGAACTTCCCCGCGATCACGGATAGTGATTTTGATCGGCTAATGATTTTTTTGCAGAATACCCCCCCGCGAAGCCGTTAGAGTAAATAGTAATCCTCCGGTTGCTTTTGGGAATAAACCAACTCAAAAACTGCGCCCTCCCCGTGACCGACACCATGCTAGAACAATACCAGGCCCAAACCAAGTGCCTGGTCGCCCTCGATTCGATTATTTTTGGCTTCGACGGCGAAGATCTCAAACTCCTTTTGGTCAAACGTGGGGTCGAGGGACACGGCGACACCTGGTCGCTGATGGGCGGCTGGCTGCGGCCTCAGGAGGATACCGAGGATGCAGCGGTACGGATTCTCTACGAACTCACCGGGTTGAGTGACATCTACTTAGAGCAGCTTCAGGTTTTCGGAAATCCTTACCGCGACCCCGTCGAGCGCACGGTTTCAATTGCGTATTTCGCCCTCATCAACGTGGCCGACTACGCCGACATCATCTCCCATACGTTTGAAGCCGAATGGTTTTCAATTCACGAACTACCGACGCTGCTCTTCGACCACGGGCGCATGGTGGATCTGGCCATTGAGCGGCTACGGTACAAAGCCACGCAGCATCCGATCGGCTTTGAGCTTTTGCCCGAAAAATTCACGATTCCACAACTCCAAAAACTCTACGAAGCCATCTTCGATACCGAGTTCGATAAACGTAATTTCAGTCGTAAGATCCTCTCTACCAAGCTACTCATTAAGCTGGATGAAAAGCAAAAGGGCTATTCCAAAAAGGGGGCTTATCTCTATAAAGTGGACAACGAAGAATATCAAAAGGTTTTCGACGCTTTCCTTAACTTCGTTCCCAACGGCTTTATGGTCTGAGCCACGACTTCCAAAACGGGCATCGCGTTTGGTTTGGGTAGCATCGGGCTTTTACCGACCTTTGTCGGCGAAGTAAAAATACTCGCCCCAATGTTTGATTTCAAAGAAATCGCTTCCGTCACACTCATCCTTTTCGCAGTCATCGACGTAGTGGGGGCTGTGCCGGTTATCGTTGATTTGCGCCAGAAAGTCGGCCACATCGAGTCGGAAAAGGCCACAATTGTGGCGGGCATCATCATGATTGCCTTTCTGTTCGTCGGGGAAAATATCCTGAAACTTTTCGGGGTGGATATCGCCTCTTTTGCGGCAGCGGGTGCCATCGTCATTTTTCTGATTGGCCTGGAAATGATCCTCGGGCGCAATATTTTTAAGCACGGCGACGTGGAAACTTCGTCGGCTTCTATCGTCCCCATCGCGTTCCCGATCATCGCCGGGGCGGGTACCATGACCACACTAATTTCGCTGCGTGCAACCTACGAACTGGCCAATGTGCTGGTGGGTGTGTTCGTCAATTTGTTGCTTGTCTATCTCGTTCTCAAATCCTCAGCCTGGATCGAGCGAAAACTGGGACAGGCCGGTACCGACATCCTGCGCCGGGTCTTCGGCATCATCCTGCTAGCCATTGCTGTGAAGTTGTTTAAGGTGAATTTCTTGTAAAGGAGAAAGGAAGGAGAGGCATTTTCAATTATTCATTGTTCATTATCCATTAAATAAGTGAAGCAAAAGAACCCTAAACCCCTGGCATACACTCCTTCGAGCGATAGCCAGCCGATGCAGCAACTCGACAGCCTGAATCAGGTGGCTGAATTTCACCAAACGTTTAAGCATCCCGTGCTGGAAGTGCCGATGATTCCTTCGGAAGACCGCAGCCGCCTGCGCGTAGCTTTGCTGGCCGAGGAATTGAAGGAATTGGAAGTGGCTATTTTACAAAACGACATTGTGGAGGTCGCCGACGCGCTCTGTGACTTGCAATACGTCCTTTCGGGAGCTGTGCTGGAGTTCGGCTTGGGCGAGAAGTTTGTGGACTTGTTCAACGAAGTACAGCGCTCCAATATGTCCAAGGCCTGCCATTCGCTGGAAGAAGCCGAAGCGACCATGCAGCACTACAAGGACAAGGGTGTCAACTGCCATTTCAAGGAAGACGGCGGCAAGTTCCTGGTTTACCGGACTTCGGACAATAAAACCCTGAAAAACATTAACTATTCTCCCGCCGATCTGGTAACTATTCTGAATGAAGATAGCAACTTGAAGCCAAGAAGTTGATGTTTTTGTTTAATTGTTGAAAGGTTTAATTGTTTAATCTTTTGACATTCAGTAATTTTTAACCTTTCAACGGCATGGGCCGCCTCGCCTTAACCCTTCAACACTTGAACACCCTCAACCGCTTTCTCCGCTACGTCAAGATCGACACGCAGTCTGATCCGCACTCCGAGACTTTTCCGAGTACCGAGAAGCAGCGCGACCTGAGCAAACTGCTCCTGGTGGAGTTGCAGGAATTAGGGGTGAAAGATGCGCATCTCGATGAGTTTGGCTACGTGTACGCAACTATTCCGTCGACGAGCACCAAACCCAACGTTCCGGTGATTTGCTTTTGCTCACACGTGGACACCTCGCCCGATGTGACAGGATTCAACGTCAAGCCTATTGTTCACGAAAATTGGCAGGGCGATGACATCGTGCTGCCCGACGATCCCCGGCAAGTCATTCGCTTAGCCGACCATCCTGATCTGGCCCAGCAAATCGGCAACGACCTCGTCACCGCCAGCGGCAGCACGCTTTTGGGAGCCGATAACAAAGCTGGGGTGGCCGAAATCATGGCAGCCACCGAATTTTTATTGCAAAACCCCGACATCAAGCACGGCCCAATTCGCATCCTCTTCACACCCGACGAGGAAGTGGGGCGCGGCACGCAGCACGTGGATATGACGAAACTGGCCGCCGACTTTGGGTACACGGTGGACGGTGAAACGCTCGGCACTCTCGAAAACGAAACCTTCTCCGCTGATGCCGCCCAAATCAGAATTCAGGGCGTAAGTACGCACCCCGGATTTGCCAAAGGGAAGTTGGAAAACGCGCTGAAAATTGCCTCGGAGATCGTTGCCGCCTTGCCCAAAGAGACTCTTTCGCCCGAAACTACGGAGGGTAAGGAAGGCTTCATTCATCCGGTAGGGCTGCAAGGTGGCCAGGATGAAGCGATGATCGACTTCATTCTCCGCGATTTTAATGTAGTGGGCTTGAAGGAACAAGCCGATCTCCTGCGCCAGATTACCCAGAAAGTTTTGGGCGGTTATCCCGGCTCCCGGGCGGACATTCGGATTATTGAGCAATACCGCAACATGAAGGAAGTGCTGGACAAATACCCTGAGGTTGTAGATAATGCCATCGAAGCCATGCGCCGCGTCGGTCTCATCGCCGAACCTCGCAGCATTCGGGGTGGCACCGATGGTTCGCGCCTATCGTTCATGGGTTTGCCCTGTCCCAACATCTTCGCGGGGGAACACGCCTTCCACTCCCGTCAGGAATGGGTATCGGTGCAGGATATGGGAAAAGCGGTAGAGGTGATTGTAGAAATTGCGAAGGTGTGGGAGGAAAAAAGCTAAATGGCAAAGAAGAAACCCAAATACTACGTAGTCTGGCAGGGGCGGCAGTCGGGGATTTTTACCGATTGGAAAGAGTGCGAGGCCCAGATCAAAGGCTTTCAGGATGCCCGCTACAAATCGTTCGATAGCTTGCCGGAGGCGGAGCGCGCCATCGAGCGTAATTATTGGGAATTTGTCACGAAGAAAGGCGAGGCCAAACCCGTCAACCAGCCCATTCCGGCGCACATCGGTCACCCCATCAAGGACAGCATCGCCGTGGACGCCGCCTGGAACACCAGCACGGGCGATATGGAATATCAGGGAATCTACCTGGGAACGGGGGAACGTATTTTCCTGCAAGGGCCTTTTTTTGACGGTACCAACAACATCGGCGAGTTTCTGGCCATCGTTCACGGCCTGGCTTATCTCAAAAATAACAACAGCTTCATTCCGATCTATACCGACTCCAGGACCGCGATTGCCTGGATCAAAAAGAAACACGCCAACACCAAACTGGCCCTTACACCGCTTAACAAAGAACTTTTCGTCCTTCTCCAGCGCGCCGAACGCTGGCTGGCCGACAACAAATATCCCAACAAAATCTTGAAATGGGAAACCAAGTACTGGGGCGAAAACCCGGCAGATTTCGGCCGGAAGTAAATATTAATCGACGTTACCAAACAGCCTCCCGGCAGCCGGGCAGCCGTTGCTGAGAGGGGAAGGGGCGGTCCGTCGTTACGGTGAGGTTAAACATGGCACGAAATTCGTTCTTCCAATTCAAGCAGTTCAGAATCGAACAAGACCGCTGCGCCATGAAGGTCTGTACCGACGCATGCATATTCGGCGCGTGGGCGGATGTTTCGGACGGCAGGCGCATTCTTGACCTCGGCACCGGTACGGGTTTGCTGTCATTGATGGCCGCCCAAAGAAACCATGAAGCATTAATCGACGCCGTAGAAATCGGCCAAGAAGCGGCCCAACAAGCCGGAGAAAACTTTCAGAACAGCCCGTTTTCCAGCAGAATTAATGTTTTCAATTCAGCCATTCAAAATTTTACTCCTGGTTATCAATACGATGTCCTACTCGTCAATCCACCCTTTTACCAAAATGACCTGCGCTCGCCCGACCCAAAAATTAACCAGGCGCACCACGCCGCAACGCTGACATTTGACGAATTGCTTATCTCAGTAAACAGGTTGTTAAAAGACGAAGGCACCTGGCATATTCTATTGCCTTTGGAAGAAAGTAATCAACTCATTAAGATGGCAATGGACAAGGGCTGGTTGCAGCAAAACGAACTTATCCTTTACCACTCAATCAAGCACGAGCCGTTTCGTTTAATGAGTACTTTTTCAAGAAATCTGGCTAACCACGAACCGATTCCTTCCGAAAGTCTTGCCATTTACGAACCGGAAGGCACGACCTACACACTTGCTTTTCGCCAACTTTTGAGGGACTTTTACCTGAAATTCTGACGACCTATGCCCGACGCACCTTTGCAAATATCCGTTCTCATCCCCCTGTATAACGAGGAAGAATCGCTGCCCGAACTGCACGACTGGATTGTGCGGGTAATGAACGAGAACGATTTTAGCTACGAAATCCTGTTCATGGATGACGGGAGTCGTGATCGTTCCTGGGAAGTAATCCGGCAGCTATCGCTCCGCAACCCCAATGTGCGCGGGATGCGCTTCACCCGAAACTACGGAAAGACCGCCGCCCTGCAAACGGGTTTCCAGGCCGTGCGCGGCGACGTAGTCGTCACGATGGACGCCGACTTGCAGGATAGCCCCGACGAAATCCCGGAATTATATCGCATGATTACCGAAGGAAATTACGATCTCGTTTCCGGCTGGAAGCAAAAGCGCTACGACCCGATTACCAAAACCCTCCCTACTAAACTCTTCAACGCCGCCACGCGCGCCATTTCGAACGTCGAACTCCACGACTTCAACTGTGGCCTGAAAGCCTACCGTAGTGCCGTGGTCAAGAACATCACGATTTACGGAGAAATGCACCGCTACATTCCCGTTATCGCCAAATGGAGCGGATTCAGCCGCATCGGGGAAAAAGTTGTGCAGCATCAGGCGAGAAAGTACGGCACCACGAAATTCGGCCTTGAACGCTTCATGTATGGCTTTCTGGATTTGCTGTCCATCGCCTTCGTCAACCGATTTGGCCGGCGCCCCATGCACTTTTTCGGGAGTTTGGGTACCTTGATGTTTTTCTTTGGCTCTTTGCTGACGGTCTGGCTTATTGGGTCGAAGGTTTACAATATCTACACCCATCAGCCCTACCGCAACGTTACGGAAAATCCGCTCTTTTTTATAGCCCTGACGGTCATCATTGTCGGTTCCCAGCTTTTTCTGGGTGGTTTTTTGGGCGAATTACTCGTGAAGCAGTCTATCGATCAGGCAGGTGATTACCTGATTTCCGATGCAGTGGATAACGGGGGATCCCAGGGTCTTGAGGTTGACCTGAATCCAGGCGAAGGCTTATAGGTTGAATTACCTTTTATTTAGGCTGCATCGCCGACAGGTCCAACTCATCACCGTACTGCTTTTGCAGCTTCAGCAGTTCCGAGAAAAGGGCTTTTTTCTTAATCTTAAACTCTGGTTGATCGGCCAGATTGTTTATTTCCTCGGGATCTTTTTCCAAATCGAAAAGCAGAAACTTCTTTGCTTTCGGGTAAGCGATCAACTTAAAGCCATCTTGTCTTACCATCCGTTGAAAATCAATGTAGGCACCATATATGGCTTCGTACTGCTTGCCCGTTTGGATGCCTTTGGCCAGCGATAACAAACTTTTGAATTCAACAAAAGCAGGCTTTTTTATTCCGGCCAATTCCAGGGTAGTAGGCATAATATCCTGATAATAAATGTCCTGATCCACTGTCTTGCCCACTGGAATGCCCGGCCCCACCATCAGCAGCGGCGTCCGCAGGCTGTGATCATACATGCTTTGCTTGCCCAGCAGCCCGTGCCTTCCGACGGCCAGCCCGTGGTCGGCAGCGAAGAAAATGTACGTGTTTTTTAGCAAGCCTTTGGCTTCCAGATCGTCCATGATTTTGCCAATCTGCGCGTCGAGGTGGCTGATGATGGCGTAGTATTCCTGCAAGTGCGTTTTGATGGCCAGCTCGGTGCGGGGAAAGGGCGCGAGGGCTTCGTCGCGCAGCTTGGGTCCCACGCCGATTTCGTCGTGGTAAGGATAGTCGGGCTGGAAACTGACCGGAATCTCGATGCTTTCCAATGGGTACAGATCGATGTATTTTTGCGGCGACTGCCGGGGATCGTGGGCAGCGTTGAAGGCCAGGTACATGAAGAACGGGCCTTTGTTTTGGCTGGCTTGCTGAGCAAAATTTGCCGCGTCGTCAGCGACCACTTCGGTCCAATGTTTGCCGCCTTCCCAAAAACCGCCCTTGCTGCTGTCCGTCGGTGACCATGATTTGTCTGCCGCCGACAACGGGCGGTTATAGCCATTGGGCATGGCGTCGGCCCAGGATATCTTGCCCGCCCTGGCTTTCTTAAAAGCAGCCTGCGCTTCGGGACTGGAGTAAGTATCTTTGGGCATCCCGGCCCTAATGTGTTCGGCGCGGCCAAATATTTTTGTGGCCGGGGCATCCACGTGCCACTTGCCCGTCATGTAGGTATCGTAACCCGCTGCTTCCAGGAGTTTGGGCCAGGTCGAGTTGAGGGCGGCGGGGTCGCCCGACGACCATTTCTCGCGGTACTGATTGACGTGCCAAACCGACATCCCAGATACCAGCATGGAGCGCGAAGCGGTGCAAATGGCTCCGTTCCAACCACCCATGTTATACGAATGCGTGAAATTGGTACCCCGCGCGGCCAACCGGTCCAGATTAGGCGTTTTGACCTGATCGTTTCCCATGTAATGCAGGGCGCGGTAGGTCAGGTCGTCGGCGAAAAAGAATACGAAATTGGGTTTTTCCGGTGCTTTGTGGACGGGGGCGAAAGAGAGGAGTAGAGCAGCCATCGCAACCAATCCAACGGGGAGAACCTTTTTCCTGAATAAGAACTTTAACATGCTGAATGCGAATTTCTGGCTGAACTACAACCAATTTAAGTAATTGCGAGACTATTTTTACTTATGTCAACTCTCCACTTTCAGCTAAAATGACCCGTTACTGCCTCGCCCTCGACTTAAAAGACGACCCTAACCTAATTGAAAAATATAAGTGGCATCACGCGCCAGAAAATTTCTGGCCGGAGATCGACCAGAATATCCGCAAGGCGGGGGTGATGAACATGGAGATATATCGGTTTGGCAACCGGATGTTCATGATTATGGAAGTGGATGATACGTTCTCATTCGAGCGAATGGATGAAATCAACCAGAATCCCAAATCGGTGGAATGGGAAGACCTCATGTGGGGTTTTCAGCAAGCCCTGCCTGGCGCGAAACCAGGGGAGAAGTGGGTGCTTATGGAGCGGGTGTTTCAACTGCCGTAATCAGGGGCACCTCCGTAGCCTTCCGCTTCTACATGGCAACTAAAAAATCATTACCGCCCTTTGTCGGGGAGAAAGCCCCCAAATTGTAGTCCATAAAGGCAAAACTACTTTATAAACCATCGAATGAATTCTTTAAACAAACAAAACGCACCGAATTCCGAAATCGTCAATTACCCCGAAAAAGCCCTGTTCTTTGGCACGGGCGTGCTGCTGCGGGGCCTACCGCTGTACTTTATTGACAAAGCCAATAAGCAGGGCATTTTCAAAGGCCGCGTGGTGGTGGTCAAGTCTACCTCGCGGGGGGATATTTCGGCCTATGGTGAGCAGGATGGCTGCTTTACGACCGTAGTGCGGGGCATTGTCGATGGAAAGGAAGTGGAAGAAAATATTGTCAATTGTGCCATTAGCCGAGTGCTGACGGCCTCCGACGAGTGGGACGAAATCCTGGCCGTAGCCGAGACCCCAGATCTGACGGTGGTCGTTTCCAATACCACGGAAGTTGGGATTACCTACGAGGAGGAGTCGATTTTTGACAATCCACCATCGTCCTTTCCGGCGAAGTTGCTGGCTATTTTGCACAAGCGCTACGAAGCTTTTGGCGGCGACACGCAGAAAGGACTGGTAATCGTTCCGACAGAATTAATTTCGGAAAACGGCAAGATGCTGCACGGCATCGTGAACCAACTAGCGGCCTACAATCGGCTGGATGTTGCCTTCGTGAGCTGGCTCAACGAAGCCAATCAGTTCTGCAACTCGCTGGTGGACCGCATCGTACCGGGTGAAATTAAGGGCGCCCAGAAAGCTGAATTGGAAGCCAAGTTTGGCTACCACGACGACTTGATGATTATGGCCGAGCCCTACCGTCTGTGGGCCATTGAAGGCGATGGCAGCATCAAGTCGAAACTCTCGTTTCACGAAGTCGATGCGGGCGTAAAGATTGAGCCATCTATCGAGAAGTATAAGGAATTGAAGCTGCGGCTACTCAACGCGCCGCACACTTTCTGCACGGGGCTGGCGTATTTGGCGGGTTTCGTGACGGTAAAGGAAGCCATGCGCGATGCCGCGTTCCTGAAATTCATGCGCGGGCTAATGTTCGACGAAATTGCCAAGAGCCTGGGGCCAAACATCGACAAGACCGAAATCGACGCCTTTGCCGAAGCCGTCATCGACCGTTTTAGCAATTCGCATTTGGACCACAAGTGGTTGTCCATAAGTTTAAACTACACGTCTAAAATCAAGATGCGTTGCGTGAAGCTGATCGAAAACTGGTACGCTCAATCACCTGCGGACCGCTCGCACATGGCCTTTGGTTTCGCCAGTTATCTACGCTTCATGAAGGTGGAGCGCGAAGAAGACGGCAAATATTACGGCCTCGCCAACGGCCGGGATTACTTCCTGAACGACCCGGACGCCGGACAACTCATGAGCTTCTGGAATTCTACTGAGGATGTGCCGACGCTTGTAGAAAGTGTATTGAAAGCCGAAGAATTATGGGAAATGGATCTAACCAAAATGGAAGGATTTCAAGCCGACGTGACCAACTTTTTGAAAGAAATCATTGAAAGCCCAAAATTCAGCTTGGAATTATTTAACCAGATCATTCGTGAATAAAATACTCAAAGTCCATCCTTCCGACAACGTCATCGTTGCCCTAACCGACCTTAGGAAAGGTGACGAACTGGCTCTGGATGGAGAATCTTACACATTGACCGAGGACATCGCCGCCAAGCATAAGTTTGCCGCCCGAGACTTTGCCCCCGGCGACGAAGTGCAGATGTACGGCGTGCTGGTCGGCAAGGCCCAGAATGAGATCAAGCGCGGCAGTTGGCTGAACGTTTTTAACACCAAACACGCGGCCAACCCACTCACCGTCCGTGAGAGTAGCTACCAATGGTTGGCTCCCGATGTTTCGAAGTACGAGAATGCTACCTTCAAGGGTTTCCACCGCAGCGATGGGAGCGTTGGTACGGCTAATTACTGGCTGGTGGTGCCGCTGGTGTTTTGCGAAAACCACAACGTGGAAACGCTTAAAAAGGCCCTAACGAAAGCATTGGGCTACGAAACGACCACGCCCTACCAGGACAAAGCCGAGAATATTCTGGCAATGATCCAGGCGGGTCAGACGACCGAAATCCTGCAAACGGAACTTCCCTCCACGCCCAAAAAGAAAGCGGTGTCTGCCGTTTTTCCGAATGTGGACGGCATTAAATTCATTACCCACCAGTCGGGTTGCGGCGGCACCCGGCAGGATGCTCAGGCACTCTGTGGCTTAATTGCGGGCTACATCACGAACCCCAACGTGGCTGGTGCAACGGTGTTAAGCTTAGGCTGCCAAAATGCCGAAGAAAGCATTCTAGCGCAGGAAATTGAGAAGCGCGTACCCGGCTTCGACCGCCCCGTGCATATTCTGAACCACCAAACGCTGGGGGGTAAGGACGATATCATCGACCTGGCCTTGAAGCAAACGCTGCTGGGCTTGAAAGCCGCAAACGAACTGGAACGAGCTGAGGCACCCTTGTCGCAACTCTGCGTGGGTTTGGAATGCGGTGGCTCCGACGGATTTTCGGGTATTTCGGCTAACCCGACGCTGGGCTATTTTTCCGATATGCTCGTGGCCTTGCAAGGCAAAGTGATGCTGGCCGAGTTTCCCGAACTCTGTGGGGTGGAGCAGAACCTCGCCGACCGCTGCGTGGACCGGCCCACCGCTGACCGCTTCGCGCACCTGATGCGTACGTACAGCCAACGCGCCACGGCGGCGGGTTCGGGCTTCGACATGAACCCCTCGCCGGGTAATATCAAGGATGGTCTTATCACCGATGCCATCAAGTCTGCCGGGGCAGCCAAGAAGGGCGGCTCTTCGCCCGTGGTGGACGTCCTGGACTACCCCGAAAAAGCCACCAAACCAGGTCTGACGCTGCTCTGCACCCCCGGTAATGACGTGGAATCGACCACCGCCGAAGTAGGGTCTGGGGCGACGATCGTGTTGTTTACCACGGGGTTAGGAACACCCACGGGTAATCCCATCGTACCCGTCGTGAAGGTGTCCAGCAATACCAAGCTGTTCAACAAAATGCACGACATCATGGACTTCAACACAGGCGGTATCATCGAAGGCAGCGAAACCATTCCCGCCGCCGCCGAGCGGCTCATGGATTTCGTGATCGCCGTGGCCAGCGGCGAAACGACCGTGAAGGCGGTGTTGAATAATCAGGACGATTTCATTCCATGGAAGCGGGGCGTGTCGTTGTAGATGATTGTTTTTCGTTGAGTTAAATCTTTCAGAGGTTTTCAAGTAACGATTTTTATGAGCAAAGTAATTGTTATCACAGGCACCTCTTCGGGCCTGGGCCTGGCCACAGCCGTGCAGTTCGCGCAAAAAGGTCATAGCGTTTACGCCACCATGCGTAATCTGGACAAGAAAGACGACCTATTGACCAAGGCCGCTGAGAAAGGCGTCAGCGTGCTGACCGAGGAGATGGATGTGACAAATATCGAGAGTATCAATTCCTGCATCGCCCGAATTATTGAAAAAGAATGCCGAATCGATATTCTGGTCAACAACGCCGGGGCGGGTTTCGCCAAGAGTACCGAGCAGGCCACCTATGAAGAAATAGAATGGGTGACAGAAGTCAATTATTTGAGCGTGGTGTACACCACCAAGGCCGTGATTCCGTACATGCGTAAGCAGCGCAGCGGCCACATTATCAATATTACCTCGGTCGGCGGCTTGGTAGGACAGCCTTTCAGTGATTTGTATAGCGGCGCAAAATTTGCCGTGGAGGGCTACACCGAAGCGTTGGCCTGTTACCTGACCGAACCTTTCGGCATTCACTTTACCGCCGTCGAGCCGGGTGGTATTTCCTCAGAATTCATGAAATCGGTCACCAAAAAAATGGGATTGGACCAAGGAATGCCCGAAGACGAGTATGCTCCTATTTTGCAGAAATACCTCGGCGGGATGCAAAAGCGTGCTGCGGCAGCATCGGCTGCCGCAGCAGCTACTGGCACAACCACGAAGCCCGTTCACCAAACCCCCGACCAAGTCGCTGAGGTGGTGGTGCAGGTCGCCGAAAATCCTGACCCGCCGATCCGTATTCGAACGTCGGAGTGGGCGGAAAAGCTTTGTGAGTTAAAAACGGTTGCCGATCCCGACGGAAAGAAAATGAGAGAGAAAGTGATCGGGATGTTTTTGAGTTAGAAAAGTTATTCCTTATGAAAACGCTTGATTTTCAAGAATTTGTTTGAGCGTCATGGCGTGGCTCGATAAAGAAGAGCTTTAAAAACCTACCCTAAATCCATGACCATCGACGCCCACCAGCACTTCTGGCAGTATGATCCCGTCCGGGACGCCTGGATCGACGACTCGATGAAGGTCATCCGCCGTAATTTCCTGCCCCAGGATTTAAGGCCCGTTTTGGCTCAAAACCAAATCGACGGCTGTGTAGCAGTACAGGCCGCTCAGGACGACGCAGAGACGGAGTTCCTGCTCGGACTAGCCGAAAAAAACGACTTCATAAAGGGGGTGGTGGGCTGGGTTGATCTGCAAGCGGCTGATCTCGACGCAAGACTCGAAAGGTACCAGGGGCGTAAACTGTTGAAAGGATTCCGGCACGTTTTACAGGGAGAATCGACGGAGTTTATGTTGCGCCCGGCCTTCGTGCGCGGCGTCAGGAGGTTGCACCATCATAGCTACACGTACGACATTCTGATTTTCCCCCACCAACTCCCGAATGCCGTAAAACTGGTGGCGCAATGCCCCGATCAAAGTTTTGTCGTCGACCATCTGGCCAAGCCCTACATCAAAGCCGGAAAAATAGACGATTGGCAAAAAGACCTGAACACATTGGCGGCTTACGACAACGTCTCCTGTAAAATTTCGGGTATGGTCACCGAAGCCGACCACCAAAAATGGACCTACGACCAACTTATCCCTTACCTTGACGTTGCCCAGGAAGCTTTCGGCCCTGACCGCCTGCTATTCGGTTCCGACTGGCCCGTCAGCCTGGTAGCGGGTGATTATCAAGAAGTAAAAGGCATCCTAGATAAGTATACAGCCAGTTTTTCCAAAGAAGAAAAAGCAAAAATCTTTGGGTTAAATGCAGTCCAATTTTATAGTTTGTCCACCGCTCCAGAAGTATCTATGTAATTGTGATGGGCTTAGAATTAAGGCCGAGCAAATAGCGAACGGCCAATTCGTAGCCCTGCAATCCCAGTCCGCAAATCATGCCCTGGCAGCGGCTGGTAAGAAAGCTATGGTGGCGGAATGCCTCCCGTTTGTGAATGTTGGAAATATGCACCTCTACGGCGGACATCGGCACGGCCGAAAGGGCATCGGCCAGCGCCACTGAGGTATGCGTAAAGGCCCCGGCATTGATTACCAAGCCATCGAACGAGAATCCCGTTTCGTGGATTTTATCCAGCAACGCACCCTCGTGATTTGACTGAAAATAATGCAATTCCTCGTCAGGAAAAGTCTTTTCAAGAATCTTAAAGTAGTCTTCAAACGACTGGCTACCATAAATAGCAGGCTCCCGCTTCCCCAGCAAATTCAAATTGGGACCATTTAAAATAAGAATTTTTTTCATTTCATCTTAAAGCTAGAACTAGATTTTAACCACTAGGACGCTAGGACGCCAGGATTTTCTTTGCCACTTTGCGTCTTTGCGAGAAACCAAATAGCCGACTGCCCATTGCCGACAGCCGACAGCCAACTATGTGGCAAAGCTACATCAAACATTTTAAAGATTACCTCCGCCTGGAACGCTCGCTCTCGGGTAATTCAGTGGAAGCCTACGTCCATGATGCCGAGAAACTGCGTGAGTACATAGGGCTACAAGAGTTGGCCGTTTCACCCGCCGACATCACCGAGGAACACCTGCTGGGCTACTTAAAATACCTCACCGAACTCGGCTTGGCGGCCCACACTCAGGCGCGGTTCCTCTCGGGCTTAAAAGCCTTTTTTAAATACCTTTTGCTGGAAAACCTCATCAAGGAAGACCCTTCCGAACAAATTGAGTCGCCCACGCTGCCGCGCAAGCTGCCCGACGTGCTGTCCTATCCCGAAATTGAAGAAATGCTGGCAGCCATTGACCATTCTACACCCGAAGGCACCCGCAATCGGGCTATTTTGGAAGTGCTTTACAGCAGCGGACTGCGCGTGTCGGAACTGACGAGCTTGCAACTGACCAACTGCTACTTCGACATCGGTTTTATCCGTGTCCTGGGGAAAGGCGACAAAGTGCGGCTGGTACCGATTGGTCGCGATGCGATTAAGTACACCGAAATCTACCTGGAAACAGTCCGCAACCAGCTCGATGTAAAAAAGGAAAGTGAGGACATCGTTTTTCTTAACCGCCGGGGCAGACAACTCACGCGCGTTATGATTTTTCTGATTGTTAAAGCCACTGCCGACGCGGCAGGGATCACCAAGAACGTTAGTCCGCACACGTTTCGGCATTCATTCGCTACGCATCTCATCGAAGGCGGGGCCAGTCTGCGGGCGGTGCAGGAGATGCTCGGACACGAATCTATCATCACGACCGAAATCTACACCCACCTCGACCGAGACTATCTTCGCCAGATCATTACGGAGTTTCACCCGCGCGGTTAATTGAGCGTTGGCGATACATATAACTCAGAAAATCCAAATTAATTTTCACTGATTCGCATCCAAATTCTTCTTAGTTGCGTACATACTGTTGTTGGCAAGCCAAAAGGGTACGCCGACAACATTAGTAATAACTTAGAGGGGACGGTAGTGCTTAGACCTGCTTCATTCATTGAAGCAGGTCTTTTTTTTGTTGCCTTCAAAACTCCCACCGATAGCTCAAAATGGGAATCAGCCCTAACTGGAACTTCTGCACCAACTGCCGCTGCAGAATGTCGTAATAGCTGTACGCCTGGTTTTGGGTACTGCTGACGTTCTGGATGTCGAGGGCGATGGTGCGACTGTAACGCGGGTGGTTTTTCTTCCAGTAAATCCGTAAGTCGGGCCGGAAGTAGTCCTTCATTTTAACGGTGAAAGCATCTTTAAGGACGTACACCGTTCGGCCTTGCGCCCGCGAAGCATCGACGTTAATGGGCGTGTCACGGAAACCACCCAGCCAAATCAGCCGGGCATTGATGCCCCAAATGCCGTTTTTCTGCGTTTTGAACTCCCGGCCACTCGTCAGGCTGAAGGTGTGGTTGCCGTTATAACGCGTGTTACGCCGAATGCCGTCGCTCGCCACGTAGGTGGCGTTATAAAGCGAACCCGATACCATCAGGTAAAAATCATCCGTCAGATATTTGTTGTAGCTAACCTCGATCCCGTAATTACGCCCCGACCCGGCGTTGGTAAGTGGCTGATCCACAAAACTCTCCACCTGGTTGAGCGTAGAGAAAGTCGGGATCGGACGTTGGCTCAACGTTGGATCACCGGTGGCGATGGGGACGTTGAAGATGCTTTGCAAATACGCCTCTACTTTTAGATTTCCCAGCGTGCCAAAGTTGCGCTGGTACCCCGCCACGAAATGGTGGGCACGGGTGGGTTCGAGCCGTCGATTGGGTAAAGTCTCTTTGGATTGACCCAACTCGACCACCGAAAGATAGACCTGTGGCTGCTGCAACTGGCTGTGCAGACCGTAGGACAAACTGAACGAATTCTGCCGATCGGCCTGGAAACGGATGGATGCCCGGGGTTCCAGCGACTGGGTGTTGTTGTAGGTGTAGTGGAGGTAATGCAGCCCGACATCGGTCGTCAGACGGGCGGTAGGCTGCCATTGCCACGAGACGTAGGGCTGGATAATCATGCCTTGCAAGCGGCCTTCCGCTACCTGGTCATTCGTGACTGACTTTACACTATCGGATTGGTAGGTTAAAAATAATCCTGCTTTAAGTAAACTGCTGGTAGTTATGCGATGACTAAGGGCTGTGGTGAATGAAATGCGGGTTTTACGGTTGGCGTCCTGCTCGGTCAGGAAGCGTTTTTGGGTGTTGGCCATGGAATGGATATAGCCGTTGCGCGAGTTCTCCAGCGCCGATGCGACCAGCACTGTTTTCAATCCCGTCTTCGCACCCAGTTGCACCGTGTGTGTTACGCCCAAGGCCCCCATTTTACTGCTGAAATCTATGTCGTAGCCATCCTTTTGGAAAACCCATTCGCTTGTGTCGAGGCTGGCTTTGAAGATGTTGCTACTTGCGCCGCCCATGCCGAACACGCTGAACTCGCCCGCCTTTTTATTAGGGAAAGTAAGATTGAAGGATAAATCCTGGTAACGAATATCCTCGCCACCGAAGGTGACGCCCAACGCGCCCAGCAACCCGGTGAATGAGTAGCGGTAGTTGACCAGGTACGACGCCTTCGACTTTTTGGACAAAGGCCCTTCCGCCGCCACATCGAAACCGATAAGTCCGGCCTGGGCGGTGAATTCCTGCTTCTCGTCGTTGCCCTTGCGTAGTCGCATATCCATCACGCCCGATAGGGCATTGCCGTACTCGGCGGGAAAAGCACCCGTCAGGAAATACGAGTCGCCCATCAACTGGGTACTCAGAATATTGACCCCACCGCCCGTTTGGGTAGCGCGGTCGCTGAACGTCCCGGCGTTGGAGGTGTGATTGGGGTTTACAATTTCGACGCCTTCGAGCCGCCACTGCATTCCGTTAGGATTGTTGCCCCTGATCACCAACCCGTTGGCCTGATCGTTGGCCGTGGCCACGCCGGGAAACGAAACCGCCAGCCGGGCCGGATCGAGGTAGGTGGCGGCGTAGCGGAGCGTCTGCTCTTGCGTAATCGTCTGGATGCTGTTGAAGGCAATGGGCCGACTGCTGCGGACAATGGCCGCGTCGAGCTGCCTGCCTGCTTGCTTCAACCGTACTTCCACGACTTTTTCCTTGCCCGATTCCAGCAAAATCTCCGGCACGGTCACTGTTTCGTAGCCCAGGTACGAAACCGAAAGATTGTAGCGGCCGGTAGGAAGTTGGTGGAAACGAAAAGCACCCGTCGCCTCGGTTACGGTACCTTTTTCGGTGCCGACGAGTTGGACAGTCGCCCCGGCCAGCGGCTGGTTGGTGTCGAAATCCTTGACGTTGCCGCGCAGGGTGGAAGTGAGCGTCTGGGCCTGACAAAGCGTAGTGGTCAGGATGATGCAGAAAATTAGGCGCAGCATGGTAAAGAATCTAGTGGGATGAACGCCAAAGCTAACTCACCAGAGTGAGAATCCGAAAAAAGAAAGATTACAGATTATCCCATGAACTAACTCCCGAAGCGAAAAGCAGCACGGCCAGGGCCTTCTCGTACTTTGATCGAAGCGAGGCCACCTTTACCCGAAATTCATTGAGTTTTGATTCTCGTGAATTGACCAGGAAGAGGGAGCTTTCGCCGAGTTCGAGCTTGGTCTCTTCGGCTTGGAGTAGCAGTTCCTGATTATGGGCAGCGGACTCCTGCGTACGAATTTGTGCTTCCAGTGTCTTGACGTCGTTAAAGGCGGCGTTGACTTCATTAACTACTTCACGCTGCACCTGTTTCTGGTCGAGGTCATTTTGCATCCGCTTGATGCGGATTTGCTGGAGTTTTCCGCGTTCTTTTCTGAGGAATAGCGGAAAATACAAATCGACCATGAACTTGTAATTGTTGCCCAAATCAGAAAAACCGGTAGGGTATTTTGAGTCCTTAAGTGCGAATCCGCCTTCGTACAGGGCGGCAGCATTGAAGTTGAGGGAAGGCTTGAGCATCTCCCGGCCCAGTCGCTCGTCGATAGTAAGTTGTTGGCGTTTGAAATCAAATTTGATGATTTCGGGGTGCCGCTGTCGGGCGAGTTGGAGCAGTTGATCGAGTTCTGTATTGGTAAGGACGCGACCCATCGAAAATTGCGGAACGGCTTCTTCGGGTAATTCCAGCGGTACCTGGTCTTGGCTCCAAAGGTGGTTGGAGAGTAAAAGTTTGGCGTTTCGGAGTTCAAGAATCGCCTGATCCAGCGTCACCTGACGATCCTGCAGGGTGACGAGTGCCTCGACGGTGTCTATGGCCGCCGCTTCGCCCAGTTCGGCGCGTTGCTGAGTCGCGTTGTAGCGTACTTTGGCCAGGTCGTAAAAATCGGCCGATAATTGGTACTGACGGTAGGAAAAATACCAGTTCCAGTAATCTTTGGCGGCCGTCAGAATGATTTTATTGATCATTTTGACCCGATCAGCGTCGGCCAAATCCTGAAACACCCGCGCCTGTTGTAAGGTGGCGCGGCGGCTATCGATGATGAGTCCCCGGCCGATAGGTACGGTCAAACCAATGTATGAAATGCCCTCTGGGCCCGTAAATACGTCGTCACTCAGCGTCGAGCCAACATTACGGTCATACCCTACCTTTAAGTCGGCCCCGCCTACCCACACGGGTACTTTCAAAAACACGTCACCCCGGTCGAAGTACTTTTTGCCCTTATAAACCTTGCGATCGAAGTTGCCTTCAAGGGTTGGGTCCAGGCCACCCTTGGCAATGAGCAACTCCCTTTGCGCCGACTCGGTAACTAACCCGCTTAGCTTTATTACCGGATGATTGGCAAGTATCTGCGCGTAATAATCTTGGTAAGTATAAACCAGCGAGTCTTGCCCAAAGGCCCCGTGGACGCAACCAAGCAACGCCAATGTTTTAAAAAAAACATTCATGTAATATAATCTAGAAATCATTTTTTGTCCACCGCCGTCGACTTCGAGGTAATCTTATCTATCTCACCCTTTCCCAGATTCGGCGGGAAACCGTTGAGCTGACGCCAAATCTCGTAGCCTACCGAAACGTTCGATAGCATCACCCAGCCATAAACCCCCGACCCCTGCCGGATCGCGGCGGGCCATGCTTCACCCGCTTTGGGTTTTACCAACAACCGAAATTTGCCATTAACGCTTCCCACGCGATCGATCACGGCCACCGAGCCACCAAAGGTTCCGACGGATACACCCGGCCAGCCGGAAAATTGTAGTGCGGGCCAGCCGTCGAATTCCAGCCGCACCTCCCGCCCCGGCTTGATGAGCGGCACGTCCATCGGAGCCACGTACAGTTCCACGGCGATGCTGGGACTTTCGGGTTGCAAAGTGGCAATCGTTTCGCCCTCTTTGATATTTTCACCAATGCCTGCCTTCATGGCCCGCACCAGATATCCCGACTGCGGTGCCCTTACGATATAATTTTCCTGCCGAATCTCCACACTGGCGAATTTATTCTGCAATTTAGACAGTTCCGCTTTGCCCTCGGCCAGACCTGAAACCGCTGAACTGCGGTCGGAGGTGGCTTTAGCGATTTTTTCCTGGTATTCGGCTCTCAGGGAATTGAGTTCGATACGCGTATTGATAAGCTCCTGGCGGGCGATGCTGAGTTTATTTTCCTGTGATACCACCTTGGCCGATTCTTCCTGGACTTTCAGTCGCCGTGATTCCAGATCGGTAAGCGAAAACAGGCCCGATTTAAAGCCTTCTTCGTAACGGGCAAGTCGGTTTTTTGTGATGTCGTAGTTGGTACGAACGGCGACAAGATCGGTGCTGTCACTGCCCACTTTCAATTGCGCCTGAGCAAACTTATTTCGCGCCTTTTGTAAGCTAAAATTTAATCCTTCCCTCAGGGCGGAAAGCTGGTTGGCAAGCGCATTGATTTTTGCCTGGTACCCATCTATTCCCTCCCGTTTGGCCTGGATTTGTTCCTGAAGGCGCATCATAATTTGCGGGTCAATGTACTCGTCCTTGGCCTCGGACAATACAGCCAGCGTATCTCCGGCCTTCACAAAATCGCCTTCCTGCACGTACCATGCTTCTATTCGTCCGCCGATAATGTTCTGCACGGTTTGCGGCCTGTCTCCTGGCGATAGAGCCGTGACACTACCGGAACCGGAAATATTTTGCTGCCAGGGCAAAAACATGATGACGAACAATATCAGGATGATGGCCTGCATCCAACGGGCAAAGCGCTTACCAGTCTCAGGAGTCGATAAAGTACTCAACGCGTGCAGATTGTACCGCTCGAGCATTTCGTCATTTACACGTTTTCGGGAAATATTGAGCATTATTGTCGTTTAACTATTGAACTGTGTCAGGCCTAACGCCACCAGTTGGGTGTTTCAGTTACCCGACTACCGCAAATTCTGCCACAAACGCCTCGTGGTTTTTTACGTCGCTGTATCTTCCCTCGCAGATTATCTTCCCGGCATCCATCATCATCACCCGATCGCACTGCTGCATAATCATTGAATCGTTGGAGAGAATGAGTAATGACCAAGGGGCGCTGTCCCTGGTGAGTTCCTTTATCAGTCGCAGCCTTTCTATATCCGTCGAGGTATGAAGCAAGTAATTGACCATCAGAATTTTGGGTCGGGTGACTATGCTCCTGGCCAGGGTGATCTTGGCAATGAAGCTATCGGCATAACTGCGACCGCCGGGCAGCATGATACTACTTAAGCCATCGGGAAGTCGGCTGATAGTTTCGCTAAGGTTGAGGAAGTCGAGAACCCAATCCAGATCGGCCAGACTGATTTGATCGCGGCCCATCGTGATGTTTTCCAAAATGGTTCCGGCGAAAATATCATCCACCGCGATATTCTGCTCGATGTAGGACCGCAGGCTACCCATATTCAAGTCACGCATCGAAATACCGTTGAAGGTAATGCCTCCCTGATAATTTTCAAGCAGTCCGGAAAGCACGTTCAAAAGCGTTTTTTTTCCTGACCCATCGGTGCCCGTCACACAAATCGACTCGCCGGGTCTAAGCAAAAAACTAAGCCCGTCGAGCGCGGCACTTTGTCGACCTTCGAAGGTGTATTTCAAATCTGTGACTTTCAGAAACAGCCCTTCGCTGGAATCCTGGGGAGCAAGCCGGAAGCCCAGCTCTCGCTCCATGGGCAAGTCAGTTACGTTGCCAAGCTTTTCTACCGCCGTGAGCACATCGAATATAGTATCGATGCCTTGAATAAGCTTCTCGACCGAATTGGTCAGCAAAATGATGATTATTTCGGTGGCCACGAACTGTCCGAGGGAAATCTGCCGCTCCACTACCAGGAAAGTGCCGAGTGCCAACATCCCGCCAATAACTGCCGTTTTGAAAATTACTGCATTCCAAAAGAATATTTTTAGAATTTTAAAATGCTTTTTGCGATAGACCAAATAGCTGTTCACCAGTCCATCCATCTTCTTCATCGGTAGGTTGCCTGTCCCCGATAACTTAAAGGTGGAGAGCGATCGGGCAATATCTTCCAGCCATTGCGCCACCCGGTATTTGTATTTAGATTCGACCAGACTGGTTTGTAATCCCTTCGGACCATTGAAATAAATCATGAGAGCCACGATCATAATGGTCAAAAAGCCAAAAGCGATAAAGAAAGGATGATAAAAAGATAAAAGCATGATCCCCAGCAGAATTTGCAAAATGGCTCCGGTAATTTCGATCAAGATTTTGGGTAATCCCTTCTGAACCGTTAGGACGTCAAAAAAGCGATTCATCAATTCGGGCGGGTAATAGCCCAGCAGCGATTCGGTTTTCACGCGCGGAATTCGGTAGGTGAACTCGAAGGCAGCCTTGGCAAAGATCCGCTGTTGCAAAGTTTCCACGAGCGTAAACTGGATGATCTGCATCACGCCCGAAATGAACACGCCGCCGATCACGACGACCAGCAGCAAGTAAATCGAACTGAACACCATGCCACCGGAAATGAGATTGATGAGGGCTTGTATCCCGAGCGGAAGTGAGAGCGTAACCAGTCCGATCACGATGGCATACAGGTAAATAAAGCCGATATCCTTTTTTTCGTTGCTCAATAACCGAAAAAAGCGGCGCACGGGTGTCAAAGGCTCTGAGATAGTTGGTTCATTCTCACTTACCATCGCCTCCATCGGAAAAGCGGTAAGGTAGAGTGCCTGACCGTTCATAGCTGGGTCCGAAGTCCCACTCCATAAATAGGGATTCCTGGGAGGGATGACCGATGCTTCGGTACTACCGTCGGACAGAAAGGTAATACGCAAAGAAGTGCCGTCCTGCTTTCGCCCTCCCAAAACGGGAACGGTGGTATTGGCTTTCTTCTCAAAATATAATATGGGATACTGCGCATTCTGCACCAAAGACGCCAGTTGGTGAGATGGGGCGTGGCTGCTCACCATTGTCAAATTATAATCTTGCGCCTTGGCAATGAGATCGCCAAGAAAAATTGGCAAATCCCTTTCGGAATATTCGGTGAGGTGCAGGGTGTCGTAGATCTCTTGCTGCGGTATACTTTTCAATTCAAAGGCCAAAGCTAACTGCTGACAGATGGCTTGAAGCAATCGGGAATTCATATTGGGAAGGGAAAATTAAGTCAGTTTCGCAAAAATAGGTTTTGGTATCGATCCAAACAACGAATTAAGTATTATGAATGTTCTTTTTAGTTTACATAAAGTATTCTTATGGGTTGAATTAAAAAAAATATCATGATCCGTACATTTTAAGAAAATCGTTCTGCATTGTGGATAATTAGAGACCCAGCTAATCATCGAGCAATTTGCAAGATGATTAGCTGGATCTCTACGAACCGCTGCTAAGTTTCAGAAACAGTAACTATCCCCTGGACGCTACCAGCGCTTCCCCGGCGGTCCAGACCGAAGCCCCCAAAAGGATCAAATCCTTGGCCAAGAACTGGCCGGGCATGGGAGAGGGAAAAGGAAAGCCGTACCCAGGTTGCCATACGCCGGGAGTAGTTAGGGAAAAGCTCAGTGTGACGATGAACATGACGATGGCTCCCATGCTGCCCATAGCGGATAGTTTGGGGGAAAAATTTCGGGATGCGATCATTAAGCCCAGGACAATCTCGACGATGCCGATCACCCTGGCGATACCTTGAAGACCCAGCAGGTTGTACGCCCAGGAAGTCAGGGGACTATTTTCGACAATACCCTTAATTCCTTCTGCCTCGTAAGTGGTGAATTTTAAGGCTCCAACCCACAACAGAATGACCACCAGACCGTAGCGGAGAATCTTGGCGCCAATGTTTTCAAATTTTATTCCGGTGCTTTGTGCGTTTTCCATTTGATTTTGCTCGTTAGGGTGGTTTTGCGTTAGTGGAAAAAATCCAGCGGAGGGCTATAGCCTCCTCCGCCAGATAGTTTTTAAAGGTCGAATCCGTCAAGGCCCATGAAATCGTAAACCCCCGGTTTTCCTACGGAGCTTATCGTGGTGGCCAACGCCACCTGGGTTCTGTATTTAACTCCCCCGTCGGCGTTTACATCGAAAATATTGACGGAGTACGATTGGAGCGCGCCGGTATTGTAGAGGTACCGACCATCGGAACTCATGTACAGTTCTTTTGAGTCGCCGGGAGGCGCAAAATCACCCCGTTTCTCAAAGGGCAATTTTTCGGTAACGTTGCCCAGGCCATCTAATTTGAATGGGGTAATGACATTACCGGTAAAGCTGGCCACGTACAAGCGGTCCTTTTTGGGGTTAATCACGACCCAACAGGCTTCATCCAGATCGTCTTCCTTCCCGGTAGTGAAGTTGGCGGCTTTGGTGACTGGCCCTCCGTTATCGGAAAGCACGGTTAAGCTGTTGTTCGTTTTGGCAACCGTGGTATTGAAATTGGAAACGTAAAGCAATTTATTGTTGTTGGGAGTCCAGTCGATTCCGATGCTACCGGCAATGCCTTCCTCTTCAAAGAAACGCTTGTTGGAAATAGTGCCATTATTAAAATCATAGATGTACACGCGGCTTTCGTGCAATTCTTTCAGGGAAGGGCTGACCGTTCCAAAATGGGCAATTCCCCAGGTGGCGACGGCCAGTTTAGTACCATCGTTGCTGAATTTAACGCAGGTGGGGCCGCCATTTTCCCGGACGTAGGTATCCAGTTTGGCTACGGGAGTCAGGTTGCCATTGGAGGAGTCGAAGCGGAATAATTGGATGTTTCTTTCCTGATCGGTCGCGTCGGGTTTGGTCAGGTCCATCATGTGAAAAGCATCATTGGGGTAGCGCTCGACGTTTGGGATATCCTTCTGCACGTTGGGATTGTTCCATTGGTTGCCCACGACCACCCAAAGTTCGGTGTTGCTCCCCTTCACCGGTGTGCAACTGATGCTTACCGGACGAGTACCCCCGGAAATGGTATTTTTCAGGAGGGCGAGATTGCCGTTTTTACGGTCCATGTAAAAAACGGAAACCGTATTCCCTCCCGCGTTCACGTTCAACAGATAATTGCCGATGATTTTGATCGAACCCGCGAAATCGTAATCTCCGTGGGCGTCTCCGCCCGCCGCCGGATTGGCCCCGCCCTTACTATCGGTGGAGTAGGCGATTTCGTCGGTTAACGACCCGTCGCCCAATCGGCTGAAGCGGACAACCTGATTGATGCCCTCTCCGTTGGTGGTGGTGTAAATGTAGCCCGCTACGCTCTTGTCGGCAGGATTGCCAAGATCGTGGTCCTTGATGCAGCCTGTAAAGGTGAGCGCTAATGTGCCGATGAACATTAATGATAACTTTTTCATAGAGATTGTTGGTTTGGGAGTGAAAAAAGTGGTTGGGACAAATTTTCTGATATAGCTAAATATAACTATAATGACATAGTTAATTATGACTATAATATTCTTTGGTCTTTACTACGGGGTAGTAGTGGAGATTGGTTGCTTGATGAAAAATTTTATTTTTACTTAGAATGGAAGACGGGTTTTCAACCCTCGTCTGTGCTCAACCGTATTATTTCGCTAATTTTGAATAAAAAGCAGTTTAGAATGCAAGTCAGACATATCGAAGATTTTTTCAAGAAGTTACAAGACAAGATCTGCCAGGCACTGGAAGCAGAGGACGGACAGGCCAAATTCCAGGAAGACTCATGGGAGCATCACTCTGGCGGTGGCGGACGCACCCGACTGATTCAAAACGGGAATGTTATTGAGAAAGGCGGAGTCAATTTTTCCAGTGTGCGGGGGGAGGTGCATCCGCGCTTACGGGCGCAAATGGAACTTGGCCTGGACGAGGAATACCATTTTACCGCCACCGGCGTCTCCATCGTTATGCACCCAAAATCACCCAGGGTGCCGATTATTCACATGAATGTCAGGTATTTCGAATTGAGCGACGGCACCTGCTGGTTTGGGGGAGGTATTGACCTCACGCCGCATTACGTGGATAAAGAGGATGCCCAACTTTTTCACCAAACGTTGAAAGACGTTTGCGACCGCCATCATCCGGCCTTTTACCCAGATTTTAAAAGTTGGGCAGATGACTACTTTTTCATTCCACACCGGGACGAAACGCGGGGCGTTGGCGGCATTTTTTTCGACTATCTGAAACCCGGCGAGCCGGGTAAAGGCCAAAACCTTTCAAAAGAAGCGCTATTCCAATTCGTGCAGGAAGTGGGGGAAATCTTCGCACCACTTTACACGAATTTTATGCAAAAACACCGCGACGAACCCTTTACCAAGCAGGAAAAAAAGTGGCAGTACTTGCGGCGTGGCCGCTACGTGGAATTCAATCTGGTCTGGGACCGGGGAACAAAATTTGGCCTGGAAACTAATGGCCGTACGGAGTCTATTCTAATGAGTCTGCCGCCGCAGGCGCAATGGGAGTATAACTTTCGGCCCGAGCCGGGTTCACCCGAGGCCGAAACTTTGGACTTGCTGAAAAAAGGCATCGACTGGGTGTAGCTTACACCGTGAGCCAACCCGAATCTAGATTCGACAAATCCCAGGTCTCCGGCCCGTCGGCGAAGAGTTTCCCATTCCTGATTTCCAGCGGCGAGGTAAAATTATTTTTGTAAATCTGTCCGGTTCCCAAACCTTGCGGCAGGGTGGTGTCGAACTGCGCCGTAAACTGGGCGATGGCATTCAAACCGATGTTCGATTCTAAAGCCGAAGTGATCCACCAACCAATGGATAGCCGCTGGGCAATTTCGATCCACTCGCGGCATTGCTGAAAGCCGCCGAGCAGCGTTGGTTTTAAGACAATGTATTGGGGATGAATAGCTTTTAGCAAAGAGAATTTCTCCATATAGTCTATTTTGCCAATCAGTTCCTCATCCAGTGCGACTGGAACCGGAGATGTTGCGGCCAACTGCGCCATTAGCTGCGGCTGACCTACTGCCACGGGTTGCTCGATAGAATGAAGGCTGTGCTGCGCCAGACAACCAAGTTTTTCATATACCTCATCGGCCACGAAAGCGCCGTTGGCATCCACCCGCAGGGCAATTTCCTCGGGCGCGAAGCGGGCGCGAATGCTTTCCAGCACGCGGCATTCCTGGGCGAAGTCAATGGCCCCGACTTTGATCTTGATGGTTGTGAAGCCCTGCGCCAACTTTTCCTTAATTTGTTTCTGCATAAAATCCTCCGACCCCATCCAGACTAAACCGTTGATGGAGATGCCCGCTTTTTTCTGCGAAAAATCATTTTTGAAAAGTATTCTTTCTCCGCCATTCATGAAATCGTGCAGGGCGGTTTCTATCCCGAAACGAATGGAAGGCAACTCGGCGGGAATAAGCTGCTCAAGGATAATCGACAGATTGAAAGGGAAGACTTCCAGATCGAGGCTGTTAAAAAGCCCGCAAATCTCTACTAACTTTGTTTCAAAATCTTCCCCCGCGTCGCTGCTCAGGCCAGGTAGTGGCCCACATTCACCATAACCCGTTGTACCGGGTTGCTCCTCATCCGTAATTTTAAGGAGCCAAGATATTTTTTCGGTCATTACCCCGCGCGACGTTCCCGCTTCAAATTTAAATTTCAGGACGTAGGGCTGGTATTGAATAAGCAAGGGCATGAATTGATTGTGTCAGATTTTAAAAACGAGAACAAGTATATGAAAAATAATGGGCCAAGCGTACTACGATTGAGCGAACAGAACCTGAGCCAAATTTTGCTAAAACCTTTTTCCTGGCTATACGGCTTAGTTACAATTGTTCGCAACCGACTATACGACAGCCAAATACTGAGATCGTTTTCTACAAAACAATTTTCAGTAGTGGTGGGCAACCTGACGGTCGGCGGCACCGGAAAAACGCCGATAATCGAATACCTGATTCGGTCCTTACAGGTAGAGAATCAGATTGTAACGTTGAGTAGAGGCTACGGACGCCAAAGCCAGGGATTTGTGTTGGCGACTCCTGACAGCAGTGCGGCGGAAATCGGCGACGAGCCGCTGCAATATTATCAAAAATTTGGCCAAAAAATCCCGGTAGCTGTTTGCGAAAGTAGGGTAGAGGGCGCAAATCTATTGCACGAGTATTTTCCGGCCCATGCTCTACTGCTGCTGGACGATGCTTTTCAACACCGCGCTTTGCGACCTGATCTGGCCATTTTATTGAATGACTTTAACCGACCATTTTATCAAGACGATCCTTTTCCCGGTGGCCGACTGCGTGAAAATCGAAGCGGTGCCAAGCGGGCAGACGCTATCGTCACTACTAAATGTCCTCCTGACTTGGACGCGGAGAAAAAGGGGGAGATCAGGCGACAAATAGACCGTTATGCTTCGCCGGGAACGCCTTGCTTCTTCGCCAGCGTTCGGTACGGGAAGCTGCGCGGCTTCGACGATACCGAAGTTTCATCGCAGTCCGTCGTACTCGTGTGCGGGATCGCGCAACCCGCCCCTTTGGAAGAATACGTGGGAGATAACTTCAGTTTAACAAAAACGTTCACCTTCCCCGACCACCATAACTATACCGAGAAGGAGGTGGTGGAAATGTTAAAAAGTCTAAAAAACGACCAAATGATCCTGACGACCGAGAAAGATAGGGTCAAATTGCGACCTTTGGCGGCTGAACTTGGCAAGACCCATCTGTTTTGCTATTTACCGATTTTGGTCGATTTTGGGGAAGAATCGCCAGCTTTCCAGGAATGGCTCCAAACCCATATTGTGAAGCCATTGAAAACTCGTCCGCTCGGCGCCTAATTTTTAAGAAATTGATAGTACAGATTTTTATCAGGCTGGAATTCCCTGCGCCTTGGATTTTGTCCCATAGTCCTTCGCCCAAATTTGCGCTGGTGGGATTTCTTCTCATAATCGGCTTTTTGAACAACCGACAAGTTGAAGCCCAGATCCGCCCTGGTGGCATCAACCTGCCCCAGGGCATCCCCACGCAGGGTGGGGGAGGTGGCGGCGCCCAGGGCGGCCCCGTGTTAGACGATAGCACCCAAAATATTTATGGGCCGACTACCGCCCTGCACTTTTTCGAGGACGATATCTTAAATAATCGCGATTCGACCCGCTACCAGCTCGACACCTCCCTAACGGGCATTCACCGCTGGACTTTTGTGGACCAAAGTTGGGGACACTTAGTGGATTTGGGCAACTATGGCACCGCTACGCGCAATACTTTTTACCAGCCCCACCAAAGCGTCGGTGCCCAACTGGGCTTCCGGGCTTACGATCCTTACGCTGTACAGGATGGCGAGGTCAAGTACTTCGACACGCGCTCACCGCTCACGGAGATGACCTTTGTTTCGGGCGGAAGGGGGCGCAACATCCTTCGTTTTGGCCTGAACCAGAATATCACATCCCGCCTCAATGTGGGCTTCCGGGTGCAGCGGTTCACTTCTATCAAGCAGTATGGCGCATTCAGCACCACAAAGTCAGAGGAAATTCTGGGCCAAAATTGGAATTTCCTGGCCCAAACGAGCTATTTTTCCAAAGATAAGAAGTACACGATACTGGCCCACTACCGCCACCTCAACCACAACGTGCGAGAACAGGGCGGCTTAGAGACGGTGAGCGATACGGCGGACACCAGCAAGAAAGGCTATGTGTACGACGGCCCGGCCCGGTTGAACGACAACGCCCGCTCTTGGGAGCGGCGGCATGTTTTTCACGTCTATCAGCAGTATCGCCTTGCCAATGGCTTCCAGCTTTTTCAACAAGGGGAGTACACTGGAATCAAAGACCGCTACGATGACCCCAATATTCAGGCGGGACTAGATAATAATGTATACCGAAATGTCCTGTACGACTCTACCCAAACGCACCAGGCAGTCGATTATCGCTTGATCGATACCAAACTGGGCATCAAGGGCACCTTCTCCGGCTTCAACTATCGCGCCTATTACCGACCAAGAATTTACCGTGTCAGAGGAACGTACAACAGCTCGGATTCGACAAGCGCCAGCTACCGAAATGTGCGCTTTGAAAATATCATTGGCCTGTGGCTCAGCTACTATCTTAAAGATTCATCCCAGCACCTCATCGCCGAAGGGCAGCACCTGCTGGGCCGTGACTTCCTGCTGCGCGGCGAACTCTCGACGCGTTGGTTCGTGGCGGGCTACCAAACCGCCTTCTGGACACCCGACATGCTGATGCAGCGCTACGAAAGCAACCACCTGCGTTGGGACAATAGCTTCAATCTGACGGGTGCCAATACGATTTATGGCTCGCTGCCCATCAAAACCAAAACCCTGAACTTCGAGCCGCAGTTGCAATACCACCTGGTAAGCAACTACGTTTATTACGATACCGCCGCCGTGGCCCGGCAGTTTTCGGGTTCGTTTAGTTTACTGAGAATCGGAGCCAAAATTTCCTGGCAGAAAAAGAAATTTAATATCAGGGGCGAGGGCTATTACACCGTCAATTCCAATACCGACATTATCCGCATTCCGGCTTTATTCCTATCGGGGGAGCTAACCTATGATTTAATTTACGCCAAGGTGCTTTATGTGCAGTTGGGCGTGTCGGCGCACTACCGCTCCTCCTACCTGGCCGATGCCTACATGCCCTTGACCCAGCAATTCCACTTACAAAATAATTTTCTGGTCGATCGCTACGCCGTGGCCGACGCCTTCGCCACGCTGCGCATCAATCGGGTAAGGATTTTATTAAAAATGTCACACATTAACCAGGGCCTTGGCGTCGCGGGCTATTACGTCACCCCGAGGTACCTGGGCTTACAGCGAACATTTAGCTTTGGGGTTTTTTGGCCGTTGTTTGATTGAGGGGAGTACCTGAGTGCCAGAGTACCCGAGTACCTTAGTTTTTTCGGTTGTACAATTAAGCGAAGTTTTACACAGATTTTTTCCAGGTACTTAGGTACTTTGGCACTCAGGTACTTTAAAAAAAATGAAAACTTTCCTAAGAAAAGTAGCCGGACACATTCTGACAGCCCACGAGGGCGACCTTGAAAAAATTGCCATCGTCGTGCCGACGCGGCGGGCGGCTTTTTTTGTGAAACAGGAATTGGCCAATGCTACCAAACGACCCATCATCAGCCCGGAGGTGCAGGCCATCGAGGATTTTGTGGAGAGCGTGAGTACGCTCGAAGTGGCCGATTCGGTGAGTTTGCTGTTCGAGTTGTACGAGACTTTCAAGGAAATCGACCCCAACATTCAGTTCGATCGCTTCATGGGCTGGGCGTCGGTGTTGCTGGGCGATTTGGACCGCATCGACCAGTATTTGATCAAAACGGACTACCTATTCGACTACCTCACCGAAGCCAAAGCCGTCGAGCGCTGGGAGGCGGCACTGCCGCCGGGACGCAGCCTAGGCGACAGCGCGGGTACCAAGAATTATTTCAGTCTTTTTGAAAATATCAAACTGGTTTACGGCTCTTTTCGAGAGAGACTCACCCAAAAAGGCAAAGCGTATCGGGGCATGGCTTACCGCCACGTGGCTGAGAATGTGGATGAACTGCTACTGAACCGGACACCTTTCGAGCGGGTGTATTTCGTGGGCTTCAATGCCTTTACGGAATCCGAGAAAATCATTATCAAGAAGCTTCGCAAATCCAACAAGGCGGAAGTGCTATGGGATGCGGATAAGTATTATATGTCCGAAAACCCGGACTTGGAGGCGGGGACGAGTTTGCGGGAATACAAACGGAACCTGGAATTTGGCCCTTGGAACTGGACGCACGATCACCTGTTGGCCGACGAAAAAAAAGTCACGGTATACGGCGTTCCCAACGGGACGCTGCAAACCAAAGTCGCCGGAGCTTTGTACGCCGAAATGCTCCGAAACGATCATCCCGAGCAGCCCATCCCGACGGCCATCGTTTTGGCCGATGAGAACCTGCTGCTGCCGATGCTTTACTCGCTGGACGAGGACGTAAAGGATTTTAATATCACGATGGGGCTTTCGCTGCGGGGTTCGATGCTTTACACGCTCATCGACAGCGTCTTCGAGCTGCAAATGAACGTGGCGGAATTCAAGTCTAAGTCAGGCAAGATTCCGAAGTTCAACCACAAGTCGATCAGCAAAGTACTCAACCACCCGTTCATTCGTCATTACGAGCAAATCGTGCTGCGACAACCAATGGTGCAGCATTCTGATTCGGATGAGTTGACGATTATTCAGAAAACCCTGCGGGAAATCAACGTTAACAACCGCGTGTTTTTAAGTACCAGTGAGTTGATGGAAATCAGCGACGGCCACGATTTGTTCAAAACGCTTTTCACGCATTGGAAAAAAGACGACTCGACGCAGATCATCCAATCCTTTTACGACCTGATTGACTTATTGCGGGAGGTGTATAAAGACTACAAGAACGCACTGGAAACGGAGTACTTGTACCTGTTCTACACGCTCCTCAAACAATTCGAGCAAACCATAGCCGACCGTCCCGAGCCGTTGGGGTTATACACACTGCGTTCGTTTTTGTACGACTTGATCCGCAATACCCGCATCCCGTTCAGCGGTGAGCCCGTCAGCGATTTGCAGATTCTGGGAATGTTGGAAACCAGAGCGCTGGACTTCGAGCGCATCATTATTTTATCGCTGAACGAGGGTACTTTGCCCCAGGCCAAGCGGCAGAATTCGCTCATTCCGTTCGACATCGCCCGCGAGGTGGGCCTGCCCACCCACCTGCACCAGGAAGCCGTGATGTCGTACCATTTTTACCGTCTGCTGCAACGTGCCAAGGAAGTCCACTTGCTGTACGTCAGTACCAACGACGCACTGGGCGGCGGTGAAAAAAGTCGCTTCATCCAGCAAATCGAGTACGAGCTGACGGAGTACAACCCGCGTATCCGGCTGGAAAACAAGATGGTGGAGTTTGAAGAAATTCCGTCCCAAACCTTGGCCCAGGAAGTACCCAAAGACGAAGCGATGTTGGCGAGCATTCGTACCTATTTGGGTGAGAAGGGCTTGTATCCTACGCACGTCAATGACCTGATTCGTTGTTCGATGCGGTTTTATTTAAGCCGCATCGTGGGCGTACAAGACAAGGAAGAAATCGAGGAAGAACTGGGCATGGACAAGATCGGCACCTGGCTGCACGCCTCGCTGGAAGAATTGGATCAGCGGTTTTTCCTCAAAGACAACGACCCGACCGAAGACGAAATAAAGCAGGTACTTTCGGACAAATTCCGGGAGTTGTTCCAGGGCTTCATCACCGACATGGGGCTGAACCGAATTTATTATCAGGTTGGCGAGCAGCAGATTTTGGCCTTCCTGGCCCACCAAATGCAGAGCGGAGAACGCCGTAGCATCGTCGCCGCCGAGCAGAAACTTACCACCGAACTCACGATGGAAATTCACGGACGAGCCGTGAAGGTGCAACTCGGCGGCAAAATCGACCGCGTCGAGCGCGACGAGCAGAACAAACTCTTCGTGATGGATTACAAGACGGGCAGCGTGGAGATGAACGCAGAAAGTCGCAGCACGATCCCACAGCGTAAGGAAAAGTTACGCTCCTCCGCCGACCTGAAAGCGGGCTACGCGCGGCAGCTTTGGTTTTATAAGTACTTAGTCTATAAAAACCTCGCTATGCCCGAAGGCCTTACCCTCGGTGAACAAACCTACCGTATAGCTGACAGTCGCGTTCAATCCGGCTTCTACTCTTTCCGCGAGCCGACGAAGATTTTTGAAAATCAGCTGGAAATTACCGAAACCGATGATCCACAAACTTTCATCGCCGAATCGGAAGCTCTGTTGCGGGAGATTATTTCTGAATTGTTGAATCCTAATTCACCCTTCGTGCAAACCAGCGACGTAAAAGTCTGCGAGTACTGCGATTTTAAGGGAATTTGTGCGCGGTAACACTGTTCAGATTTTTGACGCCGAATAATCATTTAGGATAAATCGCCGCCGAATATCATTGATCAAAAACTTCTTCTGGGCCGTAAAGCTATCAGGGTGAATTTCTGAAAATAGCTGCTCCCATTCCCGAAAAAGATCCGACTCTCCTGCGCGAAACTTTTCTTCAGCTATATTTTTTTTTGCCAGGTACTCTTGAAAGGAAATCACAGTCTGGTAGGATTGTTGGTATTTTGAACTTTAATTTCCACTTATTATAGTTCTGAGATCTTTTAAAAGTAATGAGGTATAACGGCAGCATCAGTCTAAAATTCCCGATACATACCACCCAAGTATTGGTTGGCTTCTTCTTCGGCAAACTGCGCTTTCTTTGCGTCCCAATGTAATGTTTTATTAGGGAAGCGTCCGGCAATGACGCCCAGCAAAATGGTTTCGGTGAGGCGGGAAGCGTAAGAAAATGGAGCACTGGTTTTGCCCGTTCCCAAACAGGCGTCCACAAACTCATGGTAATGTCTTTGGCCTTCTGGAATATTCTCGTTAGCTGATAAACTTGATTTGAAACGGGATATGTCAATGTCTTTATAACTCCCATCGACAATTAATTTGGGTGTCACCTGGAAATGGGGCAGGTACAATCTCCCTTTTTCGCCGATGAACATGGCTCCCTGGGAATGCAGATCTGCTCCTTCCGGCAACATCAAATCCTCCCGTTGTTTATCCGCTCCTTCCCCGTCATACCATACCCATTTCAGCGTATCGGCGGTGTATTTTGTTCCGGGAAATTCATAGGTGACCATGTTCTTTTCGGGATAGCCAAATCCGTTTGGTTTTCTACAATTCGTCGTAATAGTGCGGGGTACATCCAGTTGCAAAGCATTGTACGGCGTATCGAAAATATGCACCCCCATATCTCCCAGGGTGGCGCAACCATAATCGACGAGCTTGCGCCAGTTACCGGGATGGTAAAAACCCTCTTTGTAAGGTCTTTCGGCGGAAGTTCCCAGCCACAAATCCCAGTCTAAATTATCGGGCACCGGATCGCCACTGGTAGGAATCGGGCCATTATATCCCCAGTTTTTGGGCGACCACGCTCTTACGGTATGTACTTTTCCGATGATTCCGTCCTGGATTAACAGAGTAGCCAGTTTGTAATCATAAAAAGAATGCACCTGAATCCCCATTTGGGTCACCAGCTTTTTGGCTTTGGCCATTTTATCCATCGCCCTGGCTTCTTCCACATAATGGGTAAGCGGTTTTTGACAATAAACGGGTTTGTTCATTTCCATGGCCATTATGGAGGCTGGAGCATGGGTATGATCGGGAGTCGACACGATAACGGCATCGATTTCGCCACTCATTTCTTTGAGCATCACCCGATAATCCTTGTACGTTTTTGCATTGGGGAATTTTGATTTTACTTTCGCTAATACTTCGGAATCGACATCGCACAAGGCTACGACATCTACATTAGCGTGTGATGAAATGGACGCCAGGTCTGACTGCCCCATTCCCCCCAAGCCAATATGAGCGGTTCTTAAACGTTTATCCGCGGAAAAAGCCCATGATTCAGCGGACAATAGGGTAAGCGAAGACATCGCTGCTACATTTTTTATAAAATCTCTTTTATTCATGTTTCCGTAGGTTAAGTTTTTTGATTTGAGCTATTTAATATATTGGTATTGAGCAATATTACCTGAACCGCGATTTGTTGGAACCCATAACAGGGAACTGGGGTGGGAAACTATGAAAACTGCAAACCAAGATTGGTCGGCAAGGAATCGAGGCTTTTTAAATTCTTCGCTTTCATGTATTTAATTAGCCCTTCGGCGCCCTGTTTTTCTGCCCATTCAAAATGGATGCCGCGTTCCCCGACATACTCAAACGTCGGAACCCCAAAGCCACAGGAGGTTTGAACCAGATCAATCTCGGCCACGATAATCTGCCGGGTACTTGCATAAATTGGGAAGTCCTGCGCGTATAAATCCCAGGCGTCGGAGTCAGGCAGTACGGTAAATCCTTTGCCGTACAATCTCAGAATGTTAGGCTTAGCGGTAAAAGAACAGAACATAAACGTGATCCGCCCGTTTTCGAGCGTATGCGCTGATGTTTCATTCCCACTGCTGATTAAATCCATATACGCTACCCGGTTATCATCCAATACCCGAAAACAGTCTAAACCCTTGGGCGATAGATTTACTCTTCCGTCACCGCTGAGGGGAGCCGTGGCCACAAAAAAAATATGCTGATCCTCGATGAATTCTTTATGCGCGGTTTGAATTGAGTCACTGAATTTTCCCATAGAAATTGAGTTGTTTCGGAGAAGTTGTGAATCTGGATTTGAGTTGTTTGATTTTTTTAAAAATGCTCAATTGCAAGGTCTGTGGGGACACAGACCACGGAAAAGTCTTCGTGTCCAAATCCTCAAAGCCAGTGAATATCGTGGGGACACAGACCACGGTAAAGCAGTACTGAAAAGCTAAATTGGTTGATAATCTCATGCTTCAATCCTATAACACTTGTTACAGAATTCCTAATAGAAAAATAAAGTAACTTGCGATCCCGAAGCCTGATAATAAGACTACCCACCCCCAAGTATATTTTTCTCTTATGTTATACCACATTACCCAACTGCTGACACATAGAATTATAAACCCTATCGCAATTCCGTCCATTGACAGTCTCCAAATTTGGGTAATTAGCCAGTTTGGTTGTAAATCAGCATTTGCTTTATCAACTCCATTAAATGTATGAAGGGTTTGTATTTTCCCCGACCAATTGTATTTTAACTCGTTTTGAGTACAAATACCTGTTTTGAAATTCACTTGTAAGTTTCTGACATGCCCGGGCGCCGACACTCTAAAATGAAGACTATCATTCCAGATTTTTACATCAGTTATTTCGCCAGCTATTTTTAGTTGAGATAAAACACTCTTTAATACTGTAACACTATCTCTGCTAACTGGGATACGAATGGAAGAAACGATTTTACCTTCTTTTCTTTTTTCATAAAAATTCGAAATATTCCATTTGCTATGATTTAAAATTAAACCCGAAAAAGAAAATAACCAGATGAATAGAAGCAAAAACAGACCCAAGTGGATATGCAATTTCCTACTCCAGTAATTTAAATTTTTAAATAATTTTTTAGATCTTAATTTTTCCATGAAGCGTAACTAAAAAATTAATAGTAAACTACCAATAAAAAATAACAGGCCCAAAACAAGAGCATAAAGTCCCAAAACCCTTTCAGCTTTTAGGATATACCATAAAAAAATACCACTGACGGTAAGAAATAACAAAAAGTAAACGACTACATCTGCTAGAATCCGCCAGACTTTCATAAATCCAGAATTCCCACGGACTTTTACATTATGGGGTCCCGGCATTGAATGCAGAAAAGTGGTGGAACGAAGCACCTCCTCATTTTTCCGGGTTATTAGTACACTACCAGTGTTTGTGTTTACTTTTATTTGTGTTCTTAATCCTGGTTTTTTCACCGGAAAAGAAATAGAACTATCATTTCTGGAAATGAAATCAATCTCACCTGTGATACTTAATTTTGCGATTATAGCTTTTGCTGTTCTTAAATCTGTAGTATCGTAAGGTATTTTATCGAGTTTTGTTTTGATGTCAGGTATGTTCTTAACTGGACTAACCCTGTTAATTAAGTCTGGGTGGTTAAAGATGAGAACACTGATACCAAAAATGAGTACGAATGGACTGATAAATAGACCAAAGTATAAATGAAGCGAACGGATCAGAAGATAGTATTTTTTCATACAATTTATTATATAAACCTAAATCTACAAAGTTTCGCACAACATTTAACATGTACGAAAGTCGTCGTATATGTAGTATTTATATGCACTATTCTCTAACGAAGTATTGATATAGTTTTTAGTATTGAGATCAAGAATTAACGCATCATATGGACTCCTGATATTCTTTAATATTCGATTGCTCAAATGGGCATAGCGTGAGGCATTTTCAGGTTATTGTGGCCTTGCATATCTTGAGTTAGTATAACCAAAACAAACTATCTAAAGCACAAGCAGCAGGAATGACCTTGCCATATTCGGGCAATATCTATTTTAATCATCAATCCTCAAAACCAGCCCCTTCAAATAACTCCCCTCCGGATGAAAGGCATTCACGGGATGATCCGGCCCCTGCGATAACTGGTGCAGGATTCGCGCCTTGCGCCCCACTTCCATACAAGCCGCCACTACGGTATTATAAAATAACTCCCGATCCACTACCTGCGAACAAGAGAAGGTAAACAGCAAACCGCCCGGCTTTACTTTTTTAATTCCTTCAATATTCAGCCGCTTGTAGCCCTGCACGGCCCGGTGCCGCGCCGACATACTTTTGGCAAAAGCGGGCGGGTCGAGAACCACGATGTCATAAGTCTCGTCCTGCAACTTAAAAAAGGCCATCGTATCCTCAGCCACGGAATGGTGGCGGTCAGAATGCTCATTGAGGGCCACGTTTTCATCGGCCAGGGCAATCGCACGGCCCGAGGCATCGAGCGAAACCACCGATGCTGCGCCCGCATCCAGTGCATAAACCGAGAAGCCGCCGGAATAACTGAATGCATTGAGCACCGATCTTCCGGGAGCGTAACGCGCCAGTAACTGGCGGTTTTCGCGTTGATCGAGGTAAAAGCCCGTTTTCTGGCCCTTGACCCAATCCACCAGAAAAGCGTTACCGTTTTCGGTGATGCGATGCGGCGTCTCGGCTTCCCCGAAAAGGTAGTCATCGGCAAATTCCGAAGCGTACTTGCCCGGCAGCGTTTGGCGACTTTTGTTATACACGCCTTTCAATTCAGCGCCTATTACTTTTTGCAAGGCCTGAGAAATATCGTCCAGGCAGCGGTGCATCCCGATGGTGTGGGCCTGTACCACCGCTACACCGTTATACATATCCACGATCAGGCCCGGCAGCCCGTCGCCTTCGCCGTGTACCAGGCGATAGCAATCGGTATCGCCCAGGAATAGCCCTTTCCGTACCGCGTAGGCGTTACCCAGGCGGCTAACCCAAAATGCTACGTCGATTTCTTCTTCCTCGTAGGTCAGAATCCTGACCATGATGCTGCCGTCGTGGTAGTGTCCCCGCGCCAGAAACTCCATGTTGCGGTTCAGGACATCCACGAGGTCGCCGTCCTGCGGATCGCCGTCCTGGCGGGAAATCGCCCCGGAAAATACCCAGGGGTGACGCCGTTCCACGGCCTGTTCGCGGCCTTTTTGCAGGTATAGTTTGGCAGAAATCGTATTCGCTGTAGTTGACAAGGTGCAGTACGTTTTTTTGATTAAATGGCATTAATCGGGTTTGGAATTCGTATCATTGCCACAATTTTACGCATTTTTTAACCCTAATGACATTTAAGCATGGATTACAATCGCCGTTTGTTCTTAAAAGCCGCCGGATTTGCCTCGCTGGGGGCCGTGGCCTACCCCCTCGTTTCCTGCAATAGTGGCAGTGACAATGCCTCCGATAGCGACAGCACGGGCGTAGTTACCGCTCCCGGCCCGACCAAAATTGAAAACTTTGGTTTGCAATTGTACAGCGCCCGCGACATTATCGGCAAAGACCCTAAGGGCGTCATCAAGCAGATTGCCGATTTGGGGTACAAGGAGATCGAAGGCTACCAGGGCGATCAGGGCGTATTTTGGAGTATGACGCCCAAAGAATTCAAAGCGTATATCGATGAATTGGGCATGAATTTCGTCAGCACCCACGCCGATACGACCAAAGACCTTGAAAAACTCGCCGGAGAATGCGCCGAAGCGGGGCTTACTTACGTGTTACAACCTTATATCGGGCAGCAACCATCGGTGGATGAGTGGAAAAAGCGCGCCGACGAATTCAACAAGCGTGGTGAAATCTGCAACAAGGCGGGCGTAAAGTTTGGCTACCACAACCACGCCTATTCTTTCGAGCCCGTCGACGGTCAATTGGGTCAGGAAATCCTGCTCGACAACACCGATCCATCGCTGGTAACGTATGAACTCGATATGTGCTGGATTTCAGCGGCCAACAAGGACATCGAAAGCCACCTCTTGAAGTACCAGGGCCGCTACGAGCTGTGCCACGTCAAAGACCTCGTCCGTGAACCCGAACCGCACTCGACCGACCTCGGCGCGGGCATCATCGACTACCCTAAAGTCCTTAAAGTAGCTCAAACCGTCGGCATCAAGCACTACATCGTGGAGCAGGAAGAATACCCCGAATCCATCATGGCGAGTTTGGCCATTGATGCGGAGTATATGAAATCAATGGTGATTTAGAGAATGAGAGATTGAGTGAATGAACTGTGAATTTATTCTCTCATTCACTCAATCTCTCATTCTCAATTATTAGAAGAATCATTCCCCTCGGGCCTAACGTAAAAAAGCCGCTGCAACCACGTCTGTTGGTCAGCGGCTTCTTTTGTTTTTTCGGCATCGCTGAATTTGAAGTTGGCTAGTGGGTGCAGGTCGGGCTGCCCGGCGTTGACCCAGCAGGTGTACCAAAAGTCTCCGACCATTTGGACGGAATTCTTCATTTGTCGTTCTACCTGGCCGTCGAGGGCTTGGTTGTACTTAGCCGTGAACTCGTCGGAGTAGGTGCGGATCAGTACCTTGTTCCTTTCTACGTAGGTAAATTTTCGGTCGGCTTTGAAGTCCTGGCTGAGTGCTTTCTCTATTTGTAGTACCGAATCGCAGGCGGCGTGGGCCTGGGCTACCGCATCCCAAATGGCGCGGGCAGGGTTGTCGATGTAGTTGGCGGTGCCAATCCACAGCTCGTAATCGTCGGCGTATTTTTCGGGAATTCTCGACTCCCAAAAGGCGTGGATTCCTTCTTGTCCGGTTAACTGACCGTTGTAGTTGCGGGTCGTGTGCAGAGGTACGTTCGCGTCGGCTATGTAGTGGCCCAAGTCCGCCGAGATGCGCAGAATTTTGCCCGGATTTTTCTCCCGCAGGGCTTCGGTGAGTTGAAAAACGGCCGTTTGCACGTACCACGGCACGATGCCGTGCTTGCGCAAACTATCTTCGCCGATTTTTTCCTTGGCCTGATTCCAGTAAAGTGGGAGGGAGGTAAGCGCACTATCGCCGTACACATCCAGGTCAATGAAATGCCGCTCGGCCTCGCCCACTACGGCGTAGCGACGGCGGTCGGGATTGACCGCATTTTCGGTGATAAAGTCGATGTTCTTTTTGTAGAAAAACTGCATCTCCGGCGGCAAGCGAAACACCGCCAGTCGGTTGATACGCTTGTGCGCCCAGAAACCCCACTGGTGTTGTACAGCTCCCACTCCCACGATTGTGATGCTTAGAAGTAGGAATGCGAATGATATTTTGAGGTAGTTTTTCAAAAATTATGCGAATAGTACAGAGAAACGGATAATTCTAAAAGTAGATGCATTTTTAATTTTGCAGTATAATATTTTGTTTTAGTCGAAATGGAATAATCTATCTACTGGAATATTTATATTTTACCTATATTATTGATATTTATTATTTAAATAATGCAAATATATCAAACTAATTGTAATTTTGCTTCGTTATAAAGACGACCTAACAAACTGGAAATTCTACAATTAGCAATATGAAACCCAAAAATAAAACCCTGGGCTATCTACTCCCCGTCTTCATTCTGGGATTATTTATGCTCATCATTTATGGTGCTTACACCCCGCACCAGCAAGCAGGCATACAGCGCATTGTCTGCATCAAGTTCAAAGCCGACACGCCCGCCGCTGAAATCGAGAAGCATATGAAGGAGTTCGCCAACCTGCGCCGTCAAATTCCTGCCATCGTGGGCTACACGGGTGGCAAGGTACTCGATAAGGAAAACACCTCTCAGGATTTCGATGTAGTGCATTACCTCACCTTCCGCAACGAAGCAGGCATTGAAACCTACGACCAACACCCCAAACACCAGGAGTTCATCGAAAATAACAGTCCCTATTGGGATAAGGTGCTGGAACTTAATTCAGATATTGAGAAATGAAGATGTGAAGGTGGAAGGATGATTTATTTGATAAATCTTGAATCAAAGGGAATCCGTACCTGACTGATCAGCTCTATTTCTTCAAAATCGGGGTGCGCGGGATGCAGCAGAATGTTGTACGACTGTTCGATGATAACCGACGGTACCGCTACGCCCAAACAAAAAGGGTCGAGTAACCATTCGCTCAGGATGGAACGCGTTTCGGCCAAAGTCCCCGTCTTCCAATAATCCGGCAACTCGGATGCTTTCACCCAAAAAATACTTTCCGGCTTTTCGGGCAGTCGCAACGTACTGAGCCACAGACGCGGAATTTCGGTAAGTGCTATCGGAGGAAGGTGCACGATCGTTTCCAGTAGGCTCAATTCCGGACTGCGGCTCGTGTACAAAATGCCCAGCCCCTGCGGATTCCAGCGACCACCGTATCGTTCGCTGCCGATTACGGAGCAGGGATCGGTATGGTAAGGTTCTTTGTTGATGCGGTAAACGTCCATCCTGCCCTAACCCACAATGCCCCACTCGATGCGCCCCAGCACATCTTCGGCCAACGAAAATCCTACGACCGTATCCAGCACCGCCAGGGGAGTTTGGGGATCGGGAGCCTTCCTGGTCGGTTGCTGAACGCCCGGTGCCTCCTGGGCAGGCGGGGAGAAACTACCCGCCTGCCGAAGTGAGAAAGTTGGGGGCGTTTCATCACCTCCGGTGCGGTAGGCGAGTTCGGCGAGCGGCGTATGCAACCACCGATTCAGCAGGTTAGCTTTTCCATCAAAAACCGAAAGGCCGTGCTGAATCAGCCGTTCCAGCAACAGTAAACGCTCGCTACTCGCCAGGTTGAGCCGTTCACTATTAGCTTTACCGTGCAGACTCCTGACTGACATATTTAAAATTCTGGACATTTCGATGTCCGTAAGGCCCACCTTGACCGCAATTTCATCGACGCGACGTCGTGGCACGCCAAGACGGGCCTGGCGGATGAGATCGACCACGGGTCGACCGGTATTCAGGGGGATTGGCAGAGCGGATTGCATAGCATAGAAAAATGGAGTAATGCAAATATACAATTTGGAAATGGCATTTTTGCCATTTAGTTAAAAACTTTGCCATCACCACGCAATCGGTGCTTTCCCCATTTTCTCCAAATAGGCATTGGTTTGGCTGAAATGCTTGCTGCCAAACCAGCCGCCCCATTTCGCGGCCAGAGGAGAGGGGTGCTTGGCCTTCAAAACGTGATGCTTCGACTCGTCGATAATACTACCCTTGTCCTGCGCGTACTTCCCCCACAGCAGGAATACAATATTCTCTTTTTCATCGTTAATACGCTGAATGACGGCGTCGGTGAAGATTTCCCAACCCTTTTTCTGGTGCGAACCCGCCTCGCCCGCCTGTACGGTGAGTGTGGAATTAAGCAATAATATTCCTTGGTCAGCCCAGCGTTGGAGGTTGCCCGAAACGGGAATGGGCACGCCCACATCTTCGTTCACTTCCTTAAAAATATTGAGCAGCGATGGAGGTTTGGGGACACCGTCGTTCACCGAAAAGCATAGCCCATTGGCCTGTCCCGGTCCGTGGTAGGGGTCCTGCCCCAGAATCACTACCTTGCAGGCGTCGAACGGACAGGAGTCGAAGGCGTTGAAAATCAGTTTGCCCGGTGGATAAACCGTTTGGGTCTTGTATTCTTCCTTTACAAATCCAATTAGTTTCTCAAAGTAGGGCTTCTCGAACTCATCGTGCAATTTTTCTTTCCAGGATTCTTCGATGGCAACGTCCATAGTATGTCGTTTTAGGAATTAAATTAGGGGTTCATTTGTATTTGTAAACAGCAATCTGCTATTTTCGTTTTATCAAATAATCCTGCCGGGCTATGTTCTCAGAAGTAACAGAAGGCGTAAAAGTGTCGGTTTTGACCGAATATCAGCCGGGTTATTCCAATCCGCGTCAGGCGCATTATGTTTTCACCTACAAGATAATCATCGAAAACCACAGCGACCACACGGTGCAACTGCTGCGCCGCCGCTGGCTGATTCACGATTCCAACGGCATTGTGCGTGAGGTAGAGGGCGAGGGCGTCATCGGTCAGCAACCTGTGCTGGAACCCGGTGAAATCCACGAATATGTGTCAGGCTGTAATTTACAGACCAATCTTGGCAAAATGGCTGGTACCTACCTCATGGAGCGTATTTTCGACGGTCGTCGCTTTCAGGTAACGATTCCCGAGTTTACGATGATTGTACCGTATTTGCTCAATTGAGAGTGTCGATTTGTAGGGCCGGACAGGGTGCGCCAGTCATCGGGCGGCCCTGCTTGCGACAGCCATCGGGCGAACACATGGATTCGCCCCTACCTTGCTATGATACTACAATACCTCAAACACCTACTTCGCGCGGGTAATGCGCACTCGATTCATTCGCCATTTGTATATGAGCTTTATAATCAGGCCGTAAAAGCAAAGGGTCGAAATAATTCTGACTTTCAAGAGATCGAGCCCTTACGGAAAAAACTACTGAAACGAACCGACGAAATAACGATTCTTGATTTGGGGGCGGGTTCGCGGCGTAATAATTCAAATCGCAGGAAGATTAGCGAGATTGCCAGGAATGCCGAGAAACCCGCACGATTCGGACAGTTTTTTTATCGTTTGAGCCAGTACTTACAGCCCAAAACAATACTCGAACTGGGTACTTCGCTCGGTATCACCACAGCTTACTTCGCCAAGGCTTTACCCGAATCAGAAATTTTTACGATGGAGGGTTGCCCGGAAACGGCTCGTCTGGCGAAGGGGAATTTCAGGGACCTTGGTTTAGAAAACACTTCGGTCATAGTGGGAAATATCGACCACACTTTACCCGATTTTCTGAAAAAGCGAAACCAGAAAATTGGTCTGGCCTTCTTCGACGCCAATCACCGTTACGAGCCTACCCTGCGTTATTTTAATGATACTTTGCCATTTGCAGACGAAAAGTCCGTCTTCATTTTTGATGATATTTATTGGTCGAAAGAAATGACCGCTGCCTGGGAGGAAATCAAAGCGCATCCCGAGGTGACGGTAACAGTAGATTTATTTTGGGTGGGGTTGGTATTTTTTAGAAGGGAGCAGGTCAAGGAAGATTTTATCTTACGCTTTTGAGTACTTTTATCCGTGAATTCTGGTTTGTAATTTATTGAAAACCAAAAGAGTACCGAAGCTATGAATCATTGGAAAGTAGGTGCGTTCGTTTTGGCGGGCGGTGTGCTGTTTTTGTCGGGCTGCAAAGAACAGGAGAAAGCAATTGTTACCACCGAACTTTCGTCATACAACCTAATTCAGGACCGTATTTTCACGCCGACCTGCGCCACGGCGGGCTGCCACTTGTCGGAGCAAGATAATGATTTCAAGCAGCACGGGCTGGTACTGGCCAAGGGCAAATCATACGCTAACCTCATTAATATTCTTTCACGTCAGCCAGAGGCTAAGTCGGAGGGAATGAAGCGCGTAAAGCCCTTCAGTTCCAACGAAAGTTTGCTGTATCACAAACTAAACTGGGACACTAGCCACCACGGCGGCAAACAGTATGGTTTGCCGATGCCACTGGGCGGTACGCCGCTGAGTGTGGGGCAATTGGAGTTCGTTCGGCGCTGGATCGAGGCGGGCTCACCCGAAAAAGGAAATGTGGTAGATACTACTTTGCTGAACGACAAGACGCCCAGCTATGTCGCTATTTTCGATGGTTTGAAGCCGCCTGCGGTTGGGGAAGGTTTCCAGATGAAGCTTGGGCCGTTCACCGTCAGTCCTAATTTCGAGCGCGAGATGTTTTCCCGGCAGATGGTAGGTAATACCGAGAATCAATACGTCAGCCGGGTGCAGGTGCTGATGCGGCCCGGTAGCCACCATTTTATTCTGTACGATTTTAATAATAAAAGCACAATGCCGCCGCTGAATTCCATCCGCGACATCCGCAATCCCGATGGCAGTACCAACTTCTTGACCCTTCTTTCGATGCAGAACCACGTATTCTGGGCGGGTACCCAAACGCAGGCACATGACTACTCACTACCCGAAGGTGCCGCCCTGCTGCTACCCGCCGGGGCGTCGTTCGATATGAACTCGCACTACGTCAACAAAACCGCGCAAACCGAAACGGGGGAGGTTCACGTGAACCTCTACACGCTGCCCAAAAGCAAGGTGAAGCACGTGGTAAATGCCTTGAATCTGGCCAACGAAAGCTTCACTTTGCCCCCTGGAAAGACTACCACAGCTACCAAAAGCTTTACTTTCAAAAAGCCCACTACGGTACTAATGCTCACTTCGCATACCCATAAACTGGGTGAGAAATTCATTATCAAAATCAAAGGCGGCACTCGCGACGGCGAGGTGGTATACGAAAGCACAGACTGGGAGCATCCGCTCATTAAGAACTTAACCACACCCATACAACTGCAAGCGGGTGAAGGGCTTATCTCGGAAATAACCTACAATAACAAGACCGACAAAACCATCCGCTTTGGCTTATTGAGCGAAGATGAGATGGGAATTATTTTTGGCTATTTTTATGAATAGTGGAGAATTAAGAGTTGAGAGTGCTTATTTCACGAATGCGCTTAATAAACAAAGGGGCTTCCGAAATTCGGAAGCCCCTTTGTTTGTCGTTTGATTTGATAGACGAATAAAAACTCTCAACTCTCAACTCATTTCGCAATATCCACTTGCACGCGGTTGCCTTTGATCGTGTTGCCGTCCATCGCGCGGATCACCACGCGTGAATCACGCTCAGGGACGTCCACGTAGGTGTAATTGTCATAAATCTCAATGGCCCCAATGTCGCGGCCCGCGATACCGGACTCGCCGGCGATAGCGCCTACGAAGTCACGGGGGGCGATGTGGTCCTGGTGACCAACGTTGAAATATAAGCGTGACATACCTTCTTCCACGGGACCCGGTGCGCTTTTTTCGCGGCGCGGCGCACGGTCGTCGCGGTTGCCAAAACGGGAACCCCGATCGCCGCGATCACGATCGCCTCCAGAACGCCCGCCGCGATCGTCGCGGCTCTCGAAACGAGAACCCCGATCACCGCCCCTTTCGCGGTCACGTCCGAAACGTCCGCCCCGGTCGCCACTGCCACTATCCCGGTCGCGTCCACCGCGACGTTCGTCGCCCCGGTCGGAACGGCGTTCCTCCCAGGCCAGATTGGCGTCGGCGTATTCGTTTTTCTCCACACCCAGCAGTTGCTGCGTCATGGCACCGACGATTTGCTCAGTCGAGAAGCCGCTGTGGTGCAGTTGCTCCAGCACGTCGTCGTACAGATTGTCCTTATTCTTATCGTTTTGGCGGATCGCCTCGGCCATCGTTTCCACGAAACGCGCTTTGCGAACGCCGACGATGTCCTCATAAGAAGGAATCACGCCTTTTTCGATCTTCACTTTCGTGAAATTCTCGATCTGGCGGATGCGGTTGCGCTCATCACGGGCGACCAGCGAAAACGCTTTGCCCGCGAGACCCGCGCGGCCCGTCCGGCCAATGCGGTGAACGTAGTACTCTTCATCCAGCGGAATGTCGTAGTTGATCACGGCGTCCAGTCCGGTCACGTCGATGCCGCGAGCGGCTACGTCGGTACCAACCAGAATCGTACTGACGCCCGCTTTAAACTTGTTCATCACGTTGGTACGCTGCTGCTGTCGGAGGTCGCCATGGATGCCCTCGGCGGCGTAGCCCCTGGTTTGCAATTGCTCCACGATTTCGTCCACCTTCCGTTTGGTGTTACAGAATACCAACAGTGACTGGATGTTATACATATCGATCAGGCGCGTCATCACTTCCAGTTTACCTTGCGGCTTCACCTCATAGCAAAGCTGAGCGATGTTATCGTTGGTCAGCTCGTTGCGCACGACCTTAATCATGACGGGATCATCCAGGAAACGCTTGGTGATGCTCAAGATTGGCTTCGACATGGTAGCCGAGAACAGAATCGTCTGCTTGTCTTCGGGCATATCGACCAAAATGCTCTCGATGTCCTCGCGGAAGCCCATGTCCAGCATTTCATCGGCTTCGTCCAGCACCATCATGCGTACCTCGCTGAAATCCAGCGTCCGGCGCTGCATGTGGTCCATCACGCGGCCCGGCGTGCCAACCACGATTTGAACGCCTTTTTTCAAAGAGCGAATTTGGCGCTCGATGGAATCACCGCCGTAAATGGCTTCGATCCGTACGCCGCGCTTGTACTTGGCAAGGCGACCGATTTCCTGCGAAACCTGTACCGCCAGTTCGCGGGTGGGACAAAGCACCAGTACTTGCACGGCATTGCTGCGGGCATCGATCATTTCTAAAGCCGGAATACCGAAGGCAGCGGTTTTACCCGTACCCGTCTGGGCCTGTCCGATTACGTCGTAGCCTTCCATCACGGGCGGAATCGCCTCGGCCTGAATAGGAGAGGGGGTTGTAAAGCCCATTTCCTCCACGGCCCGCATGATGTCGTCCGAAAGACCCAGCGCGGCAAAACCAGACTTAGGCGCTTCTTCCACTGCTTCTACTTCCTCGTCTTCTTCAGCGTCGAAATCGTTTTCAGGCTGCGCCATTTCAATCTCTTCTTCTTCAACCACAGCTACCACTTTTTTCTTAGCCTTGGGTGCCTTTACCGCAGCTACAATTTCTTCCGCATCCGACATATCCACATGCTCAACCTCAGCAACCACTGCTTTCTTTGACTTTGGCTTTTTTACCTCAACGACGATCTCATTTTCTACGGGCATTACAACTGATTCAGCCTCAGCCACAACGACTTTCTTGGCTTTCGGCTTCTTTTTCTCCGCCGTGATTTCAGTCTCGGGAGAAACTACTTCTTCGATTACAGCCACCTTAGCCACTTTCTTTTTGGCTTTCGGCTTCTTTTCGGCCACTATCTGGTCGTCTGAGCCATTGGCGTCGACTACCAGTACTTCTTCATTTTCTATTAATTCCATTGGTATTGTTTGTCGTTTATTTATTTTAGAAATTGGGGCGTTGGTTTAGGTGTTGCCTAAACAACTTCCCCATACTTGCCTTCCCGAAAAACCGGAAACCGCAACGCACAAGATAGTATCCTAGCGTTCGGCAAAACCGATCGGTTGGATTGTACTACTTACTTGACAAAAGGGATTTTGCGCAAAGCCCACACAATACATCCGTGTGGCTCTGCGAGACTTTATCGGAAGGACCAACCTTATACTTGGTGGTTGGTGGCAAATTCTGGTGCCTGACCCGGACTGAAGCAGAGAAGTGAACGGATGTTCGTTCAATTATGACGCAAAAGTAAGCAATCTTTTTCAATAAAAAATTTATTAATCAAAAAAATTGCAATTTTTTTAGAATTAACAAAAAAAGGCGGTCCCCGAACTTACGCTGGGAGCCGCCTTTGCACGTTTTTAGCGAAGACTACAAATCTGCCGAACTGTACGAATCCAATACTTCGTGGACATCGACATAGGGCAAATCAAAAGCATCAGACACGCCCTTATATACTACCTGTCCGTTAACTATATTCAAACCTTTCAAAAGTTCCTCGCTTTTGGTACAAGCTAACTGCCAGCCCGAATTTGCCAATTGCAGGGCGTAAGGCAGGGTCGAGTTAGTCAGTGCTAATGTTGAAGTATAAGGCACCGCGCCTGGCATATTCGCCACGCAGTAGTGAACCACCTCATCCACAACGTAAGTAGGATCTTCGTGCGTGGTGGCATGGGAGGTCTCGAAACAGCCGCCCTGGTCGATAGCCACGTCCACCATCACGGTGCCGGGGCGCATCAGTTTCAGCATATCCTTGGTAATCAGTGAGGGGGCTTTGGCTCCCGGAATCAGCACGCCACCGATGATGATGTCGGAGTGCTGGATGTGGCGGCGAATGTTGTACTCGTTGGACATGACGGTGTCCACATTGGCGGGCATGATGTCTTCCAGGTAGCGCAGGCGTGGCAGACTAATATCCATAATCGTGACGTGCGCTCCGAGTCCGGCGGCCATCTTGGCAGCTTCGGTACCGACGATTCCGCCCCCCAGTACCAGTACATCGGCGGGTTTTACCCCGGCCACGCCACCCAGCAGGATGCCGCGTCCGCCCATGGGTTTTTCAAGGTACTTGGCACCTTCCTGAATCGCCATCCGTCCGGCCACTTCACTCATTGGGATCAATAAAGGTAGACTGCGGTCAGCACGCTCCACGGTTTCGTAGGCCAGGCATACCGCCTTACGCTCGATCATGGCGTGAGTGAGTTCTTCGGACGAGGCGAAGTGGAAGTAGGTGAAAAGCAGTTGGTTTTCCTTGATGAGCGGATATTCGCACGCAATGGGCTCCTTCACTTTTACGATCATGTCGGCGATAGCGTACACCTCCTCAATGGTGTCCAGCAATTCGGCCCCAGATTCTACATATTCTTCATTGGAGAAACCGCTGCCCTTGCCCGCATCCTTTTGTACGTAGGTGGTATGGCCGTGGCGACGGAATTCGGTGACGCCCGCCGGGGTGACGGCCACGCGGTTTTCATTGTTCTTGATTTCACTGGGTACGCCGATGATCATTTTCTAAGAGATGGAGTGATGAAGTAAAAGACTATTGTATTGAGAGACAAAAGTACTTTTATTTTGATTATTTGATTAAAGGAATTGTCTCGTTGTGAAGCTTTGTAGCGCATTTTGCCGGTAAAATCTTTTTGATTTAGGCGCTCATTTCGGCCCCGTGCGTTCCCTTTATGACCATTTTCAGTAGAGACGGCGTTATTTTAAAAAAGCCCAAAGCCATTTCCGACAGTACCTCCCGACCGAAAAGCCGCTGCACATTGCGACCCACTTTCAAACGCAGCGCAAACTCACTCCGCCAAGCCTTGGCATATGATTTTTCAAGAATTTCCCGTGAATGATGATCCGAAAAGTATTGGCTCACTTCTCGAGCTACCCTATTTCCCGCCCGTATCGCCATAGCCATGCCGTTGCCGCAAAGGGGCGTGATGAGTCCGGCGCTGTCGCCCGCCATGAGAATGTGGTTTTCGACGGGGGCCTTATGGGCGAATGAAATCTCGTTGATGACCTCCGGTTTATCGTAAAGAAATTCGGCGTTGCTGAAAATATCTCTCAAATGGGGGTTGCGGCTTAAAATGTTTTGCTCCAATTCGGGAATATTGCCCGATTCTTTCAGATTCGATCTTTCTGTCAGGTAGCAAAGGCAGTATTTGTCATCCTCAATGGCTGACATCCCACAGTAGCCGTTTTTGAAATTATGGAGTGAAATAAGGTCTCTGGCAAAATCCCCTTTAATATGGTACTTGACGCCCACATAGGGGGATTCTTTATTCATGAAGTCGCGGTCGAGTTGTTTGTCGAGTCGGGTACGCTTGCCGTAAGCCCCAATTACCACATCGGTTTCGATTTGGCCTGTATTGGTAGTTTCGATCTCAAAAAAATTACCCACCCACCTGACATCCTGCACAATAGTATTTAACTGGAAACCAACGCCTGATTCTACTGCTAATTTGTAAAGGGCCTGATCCAGGGTGAAGCGGCTGATCCCGAAACCACCCATGTCTAGTGGGGTATCGAGTACCGAACCTTTGGGCGATGTGAAACGGAAATGGTTGATCTTTGCGCTACCCATCGTACCAAGATCCAAGCCAAGATTTTCCAGGTAGGGACGGACTTCGTTGGAAACATACTCCCCGCAAACCTTATGGTGCGGATAATTTTTTCGTTCGACAAGTAAAACCTCTATCCCGGCCCGCGCCAGCTCGATACTACTGACTAACCCCGCCAATCCACCGCCAATAATTACGACCGGATACTTCATGCCACCTCGAAGAGTTGAGTTATTTGCCTGATCATAGAATTCAATTCTTCGTTCATTTGTTCAAGGAAAGCCAACACTCTTCGCGACCTTTGCAATTAAACTTTGCCGCTACGGCGTACCAGGCTTGGCGAAAAAAATATGAACAAAAACTACAAGGACGGCCTCAATCTCTTCGCCAAAGTAACGCCTAAAAAGGCTTGGAATGCCATCCAGGTCGTGGGGAGCTACTTTTATTCAAAGGTGTCGGGTAAAGCAACCCACTACGGAATGCCCATCGCCATCAGCTTCGAGCCGACGACTTCTTGCAACCTTCGTTGCCCCGAATGCCCTAGCGGGCTGCGTTCCTTCACGCGTCCTACGGGTATGATGGAGAACGATTTATACAAAAAAACCATTGACGAACTAGCCGACACGCTGCTCTACCTCATCTTTTATTTCCAGGGTGAACCCTATTTGCACCCTTCCTTTATCGAATTGATCAAATATGCCCACGATAAGGGAATTTACACCGCCACCTCTACCAACGCCCATTTCCTGAACGACGAAAAAGCACGGCAAACCGTTGAATCCGGTCTGGATCGGCTGATTATTTCCATCGACGGTACATCGCAGGAGGTGTATCAGCAGTACCGCGTCGGCGGGAAACTGGAAAAAGTACTGGAAGGTACGCGGAATATTATTAAGTGGAAGAAGGAACTCAAATCCAGTACGCCACACGTGATTTTTCAGTTTCTGGTTGTCAAACCTAATGAACACCAAATTGCTGAGGTGCAGCAATTGGCAAAGGAAATGGGCGTGGACGAAGTGGGTTTGAAAACGGCGCAGATCTACGACTACGAAAACGGCTCCGACCTGATGCCAACCATTGACAAGTACTCTCGTTACGAAAAAAACGGCGAAAGTTATTCCATAAAAAATGAATTCGTGAATCACTGCTGGAAAATGTGGCATTCGTGCGTCATCACCTGGGATGGCTTGGTAGTACCGTGCTGCTTCGACAAAGACGCCCATCACCGATTGGGCGATATGAAGCAGCAAAGTTTCCGTGAGCTTTGGCGCGGCGATCCCTATCGGGAATTCCGTCAAACACTCATTCGCTCCCGCTCCGAAATCGAGATGTGCAAGAACTGCACCGAAGGGACAAAAGTGTGGGCGTGAAACATTTTTAAGATTTTGTTAATTAAAGGTTGAATGATAAAATAATGCCGCCGATAAGCCCCTAACAGCCAACACTTAATAATTTTGAACAAAAACTCCGTGGAACATTTCTTGGGGAATTGCCGCGAATAGCGGAAATTTGGGGCAGGTAACAAATACAGACAATGGGTAAAGTAATTGCAATTGCCAATCAAAAAGGGGGCGTCGGCAAAACCACCACTGCCATCAACCTGGCGGCCAGTCTGGCGGCCCTGGAATTCAGGACACTCATCGTGGACGCCGACCCGCAGGCCAACTCGACCTCGGGGCTGGGCTTCAATCCCAAAGAAATCGAATACAGCATCTATGAGTGCATGGTTGAGGGTATCCGCACCCGTGACATTCTGATTCAGACCGACTTCCCGAACCTCGACCTCCTTCCTTCGCACATTGACTTAGTGGGTGCTGAAATCGAAATGATTAACATTAAGAATCGCGAAGATCGGATGAAGGATGCCCTGGAAGGTATTCGTGACGACTATGATTTCCTCATCATCGACTGTTCACCTTCATTGGGTTTGATTACGATTAACTGTTTGACGGCTGCCGATTCGGTTATCATTCCCGTCCAATGTGAGTATTTTGCTTTGGAGGGTCTGGGCAAGTTGTTGAATACTGTGACAATTATTCAATCGCGTCTCAATACCAACCTCGCAATCGAAGGCATCCTGCTCACAATGTATGACTTACGCCTACGGCTTTCTAACCAAGTCGTCAACGAAGTCACTACGCATTTTCAGACGATGGTTTTCGATACCATCATCCCTCGTAACGTGCGGTTGAGCGAGTCACCCAGCTACGGCGTCCCCGTTTTGGCGCAAGACGCCGATAGTAAAGGAGCCATCAGCTACTTAAATCTGGCGCGGGAGATTTTAACAAAAAATGGTTATTTATCTCAGGAACACCCGGTGGGATTAGCGTAGAAGTAGCAAAGATATTTTAAGAACTGACGCTGGACTTTGGATTTGAGACTCTGGATTTAATTCAATCGAATCGGCACACCGATCCAACGTCCAAAATCCAGCACCTTTCAAATTCGTGCAGTATGGAAAATACAAGTAAAAATAAAAGAATGACAGGCCTGGGCCGTGGCCTCGGGGCCCTTCTGCAGGATTCGGATTCTGTCAATTCTAATAAATCTTCGAGCCGCAAGGCACCTTACGAGACGATCAGTTCTATGAACGAGATCGACGTGGACTTTATCGAGGCCAATCCCTACCAGCCGCGCTCCAATTTCGACAAAGAGGCTTTGCAGGAATTGGCCGACTCGATCAAGGTGCAAGGGATCATTCAGCCCATTACGGTGCGACAACTCGGGCGCGACAAGTACCAGCTCATTTCGGGCGAAAGGCGCTTGCAGGCTTCCAAGTTGATCGGGATGCAGCGGATTCCATCCTACATCCGAACGGCCAACGATCAGCAGATGTTGGAAATGGCGCTGATCGAGAACATTCAGCGCGAAAACCTCAACGCCATCGAAATCGCTCTCAGCTACCAGCGGCTGATTCACGAGTGCAACCTCAAACAGGAGGAACTCGGCGACCGGGTGGGCAAAAACCGCACGACGGTCAATAACTACATCCGGCTGCTCAAACTCCCGCCGACCATTCAGGCTGCCCTGCGTGATAACCAGATCAGCATGGGCCACGCCCGCGCCCTGATTACGATTGACGATCTGGGAAATCAGTTAAAAATATTTAAAAAGACCGTGGAGGACGGGTGGTCGGTGCGGAAAGTCGAGGAAGAAGTACGTAAATTGTCACTTACTCCTCCGACAGACGAAAACAATCGCCGCATCCAGACAATCAAACAGGAAATCAGGTCGTTGCAATTTCGACTTTCTTCCTACTTCGGATCGAAGGTGAGCATCAAGAGCGACGATAACCACAAGGGCGAAATCAAAATCCCCTTCACGTCGCAGGAGGAGTTGGATCGGATTCTGGGTAGTTTGGATTTAGAAAAAAAGGCTTGAAAAAAGGAATTATCATTGGATTGCTGCTGCTGTCATTCGGGGCCGATGCTCAGGTGACAAGACCGGACAGTTTGCCCGAGGCCAAGATCATTAAGCAAGTGGCCGACACCCTGCTTCCGATATTAAAGGAAGTAGTGCGGCCCGATGAATTAGCGAAACTGCAAAATGCCGAGGACAGTATTCCCGTTACCATCATCACCAAACCCGGCGGCCCGATACCCAAAAAATCCGCTATCTACTCCCTTATTCTGCCCAGTCTGGGACAAATCTACAACCGTGATTACTGGAAATTACCCTTCGTTTACGCCGGGTTGGGCGCAGCGGTTTATACCATTCACTGGAACACCCAGCGCTACAACGATTACCTGAAACCCTACCTTTCTTCAATTGACCCTGAAACAGGTAAACGTGTTATGATTAAAGACCCCGACACGGGAAAGCTGGTAGTCAAGGAAAAGTTCGATGTATACGTGCGGAAGGATGACAGAATCGCCCAAGCCTCCGTCGATCAACTCAAACGCGGCAAAACTTTCTACCGACGTTACAGAGGATACGGTTTCGTAATTCTAGGCTTGACCTATGCCCTTACCGCCGTAGAAGCCAATGTTGCCGCCCACTTGAAAAACTTTAACGCTAATATGAACGAGGATCTGACGCTCAAATTCGAACCTTCTAATGAAAGAACTTTTTTCTCGCAATCGGCACCGGGTGTGAAGCTGGTGCTGGCATTTTGAATTGATTTTTATAAAGAAGAGGAGACAAGCCAATTTTTCAAGATACTAATATCGAGATCACTTTGTGTGGCACGGGCCGCTCTGCTTTGTGTCTCCGCCACTTCATGCCTAACTCATAAAAATGAATATTCTCCTAATCGGCTACGGTAAAATGGGCAAAGCCATCGAGCAGATTGCCCTAGAACGCGGCCACACCATCGCCGGAAAAATCGACGTAAATAACCGGGGCGAAATGGAAGCTCTGCCCACCGAGGCCGTGGACGTCGCTATTGAATTCAGCGCTCCCGAGGCGGCATACGCCAACATAAAAATGTGCCTGGAAAAAGGCTGGCCCGTGGTCAGCGGCACGACGGGCTGGCTGGACTACAAGTCAGAAATCGAGATGCTCACGGCCGAGAAAGGCGGTGCATTTTTCTACGCTTCCAATTACAGCATCGGTGTCAATTTGTTTTTTAAACTGAATAAAAGTCTGGCCCGATTGATGGAGGGACAGGGTTACGACTTATCCATCACTGAAATACATCACATTCACAAGCTGGACGCACCTAGTGGAACCGCCATCACCTTAGCGGAAGGAATTGAAGCTGAGCGAAAAGATTTAGAGGGATGGAGTCTGATGCCGGAAGAGAAAGAAAACCACATCCCGATTACCTCAAAACGCGAAGAAGAAGTGCCCGGTACCCACGTGGTTAACTACGATTCGGAAGTCGATACGATCCATATTTCTCACGTCGCGCACAGCCGTAAGGGTTTCGCGCTGGGTGCAGTCATCTCCGCCGAGTGGCTGCAAGATAAAAAAGGAGTCTTCGGCATGGAGGATATGCTGGAAAATTTAAAATGATTCCCACTATCGAACCTAGTCCGTATCTTTGCTGACCCCAAACCCTTCATTGTTAATTATCCATTATCCATTTTCAATTAAATAAATGGCTTTAAAAGAAGTTTATACGCCGCCTTCCTCGCGAACTAAGAAGAAAAATAAATCGGCCTTCCGCGAGTGGGTGGATTCAATCGTTTTCGCCGTAGTGGCCGCTACGCTAATTCGCTGGCTATTTATGGAGGCCTTTACGATTCCTACGCCTTCAATGGAAAACAGTTTGCTGGTGGGCGACTTTCTGTTTGTGAGTAAGTTGCATTATGGTACCCGAACCCCCAAAACTCCGCTACAGGTACCACTGACCCACCAAACGATTTGGGGAACTGACATTCCTTCTTACCTGGATTGGATTCAACTGCCGCAGTATCGCTTGCCCGGTTTTTCGGAAGTGAAATCCGGCGATGTAGTGGTATTCAATTACCCGCCCGAGTTGCAACATCCAACCGACTTAAAAACCAACTACATAAAGCGCTGCATTGGCACGCCCGGTGATAAATTAGAGGTCAAAAACGCGCAGGTATTTCTTAACGGTCAGCCGATGGTCAATCCCGCGCGTATGGAAAGCGAGTACTTCGTATCTACCACTACGGCAGTAAATGAGGATAAAGTTTTTCGGGAAAATGGTGTGTCAGAATTTACCAGCTACACTGAAACGTATAACGATACGATTCCGACCAACGACGAGTCAGGCTACATCGTCTACACCACGGCGGACATTGCCGGAAAGCTCAAAGAATACGACTTCGTGCGCGACATTCGGCCCGTCGTAGCGCCCAAGGAAATCAGTGAACCTTCGCTGTATCCTTCATCCACCTTAATAAAATGGAACCGCGATAATTATGGACCTATTACGGTGCCAAAGGAGGGCGTGACCGTGGCGATGACGGCGGAGAACGTGGCTTTTTACGGCCCGGTGATTAAATATTATGAAGGTAACGAGAACGTCGAGCTGACAGAAAACAAGGTCACCATCGACGGCAAGGCTATCGACGGCTACACCTTCAAGCAGGACTACTATTTCATGATGGGGGACAACCGCCACAATTCCGCCGACTCGCGTTACTGGGGCTTCGTACCCATGGACCACATCGTGGGCAAGGCCGTGTTTGTGTGGTTGTCCATCGACCCTAACCCGACGAGTGCCGCCAACAAAATTCGCTGGAATCGGTTATTCAGGACGATCGACTAAAAGTAAGAAGTAGCTGCATGACGGAGGACAAAATTGCGATTCTTGCCCTGGTACGCACACCCGGCGTGGGTTCCGTCATGATTCGACAGCTGATTAGCCACTGCGGTGGGGCGGAGAAAGTCCATCATTCTCCCTATAAAAAACTTATCAAGGTTCCCGGAGTCGGGGAGAAAGCGGCCCGCAGCATTATTGCCAAACACGGCTGGTCCGAAGCAGAGAAGGAATTTGAAATGTGTGAAAAAATCGGAGCTAATCTGACCTTTTACACCGATTCGGCTTACCCTAAAAGATTAAAACCGCTTTACGATTCGCCCGTCATGCTTTACTCCCAAGGCATAATCGACTACAACGCCGTGCGAACGGTGGGCATCGTCGGCACCCGCAAAATTACCGACTACGGCAAGGCCGTCACCGAAACCATTATAAAAGACCTAGCCCCCTACCAACCGCTGTTGGTAAGTGGACTAGCTTATGGGGTAGACATCACTGCGCACCGGGCTTGTCTGAAAAATGGCGTCCCTACTATAGGTGTCATGGCGAGTGGCCTGGACGTTATTTATCCCGCCACTCACCAGCGCAGTGCCGAAGAAATGCAAGCCAACGGCGGTATCGTCACCGAAAATCCGCCGGGTACCAAACCTGATTTTATGCGTTTTCCAGCCCGCAATCGCATCATCGCCGGATTAAGCGATGTGACGATCGTGGTAGAATCGGCCAAGAGAGGGGGCAGTTTGATTACGGCTGAATACGCCCAAAACTATCACCGTGAAGTTTATGCTGTGCCTGGCAATCTGGGAAATAGCTATTCGGAAGGATGCAATCAGTTGATCAAGAAGAACAAGGCCAATCTTTTTTCGTCGGTAGAGGAAATGGCGGAAGACTTGCAATGGATATTGGGGCAACCCGAACCGAAAGTGCCCTCCAAATATGACAAGCCCGAAGCCGAATTGGTATTTGAGGGCTTCACGCAGGATGAAGGACAAGTATTGGCGTTGCTGAAAAAAGGCGGCGATATGCAGATCGACGACATGAGCTGGCAGAGCGGCATTCACTTGGGAAAATTGGCTACTTTACTGCTGAACCTGGAGTTTCAGGGCATGGTGCGGTCCATGCCGGGTAAGAAGTACGCATTGATTTAGCCTATGATCGATTTCAAGCGAACCACACTGGAACTGATCGAAATGGGGGAGGGGCTAACCGTCGAGTTCAAGCGTACAATTGATAGTCCGTTCAAGATTGCCAAAACGCTGGCTTCCTTTGCCAATACTTCGGGCGGCATATTGCTGGTCGGCATCGCCGACAACCGCACAACCGTCGGTATTAAGTCGGAGCTTCGGGAATTGCAAAAACTGGAAAGAGCCTGCGGAGAATTAGTGGAGAAAGAGTTGCTCATCCGCTGCAAAACTGTGATGCTGGGAATAAGCAAAGTTTTGCGCGTCGAGATTGACGAAAGCGAGGAAAAACCCCACTATGCCATCAACGAAAAGGGCGATCGCATCATCTACGTTCGTGCAAAGGACAAGTCGGTACCTACCAACCGCCTCATGCTGCCCGGTGAAGGCGACGCTGCAACGGATAAACTCCTAGTCTCGCGTCCTGTCAAAAACCTCGTCTACTACCTCAAGCACAACGACAGCATTAATGAGAAAGACTTTTCCAACCTCATCAACGTCTCCGTCAAACGCGCCACGCGCTTGCTGCACGACCTCACCGACAGAGGAATAATCCTAAAACGCGGTAGTGGGAAGGGAGCGTTATATAGCTTGAAGCTTGTTAATTAGTTGAGAATGAGTGATTGAGAGAATTAGTGAATAAACAGGCGAAAGCAACATTCTATCAATCACTCATTCATCAAATCTCAATTAACAGAAACAAGTTCTAACTCAAACGTCAAATCCTGGCCTGCGAGTGGGTGATTGGCGTCGAGAACTACGTAGTCGTCAGCGACCTCCTTCACCACCACGGGAACCACCTGGCCGTTTCCATCCTGATGCATATTGAGCGTAGCACCGGGTTCTAGGGGAATATCCGAGGGAATTTGGCTGCGGTCAAAGTTAATTAACAATTCTTCGTTGACCGGGCCGTAAGCTTCCTCACTGGGAATGTTAATGGTTTTCTTGTCACCCACTTCCATGCCCGTCACGCCATCGTCGAAACCTTTGATGACCTGGCCCGTTCCCAATTGAAACGAAAGCGGATCGCGTCCGGCGGAAGAATCGAACAGTTGTCCGTCGGTCAAAGTGCCTTTATAATGTACTTGTACGGTGTCTCCTGATTTTGCCTTACCCATCTTGAAAAGTCTTATTGAAAAATAAAATGAGAAAGGGAAACAACGCCCCTCCCCCAAATCGTTCATTTCAGCTTTAATAGGCGCGGGCAAACACTACCCGACGATGCGAAGATTTGCCGGAAACCATATCGATGCCTTCCTCGACTGGCGCGTCCAAGGGAATGCAGCGGATGGTGGCTTTTGTTTCTTCCTTGATTTTTTCCTCGGTTTCGGAGGTTCCATCCCAGTGGGCGTAGATGAAGCCGCCTTTTTTGTCCAGAATTTCTTTGAACTGCTCATAGGTGTCGGCCTGGTGCGTATTGGCTTCACGATAAGCGAAGGCTTTGTCGTAAATGTTTTGCTGGATTTCTTCGAGCAAATTCGCGATGTGCTCCACAATACCGTCGAATGCTACCGTTTCTTTGGTTTTGTTATCTCGGCGAGCTACTTCCATCGTACCGTTCTCGTAATCCCGCATTCCCATCGCCAGGCGCACGGGGACGCCGCGTAGTTCGTACTCGGCAAATTTGTAGCCAGGCTTGTAGGCGTCACTGTCGTCGTACTTCACGGTAATCCCTTTTTTCTTCAACTCCTTGACCAGTCCATCTACCTTTTCAGATATTTTGGCTAACTGCTCTTCTTCTCGATATATAGGAATAATGACCACTTGAATCGGGGCCAATTTTGGGGGCAAAACCAGGCCGCTGTCATCGGAATGCGCCATGATGAGTGCTCCCATAAGCCTGGTGCTGCTACCCCACGAAGTTCCCCACACGTATTCTAGCCCCCCTTCCTTGTCCTGAAACTTCACGTCGAAGGCCTTGGCAAAGTTCTGACCCAGAAAGTGAGAGGTGCCCGCTTGCAGGGCTTTGTTATCCTGCATGAGAGCCTCGATGCAATAGGTTTCCACTGCCCCGGCGAAGCGCTCGTTAGGGGTTTTGATGCCTTTAAGTACGGGCAGTGCCATCCACTCTTCCGCGAAAGTAGCGTAAACGTCCAGCATTTGCTCAGTTTCGGCAATGGCCTCGGCCTGGGTAGCGTGAGCGGTATGACCCTCCTGCCACAGGAACTCCGAAGTGCGCAGAAAAATCCGGGTACGCATCTCCCACCGCACCACGTTGGCCCATTGATTAATGAGCAGCGGCAGGTCGCGGTAGGATTGAATCCAATTTTTGTAGGTACTCCATATTACCGTTTCGGAGGTAGGCCGCACGATCAATTCCTCTTCCAATTTGGCGTCGGGATCGACCACCACACCACCACCGTTAGGGTCGTTCATCAGACGGTAATGAGTTACTACGGCACACTCCTTGGCGAAGCCCTCCACGTGGTCAGCTTCTTTGCTCAAAAAAGATTTTGGGATGAATAGGGGAAAGTAGGCATTGGAGTGTCCCGTCTCTTTGAACATATCATCTAGGGCCCGTTGCATTTTTTCCCAGATTGAAAAACCGTAGGGTTTAATGACCATACAACCACGAACAGCCGAATTTTCGGCCAGATCGGCTCTTTTTACCAACTCATTGTACCATTCGGAGTAGTTTTCGCTACGGGTGGGTAATCCTTTACTCATTATTGCTTTATATTTAAACTTTTCGGGTGACTTATTGTCAGTGTAATAGTTGTTTTGGAGGTTGCAAAGATAGTTTTTTATGCTATATTTGTATTCAACCCAGTCAACAAGGCGTTTTAGATACGCCAGGAATGAAAATTGTAGTATTTAAAGTATCAATATAATTAACCTTTTCAGCCATGACAACCATTAACAAACTCACTTACCTTTCGGTGGTTGCTCTTCTCGGAATGTGGGGATGCTCTACCAGCCAACTCGCTTCGCGCTCCGGTACTTCATACGACGACCTGTACGGAAGTTCTTCGGACGTAGCAGTAGTGGCCCGAGCCGACGCCAACACCCGCGAGAGTCGCAACACCAATCCCGACTACCAAGCCGGGAATTATGATTCCAGAAACCAAAATGGAAACGCCGACTATTACGACGAGTCTTATTTGTCTTCCCGCAATGCTCAACGACGTGTATCGGATGGCGCAGGTTACAATGCCGGATTTCAGCAAGGTTACTACGCCGGGCAGAACAACAACAGTTTCGGCTCCAATTACATGCTTAACAACTACGGCTCTTATTATCCAATGATAGGCTTGGCCTTCGGAACGGGTTTCCAGATGGGCCTTGGTAACTCGATGCGTTTTGGATACAGTCCTTTCAACCGTTACGGAATGGGCTACAATTCTATGGGCTATAGCCCCTACGGTTATTCTGGATTTGGTTCGTACGGTTATGATCCTTTCAACAGCCCCTTCGGCTACAGCAGCATGGCTTACGGATACGGAGGCGGATATAGCCCGTTCGGTTATGGTGGCTATAATAGCTTTAGAAGTCCCTACGGCTACGGAGGATACGGTGGATTTGGGGGCTACAATGCTTTCAACCCTTACTACGGTGGCTTTGGCAACCGTGTGTTCGTGGTAAATAGTAACAACGACAACGGCCGCAATTCCCGGAGTTATGGTGCGCGTTCCAACACCGCCCGGAGCAACGAAAATTACAATAGCGACTTTTCCAACGCTGCCCGCACCTCTCGTAACAATGGTGGTCGTGAGGCGTACAATTCCACTTACAGTGCACCCACACGTGGCACTTCGACCTCTTCGGACAGCTACTACGCTCGTCCTCGGGCCAATAGCAGTGGGACGTACTACAATGGCGATGGCTCTTCGGCGGGCCGGACGAGTACGCAAGGCAATTCCAGCAGGAGTTCAAGGAGTAGCTCGACGAGCGAGACACCTTACTACTCTGCGCCACGTTCGAGTTCAAACAGTACTTATAATTCCGGAAACAGCAGTCGCTCATCGAGAACATACCAAAGCAGCCCAAGCTATAACACAAGCCGGGGCAACAGCAACTCGACTTACCAGGCACCAGCCCGATCAACGTACGAGGCACCTAGCCGCACTTATTCGACTCCTACCTATAACAGCGGCTCTAGCAGCCGGGGTAGCGTGAGTTCATCACCCAGCCCGGCACCCAGCAGTTCTGGTGCTTCGCACTCGCGGGGACCACGCTGATGCATCCGGGACTTTATCCGGTATGATATTTTGAATTAAAAAGACCCTGCAAACGATCAATTTTGCGGGGTCTTTCGTTAAATAGACACCTCCCTTTTTCACTGTTAGCCAAACCACAAAATGAGAATTTTAAAACTAAGCTTATTGGCCGGAGCTTCGCTGCTGCTGGCATTTCCCTCCCAAGGACAATATGCGGCAGATGCCTTCCGCTTTTCGGAAACTAACCAAACCGGCACTGCTCGATTTCAGGGTGTCGCCGGTAATCACGCCGCTTTGGGCGGCGACGCGAGTGCCATCAGCGGCAATCCCGCCGGGCTTGGTTTCTACAACCGTTCGGAGTTGAGCATCAGTCCTTCGTTTCGAAATCTGAATACTGAAACCACCTACTTGGGGCGCACACAGTCAGATAGCAAAACGAACCCCAATCTTACACAGGCTTCCTTAATTATTGCGGGAAGTCCGAACCGCTATAACAGCAACTGGAAGCGAACCTCGATCGGCATTTCCTATACCCGCCAGCAGTCGTTCCAGAATTTATTTACGTATTCGGGGCGGAATGAGCGTTCGGCTTACGTAGATGCTGCTGTGGACGATGCGAATCGGCGTAACGTTTCTGCCGATGCCCTTGATCAGGAGTATGATGGCAACAGTCATCAAGCCCTTACGCTGCCTGGAGCCTATTACCAATTGTATATGATAAACCCGACGACTGCTGTGGGGCCGCCATACGTCCGATACGATCGTAACAATCCAACTGATCAAACAGGCAGCTTTGAATCGACAGGGGCGCACACACAATGGACCTTTGCCTATGCGGGTAACTATAATGATAAAGTCTACGTCGGTGCTTCGGTTGGTTTCAATCGCATCCGGTATGATTACAACTCAACGCTGGACGACCAGTATGTGAATGCCAAGATCATACGCAGCTCAAATCATTCGGAAGACCTGAATGTGACAGGGAATGGCATCAACGTCACTTTGGGCGTTATGTACAAGGCAACTCCCGAGTTGCAAATTGGGGCTTCAATAACTTCGCCCACTTTCATGAGGGTAAAGGAGACATTCAATGAATTGGTCAAAGCCGATATCATCGGCATTCCACAAACAGACGCAAATGGTAAGCCTATTTTCTTTGTGCCAGACGAAACAAGCGTGGGTTTGCAGCCCAATGATTTTCAATATACCATTCAGAGTCCGTTGCGTGCTTCGGGCGGGGTGACCTACTTTTTTGGTAAAAATGGATTCTTGACCGGAACCATAGAATACGTAGGTTACCAAGGTATGCGAGTAAGCACTACTACGCTGAATGCCAGTGATAATTCAACTTTCCGGCAGGATAATAAACGAGAAATTGAGGACACCTACGCCAGTGGCATCAACGTGCGGGCCGGGGGTGAATACCGGGCCGGGGTTTTCCGCGCCCGCGCCGGAATTGCCTATTTGGGCGATCCTTACCGGGTGAAGCTAGATGGAATCAATCGTAGCAAACTTCTCTATTCGGGTGGGATCGGCTTCCGCAGCGATCGCTTCTTTGCCGACGTGACGGGGATTTACAATACTACTAAGTCGGCTTATACACCCTACGTATTGAGTAATCAAGGAGATTACGGCTCCGCCAAAATTTCGAGCAAGTCGATTAACGTCTTGATTTCGGTGGGGACTTTTTTCTAAAAATATTTGAAGCGAAAATAAGAAGGAATTGTGGCCGGGAATCAGATTCTCGGCCACAATTCTTTTATAGCAGAGGCTTAACCAGCGTCACAAGTTCTTCCACACCGGTCTTATCAGAAATTGTAATTTCGGCCCGTACGTAATTCGGAAATCGCTCGGCCAGCCGCACTGTAAGTTCGTCTTCCAAGTTTTTAATCCCAGAGAGCAGCGGTCGGTCATCTTTATTATGATTAAGAATGCGAGAGGCAAGTTCGGATGGACTTACGTTCAGGAAAATACTCAGCCCGTTGGCCTTAATAAAATCCATATTATCAAAAAAACAAGGTGCTCCACCGCCCGTGGCAACGACCAGAGAATGGTTCAGCTGAGTATCCAGCAATATTCTTTGTTCAACCTTCCGAAAGTAGTCTTCACCTTCCGAAGCGAATATTTCTCGTATCGTTCGTTTCTGATCCTGGATGATCAACTTATCAAGATCGACGAAACCGTATTCCAGCGCCCGCGCCAGTCTGCGCCCCAGCGTCGATTTGCCCGAAGACGGCATACCTACCAAATAAATGTTCCTCATAATTTGCTCAAAACGGTCTCGGCGTCCGGCGTGTCATTGTAGTGCCATTTGCCGCGCACAACGCCGTTTTCCAGCAGCCAAATCCCCGGATTGGAGCGCGAAATTGTTTTCAAAACCGTGGCGTCAGCGTAATAGTAGGGCAAGGGCAATTGTTGTGCTTTCAGAAACTCCTTCATCTCGCCACTGCTGGCTGAAGTCAGGATGATTGGTTCTACATTCTTGCCTTTCAAGCTATTGACCAAATTTCGTATATCAAGAAAGGCTGCTGTGTTAATATCGTTCAGATTTTTAACGATGATAAATAGCTTGTTTCCTTCAAAGGTTTGCTGGGTAAAATCGCCCTCGTCATTCCAGGCACGGTAGTCGGTTATTTTAGGCTTTGCGTTTTCGTTCAGCAATACCATTTCTTTAAATTGAAGCGTGGTATCCGTCGGAAATTTCTCGAACTCCACTTCTTTCCCATCCTTGGTGAACACGTACTTGTACCGCATTTCTTCCGAGGGCTTCATCTGGTCGGGAATGCTGGCTCCCACGCGGTAGGGCAGCAGGTCAATGATTGGCAAGTGACGGATGGCGTAAAAGGCCACGCCTACCGAAGCCACCGTCGCTAAGGCCACGATCATACCCGTCGGCATGGCGCGAAATTTCTTCCTGTTGTATAATATGAACAAAATGAGCACCAGCAAAAACACATCCTTACTAAACGAAGTCCAAGGCTTCAACTTGATGGCATCGCCGAAGCAGCCACAATCGGTTACGCGATTGAAATAGGCTGAATCAAAGGTAAGAAAAGTGAAGAAGACGATGGTAACCAATAAGAGCCAGGATGTTGATTTGGGTTTATAACTCACCAGCAAAGCCACGCCCAGAACGACCTCTGCCACGCAAAGAATCACCGAAAAATACAGGGCAAAAGGAACAAGGCCAACAAAAAAGTCATGTAAGGCAGGTAAATCCTGAGCAAATACCTCGAAGTATTCTTCCAGTTTGATTTGGGTACCGACGGGATCGTTGAGTTTGATTAGTCCCGAAAAAATGAAGAGAACGCCAACAATTACTTTGGCGATTTGTGCGGCAATTTTCATATTTAATTGATATTATTTGGCGCGTTTTGGTTTGTTAGCGAATTCCTTAATGGGGCGAACCTATGTGTTCCCCGATCGCGGGGATTACAGACTCAGTAGAGGCCGGTGAACATAGCAATGAGGGCGAACACATAGGATCGCAGGTACGCCTGTCCGACCCTGCGGTTCAATTGGTTTTCAGCCCGTTGGATTTAATGAGGCAGAAGACGGCGTAATTGATCATATCCTGATAGCCGGATTTAACACCTTCAGAAACCAAGGTAACGCCCTGATTGTCCTCAATTTGCTTAATCCTTAATAATTTCACTAAAATAATATCAGTCATGGAACTCACCCGCATTTCGCGCCAGGCTTCGCCGTAGTCGTGATTTTTATTAAAAAGGAGCTCCTGCACTTCGCCAATTTGGGCATCGTACAGCTTCGTTAATTTTTCGAGATCAAGTTCAGCATTTGCGCCTTTTAGAGAAATCTGAATTAAGGCCATGACGCAGTAGTTGGTTATTCCCACAAACTCATCCGTAACTCCGTCTTCCACTTTTTGGCTACCTTTATCCTGAATCGTGCGAATGCGCTGCGCCTTGATAAAAATTTGGTCCGTGATGGAGGGTAGCCGCAAAATGCGCCACGAAGTACCGTAGTCTTTATTTTTTTTGACAAAAAGATCCCGGCAATAAGCTATAATCTCTTCGTATTCAATTTCAGTTGGTTTCAATAGGAAGATAGAAAATACAGTAAGTATACTTTAATCAAAATAGCTGATGGCTGACCGCCCAGAGCTGAAAGCCGCTTCAACGTCGCAATTTAAGAAGAAAACCCTCAATCTGGCGGGTCGACTGCTCGATTTGGGTACACCCGCAGTAATGGGAATTCTGAATATCACGCCTGATTCTTTTTACGGAGGCAGCCGATTCGATCCTCATTCAGATCGATACATTCAAGAAGCGGGCCAAATGTTGAGCGATGGAGCGGCGATTTTGGACGTGGGAGGCTATTCTACGAGACCTGGAGCAACGCATATTTCCCTAAACGAGGAATGCGATCGTATTCTTCCAATAATCGAGGCCCTTATTGGCAATTTTCCTGACGCAATAATTTCGATTGACACCTTTCGTAGCGAGGTTGCAAGGAAGGCGGTTGGAGCGGGGGCAACCATTGTCAACGATGTTTCTGGCGGTAATCTGGATGAAGCAATGTTTGGAACGGTTGCCGAGTTGGGCGCATCTTACGTATTGATGCATATGCGGGGAACGCCGCAAACGATGACCAAAGAAAATCAGTACGCGCATTTGGTGCGGGATATCTTAAATGAAATAGCCCAAAAGTTGGGTCAATTGCGTTCCCTGGGCCTTGCCGACATCATCGTCGACCCGGGATTTGGCTTTGCCAAGAACGTACCGCAAAATTTCGAGTTGTTAAATAATCTGGTTATTTTTCAGGAATTAAATGCTCCCTTATTGGTTGGCTTGTCCCGCAAGTCCATGATTTGGCGCAGTTTGGGCGTAACACCCGTCGAAGCCCTCAACGGCACGACTGCCTTGAATATGTTTGCTTTGCAAAAGGGAGCAAATATACTGCGTGTCCACGATGTGAAAGAAGCTGTTGAGGCCGTAAAACTATGGGCATTGACCACGCAGGGCGACTGAAAATTAGCTAATTTTGCCCTAAAATTGTCCTTAAAAGTATGCGCATAGGCTTTTTGACGGTCGAATGGACCGATTTGCTCGACATCATGCTCGTGGCGTTTTTGCTTTATCAGATCTATTATTTAGTAAAAGGCAGTATCGCCAGCCGGGTATTTCTGGGCTGTATTTTTGTGTATGTCTTCTATCTAGTAGTCAAAGGATTGCGGCTTGAATTATTGACCACCATTCTGCAATATTTCATGGGCGTTGGAGCTATCGCCCTGATTGTGATCTTCCAGCAGGAAATCCGCCGCTTCCTATTGATGATTGGTAAGTCTACTGCTTTTTCCAACAATCGATTTTTTAACGCTTTATTGGGTCAGGCCGAAACGAATTCACAAACGGTGCAGTTAAAAACGATCGCCGACGCCTGCCGAAACATAGCTGCCGAATTCAATGGCGCTATTTTGGTGATCAAAAAATACGATGGTCTTGAAAAATTTGTCCAAACGGGTGAAACGCTGGATGCGAGTATTTCACGGCACTTGCTCCTCTCTATTTTCAATCAGTACAGCGCCTTGCACGAGGGTGCAACCATCATAGCCAATGGCCGTATCGCCGCCGCTCGCTGCATCCTGCCCGTTGCCGATGGTATCGACATACCGACCTCAATGGGTTTTCGACATCGCGCCGCGCTGGGCATGAGTGAAACCACCGACGCTGCTGTCGTGGTGATCTCCGAACAAACCGGAAGGATTTCACTGGCTCTGGAAGGCAAATTTATCCCTAACATCCCTACTGAAGAACTCGAAAATCGCCTGGCCGAATATTTAAATTCCGACAAACAAGCAGTTTAAGGCTGAATAAATCGGTGTTTATAGTTTGTCAGAATGCTATTTTGCATTTTATTTAAATCATCCCTAATTATTTAAAATTCTGGTTTACAAAATGTTAACGGTTAACCCTTAATACTTAACCTTTAGCCTAGAAGGAAATTCTTGCCAGTAAGCACATTTCTCCTTACTTTTGCAGATGTTTTTAGAAAAGTAACATCACCAAGACCAAATGGCAAACCATAAATCGGCATTAAAGAGAATTCGCGCCAACGAAACCAAGCGTTTGAGAAATCGCTACCAGCATAAAACCACCCGGACCTACATCCGTAAATTGCGTGATACGACTGATCCCGAAGCCGCTCGTGAGGTTTACAAAACGGTATCGTCCATGTTGGATCGGTTGGCGAAGAAGAACGTCATCCATAAGAACAAGGCCAACAACCAGAAGTCGAAACTTTCTAAGTTCGTCAAATCTTTGTCGGCCGCCTGATTCTTTACCCAGGAAATATTCCTTGCCCCGTTAGCGAAAGCTGCCGGGGTTTTTTTATTTTTAGGCTTCAAACAACCACTATTTAACCCATGAGAATTATCTATTTATCTTTTTGTATTCTGTTCATACTTCCTTTTACCTGTTGGTCGCAGACCGTTAAACGATCGCTTAACGCCGACGATTACGATTCCTGGAAAAGTGTAAAGGAAACCACGCTTTCAAAAGATGGGCAGTGGGTGGCCTACGAAATTAACCCGCAGGAAGGCGACGGACAGCTTTTTGTGGAAAACCCCACGACTTCCCGTAAAATCCTGATTCCGCGGGGCTACAACGCTAAGTTTTCGTCTGACACCAAGTATTTGGTAGCCAAAGCAAGACCCGAGCAGGAGACAACGCGTCTGGCCAAGAAAGCCAAAGTCAAGAAAGAGAAAATGCCCAAAGATAGCCTGGTGGTAATCAGTCTGGCCGATGGTCGGAAGAAAACCTACGGCGATTTGATTTCCTTCGCCTTGCCCGAAGATGGGGGGCTTTGGCTGGCAATGTTCACCAAAATGCCCGAAGCGAAAAAAGATACCACCGACAAAAAAGTCAAGGAAAAGAAAACGAAAAAGCCCAAAGGCGACCTGCTGACACTGCTGAATATGGCGGGGAGTGACTCTGTATCTTTTGAAAATGTGAACGAATACTCCCTGTCGGATGCGGGCAACCGGGTTTTTTTCGCGCGGGAGATTTTGCTGGATACTTCAATTTATCGGGGTATTTACGAGTACAATCTTGCCACCCAAAAGCTCGAAATGCTTGATACCAGTTCCAAAGTCGAGGTGTATAAAAATCTGGTTTTGGACAAAAAAGGCGAACAGGCGGCCTGGATGAGCTCGCCGGATACCGCCAAAGCCGATGTGAAACGGTTTGCCTTGTACTTCCGGGATTTAGGTAAAAAATCAAATGTCCTAATTGCCGACACGGTCACTAAGGGCTTGCCGCTCTATTGGGCGCCATCAGAATTTCAAAAGCCCAAATTCTCGGATGATGGCAAGCGGCTGTACTTTGGCGCTGCTCCGGTGGGCCAGCCCTCGCTTAAAGACACGACGATGCTCGATGAGGAACTTTCGCGTGTAGACGTGTGGAGTTGGACCGATACCAAACTGCAACCCATGCAGGATAAGCAGCGGAAGGAAATGCTGGAAAAGAATTATTGGACGTACTACGATGTGAATAGCCGAAAAGTGGTGCCGCTGGGTAACGAGGAAATGGCATATGTTGCCATCAATTACAAAGAAAACCAGCCTTTCCTGCTTGGTAAATCTTTCGAACCTTACCAAAAATCTAGTTCGTGGGAACCCGGACATTCGGATTTGTATTGGATCGACGCTGCAACGGGAAAAAACACGCTCATCGCCCGCGACATGCTGGGCCAGTCCGAAGTATCTCCGGCGGGAAAATACGCTATTTGGTTCGACGAGCGGGATACGCTCTGGAAGGTATATGACCATGGATCGGCCACAATTCGCAAGCTGACCAAAAACTTAGCTGTGGCCTTTCACGATGAGGAACACGACACGCCCGATCTGCCCGATTCCTACGGCGTGGCTGGCTGGACTAGAGCAGATAAGTATGTCTTAATTTACGATCGCTACGACATCTGGCGCTTCGACCCGACTTTGAAAGAAAAACCCGTTAACCTCACCAACGGTTACGGACGCAAAGAAAAAGTGCGGCTTAAATACCTTGAAACCCAGGAAAAAGATGAGGAACCGTTCATTGACCTTTCCAAAGAAAACCTTCTCTGGGGCCAATGGGAGACCGACAAGCAGACCGGGCTATTGAATTGGAAAGCAGAAAACGACCCGACGATTAAGGTGAAGGAACCCTATTATTATGCCCCTAACTCCGTTAAAAAAGCCCATAACGCGGAAGTGTATGTTTTTGAAAAAGGAAATTTTACGCATCCCAGCGAGCTTTACTACGTGAGGGACTGGACAAATCCGCAACAACTTACCAACTTATTCACCCAAACCGAGGGTATCATGTGGGGCAGCGCCGAGCAGGTTTCCTGGATATCGAGCCAGGGCATGAAGCTGGAAGGCTTGCTTTTCAAGCCCGAGAACTTCGACCCCAGCCGGAAGTACCCAATGCTGGTTTACTACTATGAGCGGAACGTTAACTCGCTGTTTGCGTTCCGCGCCCCGGCCCCGAGCCGCTCGACCATCAACATTCCTTACTGCGTTTCGAACGATTATCTGGTTTTCGTCCCGGACATCGTATACGGCAACGGAACGCCTGGTAAAAATGCCTACGACTGCATTGTTTCGGGTGTCCTGGATTTGGTGGATCAAGGTTTTGTGGACAAAGATAATATTGGGATTCAGGGGCAGAGCTGGGGTGGCTACCAAACAGCTTACCTCATCACCCAGACCAAACTCTTCAAAGCGGCGATGGCCGGGGCTATCGTTGCCAACATGACGAGCGCCTACGGTGGTATCCGCTGGGGAACAGGCATGAGCCGAATGTTCCAGTATGAGAAAACCCAGAGCCGCATCGGTGGCACGCTCTGGGAAAAGCCGCTTTACTACATCGAAAACTCCCCGCTTTTCTACGCCGACCGGGTGGAAACGCCACTGCTTTTGATGCACAACGACGCGGACGGCTCCGTTCCATGGTACCAGGGCATTGAGTTTTTTACCGCCTTGCGGCGTTTAAACAAGCCCGTTTGGATGCTGGTTTATAACGACGAAGACCACAACCTGACCAAGCGGCCCAACATGAAAGACCTGAGTGTGCGGATGTATCAGTTCTTCGACCACTACCTGAAAGCCGCCCCTGAACCCGCTTGGATGAGCCAGGGAAGGACGGTTTTGGAAAAAGAACGCTGGGATATGAAGTTGGATTAACTTTGGCAAATATTTTAATTTGCCCTATATTGCGAATAAGAATCTAAACCTTGTGGTCGTTTTTCGATCACAAGGTTTCTTTTGGCAAAATTAAAAACAAACAAACCTTTATTTAGTACCATTTATCACAAAATGAATTACCCAAGAATGAAAAAACTAGTAATGTTTGCCGGGCTGGCGGCCCTGGGAGCTTTTCCCGCGTTGGCTCAATCTCCATCCATATCATTCAATGCCCGGGGCATGGTGGCTATCTCCGATGCGGACATGGCGGCTTCTGCCCTAATTGATGGTAAACTACTGCGTGACAATACCGTAAAGGACAAACTGACTTCTATTAAATTCCCGCTTGAGCGCGGTGGGGCATCTATCGGCGAAATCGTCGTGCCAAACTCCACGCTTACCTACTCCAAAAGTATGGCGGTACCTAAAACGGGCGGCCTGGCATTTGTGCTGGAATCTCGCGGGGCACCCGGTGAAACAGTGAACGATTACCCGGATGCAATGGCAGGTTTTCCCGACGGTCAAAAACTCTACGTGGTCGACATCGTTAATTTCGCCAAGCCGAAAGTGAACTTTGGTTTTACGGTGGGCAAGAACCCCACAGCCATCGACATTTACAAAAATAACGAATTGATGGTTTCAACCCGCGATACGGGTAAGGAACTGGTATACCTGGAAACTGACGACTCAGGAAAGCCTACCCGGTTTCTGGCCTTGCCGGCAGAATTGGAAGGCGAAAACAACATCATCGATTTGAGCTGGCATCCCTCGGGCAACTTCTTGGCTGTAACCCTGGAAGGCACCAAAGAAGTAGCTTTGTACAAGGTGCTGCGTGATGGTGCCAAGTTGAAGAATATTGAAAAGTTGGGTAAGCCCCTAAAAGTAGGCGACAACCCAACGGTTGGTAGATTTTCCGAAGACGGCAAATACTATTTCGTGATGGACAACAAAGGCGCGATTGGCAAAGCCACTGGTGCGGGTGCCTTGCACGTCGTGGAGTTCTCACTGACTGGCGGTGAACACAAAATCAACAGCTCGACGCCCGTGGGTACGAATCCCGGTGCTTTTGCCATCAGCCCCGATGGCTCGATGGTCGTAGTAGCCAACTCAGGAAAGAGTGCCATGCCTTGGACCGAGGACGGTGCAGGGACATCCAGCTCATTGACCCTGTTCAGCCTGGCCGACGGTGCGCTTACCAAAGTCGCGGACTATCCTTTCCCCGGCATTTTGCCACAGAGTGTGGTTTTCGACAAAGATGGTTCGAACCTTGCCGTAGCCGTTTACGAGTATCTTGATTTTGGAAGCCGTACGGGTGGCATTGAGTTTTGGTCGGTTACCAAAGGCGCTACGCCAGCATTGGCTAAGCAAAACGCTCGCATCAGCGTGGAACGCGGTTGCCATACCATTCGCGTGATTCCTTGATTTAGTGCTAAATAGAATTTTTTACCAAGGCAGGCCGACGAAATCGGCCTGCCTTTTTATTTGGGTGATAATATCCATTTTACGGAACCAGAATACTTTGTTGCTGTTTAATTGGTGGATAGTTTTTTAGTAAATTTGCGTTTGAAAATCACAAAAAAATTCAATTTATAAATGCTTACAGTTCAGAACGTATCGTTACGGTACGGAAAACGGATTCTTTTTGATGAAGTAAATATAAAATTCGCCCCCGGCAACTGCTACGGCGTGATCGGGGCCAACGGCGCGGGCAAGTCTACCCTCCTGAAAATCCTGTCCGGTGAGATCGAGTCGCAGACGGGAAGCGTGAGCCTGAATCCTGGTGAACGTCTCGCCGTGCTGACGCAGGATCAGTTTGCATACGACGATTACACCGTAATCGATGCCGTAATTCTCGGCCACAAGCGTCTGTACAAAGTAATGAAAGAGCGGGATGCCATTTACGCCAAAGAGGATTTCACTGACGAAGACGGCGTGAAGGCAGGCGATCTCGAAGCTGAGTTTGCCGACTTGAACGGCTGGGAAGCCGAAACCGAAGCGGCCCAACTACTGAGCGGACTTTCGATTCCCGAGGCTATGCACCAAACGATGATGCGCGACCTTAACGGCAGCGACAAGGTGCGGGTGCTGCTGGCGCAAGCTCTTTTCGGCAATCCCGATGTGCTGCTGCTCGACGAGCCGACCAACAACCTGGATGTGGATACTGTCATGTGGCTGGAAAATTTCCTGGCTGACTTCAAGAACACGGTCATCGTAGTCTCGCACGACCGCCACTTCCTCGATCAGGTCACGACCCACGTCGTGGACATTGATTTCAGCAAGGTGCAGCTTTATACCGGAAACTATTCTTTCTGGTATGAGTCGAGCCAATTGGCGATGAAGCAGAAACAAGACTCTAATAAGAAAGCTGAGGACAAGCGCAAGGAGTTGGAAGAGTTCATCCGCCGTTTCAGCGCCAACGCCTCCAAGTCCAAGCAAGCGACCTCGCGGCAGAAGCTTTTGGAAAAAATTACCGTGGACGACATAAAGCCTTCGTCCCGCAAGTACCCCTATGTGGCTTTCAAACCCGATCGCGATGTAGGCGACCAGATGCTGCGTGTGGAGGGGCTGACTAAGCGGGCCGAGGACGGTAGCTACCTATTCGAGAATTTGAGTTTTGCGGTGAATAAAGATGACAAGATTGCTTTTGTGGGCCGGAATATGCAATCGATCAGTACTTTGTTCGACATTCTAATGGGTTTGGACAAAGCCGATTCAGGTACCTTCACCTGGGGTGTGACGATTACCAAGAGCTATTTCCCCAAAGACCCCAATGAATTTTTTGACGTGGATCTCAATCTCGTGGATTGGCTACGCCAATACTCTGACGAGAAAGACGAAAGTTTTATTCGCGGCTTCCTGGGTCGGATGCTATTTAGTGGCGAGGAGTCTTTAAAGAAAGCAGGGGTACTGTCGGGGGGAGAAAAGGTGCGGTGTATGTTGTCGCGGATGATGCTTTCCGGCTCCAACGTGCTGTTGATGGACGACCCAACCAACCACCTCGACCTAGAATCCATCACCGCTCTTAACAACGGTCTGATGGAATTTCCCGGTAATGTGTTGTTTTATTCGCACGATCACCAATTTATCCAAACTGTGGCCAACCGCGTGATCGAAGTCGGACCCAAGGGCATGATTGACAAGCTAATGACTTATGACGAATTCATTAAAGATGACACTGTCAAATCGCAACGGGAGGCTTTGTACGAGGGTGTTTTTGCTTAGTATCGGTATTCTTTTTTGAATAGTCCTGCTGGAAAGATTTCCAGCAGGACTATTTATTTTAAAACCATTACCGAACCCGCCTTGTCAAAACTGGAGTCTGCGGCCCCGATCCTAATGCGGTAAGCGTAGAAACCCGGAGGGAGAGGAGTCCCATCAAATTTGCCGTCCCAGCTTTGGGTAATGCTCTTGCTTTGGAAAATAACCGTTCCCCACGCACTGAAGACGGTAAGTTCATAATCAGCGGCGACTTCGCCTTTAATTTCAAAAAAGTCATTGATCCCATCGCCATTGGGAGAGAAAGCGTCAGGGACAAATAGAGGTGCTTCTGCCCCGCAGAAAGAGGCTGGTGTGCGGCGACAGACGGGTAAGGAAATAAAGCGGCTGTTTGCGCTGACGATGAAAAGTTGGTAGCAATGCTCTCGGGTGCAGGTTAAATCTTCATCTTTCAAGCTGCCGTTTTCTCCCTGTGCGGTAACTTCCCGCCAGGCCCTGTCATCTTTTTTGACAGAAACCTTAGCGTCGGGAGCTGATAATATGGCTCCCCATTTCAATTCATTGGATTTTTCCTGACCATTGAGTTTTAAAGTTCCTGAACAGACCGGTTCGGATCGTGTGTTCTCGACCAGACAGGTATCCGTAGATTGGAGCCGGAAACAGATCGTGGTGAGTGAATCAATGAAAACTTTCAGTTGCTGGGTGTCCTTCGATACGGTGCGCCCGGTACTTTCCCAATCACCGCTACCCGACTTGCGATATAGCAGCAGTTCTGTATTCAAAGGATTTTTGATGGTAATTTCTCCATTGTCCATCGCCAGCATTTTGAATTCAGAAATAGCTGATCTAGCATTCGTAGTAAGACCCGGCTTGTAATTCAGAACTAAATCGTTGCTTTTGCACAAGGCAGGATTGACAGTACCCCACACAATGATTTTGTAAGGAGAAGATGTAGCGTAGATATGATTAACCGATTTCAGGCGGGAAAAAAGTTGCTCAATGTTACCGTCGCCCCAGGAAATCCAATGCGAGTCGTAAGCTGCGGGCTGATTTTCGTCGAAAACCAGCTTTACCGTAGTATTGCCGCAGTCCACTAACCTGACCTTCGGGGCCACAGTATCATACACATATACTTTGGGGCAACTGATCAGCTTTACACCGTTCTTTTCGGAAAACTGCACGATAGTGTAGACGCCTGGCTTGTTGTAAGTACGAATCGAGTCGGTCGTGAGACTGTCGGGTCGAATAGCACCGCCCCGATAGTCGAAAATGGTTTGTACTTTCGTGGCCCCGAACTTTGCCACGCCCACATCGACCGTTAATGGCAAACAGGTGCTACTGATTTTTTTGACTTGATAGAACCCGGTACCGTAAGTGCTGAGATTGGGAATAGAATTCGGGCATTGAGCTCCCACCAGCGTGCTGAAGATTACTCCCCAGACGAGTAGCAGGCTCCTTACTATGAGTAGAATAATCCTCTGTCGCTCCATCCTATCAATCAAATTGGATATTCACATCCCAAAATAAATAAAAAAAGCGGAGATTTTTATATCCCCGCTTTAAATCTGCTGACTCACAACGAACTACTTCCCTTCGTAACTGACCTTATATTTGGCCAGCACATCCGTGGGAACACCTTCCCAGACGTTGGGGCGGTTACCCATGTACCCGATGTCTTCTATACCCATTTTGCTAGAAAAGAATCCGGTGGCCGTAAAGTTGCGCATGTTGTTAAAAAATGCCACGCCTTGGCTCATATCCGGTTTGGCTTTTTCGGGATACGCAATATCATCCACGATTTGGAGCCGCTGTTCTTTACTCAGTGCCGTAAAGGTTTTACCACCGAACCGCTTGGCCGATTCGCGATCGAGCCACTGCAAGCCCCCCCGGAAGGGCGTCTGCCAGTAAGGCTGGTCTTTGACCATAAACTCAATGAACTGTGGTACACCCGATTCCGAAGCGCTTCCCGACTTGCTATCCTTGGGAATGATAATATCTGAAAGGATAGCCAAGGTAGCCAATTCTTTATCGGTGAAGTACTTCTCCGCCATCAGTTTGGCATCGTGTTCAGCCTCTTCCTGGGTGCGGCCAAAGCCTACCTCGGCGGGGGGCGTTTTCATAGCCTTATCCAAATCACGGCGTTCGGCCAGTATTTCCTGCGGATTGAGGGCCGCCACCCCAAAGGAACTCAAGGTGAGGGCTTTTAATGAATCTCTGCGTTTCATGTTTCTTTATTTATAAGATTGAAAAACAAGTAGCAATTGGGTTTGACCAATGGGCTACTTAAATATTTTTCTTCTTGACTTGGTCGATTATGAAATCCGACGCCCGCCACGACAGGGCTAGAATGGTCCAGGTGGGATTCTTGTCGGCTTGGGATACAAAGGCACCACCATCTACTACAAACACATTCTTGGCGTCGTGAGCCTGGTTATGCGCGTTTAGGGCCGAAGTCTTTGGATCGCTGCCCATGCGGGTCGTACCCACTTCATGGATGATACGTCCCGGTGCGGCTAGTCCGTAGTTACTATCAGCACCCGGTTTGGTGCCGGAAGCGACGCCACCCATCGAGTCGATAATTTGCTCGAACGTATCCTGCATGTGTTTGGCTTGTTTGATCTCATAGTCCGACCATTTGTAGCTAAACCGCAACACCGGAATGCCGAACTTATCCACTGTGCTGGGGTCGATCTCGCAGTAGTTGTCGGCTGAAGCTACTGCTTCGCCACGCCCCGACATACCGATATAAGCTCCGTAAAAGCGGCGATAATCGTCCTTCAGGGAAGCACCATAGCCGCCCGCTTCCTTCATTTTCCCATCGGGGCCGGGGTATTTGCCATTGGTATTCTCCATTCCCCAGCCGAAACCGTAACCGGGCATGCCCATTCCGCCGCCGTATTCAATGTGATAGCCACGTGGGAAGTCCAAATTTTTGTTGTCAAGCCACCACGGAGAGTAAATATGTGCTCCGCCCACACCATCTTCGTTGTAGCGCTTGCGATCCATCAACTTGGGAATGAAAGCACCGCGTGATGCACCAGTCGAATCATGCAGGTATTTGCCCACAACATCGCTGGAGTTGGCCAGGCCATTAGGATGGCGCGTCGATTTAGAATTTAACAGCAAGCGGGCGGACTCACAGGCACTTGCCGCCAGAACGACTACTTTGGCCTTTATGACGTGTTCGGTCAATTTCTCGCGATCAACGTAGGAAACACCAGTAGCCAATCCGGTGTTAGGGTCTGTAAGTACTTCGCGTACCATCGCGTTGGTCGTCAGCGTCACATTCCCGGTTTTCACGGCAGGAATAACCAGCACCGATGAAGCTGAAAAGTCGGCATAAGCCTGGCAGCCCCGGCTGCATTGACTACAATAGAAGCAAGAGCCGCGCTCGTTGTTGACGGGTTTGGTCAGGATCGACAAGCGGTTGGGATATATGGGTACACCGGATTTCTTGGCGGATTCCATCATCATCAGTTCGTGCAGACGCGGCTTGGGGGCGGGCAGAAAAATGCTGTCGGGGTCATTGGGCAGGCCATTAGCCTCGCCGAATACGCCGATAAGTTTGTCCACCTGGTCGTAATAAGGAGCGACCGTCTTGTAGTCGATCGGCCAGTCTTCACCCAGACCGTCGATGCTCTTGCGACGAAAGTCGTTCGGCCCGAAACGAAGCGAAATACGGCCCCAGTGGTTGGTACGGCCGCCCATCATCCGCGAACGAAACCAGTCAAACTCCGTGCCTTTTTTGCGGGTGTAGGGTTCACCCGCAATTTCCCAACCGCCCCAGGCGGCATCGAAGTCGCCAAAATTGCGAAAGGGCGTGCTTGCCCCCCGGCGCGGCGATTCGTAAGGCCATTTCAGCTGAGTAATGTATTTTGGATCGGCGGGGTCAAAATAACCGCCCGCTTCGAGCAGCGCGACTTTGGCTCCGGCTTTGGCCAACTGGTAAGCCGCCATGCCACCGCCCGCGCCCGAACCGACGATGACGACATCAAATTCGGTGGGCGGTTCTTTTATTTGGAAACTCATAGGTTAACTGGGTTTTTGTAGGATTAAATTTTGAGCTATAAATATAAGTAAAAAGAGTCCATTTACTACTGAATGACCCCTTATCTTTGCAAAAAAAGGTAGCTGAGTGTCTAATAATATTGGTTCAAACGTAGAAAAGGCCGGACTGTTATTGGAAAGGGGGCAGCTAGTGGCGATTCCCACGGAAACGGTGTACGGATTGGCCGCAAACGCGCTCGATGGTCAGGCCGTGGCTTCGATTTTTGTCGCAAAAAACCGCCCGACTTTTGATCCGCTCATTGTTCACGTGAAGTCTTTGGAAGCGGCTACTGACTACGTTACCCACATTACCGATAAAGCGCGACGTTTGGCCGAAGCCTTTTGGCCCGGCCCATTGACGCTGCTCCTGCCTAAGAAACCAATAATTCCCGATCTTGTTACATCGGGTCTACCAACGGTAGCCATTCGCGTCCCCCGGCATCCTCTAACGCAGAAATTGCTCCAATCGCTGGACTTCCCATTGGCCGCACCGAGCGCCAATCCTTTCGGCTACATCAGCCCGACTACGGCACAACATGTCGAGCAACAATTGGGCGATAAGATTTCCTACATCCTGAATGGCGGGGAGTGCCAAATTGGGATTGAGTCCACCATCGTTTCTTTTAACTCCGAAATCCCTGTAGTGTTGCGGTTGGGAGGTTTGCGGCTGGAAGATATTGAGCAAGTTATTGGGAAAGTGGAGACTTCTTTGCATTCCAGTTCGGACCCATTAGCTCCCGGTATGTTGAAAAGTCATTATGCACCCCGAAAACCACTTTACTTATATAATGAAAAGGAAATTTTGGGGATGAAGGTTGAATCTGATGTTGGCTATATATTTTTCAGGAAAGATGGAAAGCATAGGCACGATTCCAACTGTCTCTATTTATCTAATGATGGAGATTTTCAAAAGGCTGCGCAACATCTTTTCGGACATTTAAGAAAATTAGATGCTAGTCCGGTCAAAGAAATCAGGGCTGAAATCTTACCGGAAATAGATTTGGGTAGAGCAATTAATGATCGGTTGCGGAGGGCAGCGGTTTCTTAATATTTAAGATACGACGGGATCGCCCGTGCGACTATGAGATATGTGAACTCAGTAAGTAATCACACAATCTTCTGCACTTTCTTAGCTTTCTGGCTGTATCAAAGCCTTTTCACAGCTACGCATACTGAGTTATATTTCGATGAAGCCTATTACTGGATGTACAGCCAATTTCCAGCCTGGGGGTACTTCGACCACCCACCGGGCGTGGCGGTAATGATTACTTTGGGTAGCTTTTTAGGGAAAACAGAATTGGCAGTCAGGCTGGTAAATATTTTGCTAATGACAGGAGGTTTGGCAATTATTTACGCTATTGTGAAACCTAAGAATGTATTTATTTTTTGCCTGACGATATTTTCTTTTCTTACATTCCATTTGTCGGGGTTTGTGGCTTTGCCCGACACTCCCTTTTTCTTTTTCGCGCTACTGTTTATCTTGGCTTACCGTGAATTTCTAAAAGGTGACGAATGGTATCGCTATGCATTATTAGGCAGTACAGCCGCTCTGATGCTATACTGTAAATACCACGGCGTATTGGTCATTTTGTTTGTAGTTTTAAGCAATCTGAGGCTGCTGACAAACTACCGATTTTACTTAGCTGGATTGTTAGGATTGATTTTATTCTTACCCCACATTTGGTGGCAGGTAAGTCACAATTTTCCGTCGTTGCAGTACCATTTATTGGATCGTAGCTCTTCTTATAAAATTGGGCAAACCTTGGAGTATATTTTTGGGAATATTCCCTACCACGGTGGATTGGTTTCAGTGGCTTTGCTGGTGGCTTCGTTTCGCTATCGCCCGACTAATCTTTGGGAAAAATCCCTACAATGGAATCTGTACGGAACCCTTATTTTCTTTTTTCTGGTAACGTTCAAGGGACAGCATATTGAGCCGAACTGGACTATTTTCTGTATTTTTCCAATGCTTTATCTTGGCTACCGGGGCGTTGAAACGGCTCACTGGTTTCCGGCCTATCGCAAGCTGGCGTGGGTGTTTGCCGGGATTCTACTTGTGCTGAAAGTGCATTTGATTTATCCGATGTTCGATCTGAAAAAGGACAGAGTCTGGGATTTTTACGGCAGTCGACTCATGGGCAAGCGCGTTCAAAAGCTGGCTGGTAATAATCTGATTGTTTCCAATAATTATAAAACCACCTCATTATTGAATTTTTACACTAATCTGGACTATTACATTCCGGCGCTGAACATGGACGACCGGGCTAATCAGTACAGCATCTGGCGGCTCGATACGCTGGTGTGCGACCGGGACGTCGCTTACGTCAATCAGCGGCTGGACGGAATTGCTGTGCCGGGACGAAGCCATAGTATTGAGGAAGTGACACGAATTGAAAGGTTGACTTCCCCCAATCTGATTTCTTTAGCAGATGGAAAGCTGTTTTTGTCAGATAAAATTCTGAAACTATCGTTTGAAGTTCAAAAACCATCTAACAGGAGTTGCGTTTACCACGATAGTCTTTCGCTGGAATTTACGATGCTGGATTCTGACAAGACGATGAAAAAAGACACAATCCCTTTGATTTTTAGTGAAAGCCCAGCCATCAAAGAGCGCTACAAATACATAATCCCATTGAAGGAAAACCGAAACACCGAGAAAGTTCTGGTTCGGGTACTATCCGCTAAATTGCGAGGTGGAACGAATCAGTTTTTGACGATAAAAGCCGTACCCTGAATTAACCATGAACCCCGAAATCGACTTTACTTCGCCGCCGACCTTCCTGGTCACGACGCTGTTTATTTTCCTGGGAATATTTGGACGTTATGTCGGTACAGCTTTGCTGTTCAACGTGCTGGTCAAAGGGCCTTTCAAAAGAAAACTGGCCCATCGCGAGGTGCAAACCCGACCGCGTCGCTCCCGGCAGGACTGGATCGAGATTGGCTGGTCGTTCGTGACTTCCGTGCTTTTCGCGCTGGCGGGCGGACTTATGCTCGTGGCTTGGCAAAAAGGCCATACCCGAATTTATCTGGATTGGGACGCTTATCCGCTGGCTTGGTTCCCAGTCAGTATTATTCTCTTATTGTTTTTACACGAAACCTACTACTATTGGCTGCACCGCTGGATGCATCGCCCGAAGATTTACACACTCGTTCACAAAGTCCACCACGACAGCATCACGACCTCTGCCTGGACATCCTTCTCTTTTCATCCCATCGAGAGTGCTTTCCAGGCGATTTTTATTCCAGTGATGGCATTCCTGCTGCCATTACACGCTTACGCTATTGCCATCGTGCTGACTATCATGACCATTACCAGCGCCATAAATCACCTCAATACCGAACTCTATCCCCGCGATTTTCATCGTCACTGGTTTGGTCGCTGGTGGATTGGGGCAACGCACCACAGTCTGCACCACGCGCAGTTTCGCTACAATTACGGGCTGTATTTTACTTTTTGGGACAAGTGGATGCGTACGGAAAGCCCGGATTTTGCGCGACTCTTTGAAAAGAAGACGCGGCGGGAAAACCAGAAATCAGGCGTAGAAGTTGGCGTGAAAGTTCATTAAAAAAAGTTCGTCCGTGGCGCGGGTCATGGCGGTGTAGAGCCAGCGAATAAACTCGTTGTTGACCTGATCTTGGGGCAGAAACCCTTGATCCACAAACACGGCACTCCACTGCCCGCCCTGTGATTTGTGGCAGGTAAGTGCGTAGGCAAATTTAATTTGTAGTGCGTTCAGATAAGGGTCTTTACGTAGCGCTTCGGCGCGTTCTTTTTTCGAGCTTATAAAAAAGTAGTCCTGCAACACGCTCTCATACAGCATTTTGTTTTCTTCCTGCGTGAGGGCGGGGGAGGAGGAGTGCAGCGTGTCGAGCATGATCTTGGCCTCGAATTCTGGCTGATCGTCGTAATCGCTCAGACGCAGTACGGCGTCGGCAAAGCGCAGACCGTGAATTTCCTCGGTGCGTTTAAGTTTGAGCAGTTCCACGAAATCGCCGTTGGCTATAAAACCCACGGGCGAATCCTCATCAAGTACCGTATAATTATTGCGGACCACCATCAGGCGGTCGCCGGCATCGAGTTCGTCCTCGCTAAAATTGATCGTGCGACGAATATATTCATTATAATTCACCGCTGCTTTATTCGAACGCGTGATAATGATCGTGTTCTCGATACCGTGCTTGTCGTAAGCGTAGCGGAGGCCGTCTTCCAGCTTTTCGCCTGTCATGCGGAAAATATCGGTGAATTTTTTGGTCGCGATTCGAATCTCGGGTGTTTCCATCGCCAATTGGTTGCGGAGTTCGGTGGCGTTAGACAGAATTCCCGACTCTTCACCCTGCCGCATTACCTCGGTGAGTTCTTCCTCCGATACCGACAAATAATATTTTTTTTCCAAATAACTCTTATCCAGCGCAGGACTAATTTCCTTGCGCACGGGTGGCAACTGCGCAATGTCACCCACGAGCATAAGCTTATTACCGGGATTGGAGTAAATGTAATCCACCAAATCGGCCAGCAGGCTACGATTGCCAAAATCGACATCGTCGCTGATCATGGACGCCTCGTCCACGATGAAAAGCGTGTCTTCGTGGTAGTTGTCCTGCCGCTCAAAGACGAATGCTCCCGAGTAGGCGTCAGAAGTCTGGCGGTAAATTTTTTTGTGAATAGTAAGGGCCTTGCGCTTGGAATAGCTCGACATCACCTTAGCCGCTCGTCCGGTGGGGGCTAGTAGTACGGCTTTCATGCCAAAACTCCGGGCCGACTTGATGATGGCGCTGATGATCGTGGTTTTGCCCGTTCCCGCGTAGCCTTTCAGCAAGAAGGCATCGCGATAGCGTTCCAAGCCTTCCTCCTCGACCAGGAAATAATTCATTTTCTCAAAAAAACGAGCCTGACTAGCGGTGGGTTTAAATGGAAAACGTTTGGTGAGCAGATCGGAAGGTAGCAGGTCGTCGGTCGGAGACATGAGTGGCTGAAAACGTCGCAAAGGAAAATTAAGGGCTAATTTAACGGTATAATCCCGGTAATTGGAACTTACTGGAATCTTACTCCTATATTTAGTTCCTATTCATCATTCCCTAACCTTTAACTGACGAGTTATGCAAGTACACCAAATCCTGGCGGGCAAGAAAATTGATAAAATTTGGTCCGTGGGGCCGAAACAGACCGTTTATGATGCGCTGGAAATCCTGGCAGAAAAGAATATTGGTGCGGTGCTGGTAATGGAAAACGGCAAAATGGTGGGTATATTTTCGGAGCGCGATTACGCCCGCAAGGGAATTTTGCGGGGGCGAGCCTCCAAAGACACGCTTATTAAAGATGTGATGACCAGCAAATTAATCACGGTCGAAACTGAGCAAAAATTGCAGGAGTGCATGGAAATCATGTCCGACAAACATATCCGTCACCTGCCCGTCACAAAGGATGGGGAACTGGTGGGTATCATTTCTATCAATGACATCGTGACCATGATTATCCGCGAGCAACGCGCTCACATTATGTCTCTGGAAAGCTATATCACGGGCAACCCTTACTAAGCAGGCTGCTTTCTTTGCGCCGGACTTACCTATCTTTGCGGCCCAACCAGAAATTTGAAAGTGGATAAGGCAAGGCAAGAAGTACTCCGACTCTACGGCAACCGACTGCGGACGAGGGTTTGCGGAATTTGCATCATTGAGAATAAGTTGCTGATGGTCAGACATCGGGGTATTGGCACGACTGACACATTTTGGTGTCCACCGGGTGGTGGGATTCATTTTTCCGAAACGGCTCATCAAGCGCTAATCAGGGAGTTTTTAGAAGAAACCGGCCTTGTTATCGAAGCCGGGGATTTGTTATTCGTTAACGAATTCATGCAGCCACCTCTTCACGCGATGGAGTTATTTTTCGAAGTCAGCATTGTGGGCGGGGAGATCAGGCTGGGTTATGATCCTGAGATGGCGGAGGGCTCCCAAATCATTACCGAGGTGGAGTTGATGACCTTCGAGCAAATCAAGGCCTATCCGCCAAACGAAGTGCATCGGCTGTTTCAGTACTGCGAGACCATGGCGGATGTTTTTAGTTTGCAAGGCTATTTATCAAATTGAACGACCACAAACGACGAGACATGAACGCTGATTTGCCGATGCTGGAAACCGCCGAAAAGTTTCTGCTGCCCACAGTAAAGGTGGCGGACCCGGATTTCGACGTAAAGAGCATTGCGCAATGCACACTTTGCATCGAAATCGACGAGTCGAGATTTCGTTTTTGCTTCATTCAGGCCGATTCAATGCGTTGCCTATGGTTGGAAGATTATGCTTTTGACACCTTTTTGAACGAAGAAGAATACCTCGCAAAACTTAAAAGTATTGCACAACAACATCCGCATCTATTGTCGGATCAATGGAAAGATGTCAAGGTGGCGGTTAATACCCATGATTTTACGCTGGTGCCGGTTTCTTTATTTCGGCGGGAATATGCAAGTGATTACCTTAAACTGGCAACCGGACATGAGACCGCTGAAAAAGATCGGGTCCTTTCTTATCTGGTGCCATTTGTGAATGCTCAGACGATATTCACTATTCCCAATCATTGGTCTGACTGGTTGCTCGGTCTGTATCCATTGCAATCTATCGATTTTTATCACTTGACCAGCCCGATCGTAATGGGTACAATTGTGAGTCACTCCGAATACCAGGAGAGAAAGCTTTTGACAGTCCACATGGAAGAAAATCACTTTACCCTGGTTTATTCCGACGACAAACAACTTAAATTCTGCAATCGTTTTCCCTACCAAAGTCCTCTGGAATTGACCTATTTGGTGCTTTTCAGCATGAATCAGTTGGAGGTTTTACCCGACGAGGTGAAAGTGAAATTATACGGTGAAATTACTCCATATTCAGACGTTTATACCGAATTGGCTAAGTTTCTACCGTCCCTGCGCTTTGGCAAAAAACCAACTACTCTGGCCTATACCGAAGCCTTTGAAGACATTCCCGAACACCGATACTTTGCTTTACTCAATACCTACCTGGTTCAATCGTAGTTTCACTCAAGTTTTCCTGAGGGTGTGATTAAAAGGTTGGTTAACATAATTTTATATTTTCGCCATGAGGTATTTCGACCTGTCAGCCAGATGAAAATAGCCCTCTTCCCCGGTTCTTTTGATCCGTTTACAAAAGGCCACGAGGACATTGTACTGCGCTCCCTCGCCCTTTTCGATCAGGTCATTATTGGAATTGGCAACAATGCCAACAAGCAGCGCTATTTCCCGCTGGAAACTATGAAGTTTCACATTGAGTCGTGTTTTTCGGAGCAGGAAAGAGTGAAGGTGATTACTTACGACGATCTAACGGCCCGCATCGCCCGGGAATTGGGGGCACGTTTTCTGCTGCGGGGACTGCGCAATACAACTGACTTTGAATACGAAAACGGTATTTCGCAGGTCAACCGCTTTGTCTATGAAGAGATCGAGACGGTTTTTCTAATAACTTCCCCGCATTTGGCACCGATCAGTTCTAGCATTATCCGTGACTTGCACCGCTATGGCCAAAAAGTAGATGAGTTTTTGCCCTATGATTTACTAGAGAATCCTAAAAATTAGGCAGATTTATCCAGAGCCTTCATCTCTCGGGCCATCTCGGCTTTTTGAGTATTGTATTTTACGAAAATATTGATCCACATAATTCGGGCGGTGCGGAAAAGGATGGGCAAAAGAAGAATGATTGCTAAAATTAAGCCTGCCAGCACATATTCAATTTCAAAATCGAAAATAAGCACAAATCCTACAAAAGCCGTCACCGTCATGGCGACGGTAAGCGCGTAGCTTATGTACATTGCTCCGATGTAAAAGCCGGGCTCTCGCAGGAAGGATTCGCTGCAATATTCACAGCAGACGTTAGTCTTGTCAAAATTCTTTAAATCGTAGGGATTCTTCGTCTTAAAGAATGGCCCGACGTTGCATTTGGGACAAGTATTGGTGGCGATGCTATATAGCTTACCCAATTTAGTGGCGAGTTGAGAATGGAAAATGTCCAATATGATTTTTACAGGTCCAAGTATTTTTCAAGGACACTACTTAGTTTTTTTGCGTCCATGAAGCCCGATTGCCGCCATTTGATTTTCCCGCCCTGGAATAAAATGAGGGTAGGGACGCCCTGAATTTTGTACTGAGCGGCGGCTTTCCGGTTTTTATCAATATCAACCTTCAGGATTCGGGCCTTCCCTTCGATATTCTTTGCCACTTGTTCCAGTACGGGCTTCATCATTTTGCAGGGGCCGCACCACTCGGCAAAAAAATCAACCAAAACGGGCTGCTCGGAGTTTATGAGTTCTTTAAAATTAGACATCGTTTAGTTTTTAAGTCTGCGTCCTTGGTTTAATAGATGGGAATAAAATTACGCCAGATAAAACCGATACTGTTTTGGTTACAAGCCGCTTTCAAGTTAATTCCACTTCTCCCATTTGCCTTACTGCAAATTCCCCTGCATCCGATGAAGACGGTCCGCTACGTAGCGGATGGAGCTAAACGAATGAACCAGGACTTTTTGTACGTCGGGGTAGGCCAACCATTCTAAGCGCTCAATATCTTCCTCGGCCTGTGGGGTCATGCCTGCGTCGCTTTGGCATTCCAGGATATACCATTTGGTTCGTTTCAAAATACGGCTATTTTGCAGAGTGTACGTATGCCAGGTGGTGCAAATTTTGCCTTTTATTTTGGCTTTCACGCCCGTTTCCTCTTCGATCTCCCGAATAGCAGCGTGGCGTGAACTCTCTCCGCGATCAAGTTTGCCCTTGGGCAAGTCCCATTTCTTGCGACGAAACATCAGGAGCCACTGATTGTTTTTCAACACGACGCCCCCGGCGGCTTTAATAACCTTGAACTGGCCCTTGATTTTTTCCTCAATTTCTTTTTTGTTCTTGCCTACTATCGTGACCGACAATAAGTCGTCGGGATGCTGATCCAGGCGATCGACCACCTGCACGGCCAGGGTGGGTGTAGCGTTGAGCAGCAGGATATGTCCCGTAAAATCGGCCGCTTTGAACTTGGAAAGACGCAAATCGACGATATGGTCATAGTGCGGAGTTTCCGCTTCTTCTAGCTCAGAGGGGTGAATGATGTGGACGGGACGGTCGTTTAGAAATAAGATCATAAAACGGAGTATCAATGAATTTGCCAAAATTAAGTAAAGACTTTTCTTAGTCGGCAGGTATTATTGATAAATTTGTGCCTAAATCAAATCAATCCTCATTGGAACTTCTGATTATCCTGTTGCTGGTACTGCTCAATGGTGTTTTCTCCATGTCCGAAATCGCCCTGGTTTCTTCCCGCAAGTCACGCCTAGAAGCCTTCGCCCGCAACGGCGACAAAAAAGCCAAGGCCGCGCTGGCCCTGGCCAATTCGCCCAACCGATTCCTTTCGACCGTTCAAATAGGGATTACGCTTATCGGCATCCTTACCGGCGTATACAGTGGCGATAAAATAACGTCCGATCTGGAAGCCTTTTTAGGACAAATTGTTCTGATCGCTCCCTACAAGCATAGCTTGGCTGTGGGGCTGGTAGTTTTGCTGATTACTTTTTTGTCTTTGGTATTGGGCGAATTGGTGCCCAAGCGCATTGGGCTGTCCAATCCCGAAGGTATCGCCAAGATGGTAGCCAAACCAATGAATGTTCTTTCCAAGATTACGGCGCCTTTTATCGCGCTGTTGGGTTTTGTCAGCGACTTATTGATAAGGCTTTTAAATATAAAACAAAATGAAAGCGCCGTAACGGAGGAGGAAATCAAGAGTTTGATTCAGGAGGGGACTTCGGGGGGGGTGTTTGAAGAAATCGAGCAGGAAATCGTCCATAACGTTTTTCAACTGGGTGACCGTCGCGTGACCTCCCTGATGACCAATCGCCAGGAAATTGTGTGGCTGGATATGGAAGACAGCATCGAAGAGAATAAGGAAAAGATTTTCGACAGCAAGCACGCTGTTTATCCACTTTGTAAAGGAACAGTAGACAATGTTCTGGGTCTCATTTACATAAAAGACCTCATTGGGGCGGATGTCGACGAGCGATTAGCCAGTTTGCAAAGTCTGAAAAGGGAGCCGCTTTACCTGCCGGAGAGCAACCGTGCCTACCAGGCGCTGGAAAAATTCAAAGAGAAACGGGTATTCTTTGGTCTGATCGTAGACGAATACGGCGGTCTGATGGGCGTGGTCACTATGCACGACATCATGGACGCGCTGGTCGGCGATATATCGGAGTTGGACGAATTTGAAGCCGAAATTACCGAGCGTGAAGATGGGACCTACCTGATCGACGCCCAACTACCATTCGACGATTTTATCCAGTACTTTGAACTGACTGTAAACGACGCAGAACGCAAGGAATTGGTCGGATTCAATACGCTGGGCGGCTTTGCGTTGCACGTGCTGGAAGATATCCCCGAAACCGGCGAGACATTTCGCTGGAAAGAATTCGACTTTGAAATCATCGACATGGACAAAAGCCGCATCGACAAAATCCTGGTTAAGCAGAACGACGTCATAGAACCCAAAGAATAAATGAACCCCATCGACACAACCATCGCCCGGCGCGTAGCTGCGTTGCTCCTGGAAGCCAAAGCCATCAAACTCAGCCCTCAACAGCCCTTTCAATGGAGTTCGGGCTTGCTCTCGCCAATTTATTGCGACAACCGTGTGGCGCTTTCGTACCCCGCCGCCCGTACTTACATTAAAGAGCAACTTGCCGCTCTGGTCAAAAGCCACTTTCCCGAGGCGGAAGCCATCGCGGGTGTAGCCACGGCGGGTATTGCGCAGGGGGCTTTAATTGCCGATCTTCTGGAATTGCCTTTCGCTTACGTACGTCCCGAACCTAAAAAGCACGGGATGGGCAACCAAATTGAGGGACGACTGGAAAAAGGGCAGAAAGTAGTGCTAGTAGAGGATCTAATCTCGACTGGCGGGAGTTCCCTGAAAGTGGCCGATGCCCTGCGGCAGGCCGAGGTGGAAGTTGAGGGCATGGTGGCTATTTTTACTTATGGATTTGAAACAGCGGCCAAAAACTTTGCGGAAAAAGAAGTAAAACTAGCGGTTCTGAGCGACTACAACCACTTAATCGAAGTTGCATTGGCAGAAGGCTTTATCCGTCAGGACGAGGTCGAGAAGCTTTTCGAATGGCGCAAATCACCAGAAACCTGGGGCCGTAAATGATTGATGTTTCGCACCCCTATTTTGATACCAACCTGAGTTGGCTCTCCTACAATTATCGGCTGTTGCAGGAGGCAGAGGACGAGTCTGTCCCGGCGGCCGAGCGGTTGCAGCACCTGGCCCATTACGCTTACCAGATCGATGAGTTTTTCCGAAATCGAATTCCACTGTTGAACGCCATGCGCGGCGTGAGCAAGGATATTCTGGATAAACTCAACCTGTATCCTGACACCCTCCTGGAACACATTCTGGAAACGGTCGAGAACCAATTGACCAAGTTCGATGACATCCTCGCCAGCAGTATTGTACCCGCGTTGCGTGAAGGGAAACTTTGTCTTTATTATAAGGAAACTTTTCGGGAGGCACATCAGGATTTTGTCAGCAATTATTTTGTCGAAAAAGTATTCCGCCACGTCCAGCCTGTGTTCCTGGAAGGCCGCCGGAGTGTCAAAATCACTTTTTTTGAACCTGATGCGCTCTATTTCGTACTGCGCTTACAGAGGCGCGGCGAAGCCGTCGACCCCTGCTTTGCTTACGTAAATGTTCCGGTTGAGGAGGTTGGGCGCTTCGTGAAACTGCCCAAGCTGGACGGACAGAAATACGTGGCTTTTCTGGACGACATTGTTTTGGCCAACCTGAAAATACTTTTCCCCGGCTACGAAGTGCAGGATTGCTTCGCCCTGCGCGTAGAGCGGGAATCTGAACTTGCCATCGACGACGAATTTCCGACGGCGGTTGCCCAGCGCGTTACCCGGCAGCTCGAAAAGAAAAATTACCTGCCGCCTCACCAGTATTTTTGTGAGATGGGTATGCCCGCCGACATGAAAGCGTACTTGTCGGATCGGCTGGGAATCCCAGCCACCGGGTTTTATGAGCGGGGGAAATATCTTTATTATCAAGATTTTAAAAACTTTCCGTCGGCGGAAAAGAACCTGGAATACGCTCCGCAGAAGGCCATTCCCCATGCGGAGTTGCGGGCGGGAGAGTCAATATTCGACGCCCTTAACCGCAGTGACCAACTGCTTCATCTGCCTTATCACTCCATTGACCCGGTGGTGCGCTTCTTCAACGAGGCAGCGGTCGATCCCTTTGTGCGGGAGATTTACGTTTCATTGTATAAGATTCACGCGCATTCATTTTTGGTGAATTCGCTCATCAGCGCGGCGCGTAATGGCAAGCGGGTCGTGGCGTTCGCGGAGTTGAACGCCAAATTCGACATTCAGGAAAATATTCATTGGGCGAGAAAAATGAAGGATGCGGGTGTAAAAATTGTTTTCAGCCTCCCGGGTCTTAAAGTTCATGCCAAAATTGCCCTTATCAAACGTAAAGTCAAGAAAGGCTGGGACCGTTACGCTTACCTTGGCACGGGTGGTTTTTACCGCATGACCTCCCGCGAATTCGTGGACCACGCTTTGTTGACCAGTCATCGCGAAATCACCAATGAACTTGAACTGCTCTTCGGTTACCTGGTCACGAGGGACGAACCCAAGAAGTTTAAGTACCTGCCCTTCAACTATCTGATGGTTTCGCAGTTCAACATGAACAAGAAAATCATTGACCTGATCGACCGGGAGGTAAAGAACAGCCGGGCGGGCCTTAAAGCCGCCGTGACCGTCAAGATCAACCAACTACAGGACCAGTCGATGATCGCCAAGCTCTACCAGGCCGGACAGGCGGGTGTCACCATCCAAATCATCGTCAACGACTGCTGCTGCCTGATTCCTGACCTACCCACCATCAGCGACAACATCACCGTGACCCGTCTGGTGGATCGCTACGTGGAAAATTCCCGGATATTCTATTTCTACAACCGAGGCAAAGAAGATATTTTTCTCTCCTCCGGCGACTGGACCTTCCGCAACCTTCACCACCGCATCGACGTTGGCTTTCCAATTTTGGACGATTATTTACGCTCCCAACTTTTGCAGGTACTTCGCAACTATTTAGCCGACAATCAGAAAATCGTTAAACTGGACACCTACCAAAACAATCATCCCATTATCTCAGAGGGCCATAAAGTGCGCGCCCAGGAAGCAAATTACCGCTTAACGGAGCGGGTGGAGCACCGAACGCCTAAATTGTTTAATTGTTGACGGGGCTACCCGCGCAGCAGTGTAATCGTAAAATTGATGAATTGTTTGTTCTTTCGAACAATGTACGGGTTGGCCCTTGCCGAACGAAGAAAGAGCTTCACATCGTCAGCATTGCCGCACCAAAGACGCCCGCCGAGTCGCCTAGTTTGGGGCGGAGGATGGGGGTGGTGAAGGTGGGATTGAAGGCGTATTTTTCGGCTCGCTTGGGGCCTTCGGTGTAAAGGAGGTCGATATTCCCGACACCGCCGCCGATAACGATCGCGTCAGGATCGAGTACGTTGGTGAGCGTGGTGAGGCCCTGGCCGAATTTTTCCAGCAGCCTTTCGATCGTTACCGTGGCATGCGGGTCGGTTCCAGCCTGATATCGTTCCAGAATCTTGGGAAGTTTCAGGGTTTCACCACTTTTGTCCCGGTAAAAACGCTGGAGTGCCGGGCCGGAAAGCACTTGTTCCACGCAGCCACTTTTACCACAATAACAGGGATAGCCGTTCTCTTCCAGTACGTTATGTCCCCACTCGCCTCCGACACCCTGCAAGCCATTCAGGACAAATGCCTTCCCGTCGTTCCCCCGGATGACGATGCCGCCGCCCACCCCGGTCCCCATGATGATGCCGAAAACCAGGCGGTAGTTGGGAACTACATCCTGTACGATACCCATTTGAGCTTCGGCCAGGGCAAAGCAATTGGCATCATTGGCAATCAAGACCGGGAAATCGAGGGCTTTTTGTAAATCATCCAGTAAGGGCTGACTATTGAGGCAAGTCGTGTTGCAGTTTTTCATCCTCTGAGTGGCGGGATCGACGGTACCGGGGGTGCCAATTCCCAATTTCTCGGGCTTGAGTCCCGTTTCACGCTGCATTAATTCAACCAGTTCGACGATTCTGCTGACGATATGTTGGTAGCCGTGCTGTGCTTCGGTGTCGATTCGATGCCGAAAAATGACCGAGTTAGCTGAGGGTTCGGCAAGGATCACTCCCTCGATTTTAGTACCACCCAAGTCAATTCCCCAATAATAACTCATTTGATTCTTATTTATGTTTTTGACAAAAATCGATCATGCACTAGGATAGGAACGATTATAATAGTTTTCCTAAGCAAACTAAACAGTAAACCAAAACAACACTACGATAATTGAGAAAGGAAGCAATGCTCCGGATTTTACTTTATACAATTCGGAAAAAAAGGAAGTGTCTCTCAAAGATTTCAGAGGGAAAAACGTCGTGATTCACTTCTTCCCGATGGCCTTCATGGGCATCTGTACCGAGCAGTTATGCACATTGCTTGATGATCTTTCCAGTTACAAAGACATGGGGGCCGAAGTGTTGGGAATTTCCGTGGATTCTCCCTTCACCTTGGCCAAATTTAAGGAGGAGCAACAATACAACTTCGATCTGCTATCAGATTGTAACAAAGAGGTGTCACCAGAGTATGGAGCGTTCTACAAAGAGTTCGCTCTAGGCTTGAAAGGCGTTTCAAAACGAGCGGCCTTCGTGGTTAACAAAGAAGGCACCATTCAGTACGCCGAAGTTTTAGAAGACGCCGGAAAATTGCCTGATTTTGATGAAGTCAAGGAAGTATTGACCAACTTATAAGCAGAAAGCCTAAAATGGGCCTTTTGATCAAAAACAAAAGCCAGGAGCTGTTACCGCTGGGTAAAATTCTTCTGGTTTTTTTTCTAACAGCGTTTGGAAAACCTAAAACATCCCCTATATTTGAAGGCAATCGCTCTAATCCATTCATAAAATCAAAACATCAGGGATACATGGGAATTGTTGAACGCCGTGAACGGCTCAAAAAGCAGGTTCGTAGTGACATCCTCAAAACAGCCCGGGACATCGCCCGGGAAGACGGTTGGCAAGGAGTTTCTATCCGCAAAATTGCCGACATCATCGAATACAGCCCACCAATTATTTACGAATACTTCGATAGTAAAGATAAGTTACTAGAAACCATCCGAGTAGACGGATTTTACGAGCTCAGAGGAGAATATGACCGAATCAAAGAAGTCTATCGCGACCCCGAAAAGCAATTGGTGGAGGTGGCACAGTCGATCTGGAATTTCTCCGTTGAGAAGCCGGAAGTTTTCCAGGTCATGTTCAATCAAGACGGGGCATTTGTGCTATCCAAAAGAGCTTACCAGCAGGAGTTAGACATGACGGGCAACCCGGTTTGGGAAATGATCGCCCGGTTGCGTCCGAAAGCCGGAGAGAAGGTCAGCATGACTTATTACGAGTGGTGGTGCCTTACCTACGGGTTCATTTCCATAACCATGACCACGCAACCTAAACACGCCATTTCCAAGATGGAAGCCATCTATACAGAAGGTGTGCGCAGGTTCATTCGCAGCATCATGTAGGTTTTCCGAGAACCCAAATCCCTTAGGTCGAGTTGCCTAAGCGGGTTGGGTTCTAATCTCTACTTCGCTTTGGTTGAACACCTGAGAGTAAGCAGGTACGCTCTGGGTAATCCAGGCGTTACCGCCTACCACCGTACCGTGACCGATAACCGTTCTGCCACCCAGAATGGTAGCGTTAGCGTAAATCACTACCCGGTCTTCGATCGTTGGGTGGCGTTTTTGGCTGGCCAACGACTTAGCCACGTGCGTGGCACCCAAGGTCACACCCTGATAAATCATAACGTGGTTGCCAATCTCAGTCGTTTCGCCGATCACCACGCCCGTACCGTGGTCGATAAAAAAAGAATGGCCGATGATGGCTCCTGGGTGAATGTCGATACCCGTCAGACTGTGGGCGTATTCGGTCAGCATCCTGGGGAGCAACGGTACTTCGCACTCCATGAGTAAATGCGCTATGCGGTAGGTGGCAATGGCCATAAACCCCGGATAGACCGCAATTACTTCCTCCATACCTACCGAAGCCGGGTCATTTTCGGTAATCTCCCTAGCATCCAACATTAACAATTCGAACACATCTGGTAACCTTCGGAAAAATTCTTCGGTAACTTCTGCCGGTTCAGTGCCGAGTTTTTGGCCTAGCGGTCGCAACAAGCAGTCTAACTGTTGCTGAATTTCCCCAAATATGTCCGCCGTATCCCGCTCATTCTCAAACTCCCGGCAGTCCTGGGTGATTGGAAAAAGAAAGTCCAGTAAACGGTGTAAGAATCGGCCCGCTTCCTGACGGGAAGGAAGCCGATATCGGTACTGTTCGTTCTGTTGGATGATTCTGTCGAAAAATTCTTGCTTCTGCTGCTGAGTCATGGAATTGGATAATTTGAAATTTGGCAAAAAGTAGGGGTTTCGTTGCCAAACAAAGTATTTCAAAAAAACATTTTATTGTAAATGCATTTTTGATCAAAATTAATGGAACAATTCTTGTAACATTGAAATGAAACCCTGGGTCAGGAATCTGCGTATGTAAAGTAGGGTTTTGCCAACATGTACCTCGTGCGTCCTAAATTCTTCATGATATCAAAATACTTTCTTTACGCCTTTTTGGGGGCCGTCTTACTATCCGGGTGCTTTGCAAAGTACCGCACCACATCACGTGACGTGCGCAGGCATTACGCTAATCTCAAGATGCCAAAACTGGAATGTGTCAAGAATGATACCCTGTGCATTCAGGTTGCGAGTACCGGATCGGACACACTTCCCTTATTACTCCTGATTCATGGTGCGCCCGGTGCCTGGTGGGGCTACATGAACATGCTCGATGATACCGTTCTACAAAAACAATTTCATATTGTGTCTGTCGATCGACCGGGCTACGGAAATTCCTGGTTGAAGCGTCGAAAGCCGGTTATTTCGATTGAAAGCCAGGCCAAGTGTTTAATGGGGGTTTTAGAACTGAACAAGTCAAAAGAGCCCGCTATTATTTTAGGTCGTTCTTACGGTGCTCCCATCGCGGCGGCGATGGCTTCATTGGCACCCGACAAAGTAAAACAACTCATCATGGTTTCACCAGTGATCGATCCTGATAATGAAAAATTTTATTGGTTCTCCAAGTACGGCCGGAATCGATTAGTTCAATTATTCTTGCCCAAGGAGTTCAACACGGCCACGGCCGAAAAGTATGTGCATTCCGACGAACTCCGTAAAATGTTGCCCGTCTGGAAAAAACTTACTATGCCCGTGGTGGTTATTCAAGGCGGCAACGACTGGATTGGTGATCCGGTAAACATTGAATTTGCCAAGCAAAATATTCCCAGCCTCAAATCACAGTACATCACCATCCCGGACGCGGGCCACATGCTGACTTTCTCGCATCTAAATATGATTAAGCAATTGGTTATCAACACTAATCGCAACCGGAACAAAAATATGACGGTCAATCTCGCTATCGGACGGTAAGTATATTTAGGTAGATTTTTTAAAAAAAAACAGGCAAATTTCCTTTCGGAATTCTTGCCTGTTTTACTTTCTGGCTGCTTCTTACTCTACTTCATTTGCGCCTCGACTACGGCAATCGCCACCATGTTAACGATCTCGCGCACTGAGCTACCCAGTTGCAAGACGTGAACGGGCTTTTTAAGCCCCAGTAGAATCGGGCCGATCGTTTCAAGTTGCGCCGCTTCTTTCAGCAAATTGTAAGCAATGTTACTGGCCGACAGATTGGGGAAAATCAGGGTATTCGCCCCGCCGTCGATAAGTTCGCTGAACGGGTGATTCTGTTTCAGAAGCTCGGTATCGAACGCGAGGTGCGCCTGTACTTCCCCATCGACCACCATGTCGGGGTGCTTCTTTTTCAAGATGGCCACTGCCTGACTCATTTTTTCGGCGTCCTTACCCTGGGCACTGCCGAAGTTCGAGTAGGTGACCATCGCGATGCGGGGTTTGATATTAAAACGATCGATTGCTTTAGCGGTGAGTTCGGTGATCTCCACTAATTCGTCCACTGTGGGATCGAGGTTCACGGTTGTATCGGAGAAAAACAGCGGCCCACGGGGCGTCAACAGGATGTACATTCCCGCCACGCGATCTACTCCTTCTTCCTTGCCAATCACCTGTAATGCCGGACGAATCGTATCCGGGTAGTTACGGGTAAGGCCCGAAATGAAGGCGTCAGCTTCGCCATTCTCCACCATCATCGCCCCAAAATAGTTGCGGTAGTACATCGTGCGCCGCGATTCGGAAGGCGTCATGCCTTTACGCTGCCGCTTTTTGTAGTACATCTGAGCGTAGCGGTCAATGGCTTCCTCGCTTTCAGAGGAACGAGGGTCAATGATTTTTACCTCACCCAAATCAAGGTCATGTTCTTCGATCAAAGCGTAAATTGCCGCCAAGTTTCCCAGCAGAATAGGCATGGCGATTCCCTCGTCCCGCACTTGCTGGGCGGCTTTGAGTACCTGCACGTTCTCGGCGTCGGCAAAAACTACCCGCTTAGGGCTGGTCTTGGCTTTATTGAGAATCACGCGTGACAGTCGCTCATAGCGACCCAGGCGCGTAGCAAGTTGCTGTTCGTAAGCCTCCCAGTCGGTAATCGGGTGACGGGCGGCACCGGTTTCCATGGCGGCTTTGGCAACCGCAGGGGCAACAGTTGTGAGCAAACGAGGATCGACGGGTTTGGGAATAATGTAGTTGCGGCCAAACGACAAGGTTTCCTGATTGTAAGCCATGTTCACGATGTCGGGGACAGATTTTTTTGCCAAATCTGCTAGCGCATGAACGGCGGCAAGCTTCATCGCTTCGTTAATTTCGGTGGAGCGCACGTCCAAAGCCCCCCGGAAAATGTAGGGAAAGCCCAGCACGTTGTTGACCTGGTTGGGATAGTCGGAGCGACCTGTGGCCATAATTATGTCCTCACGGGCTGCGGTGGCTTCGGGGTAGGAGATTTCAGGGTCGGGATTAGCCATCGCGAAAACAATGGGGTCTTTGGCCATCGACTTCACCATATCCTGCGACACGATATTGGCTACTGACAGACCCAAGAAAACATCAGCCTCCACCATCGCATCGGCCATTGTGTCGTACACTTTTTCGGTTGAGAAAATTTCTTTCATCTCGTCCAAGTCGTCGCGCTGGGTATTGATGTGGCCGTTGCGGTCGAACATGGCGATGTTGGCGGTCTTTGCGCCCAGCGAAAGGTATAGCTTGGTGCAGGAAATAGCTGACGCACCCGCTCCTGAAACGACAATGCGGACCTCTTCAATTTTTTTACCCACAATTTCTAAAGCGTTTAGCAGGGCAGCACCGCTGATAATGGCCGTGCCGTGCTGGTCATCGTGCATAACCGGGATTTTCAGGTCGCGTTTCAGGCGCGTCTCGATCTCGAAGCACTCCGGCGATTTGATGTCTTCCAGGTTGACACCACCGAAAGTGGGTTCCAAAATCTGCACTGTCCGGACGAACTCGTCCACATCCTTTGTATTCAGTTCAATGTCGAAGACGTCAATATCGGCGTATATTTTAAACAAAAGCCCCTTGCCTTCCATGACGGGTTTTGAGGCTTCGGGACCGATGTCGCCCAAACCCAGGACAGCTGTACCATTGGTGATAACGGCGACTAGATTACCCTTGGCCGTGTACTTGTAAACATCTTCGGGGTTAGCAGCAATTTCCAGGCAGGGGTCGGCGACGCCGGGCGAGTAGGCGAGTGAGAGGTCGCGTTGAGTGTTGTATTCTTTGGTTGGGATAACCTGAATTTTTCCGGGACGACCTTTAGCGTGGTAGTGCAGGGCGTCTTCTTTTCTAATCTTTTGGTTCATAGGGATGAAGGGTGATGTTTCACCACTAAGGTACGAACAAACCAGAAAGGTTGCAGAAGAAGTAGGAATTTAGCAAGAAGGCGCGAATCTGCGCCGACCGAAGAAATTAGAGGTCTTTCAGAAATTTCTTGGTCAATGATTGGGGGCGTTCGGAATACGAGGGGCTGGTCCGCAACCCCTTGCGCCGTTTTACAAAACTTGCCCGCTTTTTTAAAAAATAAGCGGCAATCATGTACAGGAAAAACATGGCGATGTAGATGCAGATAGACAACGTGTTGGAAATATCGCCGTGAAAACCGAAGAAAAGGGCGGTATTGATGATGGTCACCGACCAGAGAATGAGCGAAACGCCCAAATGCGAAAGACCGTTGTCAAGCAAGATGTGGTGCATGTGGTTGCGATCGGCGGTGAAGGGCGAATTCCCGTTCAACAAGCGAACCAAAAATACCCTTAGCGTATCGAAAATCGGGACGATCAACACGACCATGACTATGATAGGAGCATTGAAGAACGCATTGGGATCGTTGCGATAGCCCACGTTCAGCCGTAAAAACTCAATGGTGAAGAAGGAGAGCAAAAACCCAACGATGAGCGAACCGGTGTCGCCCATGAAGATTTTGCTGGTTTTGGAAAAATTGAAACGCAGAAAACCGAGTAGCGAACCGGAAAGCGCAAATGCCAGGCTGGCAAAGCTGAAATGCCCGTTGAGCATGAACCACACGCCAAACCAAAGCCCGGCGATCAGACTGATTCCCCCCGCCAAACCATCGACGCCATCAATAAGATTCACCGCATTAATGAGGGAAATAAAGATAAAAATCGTGAGCGGAATGCTGACCAGATCGGTAATATAAAACCAACCAAAAATGCCGTAAAGATAATCAACCTTAACGCCGCCCAAAAAAACCAGCGTGAGCGTAGCGAGTACCTGCACCAGTAATTTCTTAGTCGAGTCTAAAGCGAGAATGTCGTCTTTCAAACCTAAAAAGAACAGCATCGTCAAACCCACCATCGAAAGGTTAGTCAGGTTCGAGTCCACAATCTCCTCGGAGTGAGGCCACAAAAAATAGGCGATGAGCGTAGAAGCGAAGAGAGCAATGCCTCCTAGTGTGGGGGTGTTGGTATCGTGCGAACTCCTGAAACCGGGCTTGGCCGTCAAATTCAGCAAGTTAGACATATTGATGATGATCGGAATCGACACGATCGAAAGAAAGCAGGCAATCAGGAAAGAAAGCAGGCATTGGTAAACTTCCCGATCGCCTAGTTTCTCAAAATAGGTTCCTCCCAGGATGTTGTTAAGTATCGTTTGTTCCATGGCTAGAAATCTGAGGGATAATCGCTAAGACATTACAGACAATCTTAGGTGTCAGAGATTCGGGTGTGGTAAAGGTAGTAACTTTTAAAGAAAATACACTGACAAAACCAGCCAAAAGATCCAGAAACTTATTATACGGTTGGAAGGTGTGTGTAATGTGAGCCAAAATTAGCGAATAAATTGTAAAATTTTGCGAAATGGCTTCAATAAGACGGTTATCGGGTAGGGCTTGATTTTATTGATTTTCCAGGATTGGGCGTCGTTTCTATTAGCAGCAAGTCGGTTTTTCAGGGACACGTTGCTCACTCCGCCAGTCCGCATTCGGACCAGCACTTTTTGGACATAAGCTAGTTTGGCTCCGTACCGATGTACCATACGGAGCATTAATTCATAGTCGGCGGCGGTCCCCATGTCCAGGCGAAAGCCGCCTTGATTTAGGTACCAACTGCGCCGGATGAAAAACGTCGGGTGCGGCGGCATCCATCCCCACAGGAATAATCCCGGTTTATAAGCCCCCGCTCGCCAATGCCGGGTCACGCGATCTGTTGCTCCATTAAAGTATTGCAAATCACCGTACACTGCGTCGGCTCCCGATCGCTGAAAGGCAGCGGCCACCTGAGATAATACATCGGGACTGGCAAATAAATCGTCGGCGTTTAGCAAACCCACTACTTCGCCTGTGGCAAATTGGATTCCTTTGTTCATGGCATCGTAGATTCCCTTGTCTTTTTCAGAAACGAATTTTGCGAGGCGGTCACCAAATGATTCAACTATTGCCAGCGTGCCATCCGTGGAACCGCCGTCTACGACGATGTATTCAACCTCTTCATAATCCTGAACTAAAACGGATTGAATCGTCTCTTGGACCGTTTTTTCGCCGTTGAAAACGACTGTTATAACGCTAATTTTCATTGGACATTTCCCGGTTTCTGATAAATTGAGCCGGATTGCCGCCATAAATGCGGTAAGCGTCCAGATTTTTTGTTGCTACCGAATTTACCGCCAACACAGCGTGCGAAGCACAGATAACGCCAGGACAGACGATGGCTTGGGCCCCAATCCAAACGCCCGCTTCCAGCACGATGGGCGCTAACCGTAGTTCAAAGCCAGGACTCTTGTAATCGTGATTGCCAGTCAAGAGCATGGCCCCCTGCGACAAACAGCAGTTCGCTCCAATGGTCACGTCGGTCAGATTATCTATCCAGACTTTTTCGCCGATCCAGGCATTCTTTTCAATAGTCAAAAACCAGGGATATTTGATATTGACCTTTGGCTTAATCATTACATTCGCAGCAATTTTAGCGCCAAAAAGCCTCAGAATAGATACTTTCAAAGTGAGCGGAAAGGGAATATAAGTATTGATAAACCCCCTTCCTACCAAGTGCCATAGAAAGCGCTTTAACCAACCGCCGGGCTGGTACCAGCTATTGTCATATTTTGACAGATCGGTTTGGGGACGCGAGGTCTTTTCCATATTCTACCAAAAAATGATTGATGATGTCGGCTTTGTCACGGCCCGCTGTTCGGTACACTTCATACACTTTGGCGTCCACTAGAAAACGGTACCAAAAGCCCTGCAATACGTGCCATATTAGTCCTTTGGTGCCATCCAGAAATCCAAGCTTAAAAAAATAACGGTAGGTGAAGTACAAGAATGGGCGGGTGAAAAGTGGCAATCCGGCGTACTTTATTTTCAAATAGCGGGTACGTTGTTCCTGGGTGCCAAAAAAAGCCGGAGTGACCGTTGCTTTTTCCTCAAAATTGTATTTGATGTTAAGCAGGTCGATGACTTCACGAATGGCGTAGTTGTTGTGCTTTTGGGTCCACCAGGTGAGGTTGTTGAGGTTATGGTCGACGATGTCGTGATCCAGATTTTGCGTTCCGCCGCTTTCGATCTTGATGTGTTCGTCCATCCAAAGCTCCTCACAGTGGCCTTGATCCCGCCGCCACAGCCGCAGTAACCAAATGGGGTAGTAGCCGCCGTTTTTTATCCATTTGTCCATGAAAAGCACCCGGCGCTTCACGTAGAGTCCAGCTGTAGTCGGCTCGACCCTTATTAGTTTGGCGTTCAACTCGGCAGCCAGTTCGGGTGTCAGGTACTCGTCGGCGTCCATGCGCATGAGCCAGGCGGTTGAGAAGGGATTGTTTTCTATCCCAAAATTGAACTGGAAAGCGTAGGAAACCCACGGATTTTGCCGCACCACAGCCCCCATGCTTTCGGCGATGGCCACGGTATCGTCCGTCGAGAAAGAATCGACGATGAAAAACTTGTCCGTGACGGGTCGCAGACTTTCCAGGCAGCGGCCAATATGCCGCGATTCGTTGTGCGTGAGGATAATTACCGAGAGATCGGCCATGAGGCGGTTCCTGATGATGCCGCAAAGGTAAGAAAAGCCAAGATCAAAAATCAGATGGAGTTTTTAACCACTTTGGTAATATAGATTAGGCAGTCTAACTTTGCCATGCACCGATTCCACAAAATGCATATTTTCTTTACAACAGGGTCTCTGTTTCCGGCTCAAATAGGTGGACCTGATAACGTAATATATTGGTGGGCCAAGTCACTCGTCAGGTTGGGGCATATTGTCACTATTGCTACTACTGATGATGGTATCGGGAATAAGGTTCCCATCGACCAATGGATGGAAACGGAGTACGGACGAGTTATTTATGTTAAAACTAGGATTCATTATGCGCCAATAAGGTTACTCTTACACTCATTGGAGCCACTTCGGAGGTGCGAAATATTGCATATAGGGGCCATATTTTATCCAGCGTCGTGGATTCTGGCTGCATTAGCATTACTATTAGGCAAGAAAGTGATTTGGACTCCCCACGGTGAACTCGACCCTCAAGCTCTGATTTATAGTCCAGCTCGTAAAAAGCCCATTTTATGGTTCATAAAAAACTTTTTATGCAAAGGAGTACTCTTTCACTCGACCTGTAGTGCTGAAACGGTTTATATTCATGATAACTTTGGTATTAGTGCTGCTGTAGTTCAAATTCCGCCCAAAATTGAATTACCTGATCGCCTGAATTTGCCAACAGAAAACTATCTGCTTTACATTGGTAGACTTCATCCCAAAAAGGCTGTTGAAAATCTGATCAAGGCAGTGTCGTTATCAAACAATTTTAGAACGTCAAATTTTGAGCTTCGGGTGGCGGGTACCGGAGAGGCAGAATACGTAAGCTATTTGATCGAAATAGCCACAAGGACAGGAGTAGAGGATAAGGTGAGGTTTCTGGGCCATGTGGAAGGAGTAGCGAAACAGGAACTACTGGCTGCTGCTTATTTTAGTATCATGCCTTCCCATACCGAAAATTTCGGAATCGTAGTTACAGAAGCTTTGGCTCATGGTACTCCCGTAGTGGCCTCTAAGACAACTCCTTGGTACGTTTTGGAAAAGATGAGTAGTGGCTTTTGGGTCGATAACTCAGTTGAATCGTTAACCAAGATCATTGATCACATTCTTACAATGAATCCGATTCAATACCAAAAAACGAGAGAAAACAGCATTGAGACTGCTAAATTGTTCGACATCACTAGTCATGGGGAGGATTGGGTAAATATCTATGAAGATTTACTAGCCGGTCGAACGGATCATCTTTATCCTTACTTCTTCGAGTGATAAATTGTGCAGATTACTTCACCAATCTAAAAATACCGTGTTGCCTTCCTGACATTCCAGCCTATATTTTTAAAGCTTACGATTACTTCACAAATCTAAGGACCATTTCAATGAAAAGCCGAAGCTGCCAGAGCAATCAGTTGGTACCTTTTTGGTTCTGTTTGATAAAGAAGCCACTTCTACTGATTGGAAGACAGAATACAAACGTGTGGTTTTAGTAAAGTAAATATTTGCCCCAGAAGTGACGGTTTTAATTTTCATATTTGGTGGTAGGTGGCTGTAATGTGTAATTCGTCGTCAGATTCAGATAGTAAGTAGCCTTTTAAAAGATGTTACCATCGACGCTGCTGCTTTCTGAGGATTAAAACTTTCAATCAATTTCTTTGAAAACTCGCCTTGGGCAACTATTTCATTTGGATTAGTGGAATAATATGACATTGATTCAACAAGTGAATTTATTGAAAAAGGATCAAATACAAAACCATTATTGCCAGATTCTACTAAGTCTTCTGAACAACCGCAGTTGGAAGAAACAATTACAGGCATTCCACAAACCATGGCTTCATTTACTACGAGCCCCCAAGGCTCGGAAATGCTCGGTAGTATCAGCACATGAGCATTCGCCAGGTAGAGTGGTACTTGGTGCCAAGCTACACCTCCTACGAATTGAACTCTATTTAGATTATATTTCAATACGTAGCTTTCCAGTTCTCCTCTAATTGGACCGTCACCCACTATAAGCAATCCCCAAGAACTACTTTTATTTAAGTTTATGAAATTCCGGTAAGCAGACAAAAGGGTATTGAGATTTTTCTCAACCGCCAGTCTACCAACGTATATAAAATTATGACTTTCAGACGCAGTATTTCCCAACTTTTGTTTTGCATTTGAATAAGCTACCAAAATACGCTGGTTATCTACCACAGCAGCCTTCTTGACTGCAATTTTGTATTCTGGAACGCCTAGCGACCTTAGGTAGTTAACTGAGGATTTGCCAAAGCAGAAGAAGGCTTCAGCTTGGCGAAGTATTACTTTCTTGGTGTATTCCTTAAGAATAGATCTCGTCTTATCGGATTCAGAAGACTCGACCGAAATAACCACTTTTACTCCCCTAAGCTTAGCATATAAAGCGAGAGCAACTTGGGCGGGGTCATACCAGCCTGTGATGTTCAAAATATCAGGACGAAAGGAGTGGAATGCCGAAAAAACGCCCTTAATCCGTTCTTTTAACGTGATGGAATCAAGGCTTCGGGGATAGAGAACCTGGTAAGGGTAATCGAAGCTGACTTCATTCTCACTATCGATCATATTGGATCTGCTCTGTTCGTGTAATGCGATTTGAGCTACCAGTAGTTCGTTGTCGGAGTTTTGATTTTTTAATTCTCGATTTATCTCTTGAAAAAGAATAGACTTGTAATGCGCCCACAATTGGGTATGAATAACTAAAACGCGCATTATTTTTCTGATTTAAGGTATTCCAGAAACACTGGATAGAGTTTGTCGGCTAGGAAGTTTTGACCACTATCATTGTAATGAACTACGTCACCTTCGCGGTAGTATTTGTGGGAAGTACCGAGGTCCATTTCTTTTACAAGGCGAATACTCTCAGTTTTCGCAAACTGAATGATTTGTTGACCATCGGAATTGTACTGGCCAGCCTCTATTTCGGAGGTCTCAGGATGTAGCAGAATAAAGAATGGGACATCCGCTTGACGAGCCATCGCAGCTAGTTGTCCGAACCCAGGATCAAATTCGCTGCCGTCTTTATGAATACCCGGCTTAGGGTAATTTTGAGTTGGGGCAAAACTGTTACTATTTATGTCCAATCCTTGGAGGTAACGTGGATAGATGTAGCGTTTCCATAATTCTTCCAAAGCAAAATTGTACTGCTTGTCAGGCATATTGGGGTTAACTCCTACAATGTTGGCGTTGGGATCCAGAGTTTCATGGGCATCGTGGCTGCTTGCCACCAGACAAATCAAGTCGGCATTAAAAAGGCCGTATTTACGAAGGTAGCCCACCACATTGCCTGCTCCCCACGAACCCGCCGCAATGTTCAGCACTCTAACTGGTTGCCCTAAACCACGAGAGAGTTGCCTCTCTAGCTTGGTCGAGGCTAGGCTGTCGTTGTCAGTCAGACTACCACCCAGCACGACGGAATCGCCTGTTAGTAGGATCACCGTTGTGTCAGCAGGCGTCAGCGAATTGCTCCGCATTGAATATTCATTTGTCCTTATGTGGTTGCCGAAGCGGTAAACATCCTGGTTTGGAGCGTAAATGTATTCGAAGTCAGGGTCTGAAATATAGAGCGGGGTATCGAGAAAGCCGTATCTGTTGCGAAGCACCAACTCTGCGGCCGCTATGACAATGACGAGTAAAATTAAAAAACGCAAAACGTGTTTCAGCATTCTGCTTGGTTATCTTTGTGGAAAATTCAGGTCGCAAATCTACCATTACTTTCCGTCAAGTCCCCAAAATCCTCCGAATGAAATTACCCAATCCCAACCGATTCGGCCGGGCAATTACCTATGCCTTGCTGGGGTTATTATGGGCCTTTACCTTTTACGAAAGTGTCGTTGTTCCACCGTTTTTTGGCTATTACACCACGGACGAAAATTTCATTGCTGATTCGGGAATTTTCCTGTGGTATGGCAACACCCCACGCTGTCTCGACTGGCCTGCCTCCCCCAGTTTGCTGATTTTCTTCGGACTCTTTGGTCTGGACGCCGCTTATCGAATTATAGAGAATATAGGCGGAATCTCTGGTTTCGCCGATGTATTCACCCAGGTCGATCTGGCGGCCTTTCAGTATCTCACCGACCGTCAGGATCTCCTGCTGTTGGGGCGGATGGTCCAGCTTGGGTTAGTGGGCATAATTATTTTTCTGACCGTTCGCTTCGTCTACCGGAGTGCACACCCACTTCTGGCTGGTACGGGCAGTCACGTGCTTGCCATTCTCATCGTTAGCTCGGCTACTATCTGGGTGAATGCCCCCGTACTTAGGCCTGAAGCACTCTCAGGTAGTATTTTCCTCTTAATCATTGTACGGATGATTTTCAGCCGTGAACTCGCTTCTAGGGAAAGCTATCTCCTGGCGATACTTTTCGGGATCGTGCTGGCTGAACGACTCCTCTTCGTTTTCGTTGCTCCCATCGTGCTGGGCGGGGTATATTTTCTGTCACCCCGGCGAAAATGGCAGCTTACCTGGCGAGCCCTGCTATTAACGACAGGGGTGTTCATAATTCTTTGTCCTTTCATCCTTACTGATCCCCTAGTTGTGTTAAAGTCTTTTTTTGGGGGTATTTTAGCCAAGATGCAGGACAAACCCATGCCGACGGCTTTCAACGAAACGTTTATTGGAGATTATTTCAATAACCCGGTTAGTTACGGGTGGGCAGCCCTTAGCTTACTAGGCGGGTGGACACTGATCAGGGAAAAAAAAGCATTTTACCTGCTTATGGTGGTCAACTGGTTACTTTTTCTCTTCCTGGTTTTGCGCTCACCGAAAATATATGGTTCCCACGTCTTGCCGGCAGCAGTGTTCACGCTAGTAGTTGCCGCAATAGGTATTCGCTTTCTGACCGCCAAAATTCCCCGGGGTGGTCTGGTCGCTGGGCTGCTGGTCGCGGTCTTGGGTGCTTCGAGCCTAGCCGAAATATACCAAACCCAGGTAGTCAGCCATCAGCGCTCCAGCGTAGCGAAAGCCGCAGAGTGGGTCGGTACGCTGCCCGGTAACCCCCGGCTATTGGTTCACCCGGATTTAGAAACTTACCTGCCGAAAAACCAGGTGTGTCTACAGCGGGAACTGGCGCAAAACGGGGACACATTAAAAATGGTACGGAAGCTCGCTTACCTGATCGGCGGTCAAAGCAGCCGGGTGCAGGCCGGGACGCTGCCTTACATAGCGTACGTGTTTGCTTTTGAGGACGAGCGCCTGTACGAAACCCAGTACCAGTTGCTACTGAGGTACCTCGATCGCTCCCCGGCGCGAAAGTTCGATTACGACGTTTACCAGGACAACACCGTTCTGGCCAGCCACAGTGTGCAGGTAGATGAAGCTATTGCCGATTTTAAAATGGGGAAATATGACTATCTGGTGACTGAGCGGACACTCGATGGATTCGAACCAATCAAGGTTTTTTCAGACGGAATGCGTGAAACTCTGTATAGCTACAAATTATCTAAAAAGTAATTCTACTGTATTTTTCTTAACCAAATACTCGCCCCTTTTCCATGATTGCAATAAGGAGGAACATTTGCTGAAAGCCATTTTTCATGGAAAGTCTGTAGATAGTTATTAAATAATACAATTTCGTAGTTGTTCTGGTTGGTGAGAAAGGCCCTTAGTATATAGGCCTCGTTCCAACCAAATCGTCCGTTTCCATATATTACCCAATCTTTTGGATATTCAAAAGGATAAAAAATGTCATGTACATGTATTAATACCCCGGGATTTAGAACTGGAAATATTTCAAAGAGGAAGTAGTTTACGTCACTACCTGTTTTAGAGACGTGTGTTGAATCAATAAAAAGAATATCATTTGCTTCCAGACTTTTAAAAAAATCAACCGGAACGTCTTGAAGATCTTTCTCAAATATTGTTATATTTTTATCCGTGCTTTTCAGGAGACTTTTGAGTCTTTCCGGAAATGGCTCAATAAAAGTTATCTCTGGCTGATTTTCAAAGGATGATTCAATAGTGTCCAATGTAACTGCAGAAGAAAATCCAGAACCTATCTCTATAATTTTCTTGGGTTTAAATTGGCAAAGCATCATGTACAGACCCGTCGCATCTGTAAGCTTGAAGTAATTGTTTTCATAAAAATATCTTGAATTTTCGACCTGAGTAGGCGAAAAAGAGTGGGCTAAGCCATATTTAGAAAAGGCTTCCTCTATAAGTTTTAACTGATTGGTTTCGTTTAAATTGATTCCAGGAAGAATTTTTGTAGGCGTAGGATAGATCTGATCTTCCCTTCTTTTTATTTCAGCCGAAGACACGATTGGACTGTAAAAATGCCCTGCTGGTACACGGGTCATCAAAGTATTTAAGCGTATGGCAAGTGGGCCTATCAAGGGTAGTCTTTTGATTAATTTTCTCATATCTAAGCTAGTGTAGTATTTGAATTATCCAGAAATTTTACGCCTAAGAATCGAATTAAAACAACGTAAGGGAACCAGTAGGCAACATCATAAGGTCTTCCGCCAGAAACTAATGCAACAATGAAATATACAAAAAAGTAAGCCAGAAAAAGAGTCAACGCATTCGTCGGTTTTCTAAACTCTTTTATCATATAGACAACTAGGTAGAAATTAAATCCTCCAAAGAATATGAATCCAAAAATACCATGATTTAATAATGATTCAAGTATGGGAACATCCATATATATATTTTTATAACCACCGCCAATAATAAGTAAACTAGGATCAGCGAAGGCATTTGTAAAATAGGTAAAACTCGAAACGCGGTACATAGCTGAGGCATCAATTGAGGCCGTTTCCGTAAGTTTAAGTCCAAAGGCTGTAAAAAATATGTCGAAAATTTTCCCTTGGAAGTTATCCCAATACCCATATAATGTGCTATATAGTTCACTGTACCTACTTAGGAAAATATTTACTCCAACAACTATTAATATTATGATTAATATATTTTTTAGGACAAATAATTCTTTGAAGACTTTTGAAACATTTGAAACATTTGCGTTAAATAAGAGGAAGAAGCCTGCCATCATTCCGAGAGCTAATAAGGCCGATTTCACCTGAGATAAAACAATCACAGCAAGACTCAATGTGACAGCGAGAATTAAAAAAAGTTTTAATAAAACATTTTTATATTTCCTGTATAATACTAAAGCTGTGAGAAGACATATTAAACCATTTCTGGCAGCGATGTGAGGATTGCCACCCTCCTGGGCATTCGTGTTGCTAAACGACACTGCGGCCCTCATCCCCAATTTCCAATTCGGATCCGTCAATAAGGAATAAATCAGTGTAAGATTGGAAAAAAACGCAAAAAGAAAAATGATTGGCACAAGGGTGTCCTTCACTTCATTAGGAACGTGGATGATCAGGAAAAGAAAAGCTACGGTGAAAAAGTAGTTACCAAACTCTACCAGGGGGTCGGTGCCGGAATTATTAAACACTAAAAAATGATAGAATGAAATGCCCAGAAAAAGCAATGCATAATTCATCAGTTTTAAATTAGGCTTGTAAAGCCTAACGAACAGATGGGTGGGGATCATCAGCAATAGGGCAAACCCGAAGAAAAATGCAGTAAAGAGGTTACTTGAAGGTCCTATTCTCAAAGTGTCTCTTATAAAAAACACCAGTGGGAAACCGTTAAACATCATTGAGATGCCCACCGAGTATCTTAGATAATTGAATAATTTCCAAAGCGAACTCGCACTCATATTTCCTGGGGCCGATTGCTATCGTAAAAAATAGTAGCGCTGTTTAAAACCTGCGTTGACCGACTTTTCTAAAACGGCAGCAAAGGTAAGCTATTTTGTTGGCGAATCAATTGTAAGTCCAGTCGAAGGTATCGATGCGGGAGATAACTTTATTCAGGAATTGAACCACCCGTTTGCGATAGCGGCGGTCGGACCTGATGGGCGCGGCTTGGCCATAAGGCAGGCTTAGATCCTTAATCGGCATCTTATGTTTGTGTAGTAAGCTGAGGTAGGAATTGTGCAAATCTGGCCAGAGGGCGCGATCTTTTACCAAATCCGAATGGTCGGACCAGACCGGATGGTGGCCTTCCAATCCCGCGAAATCCAGGGTAATCAGTGGGTTTTCATCGACCGTGTATTTACCGTCGGTAAGCACGAAGCCGGAACCCGGCACGGCGTTCAGACCATAATTCCAGCCGAGATTTCGGATTGTTTTTACCCGCTCATGATAAATCGGCAAGTAGTTCAGCCACAATTGATCCAAACACATTCCTTTGCACAAGTCCAGAAAGCCGCGGTCGGTCATTCGATCGCTCCACCAAATCAGCATATTAGTTTCCTGTCCATCGGGGTGCAATATCCAGCTTGAAGCCTGGTACATTCCCGTATTCAGGATGCGCTTGTCGTCGAGGCGGCCCAGCGGTTGGCCGATAGGCCGTAGCCGCTGCGGACTAAGCTGCAAAAAGGCGGACGGATCGGCTATCAAATCGAAGGAATCGAATACCTGCGTGGTAGGGGAGAAGAAAGCCAATTCTTCGCATTCGGGAAACGCCGATAAAATATGTCGAGCGAAGAAGGGCTTGCAGGCAGCTACCAGTTCGAAGTCATAGTAGCGTTGCTCCATGCTCACCCAGTTCATTATTTCTAGTGATCCAACGGGGATGACCTCGACCCAATCCGGTAATTCCGGCAGTTGCATCCGGTCCACCCAGCCCAGAAGAAACGTTCGGTCGGGGTTGTGCTTTTTTAAAGAAGACGCCAGGACGAGAGCGTGGCTTAACTGATATCGGTTGCAAACCGTGAAGGCAATTTTCATGAAATATCGGGGGGCGGCAGAGGCTTGGTCAGCCCGGAAATGGCGAAGGACTTTTCCGAAACGCCGCTGTTCTCAGCCGCAAAGATAGCAGATTGCGCAAAGCGTTTTCGGCTCAAGGCCCTAGGCGTATTCAATTCCGGCCACCAGCGGTTGACGTAAAATTCCCAGAAAATGGCGTCGTTTTCTAAATCGGAGGCCGAGACAAGGTAGCGATGAATGGCCCGTCGTTTGCGATTCGTTAACTTCAGAAAAGCCTCGTTATTTCTTAGGGAAATGCCGCTGACTTGGCCAAAAACTTTCATTTCAGGGTCTTTCTGTTGAACAAAGGTTCGGGTGTCAAAGCGCTTTTTGAAACCTAGATCCGCCGAATTTTGAACCCTAAAATCAGGAAAAGGCTGAATGAAATCGTAGCCTTGTCGGCACCAATAGGCAAGTTCATTGCGGTTGATGATCGTATTCATCTCACAAATCAAAAGGTAGCGGCTCCAGCCAAAATATTGGTACAACTCAGTTCCTAATAATAGTTTAGCGTAACCCGATCGGCTGGAAAAGTAGCGGTCATCGAAGGAAACGAAGTCTGCCGACGGGCAAAATTCGGCTAGTTCTTCAATTTGCGTGAGGCTTTCTCCCTTAATGAACGTAATCGGAAAATCACCCAGATGCGCCTGCACCGTAGCCAGCGAATTCATGGCCACCGCCGTGAGTGGCAGGCTAAAAACCGGAATGAGGATGGTGACGGGTTCCTTCATCATTAAGTGTCGAAGGCGGCGGCCAATCGCCGCAGTGGGGCGGTCAGTGCTTTCCTGACGCGAACGTATTTGTAAATTTTCTCCGGCTTGATGTAGCGGCAGGGATATTGGCGGTAGTACTCGTTCCCGTTCTGCACGAGTTGATCGTGGTAAAACGCAAATAATTCGACCAAATCGGGGCGTTCCGTAAAGGTAAAGCGATCCTGGTATTTAGAAATCAATTCGGGCTTACGCGGATCGTAGCCACTATAATGGAAAAAAATGAGCAGCTCTTTTTCATTAATCAAAAATGCGCCACCCTCTTTCTTAAAATACCTTTCGTGCAGGTTCCAATAGGCGGCATTGTACCCCCGGTGTTTTTCGAGATAGGTATTTTCAACGAATAAAGGCAGAAAATTCATCCAGTTCTGATCCACGAAAAGTCCGTCACAGAGCGCAATCAGACATTCGTAGCGCAGTTTCTCCTCCCACCACTTTACATAATTAAAGATAGCATCACTCCGACGGAAAGCACAAAAGCCCAGGTTGTAGACGCCCGTATTGAGGTGATTCAGCTCGTTCGGGGTTTTACGATCCTCGATCGGGGTACAGATGTGGGGCGTCAGCACCGCTTCATGCCGGTCCAGATAGCTCAGCAACCGGGTGAGGGGCTGGAAAACGATAATGTCGGGGTCAAAGTAAATGACCTTGTCAGCCTCAGGATATTTTTTAAAAAAGTAGCTAAAAAAGAAGGGCTTTACCGCTGTGTTGAGTTCGGTGATGTTGTAGCGGTCGCACATGTCGGCAAAGTCCGAGATACCGATGGTGTGTATTTCCACAAGCGGGTAGCCTGGTTCGTAACCCGGCTCAAATTCAACGTCATCCAGCCGATCTACCAAGCCGATGAAATAACGTAGTTTGGGATTGGTGCGACGCAGCGAGTCGCCCAGGGTGCGGGCCTGGGCCAGGTAGTTGACGGAGCAAATCGTAAAGGCAATCGTCATGCGGCGGGGCTTACTTCGGTGGATTCGACCGTTACACCGACAGCGGTATTTTCTGTTGCGCATTCAATTATGTCCATCACTTTTTGTACACTTGAAGCGGTGTCGTGGCGTTCCAGCACTTTCTCGTACGCCATCTTTCCTTTTTTTATTCTCAAGTCGCTGTCTTCGACGAGAGAAACGACGGCTGTAGCGGCGGCGTGGACGTCGAGGTATTTAACCACTTCCCCGGCATCACTTTCCACGAGCTCGGGCGCGCCACCGGCCTGGTCGAAGCAGACGATGGGTTTTTGGAGCAGAGCCGCTTCGAGGACTACCAGCGGGTAGGGGTCTTCGCGCGAGCTGAGCAGAAAAACGTCGAAACGCGTCATGATGTCCAGCGCTCGCGGGGTAGGCGGAATCAGCCGAATTTTATCCGTCAGGCCAAAGCGCTCGATGTCGAATTTGATAAGTTCATAAAATGGCTGGGAATCACCCGCCCCGACCCACACAAAATAAACGGATTTGTCGGGTAGTCGTTCGATGACTTCACGGGCAATCAGGTTAAAAATGTCGTTGCCCTTCCGCCATTCGGCGTTGCCACAGCCGCCCACCACGATGGCGTCGGCGGGCAGATCGAGTTCTTGTTGCAGCCATTGCGAATCGACCGCCGCAATACGACGTTGTATGTCGTCGGTGTTGATGAGTGTAAATGTGCTTACCCGTTCCGCCGGATATTGGTATTCTTTTACGTAAAAATCGGCCACCGCTCCTGAGACGGCGATGAGGTGGTGGCATTTGCCCAGCAAGAATTTCAGGGATTCGGGTTCGGTGTAGGTGGCTACCGACATTTGCAGTTCGTGGGCGAACAATACCACGGGCAGCTTTTGCAGGTAGCCCAACTGGCAGTGGTAAAATTCGGCATTGGCTACCGAATTGACGAAAACCAGGTCAAAGCGTTGCGCGAGCAACTCGGCTTTAACCCTGGAAAAATCAGGATTGTCAGGGACATTAGCCTGACTTTTTTTTGATAAAATTCTGATGAATCTCTGCAAAAGAGATCGTTGTGGAATTGGCTTGACCAGTGTAACAGAGGTTACCTTTTCAAACTTATCAACCAACTCGCCACCTTCACAAAGCAAAATATGCGTTGGTATGCCCTTATTTGCCAGCAGACCAATGAGCTGAAGTAGCAGCAACTGGCTGCCAGCCCGATTGGCGTCGTGGGAGATGAAGAGAACTTTTTGCAAACTCGCTGGGGATTGATTGGGCAAAAGACAAAGTTAAACAGCTTTAGTAAGCTTCAAAACTTTTCTTGCCCGGCACCTTCTTGGCGGGGTTGCCGACATAGATGCTCCACTCATCGGTGTTTTTCATAATGGCGGCGGCCATGCCTACCAGCGTGCCCTGCGCAATGTGCGAATAATCGCGGATGGTGGCGTTAACGCCAAAAAAGGAATAAGATTCGATAGTGCAGTGGCCCGACATAACTATATGGGAGGTAAAGAAAACGTGGTCGCGAATGGTGCTGTGGTGGCCAATGTGGTTGCCACTCCAAAGCACCACGTTGTTGCCAATGGTGGTAAAGGGCTGGATCGTGTTGTCTTCCAGGATGAAACAGTTCTCGCCCACTACGCTGCGGTCGAAAATGGTGGCGTATGAACTGATGTACGAAATAAATGAATACCCTTTGGCCTTAGCTTCCAGGTAAACCTTTTCACGGTTACGGTTCATATTCCGGGCCGTCAGCGGGGCGAAAAAGGCGTATTCCGTGGTCGAAAAAATGGTTTCAACGTCTTCAAACGCCACGAGCGGCAGTCCACGAAAATAGTCTTCCTTAATATATTCCCGGTTGACGGTAAAGGCCACGACGTCGTGTTCCGAGTCGTTTTCCAGATAGAAGTGGGCGAGTTCCGCCGTGTCGAGGATGCCGAAGATGATAACTTTTGCCATATTTTAATGTGGGAGGGTGGGGCGTTTTGGCTTAATGGCGTGTTTTTTTTCGCAGAACTTAGAACGCTGAACTAAATTAAATCATACGCCTGTAGCAAATCATGAATTTCCGGCACGCTGTTGAACATTAGAACGTCTATGACGGAGAGCCAAGGTACAAACTCATTCTTAAATTGCGGATAGGGCTGAGATTTTGCCATGATAAAACTAAGGGTGACTCCTTTCTCTTCGAAAAAAGACTTGTCGTACAATTCCTGGCCATTGATGGGATTAATGTAATGAGTGGCTTCCTCTTGCTTGCAAATATCCAGGATTCTCTCCTGTGCTTTTAGCGCGGCATTACCATATTGTCGAGAAGAAGAGACGATCTCGGTTTTTATTTCCAGGTAATTCGCGGTTTTAGTCAGACTTTGGCCACAGTACGCCGCGATGTCCTCGGCGGGGTCGTTGATAATGTTTTCGAGCAGGGGAAAGACATCTTCATAGTATGGCGCTTTGCGATAGGACTGGGCAATGGTTTTAAGCAGTTTTTTGCGCCAGACGACGTCAGGGGACAGGTTCACTTCGTTTATGAGCTTGTTCTGACTGGCGTCTTGCAGAGGAATTGTAAAAAGGTGTTCCTTTCCATTGACCAGAATATTGTTCCGATTTATCCATCCTCGATTAATGAAGTTAACGTCGTCGTAAATAACAAACTTATCGGCGGCATTGAGCAGCTTATAGTAGCCCAGGTACGGCATAAAATAAGGCTGCATGATGGCAAGAGTCATTTATTTAATGGAAAATGGAAAAAAAAGAGAAGACTTTATTTTAATTTTCGCAGGTAATAATCCTCGCCTTTCACGATCAAATCGGTCATGGTGGTATCGGTACCCAAGCGCAGGTCGCCGGGTTGGGGCGCGATTACACTCTTATCAAAAAACAGGTAATCGGCCTCGGGCGGGATGGGCTGGACGCCCCGCTCAAAAGGATTGATAGAAATGAGTTTTCTGGTCAGTTTTTTACCGTAGAGCGGATACTCGAAATCATCGTTGATTGTCCCTAAAGCCACCGTAGCGTTGGGAGGGACGAGCGAATCGAAGGCACGATAGGCGGGATAAGTGTCGGGCCGGGCGAAAGTCTGGAATCTGATGCGTTCGGTGGTTAAAGCTGAGGCGTAGCCGTAGGCCGAAAAAGGCAAAGCGCGAATATTGAGATAAACGGACATCATCGCCGATACGCAAGCTAGGGCCACGACCAGACCGATGTAGGATTTCCACACTAACCGCCGGGGTTTGAGGATGGAAAGGCGGTGGTTAGAAAAAAGCATTAATAAAAATAGTGAACCAAACAAGCCCGTCTCAATGAAATATCTTCCCTTAAAAGGGTCATAAGGCGCTGAGTAGGAGATGGCCACGAAGTGGAGCACAATGGCTATTGCCAAATACCAGTGGGGTCTTGACCGGAAAACGCGCAGGAAAGTGAGCAGAATGAGGGGCAGGAGGAGGGAAAAGCCAAACACGCCCCAATAAGGATTGGCATTGTAAAACTCGAATCGCCGCTGAAAGCTGAAAGGCACGATGGAAAAATCCGTTTCCTCATCCAACCGCATCCCCAGTTTGTTCTCCAGAAACACGATGGGCTTGCGAATCTGGGTGTTCAGGTCGTAGCCCCACTGGGCGTTGCGGATGCCGTCGAGGTTGAAAAAATCGTAACTGTACCGCACTAAATTTCGGCTACCCTGTTCCGCCAGATTTCGCAGACTCCCCGCCCGCTCGACCGACTGGTGTTGCAGAGCAGTGGGCGGGCCAATGGGATGGCCGAAGACCTGAATATTCCTGATATAACCCGTCGGCAGGGCGTAAATCGCCACGGCTAACAAAATAGCCAGGCCGATTTTCAGGGTTCTTCGAAAAAAAATCTTGACATCTGGGGCCAAAAACACAGTATAAACCATGATAACAAACACCGAAGGCAACAGCAGCACGAACGTTACCTTATGTCCCAGCGTGATACCAAACACTAAACCCGCCAGATAAAGGTACTTGTCATGCCTGGTGGCGTGATAGCTGTACAGAAAATAAAGCAGGCAGCTCAGGTAGGCCGTTAGCACAATATCGGTTTCAGTAGTAATCGCCTGCATCAGGAAATCCAGGAAAAGGCTGTACGCTAGGGCGCAGAAAAAGCTGGCCGACAAATTACGGCCAATGCGTTGGGCTGTCCCGAAAACGGCAACCAGGGTAATCCAGTAGGCCGTATGGTGGATCAACTTGAAGGCATTCTCGATTTTTCCCGAAATCAGGTAGCTGTAAATCTGGATGGCAGTCACGCTCTTTGGGTAAGTGTCCATGTTCCAGTTGGTACCACCAAAATGCTCCATGGTGCCGCGCTGGATGTAGCGAATGGCCCGGTTGAGGTGGCCCGTCATGCTGTCCCACTCGTTGGGGACAGTGAACAGCACCAACACCAGGTTGGTGACACCGATGATGAGCATCGTACCCAGCATCAGCGTAAAGAGTAGCTTTAGATAGGGCGAAAGTTCCCTAAACCATATTTTAAAGGTAGCCGCGCGGTTCCGAATAACACTGCGCACGGAATAGACCTCCGCCGGACCAATTAATTTGCCCCAAACCAAAAATTGAATACCCAAAGCCAGGAAATTTCCTGTGATCCAGGCGAAAGTCTGTGCGGTGAGGTCGAGGGCCGAAAGCACGAATCCCGTAGGGATGATGCAAGCCACAAAAAGCACGAAAGAACACAGCAACCACTCGCTGAGGGAGGGCTCACTCAGTCGCTTGGCAACAATACCGACACTACCAACGAATAGCAATAAAGAAATCCAATAGATCAGCTCCAAGACGGTGGATCAAAGGTTTTGATTGATTATGCGGCTAATCTTTTCAATCTCCTCGGCGGGTTGACCGACATAAAGCGGTAAGCTGAGTACCCGCGAAGAAATGTCTTCCGACACAGGGCAGGCGTAGTAGGTGGGCAGGAATGTGAGAGTATTCAGAGAAGGGTAAAAGTATCGACGGGGCGCAATCTCGACTTCCAAAAGGGCAGCCTGCACTTTTCGCATACTATCATAGGACTCAAACACAACCGGATAGTAAGCGTAGTTGTATTCGATGTCGGGGTCAATTTTCGGCTTTGTCAATTTGTCCCAGTTCAATTGCGCATCGTACTGCTCGAAAACTTCCCGTCGGGCGGCAATGATATCCGGCACGTGGGGCAGGTTACAGAGGCCCATCGCCGCGTGGAATTCGGAATTCTTGCCATTGATCCCCGCGAAGAAATATTCTTCGTCGCCCCGGTGGCCGAAGGCTCGCAACAAGTGAATTTTCTCGTGCAGTTCGGGATGGTTGGAAATGAGGGCACCGCCCTCCACGGTGTGAAATACCTTGGTGGCGTGGAAACTACACGTACTCAGGTCGCCGTAGGAAAGAAGCGACTTGCCCTGATACTTCACGCCGAAAGCGTGGGCCGCGTCATAAATGACTTTCAACGAATGCCGCTCGGCGATTTCCTTGATTTTTTCCACCGCACAGGGGTTTCCGTAGACGTGGGTGGCCATGATCGCCTGGGTGTCGGGTGTAATGGCGGCTTCGATCAGTTCGGGGTCGATGTTGAACGTGTCTCGGTCGATGTCCACAAACACAGGGGTGCAATTTTCCCACAAAATGGAATTGGTCGTGGCGACGTAGGAGAAAGGCGTGGTGATGACCTCCTTGGTAACTTCCAAAACTTTCAAAGCGATTTGCAGCACGATGGTGCCGTTGCCGCAGAAATACAGATTTTCGACGCCCAGATAAGCTTTCAGCTCGTCTTCGAGTCTTCGGAGCAGGGGACCGTTGTTGGTGAGCTGCACCCGGTCCCATATTTCGTGAATATATTTGATGTACTCCTCCCGGTCGGGTAGGAAGGACTTCGTAACGTTAACCATTCACGACGGATTCAGCCTGGTTCAAAGAAAAGTTCAATTGCGGACGGATGTAGCCCGGCCATTTGCCGTACCAGGTCACGCCCTCACGATAATCCTCCACATCGAAGGTCAGGGCCTCTTCCATGTTGTAAATCACGCTGCTGGTATCCTTCACCACCATGATCGAAATCATGTAGGAACCATCGTTCAGGAAGTGTCCCGGAATTTCGAGTGTCCCGGTCACTATTCCCTGTGCAAAAGACTGCGAGGCCGTACCGACGTTGAAAATACATTCCCCCGTATAAGAATACAGGTGCAGACTCAAGTTCAACTGCGCCTCTTCGACCATATTCCAGAACTCGAATTGGATGTCCATCGATGTTCTCACGTCGATGTGCATCAGGTCGTCCTGGTAGTCGGGTAGCAACTTGAAGCTCTTGACGCGGATTTCGTCATTACCGGGAGCAGAGTCGATGTCTTCCCATTCGCGTTCCAGTTTCTTCTGCGACACCCGGCTTAGGTAAGTCGTGACGATACGGGAAGTTTCGCCCTGATCGAGTAGTTTCCCTTTCTCGAAATAAAAAGATTTATTACAAAGCGCCTGAATGGCAGTAAGGTTATGACTCACGAAAAGGAGGGTGCGTCCACTTTCGGAAACGTCACGCATCTTGCCCAGGCACTTCTTCTGAAACTCGGCGTCGCCTACGGCCAGCACCTCGTCGATAATCATGATTTCGGGTTCGAGGTGGGCGGCAATGGCGAAACCCAGCCGCACATACATGCCCGAAGAATAGCGTTTCACGGGCGTATCGAGGAATTTTTCCACCCCGGCAAAATCCACGATAGCGTCGAACGATTGCTTTATTTCGCTCTTGTTCATGCCCAGGATGGCCCCGTTGAGAAAAATATTCTCGCGACCCGTTAATTCCGGATGAAAGCCAGTACCAACTTCCAGCAGACTAGCCACCCGGCCGTCGATGGATACCTGACCCGTTGTGGGGTCGGTAATACGACTTAGGATTTTTAGCAAAGTCGATTTGCCCGCCCCGTTGTGGCCCACGATGCCGATGCGGTCGCCTTGGTCGATGGAAAAGCTGACGTCTTTTAGCGCCCAGAACTCCTCCTTCCGATCGGTAGCAGTCTCCTGTTTCTTTTTGTTGAAAAGCTGCTCAAAGGTCTCAGACACCACATCTCGCAGACTTGACGGCTTGCGGATGCCCTGGTGGTCGATGATGTATTTTTTGCTGATATTTTCAGCCGTAATGACGTGCATAGACGGTCGCTGCGTATCAAATATAATCTACAAAGGTATTCTCCTTCTTACGAAAGTACATAACGGAGAGAAACAATGCTATTATCGATACGATTAATGTAGAATAGAGGCTGTTGGGGTCGAAATAAGAATTGTCGCCCAATAAGCACCATTTGAAGCCGTCGATGATGCCGACGGCGGGGTTCATAATATAATACTTATAGTACTGCGGTAAGGAATCCCGGACGAGCCGTGTGCTATAGGCAATCGGACAGGCGTACATTCCTACTTGCACGATAAAGGGGATCAGTTGGGCGATGTCACGGAAGCGGACGTTGATGACAGAAAAGAAAAGCCCGAAGCCCAAAGCAGAAACAAAAGTGAGGATTAGAAAAAACGGAAGAAATACGATGTTGGGGCTAGGCAGGTAGTTGTAGAAAACACTAAGACCAACAAAAAGTACCAGCGAGATAAGAAAGTCGATAAACCCTACCGCTACCGCGCTCAGCGGCATGAGTAGCCTGGGGAAATAGACTTTTGAAACCAGATTGGAATTCAATACAATACTATTACTCACCTGGCTGAAGGCCCCGGAAAAGAACGTCCAGATTGTCAAACCGCCCAGAATCATGAGCGGGTAGGGGATATTCGGATCGGGTGGAAGCTTTGCCACCAAACTAAAAACCACCGCCATGACCAGCATGGTCATCAGAGGCCGCAACACGCTCCAGGCGACGCCCAAAAGCGTCTGCTTGTAACGAACCGAAATGTCGCGTTTGGAAAGAATCCAAAGCAGTTGCCGGTTGCGCCAAAGGTCCAGCCAATAGTCAGTCCCCGAACCGCCCGCTTTGATGATCGTACGATACGCCATAATTAATTATATTCTTTCGTCAGCCATGATGGAAGAATACACTCCCTTGAAATACACGATGACAAAAGCCAGTACCAAACCGATCAGCAGGCCAATCTGCGCCCGTTTTCCTTCATCGGCCTTCTTGTCCAGGGGTTGTTTCACCGGTTCGATGATGGTGAACAAAGGCGCTTCCTGCACCAGCGAAACCTTCATGGCTTCCACATTGCGGCTGGCCTCAGCGTATAGCTGGGTGATAAAAGTTGAATTGCGCTGCAATTTGGTGACGCGGGCCATGCCTTCCGGTGCCACGATGTCAGCACTGTATTTCATTTGGCGGGCCAGATTACTTTCGGTACCGTTCAGGATTCTTTCCAAAGAATCGGCCCGGCTTTGCAATAGTTTGAGGGTTTTGCGGGTCTTGGAAGTCTGGTTCTCCGTATACACTTCCTCCACCGTTTCCAACATGGTTTTGGCCCAACGTTCGGCCAGCAGTTCGCTTTTAAAACGTACGGAAATCATCAGAAAGGAAGATTTCCGGTCGGGTTCGAACACGGCTGTCGAGACTTTGACCACATCTACCACTGCATTGAGGGCCCGGTGTTCAAAATCAGAAAAACCTTTGATACTGTCGGTTTTAAAATGAAAATTCTCAAGCTTGGGCGAGTCTTTCCATTCCTCGTCCTTAATGCTGCTGGAATCGATGACAAAATTAGCCATCAACATTTTCCGCTTGCCTACTTCGACCTCCTTCATCAATGCCCGCTGTAGGACGGGACGGGAATTGACGAAGTACAGGAAGTTCTCACCCGTGTAAACGTTGGCGTCCGGGGCACTGCCCAGGCCGAACATGCCAGCCATCTGCCCGAACTGAGAACTGGACGAACTGCCCGCCCCCAGGTTGAAAAGGATACTGGCCTCGTACTGATCGGGTTCTTTAAGATAGATATCCAGGGCATAACCGATGCCGTAGCCGATCAGGCACAGCAACAGAATCATTTTCCAGTTCCTAACCAAGGCGTCTTTGGCTGAAACGAACTTCAGCACCACCGATTTGGGCGAAATCTGGTCTTCGGGTAGGTTTTCCGGGTATTTTTCTACGATGATTTCTTGGGCCATTTCAAGTATGATGGATTAGCGGAGACTGCGGAAAGCAAGCACCGATAGAATGAGTGTGAATAAGGTGGAGGTAATTGAAATACCCTGTTGCAAAATCTGCTGCGGCGTGAGCGCGGCCAGCCCTTTTGTTGGAACATAAATCTCCGACCCCGGTTCCACTTTGGGATATACATTAAACATCAGAAAGCGGCGGGTGCGATCAACCGAACCATTGGGATATTTTATGTAAGCCGATCGGCGCAGGGATGATTTGGTAAAACCCCCGGCTTGGGAAACATAATCGAGGAAGTTCATTTCGTCGTTATACTTCACGGTATTGGGATAAAGCAACGCGCCCTGCACCTGCACTGTTTCCAGTCGCTTGGGAATGCTCAGAATGTCGCCTTCCTGAATGATAATGTTTTCGTCGGATTCAGGATTTTGAAGAATTTTTTCCAAGTTGATCCCTACAAACTCCTGCCGGATTTCTCCGCCCGTGGACACATTGAAAGAACCCTTGCGAACTTCGGTGGCAATCTGACCCAAGGCGTTCTGGGTTTGCTGGGCTTCAAATTCCGAAATGACCCGGCTGCGAATCAGGGTAGCGCCCTTCACATAAGCCAAATCGGTCAAGCCCCCGGCCCTTTGGACCAAGTCTGAGACCTTGTCATTTTTGCTGACGATTGCGTATTGGCCGGGATTCAACACTTCCCCCTGCAGGATTACGTATTGCTGTTCCTGGTAATTAGGTGACTTCCTAACAATAATCTCATCGAAAGGATAGAGCGGGAAATTGGTGTCATTACCATCCAGGCTCAAGTCACGACTCACATCAAATTTAAAGTGTTCCGAGATGTTAGCATCAGCAGCCTTGGCGTCCGAATTGCGCACCCGACGTATAACTTCTACCTGTGAGGCTTTGGCGGACTCCTTGAAGCCACCCGCCATCAGAATCAAGTCTTCCAGCGTCATATTTGACATATAGGCAAAACGAATACTATTGGTATTGGCCGCTACGTCGGGACTGTTGATAGCTGTTGGATCGTTGACGGCTTGCCCTTCAATAATATTAACCTCGCCGGAAATCTGGACGTAGGATTGCTGCACCATATCAAACTGCGAGGGAATGATAATTCTGTCCAGGCGCGTGAGCAAAAGGTCTTCGGCTTCACCATTCATAATATCACGCAAGTTCAGCGTAATATTTTGTACCGATTGATCAGCCCGGGTGCGCATTATGTTAATGCGTCCGGTGAAAGCATCTTCTCGCAGTCCCTGAGAATTTTCCAACAATACTTTCAGGCTGGGATTGCTATCGATCGAGTATTCGCCGGGTCGCATTACTGCTCCTTCCAGCGTGATGATATTTTCGAAACGATCAAGGACAGCATCGGCAGTTATCACATCTCCAGTTACCAGCTCGAAGGAATCAAAATCAGCTTTTTTTACGTCCAAAATACTACGTTCGCCTGTATCGGTGATGCGTTTGATAGTCAAGCGTGCCCGATAGGCGTTATCGGTGAATCCACCCGCAAACCGCAAAACATCACCCAGTTTTTCGTCACCCTTAGCCTCATATATCTTTGGCCGCTTGAAGTTACCCACCATCTCGATGTGCTTCCGGTAATAGCCAACGTTCACGATATCGTTGTCCTGCACCCGGATGGCTCCGACAGTCGTACCTTCAATTAGAAAGTCGTAAATATCGAAAGTCGAGATTACCTTATTGTTACGCAGAACCCTAACTTCCCGGAAAGTGCCAATTTCATTGGGGCCGCCTGCCTCGTAAAGCGCATTAAAAGCCGAGGAAAGGGAGGTAAGCGTATAGCTGCCGGGGGTCACTACCTCGCCCGTAACAAACACATTCACTGGCCGGGTTTGGCCGAGCGTTAGTGTTAGCTTGGTAGGAGCTGAGTTGCCGCCCGATCCAAGCAAACTTGGAATAAAGCGCGACCAGCGATTTAAAAGTATTTTTCGGGCTTCTTCAATAGTTTTTCCGGCTACATTCACGTTTCCAACCCTGGGCATGGTAATAAAGCCATCCCGATTGACGGTCAGGTCCATTTCGGGCAATTCGGCGTAGCCATTAATGTAAAGTAAAAGGTTGTCATCGGGACCGATGGTATAATCCATGGGAGTACCGATTGTCTGGGTGGGATCTGGCTTATAAATACCAGCGGCAAAAATTGAATACCCAAATATCTGTTCCCTCCTTTGTTGCCGTGCAATCTCAGCCGCCGTCAGAGCCGCTTGTTTTTGGTCATTGGCCTTTTCCTCCGCCGTTCTCAGGTCGTTGGCAGTGCTGGATTTTGGGTCCATGGGTGCTATTTCACCCTGGGCGGTGGTGGTGTTAGTTAACACCTGTCCGTTAGGCCCGACTATATTTCCTTGGGCGTTGGTCGAAACCTGCACTGGCTGGCCATTCGGACCAGTAACAGTCCTAGTATTACCCTGTTGAGGTTGACCCTGCCCCTGGATTGGTGCGTTGGGGCGATTGCCCTGGTTGCCTTGATTGTTCCCCTGCGGGGGTGTGGGAGAAGGTGTTCCCGTCGGTGGCCCAGTGGGTGCGGGTGCCGTAACCTGTCCATAGGTGGTGGTAGCGGCAAAAAATAACGCGAATGCGACATTCAGAATATTTTTCTGATACATTGCGAAAGTGTTCAAGTTCATGTTGGAAGATTCGTGATGAAATGACCGACGGGGAAGTTGTGTAAGCTGGGTTCCGGCGGTAGAATAGAAAAAGGATGGTCTTTTAAAAGTGCAAAACTTATGTGTCAATTTGAAAGGGCAAAGTAACGGAGATTTTTTCTTTTTATAAAGATTTTCTATTTTTTGGAAATTATCAGGCGCATTACCTTTGTTAACGCAGCGATATTCGGTATCATTATCCATTCTCAATTTATTAATATAAAAGGCAACGCCTTCTATGGCAGAAAATAACGTAACCTACGACGAAAGCAGCATCCGGTCGCTGGACTGGAAGGAACACATCCGGCTCCGTCCCGGGATGTACATCGGCAAACTCGGCGACGGCGCCTCGGTGGACGACGGCATCTACGTTCTCGTGAAAGAGATCATGGACAACTCCATCGACGAACACATGATGGGCAACGGCAAGACCATCGAAATCAAGATATCCGAACACCGGGTGGAAGTTCGCGACTACGGACGCGGCATCCCGCTAGGGGCGGTCATCGACTGTGTATCAAAAATAAACACCGGAGGTAAGTACGATTCGGGCGCTTTCCAAAAATCAGTGGGTCTGAACGGGGTGGGTACCAAGGCGGTCAACGCGCTATCCAACTACTTCAAGGTGCAGTCGTTCCGCGACGGAAAGACCAAATGGGCGGAGTTCGAAGAGGGTAATTTACTGAATCAATCCAAAGAGGAAACTTCCTCGCAGCGCAACGGCACCTTCATCGCTTTTGAACCCGACGGGCAGGTATTCAAGAATTTCAAGTACATTCCGCAGTACCTGGACAGCATGATCCGCAACTACTGCTACCTGAACGCGGGCCTGACGATTGCATTTAACGGGCAAAAGTATTTTTCTCAAAACGGCTTGCTGGATTTGCTGCGGGACAAACACGAGGAGGACTCGCTGCGCTACCCGATCATTCACCTGAAAGGGGAAGATATCGAGCTGGCCATGACCCACAACAACCAATACGGCGAGGAGTACTATTCTTTTGTCAATGGCCAGTATACCACGCAGGGTGGGACACACCTGAATGCCTTTAAAGAGTCGATAGTGAAAGTGGTACGGGAACATTTTGGCAAAGACTACGCGACCGAGGATGTACGTAGTTCCATCGTGGCGGCCATCGCCATACGGGTCCAGGAACCTATCTTCGAGTCACAGACCAAGACGAAGCTCGGCTCAAACACGCTTTCGCCCAATCCCGACAGCCAGTCAATTCGGTCGTTTGTCAATGACTTTATTAAAGAGCGTATCGACAACTATTTGCACATGCACCCCGAGACGCGCGACGCCATTAAAAAGCGCATCGAGCAGTCTGAAAAGGAGCGCAAGGAATTGGCGGGGATCAAGAAACTTGCCAACGAGCGGGCCAAGAAAGCCAATCTGCATAACAAAAAACTGCGCGACTGCCGCCAGCATCTCACCGATGCCAAACTGGAAGAACAGCGGTTCAATACGACGCTGTTCATTACCGAGGGCGACTCGGCCAGCGGCTCCATCACCAAATCCCGCGACGTGCAAACACAGGCCGTGTTTAGTTTGCGCGGTAAGCCGCTCAATTGCTTTGGCCTGACCAAGAAGGTGGTGTACGAAAACGAGGAATTTAACCTGCTGCAACACGCCCTCGACATAGAAAACGGCATCGAAAACCTGCGCTTCAACCGCATCGTGATCGCCACCGACGCCGATGTGGACGGGATGCATATCCGGCTGTTGATTATGACTTTTTTCCTGCAATTTTTTCCTGATTTGGTCCGAAACGGCCATCTATACATTTTGGAAACCCCCCTTTTCCGGGTCAGGAACAAAAAAGAAACCATATATTGCTATTCAGAGGAGGAAAAACAGGCCGCCATCGACAAACTGGGCAACAAACCCGAAATTACCCGTTTCAAGGGCCTAGGCGAAATCTCGCCCGAAGAATTCGGTAAGTTCATCGGCGAGGACATGCTCCTGGAACCGATCATCCTGCAAAAAGATACCTCGATCCAAAAACTCCTGGCCTATTTCATGGGCAAAAACTCCCCCGACCGCCAACGCTTCATCATCGACAATCTGAGGGTGGAGAAGAACGTGGAGGAGATGGCCGCGTAATATAATTTTGAATGATAGAATGAGTGAATGTTAGAATAAAAATGGAGCCAATCACTTATTCTATCATTCACTCATTCACTCATACTATCATTGGAACTTCAAGAACTAAGAAAACGAATTGACGCCCTGGACGATGAACTGCTAGGGCTTCTCAACAAACGAATGGGGTATGTGAAAGCTGTAGGCGAGTTGAAACGTTCGCTGAAAACCGTTATTTATCGTCCCGAAAGAGAAAAGCAGATTTTGGACCGGCTCAACAAACTGAACGAGGGATTGCTTTCACGATCGGCGATCGAGGCGATATTTTTGGAAATATTTGCCGTCTCGCGGAATTTGGAATTACCCGAACGAATTGCGTACCTGGGGCCGGAAGGCAGCTTCACGCATCAAGCGGCAGAAAGCCGTTTCGGTGGCATGAGCGAATACTTGGTGCTGCCTACCATTCACTCCATTTTCGATGCCGTCGAGACCGGGCGCGCCCGCTTCGGTGTGGTGCCCCTGGAAAATAACCAAGAGGGCATGGTGGGGGAGACGGTGGACTTATTGCGGGAAAAAGAACTGCATATCGCCGCCGAAGTACTGTTGTCCGTCCATTTCGGCTTTGCTTCGCAGAATGATTCGCTGACGCAGATTCGCCGGATTTACTCCAAAGACATCGCCTTCCGGCAGTGCAGCACGTTTCTACGTGAGTACTTTGAGGATAACCGCGTTGAGCTAATTCCCGTGGAATCTACTTCCAAAGCCGCCAAATTGGCTTTTGCTGAACCGGAGTCCGCCGCAATTTGCTCCCACATTGCAGCTCGGCTCTACGGTGTCCCGGTGCTGTTCGACAACATCGGCAACAGCGACCAGAACCGCACGCGTTTTCTGATTATCTCCAAGGACTTTCAAAACCAAAAAAGCCAGGCTGATAAAACCACGATCATCGCCAACCTGCCCAACACCAATAAACCGGGTGTGCTCTTCGATTTCCTGAAAGACTTTTACGATCGGGGCATCAACCTTACCAAAATCGAAAGCCGTCCACTGCGGCAGGGCTCATCGTTCCGTTACTGGTTTTTTGTGGAATTTGAAGGCCACTTCGAAGACGAAAAGGTGCGGGAGATTTTGACGAAATACGGGAGTCTGATGAAGGTGTTGGGGAGCTACGTGCGAATCTCATAGACTCTACAGCCCACGGTAAAAAAAACGTAGTCACGCCGAATATTCTTGTTCTACGTGACTACGGGTTGGCCTGTTGGATTAGGGTTTGCCCCTACTTGACCACAATGACGCGCTTGAATTCTGCCAAGCCTTTCGCGCCAGTCGCCTCTTTGTCGAGCAGCAAGACGAAGGTGCCGACCGAATGCGCGGGCAACCGCACGGGTTCGCTGTGTTCCCCCGCGCCCATGAGGTTTTTCTTCCATATCTCGCGTCCTTGTATATCGCTCACCTGCAGCGTGGCCTTGCGGCCCGGCTCAATGTAGAACCGCGCCACAAACTCGCCGTCATTGGGGTTGGGCGACACCGTCAGCTCTGGGCTGTCGGTGGTTTGTTCCTCCGCCACGCCGAGGCGGGCCCCGCTACTGCTCGCGCAGGCTTTATTAAAGCATATGTAAAGCGCACCACTTTTGAGGTGGATGATGTTGTTGTTCGCGTTTAGCTGAGCGCTACCCAAGGTGATTTCGACATACTGGCCCAAATTAGTCATGTTTGCCGTCTGCGCTGTCCCTTCGGGCGCACTATTGACCGAACAGCGGATTTGCCCCGTTCCCTCGTGCGACTGATAGAAGGCCTTGATGGTGTACAGTCCGGCACTCGGCACGTTTACTGTGTAATCCCGTACCTCGCTCTGATTTCCCGAACACTTTTGCTCTTCGGCACTACACGCGGAACCACCGCCATTTCCCGTTACCGTCAAGCCGTTACTGGGACTGCTCGTGCAGCCGTTCACCTCGCAAGTGGCCGTGTAGGTAGTGGTGCTGGAAGGATTGACCGTCACGTTGTTTCCCGTTCCCGCACTGTTGCTCCAGGTCACGGTGCCGGCGCATCCCGTGGCCATCAGGTTGCTGGGCGCGGTGGTCGAGGAAGCCGATACGCTGGGGGCGGCGGGCGGGTTGGGGCAGGGATTGCTGCCGCCGCTGTTTGCACACACCTTTTGGAAGCAAACGAATAGCGCCCCGCTGCTGAGGGTGATCGTGTTGCTGCCCGCGTTGAGCGAAGCGTTGCCCAGCTCGGCTTCCTCGTAGTTGCCGATGCCCGTCTGGCCGACTCCCGTTGGGTTGACTGTATTGGAGCCGTTGACCGACCAGTTGATTATCCCCCCCGACCCCTCGTAGGAGCGATAGGTAACCTTCAGCATATAGTTGCCCGAAGACGGGACGACGACCGAGTAGTTGTAGGTATCGGACTGACTGCTTGAGCACTGGTCGTTGTTGGGCGAGCAACTGCCGACTGGCGGGTTACTGCCGACGTTGACCGTTACGATGGCGGTGGTGGTGTTACTACAGCCTGGCTTGCTGAGGGTCACGGTGTAGGGATAGCTTCCGTTTGAGCCGGGGGCATTTAATGAAGCGCTGGCAGAACCGCTGCTGAATCCGTTGCCGCTCCACTGGTAGTTCACGCCGTTGCAGTCATTACCCGAACACGAGGCGTTGAGCGTGATGGGGGTGTTGGGTGTGGTACTGATGGTAGATGGGCTGACTGAGGCCGTGAAGTTGCAGTTGGGCGGAGTGTCGTTTGTAAATGGAGCCAGCCTATTTCCGGGAATAGGACGTTCAAAGCCTCCATTTGGCAATTGCCATCCAACTGCCAGGTTATCTCCCCCGCTGCCTTCCTTGGCTCGCGCTTCGATGTAATACTTTTGGTTTGCTTGCAGGGTGACCGGGAATGATTGCTGCGTACCATACCAGTTCCACTCCCGCGACGGCGTCCAGGCATTGTGGTAGGCGATTCGCTGAGCATTATTGGGATTTTCATCCATACTCATCCATAACTCCGAGTTGTCGTCTCCGGCTACCCAAAAAGTGTATTGCCCGCTGAGGGGTGGACAAACGAACCCTCTGATTCTTGTACCAAAATTGTCCAGGATGTCCGTTGGGGATTCAAAGATGTTGACGTTCTGGGTTACGTTCGCCCCATTCTGGAAATAATTGGTAGCAGAGAGGAGGTCGCTGATGGCAGTACTTCCTCCAATATTCTCCCATCTTTGGTAAGTGATGCTCCCCAGGTTTGGACAATTTGAACCGGGAGTCCCAACTTGTGGATCTGTTTCGGCAAAACAAGCTGCGCCTTGGGAAATAACTCCATTAGCAATCAGTCGGCTCCGGGGTACGAATGTGCCATCAGCTAGTGATGCGATCCACACTCCGTTTGCCTTAGCTGCAAAGCAGTATTCATTTGTATCGTTGAGTAACCCAATCAGATCCCCTTCTTCTCCATCTTCTGGACATCCATCTTCGGTGCGGCAGGCACCAGATATTTGAAAGGTCTTCTCAACCCCCTAATTAACTGGACATAATTTCCGTAAACTAAGTTTTAAATTTACGGTATTATGCACAAGCATCAAAGAACGTGGAGCCTGTCGGAGAAACTGGAGGCTCTCCAACTTTTAAAGAAAGAGGGGGTTG
>JBBSUC010000007.1:0-135932 GCA_038235275.1 Cytophagales bacterium | reverse complement strand
GTGTTTTTTTTAAGCAACTTTCCGGGGGCGGTTTGTTGTGTGCCCGGGCAAAGTTTCCAACCTTCAGCTTTTTTTGTCACATTTTACTGGTTGGTGGATGGGCGGGCGGCCTATAAATTAATCGGCCTCCCGCCCTTCCACAAACGAGTAAAATGTGACAAAAATAGCTTCAGGTTCGAGACTTTCCCGGGCAACAATACAACGCGCCCAGGTACAGTTCCTTAAAATCAACCGTCTCCATGTTTCTTTCCACTGACTCCCAGGGACGAAACCTCTCGTACTTTCGGCTCGCTCCAAATGGCTTCGAGAGCCATACTCCCACTTCAACCAGCTCCATGAAAATGTATGTCGCTGTTAAGTAAGGTTATACCATATGCGAAATGTCCGAAGCAAAAGTCGGATAGGCATACACCAGGTTTTTTAATTCTTTCGAAGTCATCTTTGCCTTGATAGCCATGGCAAATAAATTGATCACTTCTTCCACTTGTGGCCCTACTAAATGTGCCCCCAAGAGCATATCACTGTCTTTATCCACTACCGTTTTAAATGCATAGGTCTTTTCATTCAGGCGCCGGGCATTGTACCAGTTGGGAACGGTATTCATGTTGACCGTGTAGTTCTTGCCCTGTTGTTTGGCTTGTTCCTCGGTCAACCCAACCTAAGCCATTGCCGGAATTGTGAAGATCACCGTCGGCATTTCTGTATATTCAGGTGTTTTGGTATTCCCCCGCAAAATATTACTGCCAACAATATGTCCTTCCATCACGGCCACCGGGGTCAGCGGCAGCCCGAGTGTATCCGCTGCGTCGCCTGCAGCATACACATGGGGATTGGAAACACTCTGTAAAAACTCGTTAACCTCTACCCCTTTTTTACTAAAAACTACCCCGCCTTTGGCAAGGTCGAGGTCATCGATTTCAGGTACCCGGCCTGCCGCGTTGATCACAAGAAGCGAATGAACCTCTACTTTACCTCCGGGTTTCGTGCCACGCACTACAAAGCCTGATCCATCCTGCCTGATTTCCTGCGCTTCTGTTTCTAAAAACAGACTGATCCCTAAATCTTTGGATGCTTTCACGACTTCAGTGACGATATCTTTTTCAAAATTCTCTAACGGCCGCACTCCGCGATGTACTATATTCACCTTCGCCCCGATTATTGCCGCCAAATGGGCAAATTCAAAGGCAATATACCCCCCGCCAATGAAGGTGATTTCTTTAGGAAGCTCGGACAGGTTTAAAAAGTCAGTACTGTTCAAGGCATATTCTTCGCCCGGAATATTTAGCCTCACGGGTTTGGCTCCGGTAGCAATGACAATCGTTTCTGCCATTAGCTGCTCATCTCCGATTTGCAGAGTTTGTTCGCCCGTAAACCGGGCGGGTGAATGGAAGGTGTCAATACCCATCTTCCGGTAGTTCTGCTCTATATTCTCCGGGACAGGCTCAGTGAAGGTTTCTTTGAACTTCATCAGTTCGGGCCACTGGATGGAGAGCTCGCCTGACAATCCCTTCCCGGAAAGCGCGCGGGCGCGATCTACCACTTCGGCGACTCCCAAGAGTACCTTTTTGGGATCGCAGCCTCGCAAAGCACAAGTGCCTCCGTAGGGACGGGAATCCGTTACGGCCACCTTCTTTCCTTTTGCTGCGCATTTTTGGGCAACGGTCATGCCGGCCATACCCGAACCAATCACAACGATATCATACTTTTTCATCCCCCTGATTTGTCTGGTAGGTTATAAAATTAACGGCAACAAGCCGCATTCCCGTCTTCCTGTATGGGTGGGCAGGCTACGGTTCCATAAGAGCAATAGACACAACAGTCGCCTTCTTTGGGCTTGAGTACTTGGCCGCAGCCTTCGCATTCATAAAAATACTGACACGCATCCGTGGGCATTGTTTCCTCTTTCTGATGCCCGCAATGCGGACAAGTAAGTACTGATTGTAGGGTGATTACATTTTCCATGTTTACTGTTTTTGCGGTTGACTAACCTTATATCCGGTTTCCTCCTCAATGGCCCGGCCTATTGCTTCCAGACTAATCACCGAAGGATCAAATTTAATTCGGGCCATACCTTGCTCGTAAGAGGCATTTGCGTCAATGACCCCATCAAGTTGTAAGGCCGTGTGTTTCACGTGGGCTTCACAGCCCGTACAGGTCATACCTTGTACATTCAACCGAGTTTCCAGCGTATTAGACCGCTGCACCCCCGTCACCTGTTTTTCGGCCTTAGGAAAAAAAACATCGGCATAAGTGGGGAAAACGACTAAACCACCGGCCACAACGGTAATGATGGCCAGAAACTTTTTAGATTGCCAAAAACTGGATTTTTCATCGTTCTCACAGGCACAGGCGATTTCTTCGGCAGATCGGGGCTTGAGTTGTTGATACCAGGCCAGGCCGAGTACTACCACTGTCAGTCCAATGAGATAAGGGCGAAAAGGTTCTACCCACGAAAACGCGGCTGCCATGCCGCTGACCCCAGCGATAAAAGCCAATACCGGGGTGAGGCAACAAAGGGAAGCGGTTAGGGCGGTTAATAGCCCCAAGCCGGCAAAGGATTGCTTATTAGCGTTCATGATATCGATAGGGTTTTGTTGTCGGCCACCATGGCAAAAAACGTTTGGAACAATTGAGCGTATTCCGGGTAAAGGCGGTAGAAAACCGTCTGGCCTGTTTTCTTGGCTTGCACAATATTGCCATCCTTCAGCTTTCGCAGATGCTGAGAGACGGCCGATATTTTCATGCCGAGGATATCGCTCAAATCACAGACACAAAGTTGGCCTTCTTCGTGAAGCATGAACAGGATTTTGAGTCGCACTTCGTTACCAGCCAGACCCAGCGCATTAGATAAGTTGGTAACTGAAGGCTTTACCTGTATTAACCTCTGTCGGCAACGCTCAATTTGCCGTCGATCTGCAAACACCCGAATACATTGGTCTTCTTTCATTGGACAAATGTACTTTAATATTTAAGAAAATGCTAAAATACATCTAAATTTTCCCCTAGCCTACCGTCAGATCGTGAAACACGCTTGAAGATAATAGCTATTTTGCAAAGGCTGAGAGCGACACTTCCCAACCTGGTGCTGGCTGGCTTTCTCTTATTCCTCTTCCTCCGAATTCTTAAGCTTCGACAGCAGGCCGTAGGCGCCTTTTAACACGATAGGGCGTCGGCGGTCGAAACCGCCCGGCAGCGACACTTGCGCATAGCCGTTTTCTATCAAGCCCCTGGACACCTCGACCATGTCGAAGGTGCGGTTGTCGGTGGAATCGGCCCGGACGAAGATATAAGACTTTCCCTCGAAATCCACGATCGCCTCCTCCGGCAGGGCGGGTACCGGGCTGGCTCCGGTTTCGATGACGGCCCGCACGAAGTTGTTGGGCAGCATTCCGTGGTCGTCGTGGTCAAGGTGTCCGTGAATCCTTACGGTGCGGTCCTCGTTTATTTTCTGGTTGATCAGGTACACCTTGGCCAGGTGCGTCTTTGCCAGGTCGTTACTGAGCGTAAAACGGATGGTCTGACCGATTTTTATTTTCGGTACGTCGTTCTCGAAAACGGAAAGCTCCACGTGCAGGTGTTCCGTATCCACGATCTCGAACATTACGTCGGTTGGGTTGACGTACATGCCCAGGTTAACATTGACCACCGTCACCGACCCGCTAATGGGAGAAATGACCGGGGCGCGGCTGACCAGGTTGCCGTCGGCGAACGACTTGGGGCTGATGCCGGCAATTTGCAATCGGCCCCGCAGTCCCGCCAGTCGTGCCTTCTGGATCCTGGCATCCGCCGTGGCCTGCTGCAGCACCTTGCGGGCGTTGACATTCTCACGGCTCAGTTCAGTTTGGCGGGCAAGTTCGAGTTCGGCGTACTCCAGTTGACCAGCCGTCTCGAGGTAGTCCTGCTGCATCTTGATGAGTTCGGGGTTTTCGATGGTAGCCACCACCTGGCCCTTCCTTACCCGCTTGCCCTGTAGCATGTCGGTGCTACGGACAAAGCCGCCATAGGGGGCCGATATGCTGACCAGATTCTGGGGGGGAATGTCGATGATACCGCTGGCTACTACGGTGCCGCTCAGGCTTCGTTCCGTTACGAGACCGAGGGCGACTCCCGCCGTCTCATACTGCGCCCTGGTGAGTTCGACCCTGTTTTCGTCACCTTCCTCATGGGGTGCCGAGGTAGCCGCTACTTCCGTCGTTGGGTTATTGTCACAGGCGGAAAGGCCCGCCAGCAGGGCCAGGATAATCAGTAGGTTTTTCATTTGGTTTTTGTCTTTTTGTATAAAAAATAGGGGGTCTGTCCGGCCTTATCACTGACCCAGCAGGAATTCTATTTCAATGACTGCCCGGTTATGTTCGTCCAGCAAATCCAGGTATCGCGACCGGATGCCTAGTGCCCTGGTCAGAGCCTGGGCGAACTCAAGGTAGCCGATCTCGCCCGCTTCGTAAGCCAGCGTGGCCTTCGTCCGTATATCCCCGGCGAGAACCAGGTTCTTCTCCTCGTAAAGGGCCAGACTCTGTTCGGTGGCCTGATAGGAGCGCACCGCCTGCCTCATCCGGGTGCCGAGTTGAATCTCCGCCACGGCCAGTTCATTACGCGCGAGTTCCTCGTTGATCCTGCCCGCCTCGATCCGCGCTTTGGCTGCGCCCCGGAATATGGGAATGGCCAGCCCCGCTTCGACGCTATGAAAGCGTTTGCTCCCCCCGTAGAATACGTCCGCGCCATTGCGACGGTAATCACCAATCAGCGACTGATTGAGGTACCCCACTTTGAACTGGGGGAGTAAGGACGTTTTTTCCAGATCAGTGGCCCGCCTCGCGGTGAGGATCTCCTGTCGGACGAGCCGCAGGTAGGGGTTGGCCGAAATCCCAGCCGTGTCCACCAGGGCCACGGTAAGGTCGCGCCGCACCGCGACACTGCTGTCCGGCACGAGCAGTGCGGGGCTATTGGTGATGGCGCGGAGCTGTTCCTGCAAAGACTCCGTCTCCGCTTGGTTGCGGATTAGCATCGCCTGCACGTCGGCCAGGGTACTCTGGGCCACGGAGTATTCCAACAGGCTGCCCTCCCCCGTGCGGTAGCGTAGGTCGGCGGCCCGCACGAAGCGTTCGGCCCGATCCAACTCCTGCCGCAGTAGTTCTTCCCGGCGGTCGAGCAGCCGCAGGCCGTAGTAGGTGTTCCTGATGTCGCGGGTCAGGGCGGCGCGGGTCACCTCGACCGAGAGCCGGGCCCCGCTGACCTGCTCGTCGAGGAGCTGGCGGCGGGCCTTGCCGACGCGTGGGTGGGGGAGCATCTGAGTGAGGTTGAAGCTATTGTCGAAGCGGTAGCTGTTGTACTGCCCACCCGTCCAGATAATGTCGGTTTTGGGAATTTCCGTCCCGGTACCCAGCAGGGCCTGCCGGTAGTCCACCCGGTAAACACCTGATTTTACTTCCAGATTGTTGGCCAGCCCGGTACCCAAAGCCTCTTCCAGCGTAACGCGGCGGGTCGGCGGCGTCAGTTCCTGCGCGGAAGCGGCGAAGGGAACACCGATAGCCGTTAATAGGAAAACTACCAGCGTTTTACCTGGATTCTTTTTGCCAAAACGTTTCTCGACCAGCAAGTACAGCGCGGGCAACACCAGCAGGGTGAGCAACGTGGCCGAAACCAGACCGCCGATGACCACCGTGGCCAGGGGCCGCTGCACCTCTGCCCCGGAACCGTGGGAAAGAGCCATGGGCAGAAAGCCCAACGACGCCACCAGGGCCGTCATCAGGACGGGCCGCAGGCGGGTTTCGGAACCCCGGAAAATAACCTCCCGCAGGTCGGTCATTCCCTCTCGACGCAGGTTGTTGAATTCACCGATCAGTACGATCCCGTTCAGCACTGCCACGCCGAACAGCGCGATGAAACCGATGCCCGCCGAGATGCTGAAAGGCATGCCGCGCAGCCACAGCGCCAGCACACCGCCGATGGCCGACAGCGGGATGGCGGTCAGGATCAGTATGCTCTGCCGCAAGGATTGAAACGTAAAGTACAGAAGTACGAAGATCAGCAGTAGAGCGACCGGAACCGCCACACTTAACCGGGCATTCGCCTCTCGTAGATTCTCGAATTGACCGCCGTAGGTGGCGTAATACCCGGCGGGCAGCTTCACGTCGTGGTCGATTTTGGCCTGCAGTTCCTCAACGATACTCGCCACGTCCCGGCCCCGCACGTTGAAGGCCACCGTTATACGGCGCTGAGCGTTCTCACGCTGAATCTGGTTAGCCCCGGTTTTCAGTTCCACATTGGCCACCTGCCGCAGCGGCACCTGCTCACCGCTGGCGGTAGTTACGAACAGTTCCCGCACGTCGTCGATGGTGCGGCGGCTGGCCTGGTCGAGCCGCACTACCAGATCGAAGCGCCGCTCGCCTTCGTACACGACGCCCGCCGCACTGCCCGCGAATGCAGTGCTCAGCGTGCGGTTGGCCTGTTCCACGCTGATGCCGTACTTAGCCAGTTTGGGGCGGTCGAACGTCACGACGATCTGCGGCAGGCCACTGACGACCTCCACATACACGTCCTGGACGCCTTCGATCGTTCGGGCCACCTTGCCCACCTTTTTCGCCTGCTCCGCGAGGATGTCCAGGTCTTCCCCGTAAATTTTGACCGCCACGTCCTGTTTCACGCCCGTCATAAGCTCGTTGAAGCGCATCTGGATAGGTTGCTGGAAGCTGAAGGTGACGCCGGGGACCGTCGCCGCAAGGTAGTTCTGCATCGTGTCAGCCAGTTCCTCCCTTCCGGCGGCCACCTCCCATTTTGATTTTTCCGTCAGCACGATAATCAGATCCGCCGCCTCGACGGGCATAGGATCGGTAGGAATTTCGGCCGAGCCCACCTTGCCAACCACCTCGACCACTTCATCGGGGAATTGCCGCAGGAGAAGGCCCGAGGCCTGCTGGACGGCGGTGATGGTTTCGGACAGGGAGCTTCCGGTCAGCACCCGGGTTTCGACGGCGAAATCACCCTCGTCAAGCTGGGGGATGAACTCGCCGCCCATGTTCAGGAACACGAACAGGCTGACGGCAAACAGCACTATCGCCGTACCGATAACCACGATCCGCCGCCGCAGGGCAAAGCCCAGGACGGGGGCGTAGAGACGGTAGGCTCCGGCGATGAAGCGATCCGAAAAATTGGGCTTATGGTTAGGGTTTTTGCTTAAAAACAAGGCCGAAACCATCGGCACATAGGTCAGCGACAGGATGAACGCCCCCAGAATGGCGAAGCTGACCGTCTGGGCCATGGGCCTAAACATCTTACCCTCAACGCCCACCAGGGCCAGGATGGGCAAATAAACGATCAGGATGATGATCTCGCCGAAGGCCGCAGAGTTGCGAATCTTGGAGGCAGACTCGTACACCTCCTGATTCATTTCCGTCTGGCTAAGCCGGTGGTTGTATTTTTTGCCGGTGATGTGATGCAGGGTCGCCTCCACGATGATGACCGCCCCGTCCACGATCAGCCCGAAGTCGATGGCCCCCAGGCTCATCAGGTTACCCGACACCCCGAAGAGCTTCATCATGGACACCGCGAAGAGCATGGACAGCGGAATCACCGAGGCCACTACCAACCCCGCCCGCAGGTTGCCCAGCAGCAGCACCAGCACAAAGATGACGATCAGCGCGCCTTCGATCAGGTTCTTCGAGACGGTGCCGATGGCGCGGTCGACCAGCTTGGTGCGGTCGAGAAAGGGATCGATGACTACGCCCTCGGGCAGACTTTTGCGGATCTGCTCGATCCGCTCCCTGACGTCGGCGATCACCGCCGAGGAGTTGGCCCCTTTCAGCATCAGCACCAGTCCGCCCACCACCTCGCCCTCGTCGTTGCGGGTCATGGCCCCGTAGCGCACGGCGTGGCCGAACTGCACCGTGGCGATGTCCCGGATCAGGACGGGCAGTCCCTGGCTGGTCTCCCGCACCCGGATGTTGCGGATGTCGTCCAGGCTGCCGATCAGTCCCTCGCTGCGGATGAAGTACGCGTTGGGCTGCTTGTCGATGTAGGCCCCGCCCGTGTTCTGGTTGTTCTGTTCGAGGGCCGTGAACAGCTCGTCCATCGACAGCTTCATGCCGCGCAGTTTGACGGGGTCGATGGCGATTTCGTACTGCTTTAGGTAGCCGCCGAAGCTGCTCACGTCGGCCACGCCCGGCGTGCCCAGCAACTGTCGCCGGACGATCCAATCCTGGATGCTGCGCAATTCCATGGGCGGGTACTTTTCCTCGTAGCCCTTTTCCGGCATCAGGATGTACTGGTAGATCTCCCCCAGCCCGGTGGTGACCGGGGCCAGTTCGGGCATCCCGGCGTCGGCCGGAATCTTGCGGGCGGCCGCGCCCAGCCGCTCCACGACCTGCTGCCGCGCCCAGTAGATATCGGTACTTTCCTTAAAAACAATGGTGATCACCGACAGGCCGAAGCGCGAGATGGAGCGTATTTCCTCGATGTCAGGAATGGTGGCCATCTCGGTCTCTACCGGGAAGGTGACCAGCCGCTCCACTTCCTGAGCGGCCAGCGAGGGGCTGCTGGTGATAACTTGCACCTGATTGTTGGTAATATCGGGGACGGCGTCGATGGGGAGCCGGGTCAGCGAGTAGATCCCCACGGCGATCAGCGCGAGAGTGAATAAACCGATGACCAGCTTATTGTGGATCGAAAAATGGATGATTTTGTCAAGCATTTTAAACAATTTAAGATAGGCAGAATATACCAACCCTTCCGCCGTGCGTACCAGACGGGGCGGGAGAACTGTAAACACCAGAAATTAAATTGTCAGAACTTGGGCGGCTGCCAGATGGAGAAGACAAACGGGGACAGGAACCGGAACTCGAAGAAGGAAGTAACTTCAACGGCCAGGGCAGTAGTAGCCGGTTCGGGTACTAGGCTGAGGGCGGGTGCAAGGAAATAATTCACTACTGCTCCCTGGTGGTTGTGGTGGAAAGGCAGATTGTCATGGCCTTCGGAATCCTTGTGCGTATCGTCGGCGTAGTGCAGGTACAGGAAGCTGAGGAAGTCCATTCCGTGATCGGCATCCGCATGACCCTCATGCTCGTGCTCATGTTCATGAAAATGGGCGACCATGGCCTTCACGCCGGAAAACGTGTGCATTTCCTGGCCGGGAAAACCGGATAGGCCCAGCAGGTAGGTAGCCAATAAGACGTGTAGTAGCCTTGTCATTCTGGCAAATCTACGAAAAATAGGAATGCCGTATGCAGCAAAAGTAGATTAGAAGCAAAGGGCCTGGCCCTCCCCGTCCAATAAAAAAGGACAAGACTGGGCTATGGGATACGGATTGTGGGATCGTACTATCTATATCCACGCAAGACAGATTTTCTTGTTATTCCCAATCGTATTGCTGAAATAAACAAATTATCCAATATCTTTTTTTATTACACCTGTAATGATCTTTCGGTAAAAGGTCTTTTCATAGATCACTGGCATATCGACACTTGACGCAACATTTGCTCGCGTTTAAAAACTCCACTTCAACCGGGTAAAAACAAAGCTCCCGACACCCGCGCCTCAGAAAACTTTCAATCCATCACGATACTCTGACCATAGAAATGGATCAACCCGCCGCTGAGGCGGTTCTTATCGGTCAGAACGGAAAAAGACTAACCGAAGGCACAAACACCAATTCGATTTCCTACCTATTGAGAGAGGCAGACCACTATGGCCGCGCCGAGTTCGCGTATGCCAACGGGACTCGGGTTTTTCTAAATCCGGTTTACTTTATTCCTTCAACGGGGTACGCGGAAATTCCGGTCAGAGAAAACTTCTTAGTAACCGTGCCTTACAGAATCGTCGGGATCGCCCTACTTGGCTTCTGGCTAATTTTTGTAATAAGGAAAATGACGGGAAGAGGCAGGTTGAGGCTCCGAACCAGCAGGCGTTCAATTGCAGGGTCGCCGGAAAAAAATTATATTTTCCTATCACCCGCTACTAGTGGGGATGCTACTGGACGAGATGGTTCGAATAAACATGAGATATATTTCAAGCCTTCTGCTATTATTAGCCGGGACTGCCTCTTGTAGTTTATCGCGTCACCCATGCCTTGAACCGACTCCCGTCACCTACCACATCAAATTCATAATCGTCGATACACAGGGTATCGATTGGTATGCAAACCACCCTGGTTACCATTCTGATTCCCTAGTGCGGCTAATTCAAACCAACACACCCGGAGAATTGCTCAGAGTGAAGTGTCCAGTAGATACAATCGTGAATGGAAGTCCTGTTTTTGATTGCGATCTTGATTTCAGCTCAATCCCGGGACCCGATCGAGTCTATTTACTGAAACTTAACGAAAACGATGTCGACACCCTTACCTTACAGATGGAAAAAGAAAAAAGCGGAAGTGGCAGGTGACAGTCCTGCTATACCCATGCGGTGATCATGCTTTACAACGGCCACCAAATCTATCACATCGACTCCAAAGAAGACCGAGATCATTGGCATGCATTGTCAGGAAGGAGATTCATAGGAGCATTTGTGAAGAAGTGAATTTGCGTTACCAATTGCAGGTAGTCAGAAAGCCTAACGGCGGACAGCCATGGGCCTTTCTTCTTATTTGCTATTTCGAACTTCGGGGTTTATCAACATTCTCATCCGTTTCCACTCGCTCGTTTGTCAGAGAAGTATCAATTAACCAAACGATACGCAATGACAACGACCATGCAACAAATTCGGCTCACCAAATACGGTACCCCCGACGTACTGACCCTCATCGAAACCGACATCCCCCAACCTAAGTCGGGTGAAGTACTGATTCGGGTAGAAGCGATCGGCGTCAATTATTCCGACGTACTCCGCCGCCGCAATCAGTATTTCCAGCCCACGCCGCTGCCCTATGTTTTGGGGTCGGAGGCCGTGGGAAAAATCGTGGGCGTGGGTGAAAGCGTAGTTCCTCCGTTCGTAGAAGGCACCACGGTTTTAGCTATTCTCCCCTTCGGCGGGGGATATTCTGAGTACCTTGTCGCGCTAGCTGAGTACTGCGTTCCGCTGCCTCCAAGCATCGCTTCCGATGCCGCAACAGCTATCTTCGTGCAGGGTTCTACTGCCCAGCTTATGATTTCCGAGGTCGCCAATAAAATCGACGGTAAGACTGTTCTAATCAATGCCGCCGCCGGAGGCGTGGGTTCTTTGCTGGTTCAGTTGGCCAAAATGAACGGGGCCAGAGTAATCGCCGCCAGCAGTTCCGAGGCTAAGAGAAAGTTCGCCGAATCGCTGGGAGCCGACGCGACTGTGGATTATACTCAGCCCAATTGGAGTGAGCAAGTGAAGTCGGTGAACGCTGGCAAAGGCGTAGACCTCGTTTTTGAAATGGCGGGCGGGGAGGTGTACAACGAGAGCGTAAAATCACTGGCCGCGGACGGGCAGATTATCGTTTATGGCGCGGCCAGCGGTGAACAGAGCAGCATTCATCCCGAATATTTCGTGGACGAGAATCTCAGCCAATCGGGCTTCAACCTGGCGTTTTTCATCAATAACAAAATGCCCGTATGGCAAGAGGCCCTCGGGACGGTAATCGGTTTGTTAGCGCAGGGAAAGCTCCGGGTCGAAACGGCAAAAACATTTGCGCTGGCGGATGCCGCCGAGGCCCACCGACAAATCGAGTCCCGCCAAACGGTCGGGAAAGTGGTTTTGAAACCGTAGCAAGCACATCTTATACCTTTGAAAGAAAAGAAATGACCGAGGAAGAAGAAAAAACTCTGAAAACAGCTTTGGAGGGCGACATCAACGCCTTCCAAACATTATTCAGTACATTTCAAAATCAGTTAAAATCGTACCTCTACCGCCTGACGGCTAACCGAAACGACGCGGAAGATTTGACGCACGACACTTTCATTAAGGCGTTCGACAAACGCGCGACTTTCGAGGAAAAATCGTCTTTCAAGACGTGGGTGTTCCAGATTGCTACGAACCTGGCCTACAACCAGATGCAACGAAGGAAGCGGTGGACGGCGGACGTTTCCGAGCGGGCGAAGAATCTGGTGGGCAAGAACAAGAACCTGGTGGAGGCCATCGTACACGTAGTCGAGACGTCGCCCGCGGCCCGGTACGACATGAAGGAACACATCGACACCTGCTTCACCTGCATTGCGAAGAATTTGCCAATCGAAAATCAGATTGCCCTGATGCTAAAAGATATCTACGATTTTTCGGTGGCGGAAATCGCCCTGATTCTCGACAAGAGCCTGGGGGTAGTGAAGTACCTGTTGCAGAATGCCCGGAATACGATGGTCGCCATTTTCGACCACCGCTGCGCCTTGGTGAATAAAAACGGCGTCTGCCACCAATGCTCAGAACTCAATGGCTGGTTCAATCCCAAAGAAAACCAGCAACGGGCATTGGTAGAATTAGATTTAGTGAAGGGTTCTAAAAAGTACGACCGTAACCAACTCTTTCAACTGCGAGTGACGCTTGTCAAAGCCATCGACCCCCTGCGTTCCGAAGGTGCCGATTTGCAGGAAATTTTGATGAAGTGCAACCGAATGGCGATGGGTGAGGTGGCCGATGTCGATTGATATTGAGAGAATTATTTCCTGTCGGAATCCTTTATTTTCCTAAAAAAGGGATCGGACAATTTCGAAGAAATCCGCAAGATTCGGGTGGTTTATATTGCCAAGCCACCCGAACTTTGTGAGAAAAAACCATGAAGTACCTCCTCCTCCTCTGGCTTTCGATGACGCTATCGGGTTCACTCTCCGCGCAAATTCTGATCAAAGACCCGCTCAGTAGCCCGACCCAATTACCCAGGGCCTGGCATCCCGACAGTATTCGCTGGGATACCGTTTTTGCCGACGGCTCGAAACTCGCCATTCTCGAAGGCCCGCGCGACGTGCCGGGTAAGCCGTTTACCTACGCTTTCTATTTACCCGATGGTCAGTGGGTTATGCCCCACTGGCATTGCGCCGACGCCCGCGTTTTCGTGGTATCGGGTACACTTTTGCTCGGGTACGGCGAACGAATGGACAAGCGGAAGACCGCCACCCACGGCCCAGGCTCGTACGTAATCGTTCCATACAAAACGGCCCATTACGAGAGTGCGCGGGGCAACACGACTATCATCGGCACGGGAACGGGGCCGTGGTGTACCTACGAATTTCCTGAATGAAATCGCTTTGGCTGCATCCTGATTGCGGAATAGTTTGTACTGGCAAACGGGAAAAATATTACCGTGGCCGCATAGCCCGTTTTACCCGTTGCCGAGGTGATTAATATTTTCTCTTTTATGTCGATACGATTTTAGATTCAATGGGTGATGATTTCATGTTCAATAACTGTCGGATCGAGGCCAGATGCGCCAACAAGACCAGGGGTACGATGCAGCCGGGCAGCAGCGCGAAGGGAAAGCGGCCAATCGCCAGGTTGGGCTGGTCAAAGGCGAATTGCTGGAACTTGGTAGGCGCGGAGAGGACGGAATAAAAGACGATGTTGAGGACCAGAGCCAGACAAACCAGGTTCCAAACCCACAGCAACGGCTTGTTGACCTTGCCGTTGGCAAAGGCGATGTAATAAATAATCGGCGCGGATAAGCCCGAGATAATGTCGAAATTTCGGCCTTCAAACGTCATCAGTTCGGGGATGGCCTTGTGGGCAAACAGCCAGAATAATACCAACTCGACGGGTATCCTGACGACGTGAAAAATGCTCAACGCCCGAAGGCTCAAACCGTCGATGAACGCCTTACCCCGAACGGTGTTGAATAACAGAATGACGGCCACAATCGGCACCAGCAGCAGAAAGGGCGGGCGGGACGGCGCGGGGGTGGTGGCGTTGCTGGCGGAAAGGCCCTGCACCGACCGCAAGACCAGCCATGCGCTAATCCCGATCAGAAACCATTTGTTGTAATGGGTCGCCCGGGCGAACAGACAAACCGCTGCTACCACCGTCAGGCCAAACACCAGATAAATGTAGGTCGGGAGAGGTGCCATTGCTTTTTAGTTTTGGTAAAAATTATAGTGAAAATCCGGGTTTGTTCAGAGGTAACTCAGCCAGGCGTAATCGTACCGCCGCTTGATGTTTCCGTGCCAACGGCAGGCGTAATACATGATGACCAGCGTGACCAGCCACACCGCGTACATTCGGCCCAGGTTTGGCGCGTAGGCGGCGGGCCAGGTTTCGGGTTTATCGAACATCAGGTTCAGTACTTTTCCGTACTGGAAATAGGCCCATAGCGCGGCGGCCCCGTGCAGGAGCAAAATATGCAGCAGGTAGAAAAAAAGCGGTACCCGGCCATACACCAACAAAACTCGCCGCAATCCACCCCGCAGGCGGTCGATTTGGCTCAACATCAGTAATGAAAGTCCCATCGTGACGCTCAGATACAGCAGCGAGGGCGGGTATTTGGTTACGTTCAGGAACGAAAGTACAGTGTAAATGCTGCCCCGCGCTTGTTCCGCCCACGGGTGGGGATCGCCGTAGAGGTTGGAGAACCGAAGAATGACGAATCCGACCAGTAGCCCCGCCCCTACCCAACTTAGCCAGCGATTGCGTTCCGCCGTGGGTCGGTCGAATACCCCGCCCAGCCAATAGCCCGCCGCCATGACGCCCGGCCAGGGCAACAGCGGATACGCCACAAAAACGGGGAATTTTTGATTGATCAAGAAAACACCCTGCTGGTGTAGAAGCTTCCACCAGCCGCTGTCCGTCTCGGGCTGCCAACCGTCGAGGGCATTGTGTCCCAAAATAAGCAGCATGGCAAAACTGGCGATGGCCCAGCGGGGTAGCCAGACCAGTCCTGCCAGGATGACCATCGAACAGCCGATCACCCAGATGACCTGTAAGAAAACGAAGTTATAGCCGAACTCCCAGCTAAGAGTCAGTACGGTAACGTCGAGGAACATCAACCACAGGCCGCGCGTGAACAGGAAGCGACTCAGACCGACGCGATCGCCCGTTTTTTTGTAAAGCAGGTAGGCACCCGATCCCGCCAGCAGCACAAAAACCGGGGCGCAAAGGTGTGTGACCCAGCGGGTGGCAAACAACGACAGCGAGGTTTGGGTGACGTCCTCGGGACGAAACGGCGTGGCGCTCCAGAAGTCGCGGGCGTGGTCGACGGCCATGAGGACCATGATGAATCCCCGCAGCAAGTCGATGGCGGGCAGTCGTCCCAATTTTATTGGGCCAAGCACTGAAGGGCCAATATCAATAGTAGCAGGAAGTGGGTTCATGGGTATAATTTATTCTGGTTTTTTCGTAAATGTAGATGCGCGGTATTATCTTCGCAAGTAGTTTACAAAAAGTGGCGTAGTACCCTAAATCATACTATTATGGAGTATCAGGACTTTACCTTCGCGCCAAACGGTGCCTATACCGAAGAAAATTGTCCGATGATCGAGGCAATGAACGTAATCGGGGGAAAATGGAAACTAACGCTGATCGGCCGCATCCATCGGCAATCGCCCGCCCGCTTCGGCGAATTGCGGCGTAGTCTGGTCGGAATCACCCAAAAAATGCTCACCGCACAGCTCCGGGAGTTGGAACGGGACGGAATCATTCACCGGAAAGTGTACGCCGAAGTGCCGCCCAAAGTAGAATACACCCTGACTGAATACGGCCTGACCCTGCACCCAATCGTGAGCGGGCTATACGCCTGGGGGGAGGAACATCGCCGGAAGCGGGCTGTCGAGGCCGAAGAACTAGCGCACACAACCTGCCAACCTGAGGAAATTCTGGTCCGACGACTTTCAGTCGCTCACCGGGAAAAACCGCTCGTCCGTCACAGTGAATAGCTGGGTCGAGGTGCAGTAGTTTGAACCCGCCATTCGGCCCACTGCTTTCAGCAATCGTTGGTTTACCCGATAATTTCCGTCCAGCAAATCGTCTGAAATGTAGAGGTGGCGAACCGTGCCGATAATCAATCTCGAAATTCCGACCTCGATGATTTTGAAAGTGGCGCACTCGAATGCAACGGGCGATTCCAGCACCCGCAAAGGCTGTACGCTGACGCTTGGCTGCCTGGTGAATCCGGCAAACTCGAACTCCGAATGGCCGTAAGCCAGCGTACTGGCCGTTTTGGCCATGCGAGCCGCCATGTCTTCGTTCACGATGTTGACGACGAACTCGCTTTCGGCGGCATCGACGTTTCTGAACGTGTCCTTGTCCGAACGGTCGGGCTTGATGCCCGCCACCGAAAACGACACGGCCATCGGATTGTGTCCGACGATATTGAAGTACGAAAAAGGAGCCAGATTGGGTATTCCGTCCGGCGAGAGCGTGGATACCAATGCAATGGGCCTTGGAACGACCGTGGCTGTCAGGAGTTTGTACCGAATATCGAAGGGGAGGCTCTCAACGTCAATTTCCATCGTATTGGGCGTTAAAGTTTTCGACAAAGGCCGTGGCAATCGCGAGATCTTCCGTGAAATTTCCCCCGGCTACGCCCACGCCTCCGATGAAGGTCCGATGCCGTTGTAGCGGCAAACCGCCTTCGATCATGACAGCATCGCCGGGTACCTGCCGGATCACGTGGTTAAGAATCGGCACAGTTTCCGTGATTTTTTGCAAAAAATGCGAAGGGCATTTAAAAAGGAATGCCGTTTTTGCTTTCAGGTACGAGGCCTCGTTCGTCATGAAATTCGCTCCCTCCATCCGGGCCTGGTACCGCACATGGCCGCCCTCATCCACCACGGTAAGGCCAACGGCCACGCCCTGCTGCCGCGCAATTTGGAAAGCCGCTGCGGCGGCCGACCCCATTTTTTCGATTTCCATTGCTTTATATTTGTGTCAAGGATATTTACATTATGTCAATACTATTGACACAAATGTAAGAACGGTTTTTGATCAAATTCCATGAACGACGAAAAAAATATTTCGGGACTTATTCACCACCTATCCCGGCAACTGACGGTTTCGGCCAACGAAAAGTGGCGCGACATCGGCTATCCCGACATCCGCACCACGCACGTGAGTATTTTGGTGCGGGTCGCCGCGCAGGAAAAGAACCACAATGTAATCGCCCGGCAATTAGGCATTTCACGGCAGGCCGTTTCTCGGCTCAACCACGAACTAATTGACAACGGCTACCTGCAACCCAATGATGACGAAAACAACAAAAAGGCCATTATCCTGTCTCTAACCGAAAAGGGGCGGCAGTTCCTCAAAGATTTTGCGAAGGCCAATCAAAGTTTGGAAAACGCATTCACCGGGGTGTTGGGCGAAGAGAAATTTGTAGAATTCAAAGCGGCTTTGTTGAGGCTGGACGATTTTTTCAAGGCAAAGTAATTTTCTCATTCACTGGTGCATAAAGCCATAAACTCGTTTCGTTAGTCTTGAAAAGGCAAAATACTTGACAAATGCGACGGGACACTAAAGACATTCCATAAATTTTCTGAAAAAATTCGTTCATCTTGAAAAAGCCAGAAATCACATTTTTTGATGTTGATTATAAAGCCAGTAAAAAAGGTTTTGTCAGTCTGCCTCACGCACATCAACATTACGAGCTATTTTTTTTTGACAAAGGACAGGCAGACCACTATGTAGATTTTACGAGGTATTCGATTGTGGACAATTCAGTTTTTCTCTTGTCATACAATCAGCTGCACTACATCGAAGCAAAGCCGTACAGTCATAATGTCGGAAGTGTCCTGTCATTCGACAAGGAGTACTTTGAATTGCTAGATCACGATTCCCGCAATCTTTTTGGAACCTTTACGAAAAATCCTTCCTACTATCTCGATGCCGAAATCGGGACACTTGTCAATTGGAATCTAGCTCAAATAAAAAGGGAGATGGCAGGAAATCGCCCCAAGGCTGAAACAGTTATTTTCAATTATGTCAGACTGATTTTAATCAGCTTATTCAGGAGTAGCAACGCTGATTCAGAAATTGCATCGCCGAGGCGGGCAACGGCGCTAAGGCTATTGAGCGAACTAGAAATAAATTTCAAAGAAAAAAAAACGGCTTCGGCCTATGCCAATATGCTCTCAATGAGTGTCAAGCAATTGAACAGGATTTGTCAGGCCGAATTTGGAACAAACCTACTACGACTTATTCACCAACGAATCAACCTCGAGGCCAAACGATTATTAGTCTATACCAGGAGTTCCATCAAAGAGATTGGGTATGATGTCGGTTTCGAAGATCAAGCCCATTTTTCCAATTTCTTTAAAAAATTGAATGGAGAAAGCCCGGAAAATTTCCGCAAGAGCATATCCGATATCTACAAGTAAAAGCCCCTTTTTTCCAACATCCCAGCCCAGAACTAGGCCTACCTTTGTCTTTTCAACCAAAGTGGTTCACCAAGTTTTTACAAAATCAAAATTGATTTAAACAATGGGACGCAAGGAATCAAAAGGAGAATTGGTAGTAAGGTTTGTCGAGTACATGGCTGCCCGACAGGTAGAGAGATTTGGCGAAGTGGTAGCTGAAGATTACGTACAGCACAGCCCTATGGTCAAACAGGGGCTTGAAGGAATCGTGGAAGCTGGGAGGTGGTTCCACGACGTATTTCCCGATATCGAAGTAAAAGTCATGTGCATCGTGGTGGAAGAGGACATGGTAGTAGGACACTTCGCATGGAGCGGTACCCAGCGGGCAGAGTTTATGGGCCTGCCCGCGTCGAATAATAAAGCAACCTGGACCTCTATGGACATCTGGCGAGTCGAAAATGGGAAACTAGCCGAACACTGGGATGTGGTGGACTGGGCTGGACTCATGCAGCAACTCCAACCAGGCGGCCCCACGAACACCGAGGTCGTGAAGCAATTTTACCAGCACCTTTCAAATTCTGATAGGCAGGGAGCATTCGCATTGCTAAGCCCGGAATTCAGGTTAGTGCAGGCGGCATCCCTTCCTTACGGGGGTGTTTACATTGGGGTGGAGGGAGTCGTACATTTCTTTGAAAAATTTTTTGATTTCTGGGCTACTTTTAAATCCAGAGATGTCAGTTATTTTGAGGTGGAAGACAAGGTCTTCGCTACCTCTACGATAGTCGGCACAACGAAAAAAGGAAAACATATTGAAATGAAAATGGTACAGGTATTCAAGGTAGAAGAAGGAAAGCTTACAAAAGCAGAACCGTTCTATTTCGATACAGCACTTTTGTCAGAAGGTGGTTGAAGTTCTTAGTTGTTTAATGAGCAACTTCAAGATGATGACGGGAGGAACTTTACGCAATTCGATTGATTTTATCGTGGCCCTCATTCCTTTCCCAATCATGAAAAACACAAACCCCTCTTACGAGCAAATCCAGAAAAGCATCCTCCGCTGGGTCGATTGCAGCGAGGAGGAATTAGAAATGTTTATCGACATTGCCCGGCCCCAACTCAAAACCTACAAGCGTAAGGAAATCATCCTGCACGAGAGCGACATCAGCCAAAGCCTGTATTTCATCAACAAGGGGTGCATCCGGTATTTTTACAACCGCGACGGCGAAGAGAAAACGGGGCAGTTTTTCTTCGAAAACGGTTGGTACACCGATCTCGATAGCTTCCTGACGGGGGAGCCTTCCGAACAGACCATCCAGGCCCTGGAACCTGCCGAACTACTGCTCATTTCCAAAGACCGCCTGTATCGACTTTACGAGGAGGTGCCGATTTTCGAGCGATTCGGCCGGGTGATCCTTGAATATTCCTTTATTGGCGACCGCCGGGAGAACAAAAATAGGGTCAACCTCAGCCCGGAATACAACTACCTGCGGCTGATCCGCGAGCGCCCAAAAGTGCTGGAACGGGTGGCCCTGCGCTACATCGCCTCGTACCTGGGTATCAAGCCCGAAAGCCTCAGCCGCATCCGCAAGCGTATTTTCGACGATCAGCGAAAACCTTAACCCAAGTCAATTTTTAGAGGCGCGCGCCGCCTGACCTTTGTTCTGTTCAATTTGGTATTCAAAACTAAAAACAGTACAAAGATGAAAAAGACACTCTTCACCTCCGCACTTCTGCTGGCGTCGTTCTTCGCCAGCGCCCAGGATGCCAAGCTGCCCGTGTACGGCGAGTTTGGGTTGGGATTCGGCCAAACCCTTTTCACGGGCGACACCAAAACACTCGTCGGCGAAGCCCTGGGCGGCACGTTCGACCCCGGCATTGCCTCCAACCTGATGATGGCGTTTTACTACGCGCCGCAAAAATGGAAGGGCCTAGGCATCGGTTCTCGCATCAAGGGGGCAATCGCCACCAGCGTCACGGGCGATTTCGGCGACAGCTATTTCTTCAATTACTACAACCTGTCGGCCTCGGCTAAGTACTACGTCAGCCGCGAATTCAACCGGGGGCTTTACGGTCGGGCGGGGATCGGTTTTGGCCAATTGACCACCAAGCGCGCCAACGAAACGACCAACGCCTACACCCATCAGTTCGCCGTCGGGATCACGCTGACGGGTAGCGTCGGATATTCTCTGCCCGTGCGGCGGGGGACTTTTAGCCTGGAAGCCGAATACGAGAGTTCGTCGCGCAACGGCACCATCGACCGCCTCGGCGACCAAACGCTCCGTAGCGGGCAAGTGGCCCTCAACCTTATCTATTCCTTCTGACGCTATCTTTTCCCACTTTTCAATTTCAAAAAAATGAACGTACTATTTGGAACGGGCCAACTCGGGTTGGCCCTTATGGAGAAGCTCAATCAGAAAGGGGAGCCAATCCGCATGGTCAATCGAAGCGGCCAAACGAAAGAAGCACTGCCTTTGGGCGTGTCCCTGGTACAGGCCGACGCCACGGATGCCCGGCAGATAAAGCAAGTCACGGCGGACGCGACGACGGTCTATATCGCCCTCGATGTACCTTACAACCAGTGGGGTACCTTCTATGAACCCATGATGCAAGCCTTCGTAGATGCCTTGAGCGGCAGCAAAACAGGCCTGGTATTTGCCGACAATATGTACGCCTACGGCAATACCAATGGAGTACCGATGACGGAGGAAATGCCCTACCTCGCCGATAGCAAAAAAGGAGGTATCCGGGCGCGGACGGCCTCTCTTTTGCTTGAGGCGCATCTGGCCGGAAAAGTGCGGGCCGTCATTGGTCGCGCTTCGGATTTTATCGGGCCGCGGATTACCAAAGGCTTTTACGGGCTAGATTTTCTGAATGCCTTGTACAGCGGCAAGAAGGTGTCGCTGGTAGGGAATCCAGACTTGCCGCACAGCTTTACGTTTATTGACGATTTTGCCGAAGGCCTGCTTAAACTGGGCGAAAATGAGGATGCCCTGGGTAAAGCCTGGCACATTCCCAATGCCCCCGCCCTCACGCCGCGCCAATGGCTTGCGCTCTTTGAAAAGCAATCAAGCCACAAAGCGCGCGTCCAGGTGGCGGGCAAGACTATGCTTCGCATTATTGGCCTGTTCAATCCGGTTGTCCGGGAGTTGGTGGAGTTGAGCTACCAGTTCGAACAGCCTTACCTGGTGGACCACACGGCCATTGCCCGGCGATTCGGCCTTAATTACACCAATCCGGAAGCGATGGTGGCGAATACTTTGAAATGGTACGATCGGCAGAAAGATAGTACGACTGGTTTTCCTTTGGAATCAGTCAAAAACCAATAGGAGAATACCCGTTTTTCCGTGAGTGAAGCAGCGTTAAACACCTTATGACAGAAATGACCACCTACCAGGAATTCGACGAATATTACCGGGCTGGCAACGGACTGGTACGATCAAGCCACCCTGACTTTCATATTTTCCGCTTCAATGAGTTGGGGGCGCAATTGGTCGACCGGATGGGACCTTTCAAAACGGATTACTATCAGTTTGCCATCGTGAATCGGCTGAACGCCAGGGTATCGGTGTTCGACAAGAGCCTGGTTTCCGAAACTTGCTCGATGATTGTTTTTGTGCCGGGGCAGATTATAGAATGGACCAAAACGGGCGATTGGGACGGTTATGTCATCAACGTCAAAGCCGACTTTCTTGGTCCTTTGTTTGTCAATAATTCCAGGCCGGATAGCTTCGGTTTTTTGTTCGACAGTCAGCCCTTGATTTACGAAATGGACAAAAGCCAGTACGATCGCCTCGGCGGATTGTACGAGTTGATGCTCGCCGAACACCAATTCATGCGGGCGGAGAATGTCCAGGTTATCAAGAACCTCATGCAGGTTTTGCTCGTGTTTTTGAGAAGAGTCATCCAAAAAGAAAAAGTCGAAGGGGAATCGAATTCTTTACCCGATAAATACGCGCTCACCCAGCACGTAGAGGCGGCATCCCGGTTCAAAAGCCTGGTGGTGAAGTACTACCAGACCGCGAAATCCGTGGCTTATTACTCCGAGAAATTGGGCGTGACCTCCGCTTTCCTGAACAAAAGCACCCGTTCCCATTTCGGCAAATCGGCGAAGGAAATCATTCAGGAAGTGCTGTTGATCCACGCGAAAACCATGCTGGAAAATTCGGAGGTGGGCGTCAAAGAAATTGCCTACCAATTGAACTATACCGATTACAGCCATTTCGTGAAGTTCTTCAAGGCGCAGGTGGGGGTCAGTCCGGCGCAGTACCGGGAAAATTCCCTCTGATTTTTACCTAACAAACAACCATTTGTACCAATGGTAAGTAATTTATTATCAGGTACTTTGCATCGTACTAAACAACAAAAATCACAATGAAGAAGCTAACTTTCACTTTCATCGCGCTCTGCCTGGCTACGCAACTGGCCAGCGCCCAACAGCTCCCACCCAATAAGTGGGGAGTCGAGGCCGACCTGCTGGTACCCTTCGTGCCGGAAGCCAACATCATCACGGCCCGCGTCACCCATACCATTGTGGGGCGGCCCGGCGCGGCTCACGGCGACCTGCTGCTGGGCGTTTACCTGCGCCCTAACGTTACCCACGACATCGTCGATAAAATTGACGAGTATCTTCTCACGGCGGGCTATCGGCAGTACCTTATCAAAGGATTTCACATCGAGGGGCAGGTCGATACGGGCTGGGCGCGGGGAACCCGCAACAAGATTGACGGGAAAGACTACGAGAACTTCACCGTCCTGGTGGAAGGCCATGCCGGCTACAAGTTCAATTTCCGCTCCAACCGCTCGTACAATTTTTACCTGCTGCCACAGGTGGGCGTCATTCAGGGGGCCGTAACGGACATTGGCCCGCGCGGCGGCAAAAGCGACACGTTTCTGTCGGCCAAAGTACACATTGGGGTTGCCTTTTAAGTCAACCGGTCCATTCACCCTAAAATCCTGAAATTATGGAACGCCGAGAATTCATTATCCAGAGTGGTACTGTGATGACGGCTGCGGCCCTGATCAGTACATTTTCCGGGCTGCTCACACCCGCCGAGGCGGCCCAAGCGGGCAACCCGGCCCGGCGGCCCGACCCGAACGCCTTCGCCCAGCCAATTATGAAAGCCATTGCCTGGGGCGTCAATGCGCCCAGCCCGCACAATACGCAGTCCTGGAAGTTTGCCATCCTGAGCGATCTGACCATGCTGCATTACGTTGATGAGCAGGTGCTGCTGCCCGCCACCGATCCCCCGTCGCGGCAAATCCATCTGGGAGCGGGGTGTTTTATCGAAACGCTGGTACTGGCCGCTACCACGATGGGTTACGAAACGAAAGTCGAACTGTTTCCCGAAGGCTACGAGTCGGACCGGGACTTTGGGCATAAACCCGTGGCACATCTCGCCCTGCGCGAAGCTGTCGATACGCCCGACCCACTGGCGGCTTATATCATGGGCCGACAAACCAACCGGCACGCCTACACTGGCCCCCGGATCACGCAATCCGAGTTTGCCAAGTTGACCCGGCGGGCGGGCCGGAGTCACGCCGAGCTGGTGTTCAAAAACGAGTCGCTCGATCCGTTTCTGTCTATATTTTACGAAGGGCTGGAAATTGAATCCCGGACGTTCCGCACTAACGAGGAAACCCGGAAACTGTTCCGGTTCACCGAGCAGCAGATGGCCGAAAAAGGCAACGGGCTTAGTCTGGACCAGATGGGTTATTCGGGAATTATGAAGGCCATCGTGAAGCGGGCCGTCGATAACGGCGATCCTAAAAAGTGGCACAGTGCGCGGTCAATCGATGCATCGATGAAAAAGATAAAAAAGGGCATCGACAGCACGAAGGGCATTGTGTTCTGGATTACGCTCACCAACACCTTTACGGACTGGATAGAGACCGGCCGTGACTACGCCCGCTTCGCCCTCGCCCTGACGAGCCTGGATTTGTACGCCCATCCCTATAATCAGGCCATCCAGGAGTACGACGAAATGAGACCACTACGCGACCGCCTGAACGAAGTCATGCACGTCGAAGACCCGCAAAAGATTCAGATGATTATTCGGATCGGGCGGGGACGCGTACCCTTCTATTCCTACCGTCGGCAAGTGTTCAACATCAAAAACAGTGAAACCATCAAGTCAACGCAACAATCATGAAAAAGCTAACCATCACTTTCATCGCGCTAATCGTGGCTACTCAACTGGCCAGCGCCCAAACTCAGGATTGGAAACAGGAAACCAAAGTCTCCGTCCTGTTCGGACTCACGCAACCCCTGTTCGCTTCGGGGTTCAACATCGAGGGGAACTTCATCCATAAGCGGTTCATTTTCGACTATTCCCACGGGGCCGCACTCAAATTTTCGGGCAACCTGGTCACCGACGAACTGCAAATGCAAGGGCTGTCCGTCCGGGTACCCTGGACTACTGGATTCGGCTTGGGCTACCGCTTTACCAACTGGGTCAACTTGCGGGTAGAACCCAAATGGCACCGCTTCGAGTATTATTACGAGGGCGAAGCCCAAAACAAAGCCAATCGCATTACGGCTGACAACACTTTCAGTTTGGGTTTGGGTCTGTACGGCTTTTACCAGCCATTCAAAAACCAGGACAATGCCTTGAAGGGCCTGACCGTTTCGCCCAGCGTCCGGTACTGGCCCACGGTACGATCATCGTTTGCCGACGGCCGATACACCTACGTCAACAAGAACACCGACCAAACCGAAACGCTCAAGACGCTCGATTCGGGGATCGGCTTTATGCCCCTCGTCGTGAATCTGAGCGTAGGCTATACGTTTGGTTTGAACAGGAAGTAAGGTCTTGCGGGCGGACTGTTCGTGTTCTTGGATATTCCGATCAATCTTTACCCTATTTTCCTGATGCGCCTGAATCGGATACGAATCGCCCGCGCTTTGGGCAAGCATCCCGACGAATTACTTTATCAAGTGCTTGACGCCGAATAAAAATACCCATGAAAAACCTCATCGCCTACTTTCAGCAGTCCGGCTTCACATCCGGTGAAGCTCAGGGAGTTGCTGATTTGTTCAAAACCAAGACCTTCGCCAAGGGCGAGCATTTTTTGGAGGAGGGCAAAACCGCCCGGCACCTGGCTTTCATCAGCCGGGGACTTTTCCAGTTTTATTTCCTCAAAGACGGCGACGAACACACCACCTACGTGGTAGGCGAGAACAATTTCCTGGCTTCGCTCAGCAGTTTCATCAGCCAGATTCCTGCCAAGGAGTACGTGCGGGCGCTGGGTGACGGGGAGGTGTGGCAAATCCATTTCAACGATTTACAGCATTTGAAAAACCACAATGCCAAGTTCCAGACCTTCTACATCGGCGTGCTGGAACATTTGCTGATTTGCATCGACGACAGCCGCCACAAGCTCATCGCCCTCACCGCCGAGGAGCGTTACGAGGCCCTACTGGACGAGGAACCCGAACTCTTGCAGCAAATCCCGCTGCAGTACCTGGCCTCCATCCTGGGCGTGACGCCGCGCCACCTGAGCCGCATCCGAAATAATATCCGCTGAAAATTGCTTTTGGACATTTGTCCAGTACTCCCCTTTTTTAGCACCCCAACTTTGTATCGTCAAACCAAACAACCAGACGATATGAAGAAGATCATTATGGCCGCCACCCTGCTGGCTACCCCTTTTTTCGCCTCGGCTCAAAGCCGCCTCTCGACCCACGAGTTGAGTATCAATGCTTTTCGTAATCCGTCCATCGGACTTGAGTACCGCTACAAAAACTTGTCCGTCCACGCGGGCTACTACCCGACCAATTTTACGCCCAACGTCACCACCGAGTTCGTCCGAACGGGCGTCACGCTCTGGTTTTTACCCATCGGCAAGCGGGAGAATCCGTCGTCTTTCTACACCTCAGTTTCTTACGCCCGTGGGCTAACCCGCGAGTACAAACAGAAAAACGCAGTCATGCCCGAAATCGGCTTTCGGCTGATGATCTACAAAGGTCTCAATTTCCGCCTTGGCGTAACCGGACTCGCCGCGCCGGGCGAAAGCTTCAAGATCAACCCCACGACGGGACTTAGCTATTCATTTTTCTTTTGATCCGAAAACCATGAAACTATCAAACACCATAGTAGCCTTCCTGATCGCCTTTGGTTCTGCCTCCGCCCAAAATCCACTGTCGCAAGCCACACAAACCGAAGTCAGCCTGGGTTTCGTGACACCCTACCTGCAAAGCGGTGCCGAGTTGACCCGGTCGCAGGATTTGCGCAAAAACCAGCGAAGCTATTTTGAAAACAGCAGCGGCCAACGCCAAGATGTAGGAAAGTACCCGGCGCTCTCGGGTTATACTTTCACGGTAGGCTTCTATAAACCGCTCCAATTTGCGCCCGGACTCATGCTGGGAGCCGTCATCCGCAACGCGCAAACGGGTTCGCAGCCCGGAAATGGGGGCTACGAGGAAGCCTACTTCTTCAACTTCATCACGGGGGGCGTCGCCCTGAAATACTACCCTTTCACAGCCAACAATTTATTTGTAAAAGGCGATTTCGGCTTGGCCTCCGTCCTGACCAAAAACAGGTACCTGACCAGCGCGGGCGAGCAGAATTTCTTCCACCAGTTCGGCATTGGTAACGCAACGGGGGTAAGTCTGGGCTACTCGTTCACGCCGTTCAAGAACAAGGCCAAAGCCCTCGAACTGCAAGTATCCTACCAGCAACTCCGAACCTGGGTGGAGGTAAACGGCCTGGGGGACGACCAGTGGCGGTTCGGGGCGATGCACTATTCGATCGTTTTCACTCCTTAAAAAATCATCATGAAAAATCCAGAAATTTCGACCTATAGAATTATCGGCATCCTACTCATTCTCGGAGCCGTGGGTGTCATGATTCCGTACACGCTGTTGACAATGACCTTCGACTACCCTGACGTTTTGCGGCAAGATACAGGAGTGGTACTCACTAAATTTCACAACGGCGGAAACCCGTTGATTTGGACCTGGTTCGCTTTCGGCATTTCGGGGCTGCCGCTGCTGCCTGCACTCATTATGCTGGGTAAATCGTTGAAAGACCAGTCTAGAACGATCGGCGTGGCCACCACCCTGGGCGTCATCGGACTGGTCGTCCAGATGATCGGACTTTTGCGCTGGACTTTCGTAGTGCCGGTCCTGGCCGATACCTACGTGAATGCTCCCGACGAGGGACCCAAAACCGCCGTAGTAGTGGCCTTCAAACTCATCCATCAGTTCGGCGGGGTTTTGCTCGGCGAACACTTAGGACAGCTATTCACCGTAATTTGGACGGTACTGTTGACCCACATCCTTAGCCAGAAAGGTGTGTACGGCCGTTGGTTTATTATCCTCGGCTACCTTGCTTCGGCCATCTACTTTCTGGCTCAGGGCGAATTACTGGCGACGGTCATGCCCGGCTTTCCGCACTGGGATTTAGCAGGGGCTATCGGGAGTACTTTGTGGTTGATCTGGCTGGTTATTTTGGGGATAGTATTAATGCGCAAATCTCATTTTTTGTCATTTGGCAAATTCCGATCCGCAGAGGCACACTAAATTTGTTTCCTAACTCAAAAAGGAAAAAGAGCATGACACTACCGAATAAATTAGCTTCGGAGCCCCGCATAACTGCGACGACATCGAAGGGAGAAGCAATGCCTCTAATTACGGTGACGACAACCGTCTCAGGGTCGATCGAAGCAGTGTTCAACCACATCGTGCCCATTGACCTTTCCCGTATCTTCGAAGGCACCCGGCTCATTCCGGGCATTCGCAAGACTAGCCTGGATCAGGGCTGGAATAAGCCCGGCCTGACTAGAACCATCTATTTCAATGATGGATCAACTTCCCGGGAAAGCTTATTAACCGTCGTTCCCAACCAATCTTTTTCCTACAAAAACGACCATTTTACCTCAACTTTGCGATTCCTGGCCAAACGCATCGAAGGGGAATGGGAGTTCAACGACCTCGATAGCGGTCAGGTGGGAATCGTATGGACGTACAGGGTTATCCCGCTCAACGCCGTGAACCTGTTTTTAATGAATGAGTTGAAAGCCATGCTGGTTGCCGCATTGGAAATTATCAAAAGGGAGCTAGAAGAACTTGCCCATGGATCAATTGATAAACTACCTGCTTGAATTTGGTCCGCTCAATCCGCAGCAGATCACGTTGATAAAACGGCTGGTGGTTTCGATCGAACTGAAAAAAGGAGCCTATTTTTCGGAGGCCGGGCAAACCGCCCGGCGCGTAGCGATCGTCCAGGAAGGGGTACTTAGGGTCTGTTATTACACCAATCGGGGCAATGAAGTCACCCGGTACTTTGTGGACGAGAACAACTTTGCCGTCGATTTGACAAGTTTCAATCATCAGATTCCCTCGGCCGAGTACATCCAGGCGGTTACCGATTGTCAACTGGTTGTTTTCAGCCAGTTGGCGCTGCAGGAACTTTCGGCGGTTGTTATTGGCTGGGATGAAATTATTCACAGAATAACGGCCAAAGCTCTACTCGAAAAAGTAAACCGGGTCAATCCCATGATCGCTGAGAACGCAACTCAGCGGTACCTGAGTTTTATGAAACGTTTTCCCGCACTGGCGAACAGAATACCTCTTTCGGATTTGGCGTCCTACCTGGGTATCACTCAATCATCTCTGAGTAGGATAAGAAAAAATATTACTGGTTAGGGAAAAGAATCTGTTTTTACGTGGTCCTTACCTGTTATTCTGGCCCTCCTGTCTGCAACTTCACCATTTCAGAAACTTCTTCAAAATAAGTATAGGACTTTCGCTTGTGATTAGAAATACGATTAAATTTACTGGATGCTACAGAAAAGAGACTACATAGAGTACCTGCTGAGCACGCCGTTCAACTACACTTGCACGAACCTGGCCGACCACAAGCCCAACCTCTGCCACGATTCGGTCAGCGACTTCCTTCGACGCGAACGCTTCACCCCCTCGCAGCTGTGGGCTTCGGTTGCGCCCCATGTCGAGGATTCGGAGACCTCGGTCGTCATTGTCGATGACAGCGTTCAGAACAAGCAGTACTCCAACTTTATCGAACTGGTCAAGCGGCAGTACTCTGGCAATGAACACGGTACGGTCAAAGGCATCGGTCTGGTCAACCTGATCCATTCCTCGGGAAATGACGGCGACTTCTGGCCCATCGACTACCGCGTCTACAGCCCCCAGCACGACGGCAAGACCAAAAACGACCATTTCCAGCCGCGCCGCCGGAGCGGAAATGTTCAAGCGCTTGGTTACTCACAAGCGGCTCAAAGCCAAGACGATACTTTTCGACACTTGGTACGCCTCGGTGGCCAACCTCAAGCTCATTCACCGCAGCGATTGGATTTTCTTCACCACACCGCAGCGGCGGGCGCTGAAGAGCAACCGCCTGGTGAGCCTGGGGCCAGAAACTGGCTACCAGCATTTGGACGAACTTCCCTTTGACGAGCAGTCGCTGGTCAAAGGGCTGACCGTCAAGCTCAAAGAGTGCCCCTTCATGGTAAAGCTTTTCAACGGGGCCGCCCGGCGGGTGGTTGCCCCAAACGGCGACATTGACTGGGTCATAACGAATGACCTTGACCCTACTGTAAACCTGTTTGTCGCCGAAATCAAGAACGACAACAGGTGGCAGGTGGAGCAGTTCCACAGGGAATTCAAGCAACTGACGGGCTCGGAGAAGTGCCAGTGCCGCAAGGCCCGCTCGCAGCGCAACCACTTGGCCTGCTGCTACCACGCGTGGGTGTCGCTCAAGGTCAAAGCTAAGCAGATCAAGACCACGCTCTATCAGGTCAGGCAGGGGCTGTTCACCGACTACTTGGTTCAACAACTGATGAATCCTACTGTTCATGCTGTCTAAGCGAAAGTCCTATAACCAATACAGGGCTTTCTTATAAAAACTTATTTCGTCCAGAATTGGGTCTTTTGCACCACCAAAGAAATTAGGAAGTAGCTATTTTAGTACTGGCTCAGGTTCAATTCAGTATAAAGGCTACTAAATGTATAGCCTTTTTTAAACTTTTGCTATATTTTACATAATTATACAAATCTCCATTGTTTATAAGAAAGCCCTGCTAACCAATATAATCATGAATTTAGCAAAAGAAGCCCGCCACTACGTACACATATATGGCACTCCCTTCCAGGGGAAAATTTTGATGGTCATCAGCAGCCCGACCACCTCCCGACAGACCGGATGGCCCATCGGCTTCTGGGCCTCCGAACTCACCCACTCGTTGCGGGTTTTCCAGGAACGTGGCTACGAGGTAGATGTCGTATCCACCGAAGGAGGACCAACCATCATGGATGCTTACTCGAATCCCACCGACGAAAGCGGATATTCGGCCAACGATGTCATCTCCTTGGGCTATATGCAACAGGATTGGTTCACCAAGATGCTTGAAAACACTAAAAAGCTGACCGAGGTCAATCAGGCTGACTACGACGCTATTTTTCTAGTTGGAGGGCAAGGCCCAATGTACACTTTCATGGGTAATGCGGAATTAGAAACCCTTTTTCGCTCCTTTTACGAAGCGGGCAAACCTTCGGCTTCCGTGTGTCACTCAACATCCATGCTATTGGAAGCCAAAAAATCCAATGGGGAGCTGATCGTGGAAGGAAAGACGTGGACCGGCTTTGCCAACGACGAAGAAGACTACGCCGACAAAGCCGTGGGAACAAAGATACAGCCCTTCCGCATCGAAGACCGCGCCCGGCGATTGGAAAACACCCACTTCAAGGTGGCACCGGCATTCTCATCTTACGCCATTGTCGACGGTAACCTGATTACTGGACAGCAGCAGAACTCAGGCGCTGACGCCGCTGAATTGGTCGTAGCGCAGCTCATCCAGTGATCAAGCTGTTCCAATCAATGCCAGTCACCCCCAGAAGGGTCCTTGTCATGCGAAAAAGATACTGTCTGGCCACCGGGTTGCTCTGCTTCGGAGGTTTAGGCGCAGAGGCGCAATTGAACGAAAGCGACACGACGGCGTTTCAAGTCCGCGCGTCCGTTACCGGGGTGCATCAGCGCGGAAACGTCAGCTACCAAGCCCTGCGGGGCAACGCGACGCTGGTGGCCCGTCTGTCGGAAAATGTTGCCTTCGCGCTGTGCTTCTTGTCGACCAACTTACGGCGAAAGCTCGACCTGCGCTACTTTGCCGGAGTAGGAATTACCGGGCAACTGGTCCGTCGTCCCAGGCACGTGCTCAAGCTGTCAGCCGGGTTCGTATACGAAACCTCCCAATTTGCCGAAAGCACTTTTAACAACGATGCATACACCGGAGATCGTCGGATCACCGTGACCCGCGCCACGGTGTGCGCGACCGGCTGGCACTACTTGGGTGAGCAAACGGTTCGGCTGTACTACGGCTTGTACGGTCAGCCCAGCCTGGCCGACCGAGCTAACTACCGGATTCATCTGAACCTGGGGACTGACATAAAACTGGGGAAGCACTTCTCTGCCACTGCCCTGTACTCTTTTTCGCACGAGAGTATCGTCGTAGTAGACGTGCTGCGAAACGACGGACTGCTTACCTTTGGCCTGACTTACACCTTATAATAAACACATGGTGATAGCGATCATTAGCTCCGCCAACGTCGGGAGCACATTAGCCCGGAGCTGAGCGGACTTTGGCCATACGGTAATCGTTGGTACCCGCACCGACAGTACCAACGAGAAGGCTACCCTGTTAGCGGCACACCCTAATGTTCATTTGGCTCCATTAGCTCAAGCAGTGGACCGAGCAGAAGTGGTGCTGGTCGCGACCCCCGCTCATATAGTACCGGAGGTCTTAATCAGCTTGGCTAGTATGAAAAACAAAGTGGTCATAGATGCTACCAATGCGATCGGAAAGCGTCCAGACCCGTACCCCACTTCATTTCACGCGTTGGTGGATCGGACCGCTGCCAAGGTAGTGAAGGCCTTCAACTCCACAGGCTACGAGATCATGGCCAATCCTGATTTTCGTGGCGCTGCCGCCGATATGTTTGTAGCAGGCGACGACACCGAAGCGAAGGCCATCGCGACGCAATTGGCTCAGGATGCCGGGTTCGACGAAGTCTTCGATTTTGGGGGAAACGAGCAGGTAGTGTTGTTGGAACAGCTGGCGTTGAGTTGGATCAACCTGGCGATTCGGCAAGGATACGGTCGGGGCATAGCCTTCAAAATATTAAAACGCTAAAACAATATGATTACAAAAAAAAACTTCCATCCGGTGAAGGTACTCGGCTACATTTGGCGTGAGGTACTGTTCACGCTGGTGTGGTCAACATTGATCTGGGCGTTGTATCATAGTGGATACGAAGGGCTCGCCATTAATTTTACCCCGATCGGTATTATTGGGTCAGCATTAGCCATTTTTGTGGCTTTCCGCAATAACTCGGCCTACGGGCGATGGTGGGAAGCGCGGCAGATTTGGGGATCGCTGGTGGAACACAGCCGGGAATTTGCCCGCATGGTGACCAACTTCGTAGATGTGCAGATACGCGCTCATCCTGAGCAGCAGGAGGCCATGCAGGCTTTCAAAAAAGAGGCGATCTACCGTCAGATTGCTTTTGCGCACGCATTGCGTCTGCAATTACGCAGGAAAACGACATGGGAGGAACTCCGCCCTTTTCTCAAGCCGGAAGAATACGAGGTCGTACTTAATTCCCAGAACAAGCCCAACATCATAAACATGTCAAGCGGCGACTCTCTGCGCCGGGGGCAGGACCAAAAGATGCTTGAGTGGTTCACACCTTTCAGATCGAGGGCAACCTCACTCAGTTTGCGCACCACTTGGGAGGCTCCGAACGAATCAAAAATACTCCGCTTCCCCGGCAGTACGATTTCTTCACTCGCCTGTTCGTCTGGATTTTCGCAATATTGCTGCCTCTCGGACTGTTAAGTTTATTCGGCGCAGCGAGTTGGGTAGTGATTCCCCTGGCAACAGTGGTGGCAGGCGTGTTTACCATCATGGAAAAGACCGGGTCAGCCATCGAGGATCCGTTCGAGAATCGGGTTACCGACGTTCCGCTCAGCGCACTTTGTCAGACGATTGAGCAAAATTTACGGGAGATGCTGGGCGAAGTAGATTTGGCACCACACCTGGAGCCGATAAATGGATATTTGTTTTGAAGACTGTCTAGGTTTAAACCAAGTCGCCCTGAATGCCCTTGTAAAAGTTCCTGCCCATCCGGTGATCCGTCTTGACGTATCTGATCACAGGTATGGCATTCCAAAATAGCTATCTATGTTATATTTTCTCAGGAATACCCAGCGAGAATTAACTATTACTTAATGCTCAGCTAACTTTCCCACCTTATTCGCCTCCTACTTTTGCGCTCTGTACACATCTCACTCACAGCGCATGAAAACAACTTTACTGCCTGGGCTTTCGGCCCTCTGGCTGATTGCCATTCTCGCAATCCCCTCCTTCTGTCAAAAAACAAATGTTAGCGGCAGAGTCACCTCCCAGGTGGGCGATGCCCTGCCGGGCGTTAGCATTCTGGTCAAGGGAAGCCAGACGGGTACCACTACGAACGCCGAAGGCCAATACCAACTGGCGGTTGCTGCCCCTGACGCCATCCTGACTTTCTCGGCGATTGGTTTCGTGACGCAGGACATCCCTGTTAACAAAAGAAGCCTTCTTGACCTGGTCATGGCCGAGGACACCAAAACCCTGGACGAGGTCATCGTTACCGCTCTGGGCATCAAGCGGGAGGAAAAATCGCTGGGCTTCGCGGCCCAGACCGTCAGCGAGAACGCCGTCAAGGACGCCAAGTCCAACAACTGGGTCAACACGCTCTCGGGCAAGGTGGCCGGACTGAACATCCAGGGAGCCGGAGCCGGGCCAATGGGTTCGGCCCGCATTACGCTGCGGGGCGAATCCTCGCTCAATCTCGACAACAACCAGGCCTTGATCGTGGTGGACGGCGTCCCGGTCAGCAGCAAGATCACGGGAACGGGTTACTCGTCTTACCTGTCGGCGGACAGCCCCGTGGACTACGGTTCCAGCCTGTCAGACATCAACCCCGACGACATCGAGAAAATCACCGTCTTGAAAGGGCCGGGTGCCACGGCCCTCTACGGCAGCCGGGCGGCGGGAGGTGCCATCATCATCGTTACCAAATCGGGGGTTCGTAAGGATCGCGGCATCGGGGTGACGGTCAACTCTAACGTCAGCGTGGAACAGGTCAACCGCTGGCCCGACTACCAGTTCGAGTACGGCGAGGGCCGCACGAATAAGTACTTCTCCTACCTGGCCAGCGAGGACGGCCCCAATACGGCCACCACCGTGGCGGCGGGCCGGGCGTGGGGACCGAAGTTCGACGGCCAGTCCTACTTTCAGTTCGACCCCAACGCGCCGGATGGCAAGCCTACCGAGCGCACGCCCTGGGTAGCCAACAAAGACTACATCTCCGGCTTTTTCCAAACCGGCACCACCTATTCCAACAGCGTGTCGGTGGAAGGGGGCAGCGAGAAGGGTTTGGCGCGGCTTTCGCTGACGCACCTCAAGAATTCCTGGATCATCCCTAATACGGGCTTCGAGCGAATCAATGCCGCCCTGTCGGTCAGTCAGCAGGTGTCGGATAAGCTGAAAATCAACGGCAAGGTCAACTACACCAACAAGAAAAGCGACAACCTGCCCATCGCGGGCTACAACAACCAGTCGCTGATGTATTTCGTGATTTTGGGAACCACACCGAACATCCGCCCTGAGTGGTTCCGGCCCTACTGGGAGCCGGGCCTCGAGCAGATTAAGCAGCGAAGCCCCTTCAACCCCACGCCCGACAACCCCTACCTGGGCATGTACGAGATGCTCAACAAGATGAACAAAAACGGCATCATCGGCAACCTGTCGGCGACATACACGATTTCGCCCAAATTCGACCTGCTACTTCGCACGGGTCTGGACATGGCCTACGAGTTCCGCGCCCAGCAACGGCCGTTCAGCATGACGCGCTACCCGCGCGGGATGTACCGCGAGCAGAACGTATTCAGCTACGAGTCCAACTCGGACTTCCTGTTCAACTACCACGACAAGATCAGCCCGCTGATCGACGTGAGCGCCTCGGTGGGGGCCAACGCCATGCGGCAGTCCTACGACTTTGCGGGCATCTACGCCGACCAGCTTGCTCAGCCGGGCATCTACCAGATATCCAATAGCCTCGATCAGGCCGTGGCCGATCCGGTCAAGACCCGCAAGGCCATCAACAGCGTGTACGCCACCACGCAGTTTGCCTACGACGAGAAGATTTTCCTCGACCTGACGGGCCGCAACGACTGGTCGAGTACGCTGCCCTACGGCAACAATTCGTTTTTCTATCCCTCGGTGAGTTCCAGTTTTCTGCTCAACGAGCTCTTCGTTCTGCCGACCGCCGTTTCCTTTGCCAAATTCCGCGCCTCCTGGGCGCAGGTCGGCAACGACACCCGACCCTACCAGACCGCCCGCTACTACGACCGGATTTACGGCAACAGCTTTACCAATTCCTCCACGCTTTTCAACGCGGATTTGAAGCCCGAGATCACGGCCAGCTACGAGTTCGGCCTGGACGTGCGGCTGTTCAAGAACGCCCTGGGCCTGGACGTGGCGTACTACGACAACAAGAGCCGCAACCAGATCCTGGCCATCCCGCTCGACCCGGTCACGGGCTACAGCAACGCGGTCATCAACGCCGGACTGATCAATAGCCGGGGCGTGGAGGTGAAGCTGACGGGTCGGCCCGTGAAGACCAAGAACGTGACCTGGAACAGCACCGTGCTGTGGTCGCGCAACCGCAGCTACGTCCGCGAACTGGCTTCGGGCATCACCAACCAGGTCATTTACAACCACGGCAGCAACGTCAGCATCGAGGCCCGGGTGGGCGGGCTGATGGGCGACATGTACGGGCGCGGCTTCCAGCGCTCGCCCGACGGGCAGGTGATCTATTCGTCGGTCGGACTACCCGCCCCGCTGGACCCCGTCCAAAAGAAATGGGGGAATGCCTTCGCCGACTGGAAGGCGAGTTTTTCCAACGAGATTACGATCAAAAACGTCCGAATCAGCATCCTGCTGGATGGCCAAAAGGGCGGCAGTATGTTCTCGCAGACCAACCACAAGAACAACACATTGGGCAAAACGAAGGTCACCCTGCCCGGCCGCGACGAGGGCATTGTGGGCCAAGGCGTGGTGCAGCAGGCCGACGGCTCGTTCGTACCCAATACCAAGAACGTTCCTGCCAGTTCGTACTACGACAACTACTACGCGCTTTCCAACGCCGAAACCAATATCTTCGACGCCTCCTTCTTAAAAATCCGAGAGGCCAGGGTGGAATTCAACCTACCGCAGGGCTTGCTCAACCGCGTGGGCGTTCGTTCGACCAGCCTGGCGCTTTTTGGCCGCGACCTGTTCAACTTTACCAAATTTCCTGGCTTTGACCCCGAGGGCGGCAACCTTAACAACGGCACGCTCACGCCGGGTGTGGAACTGGCCCAGTTCCCTTCTACCCGTACCATGGGCATGAACCTAACGCTGAAATTTTAACCGACCGATCTTATGTTTAAGCGCACCCCTATTATTTGTCTGATTCTTTTAGGTCTGCTGGTTTCCTGTACCAAAAACTTCGAGGAACTCAATACGGACCCCAACCGCCCCAAGGAAATCACGCCCGGCGTGATGCTGGGCCAATTGCAGTACCAGATCGTCAACACTTCGATCAACGCCGCTCGCAACTTCACCCACGAATTGATGCAAATGGATGCCCCCCGGTCGAGCGCGGGCGGGACCGGGCTACACCGCTACGTGGTCAACCCCGGCGCGGGCGTCTGGACCAGCTACTATACCTACCTGACCGACATCGAGGATATTTACGCCATCTCCGACAAATTGAAAGAGAACAATTATAAGGCCATCGCCCTTGTGTACAAAAGCTGGACCTATTCCATCCTGACCGACCTGTACGGCGACATACCCTATTCCCAAGCCACGAAGGCGCTGGAAGGGAACTTTAAGCCCACGTTCGATAAGCAGAAGGACATCTACCCGCAGCTTTTGCGGGATTTGGAGACAGCCAACGGACTGTTCGACGAAACCAAAGCCCTGACCTACGGCGGCGACCTGCTCTACAACTCCAATACCCTGGTAGGAGGGAAGAATCCCGGCATCCTGAAATGGAAGAAATTCTGCAATTCGCTGCGGCTCCGGCTGCTGCTCCGCATCTCAGCGAGGGAAGGGGAGGTGAATGTAAGAGAGCAGATTACCGCCATTCTGGCCGATCCGGTCAAGAATCCGGTGTTCACCAGCAACGCCGACGAGGCCATTTTCCGCTATCCCGGTACCTTTCCGTTTTACAATCCCTACTTCAACGCCCGCCAGGTGGACTGGCGCGATGGCACCTACTTCACTAAGTTTTTCCTGGACAAGTTGAACGCCACCAACGACCCGCGCCGGGCGGTGTGGAGTACGCAGGTGAAAGTCGGTACGGACAACGTGTACCGGGGCATCGAGAGTGGGTATCCCGCCTCGCAGGAATACACCGTGGGCAGCAATTCCAGCTATTCGGACGCGCTAAAGACCCTGCCCCAACTGGGCGTGATGATGCCCTACGCCGAAGTGGAGTTCATCAAGGCCGAACTGGCCCTACGCGGTTACACGACGGGGGCTTTGCCCGAAAAACACTATGAGAACGGTATTGCCGCTTCGCTAAGCCAGTGGGGCGCGACGCCTCCCGCCGGATTCTTGAAACAGCCCGGCATTGCCTACGATGCCACTCAAAGCCAGACTAATCAGCTGGAACAAATTATGCTGCAAAAGTACTATGCCTACTTTTTCGTAGATTACCAATCGTGGTTCGAAAAGCGACGGACGGGCTATCCCGTGCTACCGCGCGGGGCGGGTATTCCGGCGGAGAATGCGTTTCCGGCCCGGGTACCTTACCCCACCTACTTGCAATCGCTAAATCCCGAGGCGCTGGCCGGGGCGGTGGCGGCGATGGGCGGCGATAATAGCGACATTAAGGTTTGGTGGGACAAGTGATTTGGTCACTAAAACAAATCGGAATTAGAATGAAAAAGCTATTGCCACTGGCTATCCTGTGCCTGCTTTCAACGGTGCTTTTGGCCCAGGAATCCGGCATCGTCATGCCGAAGAAAGGACTCTGCGCCCATCGGGGTTGCATGGACACCCACCCGGAGAACACGCTTCCCTCTTTGCGGGAGGCCATCCGCCTGGGGGCGCATATGATCGAGTTCGACATCCAACTCACCCGCGACAGTGTGCTGGTGTTGATGCACGACGAAACCGTGGACCGCACCACCGACGGCCACGGAAGCGTGGGGGATCTGACCTTTGCCGAAATTAAAAAATTGGACGCGGGTGGGTGGCAAGCTCCGGCGTTCAAAGGAACCCCGGTTCCAACTTTCGAGGAAACCCTATCTATAATGCCACAGAATGTCTGGCTCAACTGCCATTTAAAGGGAGACGAAGCGGTGGGGCGGGCGGTAGCGTCAATGGTGGCTAAGGCAGGCCGGATGCACCAGGCCTTCCTTACCTGCGGGGAAAAAGCCGCCGCCGCGGCCCGCGCCCAAGTGCCGGACATCCTTATTTGCAACGGCGAGAATCGGTACCGGAAAAACACGCCCCTTTACGCGGACGAAACGATTAAAATGAAGGCACCTTTCATTCAGCTGCTACGCACTGAGCCGGGCGAGAACCGAAAGGAGGTCATGGAAAAGCTGAGAGAAAATGGCGTGACCGTGAACTACTACTACGCCCAGTCTCCCAACGAACTGGCCAGCTTATTTGCCGAAGGCGTCGATTTTGTCCTAGTAAACGACCTGGCGCGCTTCCAGCCGGAGGCCGAGCGGTTGGGAATACCCGCCTGGAAGCCGGTGTTCTGATCTTCTTAAACTCTTTTTGAAAAAATAATGCGACTATTCCTAACCCCTTTCCTTCTTGCTTTTATTCTCATTCCTTCGCTGGCACAGAAGAAAAGCGAAGCACTGACCGAGCTGGATACCACATTAGAAGCCCGGCGGGTGATGCTGCCCAACGGTTGGTCGCTGACCCCGGCGGGCCGCTCGCTGACGCTGGGCGATTTGCCCTTGAATATGGCGGTGTCGCCATCCGGCAAGCTGCTGGCGGTCACCAACAATGGCCAAAGCACTCAAACGATTCAACTTATCAACACCCAAAATGAGAAGGTGCTGGCGAGTGTGGAGATTCCCAAATCCTTTTACGGCCTGAAATTCAGCGGCGACGGCAAATCCCTGTACGCTTCCGGCGGGAACGATAACACGATCTGGAAGTATGCTACCGCGGGTAACCGACTGGTTCTTGACGATAGTCTGGTGCTGGGGAAGCCGTGGCCGGAGAAAATTTCGCCCGTCGGCCTGGAACTGGATGATAAGCGAAATCTGCTGTACGTGGTAACTAAGGAGAATAACTCGCTCTACGTGCTTGATTTAAAGAGCAAGGGCATTCTGCACCGCGAGCCGCTGGGCCACGAGGGCTACACCTGCGTGTTATCGCCCGATGGCAAAACGCTGTACATTTCGTATTGGGGAGGCAAAAAAGTGGGAATGTTCGATACGGCGAACCGCAAAATTATGGGTACGATCGATGTAGGCACCAATCCCAACGAACTGATTCTGGATAAAAAAGGAACTTACCTGTATATCGCCAACGCCGGGGACAACAGCGTTTCGGTCATCGATACCCGGCAAAAAAAAGTGGTGGAGATCCTCAATGCCGCCCTCTATCCCGACTCGCCCTCGGGTACGGTGACCAATGGCCTTGCATTGTCCGCCGATGAGAAAACGTTGTACGTGGCCAACGCGGATAATAACTCTCTGGCGGTATTCGACGTCAGCGAGCCGGGCGACAGCCGCTCGAAAGGTTTCATTCCGGTGGGCTGGTACCCGACCAGCGTCCGGGTTTCGGGTAAACGCATTTTTGTGGCCAACGGTAAAGGCTTTACCTCCTTTGCCAATCCTTTGGGACCGCAGCCCGTCAGTCCCGAAGTGCGGTCGGAGTCGCACCTGGGCGAAATTCCCAAGGCGAACAGTCGGCTGCAATACATCGGTAGTCTGATGCAGGGCAGCCTGAGTATCATTGATGATCCGGGTGACGACATTCTGGCCCTATACTCTAAGAAAGTGTACGACAACACGCCCTACAAAAAGGAGCAAGATTTGATCGCAGAGGGAGAAAAGGGAAATCCGATTCCCATGAAAGTGGGTGATCCCTCGCCCGTTAAGTACGTTTTTTACATTCTTAAAGAAAACCGCACTTACGACCAGGTGTTCGGCGATATGCCCGAAGGCAATGGCGACTCGACCCTTTGTCTCTTTGGAGAAAAATACACCCCCAACCAGCACAAACTGGCGCGTGAGTATGTGCTGATGGATAATTTCTACGTCGACGCCGAAGTGAGTGCCGACGGGCACAACTGGAGCCTGGGTGCCCACGCCAACGACTATCTGGAAAAGACCTGGCCGACCAGCTACGGCCGTCGGGGTGGGGCGACCGAAGGCATGGGCCGCCGGGGCGTGGCCAACAACAAGGAAGGGTACCTTTGGGATTTTTGCAAGAAAAAGGGCGTCAGCTACCGCAGCTACGGCGTGTTCGTGGACACCAACAAGGGCAACATTCCCGCACTCGACGCGGTCCATGTTTGCGCTTACTTCGACACGTATTATAAACAAAACGTCCGGGACACCACCCGCATGGGACAATGGAAACGGGACTTTGACTCGTTGCTGGTCGCCGGGGCGGTACCCGCCTTCAACTCCATCCGGCTGGGGGCCGACCACACGCAGGGAATGGCCGTGGGCCGGCCCACGCCTTACGCTTGCGTGGCTGACAACGACCTGGCCGTTGGAATGTTGGTGGAACATCTGAGCAAGAGTTCAATTTGGCCTGAAACGGCCATTTTTGTAGTGGAGGACGACGCCCAGAACGGTCCCGACCACGTGGACGCGCACCGCTCAAACGTTTTGGTTGTCAGCCCTTACGTTAAAAGAAAATCAATCGACCACAGCATGTATTCCACCTCCGGGATGCTGCGCACTATGGAATTGATCCTGGGGCTGCCGCCCATGACGCAGTACGACGCTGCCGCCACGCCCATGTTCCGCAGTTTCACGGCTACGCCGAATGTTGCTCCTTACACTTCGCTTCCGGCCAATATCGACCTCGGGGCGCTGAACGTAGCCTTGACACCCAGCGCGAAACGCTCGGAAAAGCTCGACTTCACGGATGTCGATCGTATCGACGATCGCGTGTTCAACGAAATTCTGTGGAAGGGGCTGAAAGGGGAAAGCTTTCAGGTACCCGCACCCCGGCGTAGTGCCTTCGTGCTGGTGGTGGGAGAAGATGAGGATTGAATCATCCTAATTGTCCCAAGCTGCATTACTGCTTCATTGTCAGGTTATAGCACCAGTAATCATGTGCTGTTCCACTTAACTTAGCCAAGCCAAGCCCGCGCTGTAAGCTAAGCCGTTTACAGACCAAGATTGATGAAGGAAAAAGCTGAGAATTTAGCATTTTCGTCAATATTTCGTAAAAAATGCAAAAAAGCGGACTATCGCCCGCTTTTTACGTCAACTAGTTCTGAGGAGTATTCTCAAAAATTCACGATGTAAAGTCTTCCGCCATCTATAATAGTATTTGTTGGAGGGAGATATTTAACAGCTATCTTCTTACTGGCATTGCTAGTAATTGCGAAATCGTCATCGTTCAGGACACCCAGGGTGTGGGCGTCGATGAGCCACAAGCCTTCCAGTTTGTCATGGGGGTAATCGCCCAGGGCATTGATGAGATCCACCGCCAGTGTTTTGGTGACCGGAATGATATTCGCCGCTGCTAATTCCGCCCAAGAGTTGGCTTCCAACGTCTTGCCTTTGACTAGCAAACCGTTTTGTGAATCAAATTCGCCCGAAACGTCCGTCGCTCCGGTTAAGTTGATACGGTAGATGTGCTTCATCACGGGGCCGTCGCCGCTGAAATTTCCGTCACGCTCCACTACCAGGAACTCCGTCGCACTCAGAGCCGTGATTTCAGAATTGGAGTTATCGTTGATTTCTTGCTTAAAAAGGTACTGATTCGTGTTTCCCGTGGCCAGTTCGAAGGTGACGATGCGGGTGAGGGTTTTGTTTGTAGCCCCGGCATTGGTGGGGTTGTACATCCGCGACTGCATGATCCCGACCAGCATTTTCTCGTCCGGGGTGATTGCGAGGCCCTCCATACCGCGGTTAGCGCGTCGGCGGGCAAACACCGCCGGCAGTTTCCGGGAACCGGTGTTAACCCCAATCGGGCTGATGCGCTCGATCTCGGTACCATCTGCTTTATAATGAGCAATGTGTGGGCCGTACTCATCCGACACCCAAAAAGTACCGTCTTTCATCGCCACCAGCCCTTCGCTGTCTATGCCGAAGTCATCGTAGGCCAAAACATTGTCGTTCAGGTCGTACGGAATTTCGCCTGTGGCTCCTTTTCCGACGGGGTTGGGCCTACCACTTACAGGCTGGCCCGCCGGATTTTTGAGGAGGATTTCGCTGATCTTCTCCACTTTGCCATCATTAGTTAGCCGGAAATGGCCAATGCGGGGCGTGTAGTTGGGTACGGGGAAGTATTTACCATCGGTAGCGTCGGCATTGGGACCGCGGTCGGTCAGGGCGTAAAACTCGCCAGCGCGGTGCGGGTGGGCCACCGCTGCTGAGCCAAATCCACCGTTGCGAATTTCCACGCCACTTTCTGTACCAAGTACCGTATAAGGCAATGCGGCCCCCAGACTGCCCAGAACGGGCGGTTGAAAGGGGTTTCCGAGATCGTGGTCTTTGATACAGGAAAAAGTGGCTAATGCCAAAAAAGTAAGCGCCAGAACGGGAGAAGGGTTCCTTGATTTCATGTGATTCAATATAGGGTTTTGTAAAAACGCAAATGTAAATGCGGATGCCTGGCGGCGCGCCTATTTTTATATTAACATATTGTTATTATTACGGTCAAAGATCACGCTCTCCCTGGCATCGGGACTGAGAGGCCCATTATCCAACATTCAGTTCCCTATGAATTATAAATCCCACCTCAAAGCCAAATCCGCCCCATTAAAACTTAACACAGGATTCTCAATCATAACACTAAGCAGGCTATTTCTTAACACAATGCTAAAACAGCGTTATTGTTTGTAGATCCTAGTACCGCTACCTTTGTGTATGGGTGATAATTTATCGAGGTACAATGACCAAAAATAATATAACCACCATTTTTTTCGTTTCCAACTTTTTCACAGCATTCCCGAAAGACGAGAAATATACGTATGTGAGTGCATAATGGAGAAAAGGTTTTGTATTCAGGTACTCCAATCGCGGTGTTTATAAGATCACAGCAATCATGAAGTTCTGTTCTAATCAAATGGAACCCCCTACTTACACCATAAAAGCAGCACTAACCACCTTATAGAAAATTTTAGGGAAGCGAAGTTTTATTCCCAATTGCAAGAATCTTTTAACGTCTAAAAAGTATATTTTTTGATAATTAACCGCTACGCCAAAATGAAATTAGCTTTCCTTTTTTTCTTTTTAACCGGAGTAATATATAGTGCCGGATCAGGGGTACCGGAAGAAAAAGAAGCCAAAGTCAATAAATACATTAACCAAAAAGAAATTTCGGTTAGTGTACCAATTCCGGATAATCTTAAACTGAACCAGATTCAGGTTATTGGTTCCCACAATAGCTACAAACAACCCATAGATCCGCCCCTTTACCTAATGCTTAAAAAAGCAGATTCTTCGTTGGTCAAAGCCATTGATTACAGCCATCTGAGTTTGTCCGAACAACTTACCCGGGGCCTGCTTAACCTTGAGATAGACGTGTATGCCGACGCCAAAGGCGGTAAATATGCGAAACCCAAAGGATTGGAATGGCAGGGAACTGCCCAGGTAAAACCATTCGACTTGGAAGGTGTAATGCAGGTGCCGGGCTTCAAGGTATTGCACATTCAGGATATAGATTTTCGCAGTAACTGCTTGACCTTTACCAATTGTCTACAGGAACTTAAAAGCTGGTCTAATAGCCATCCAAAACATTTGCCCGTATTTATCACCATCAATGCCAAAGACGAAACCATAGATAAACCGGGTTTTACTGTACCCGAAAAATTTACTTCGGAGGTGCTGGATCAGTTAGATAAAACTATTCTGGAAAACCTGGGCGCAAATAGACTCCTTACGCCCGATGAAGTACGGGGTAAATTTGAAACATTAGAAGCGGCAGTATTAGAAGGTAATTGGCCTACCGTAGGAGCAGCAAAGGGTAAATTTATTTTTATATTAGACGAAATCGGCCCCAAACGCTCGGCTTACATACAAGGACATTCGTCGCTCAAAGGCCGTATTTTATTTGCCAATGCCGAACCCGGTACTCCGGAAGCAGCGTTCCTGATTTTGAATGACCCGGTTAAGGATTTGGAAAAAATTACCGATTTGGTAAAGAAAGGCTATTTGATACGTACACGGGCTGATTCTAATACCAAAGAGGCCCGACTGAACGACAGATCCACCTTTGAGGCAGCTTGCCGTTCCGGAGCGCAAATTATTACCACCGATTACTATTTGCCCAGTAAGCATTTCAAATCTGATTACAAGATTAGTTTTGCTGAGGATACTTATATCCGGGCAAATCCTGTGTTAAAGCAGCATTAAACTTACCCGGTATAGGATGAGGATCACAGGATATTTAAATAATTCGCCCACCACTGCCTGCTTCCACCCTGATTTATTTGCACCAATAGGATAGAAACTTATGGCAATTCAGTGTTAATATATTCTTAACACTCCCTTAACTATGCTTTATTGCATACAAGTTACCTTTGCAGCAGGATATTACAAAAAAGTGATAAAAAATTTCAGTCACGCCATACTCGAATTTTATGTATTCAAAATTACGACTATCAAATCTCATATGTGCTTCCGCGTGCTTACTATCTTGGGCCGGACTTGGTATGAACCCATCTCATGCCTTTACTAAACCGAAAGACCCTTTTTTAAATGTTGCATCAGTCGCCCAACCAATCTCGGGTACGGTCACTGATGAAACGGGAGCACCGTTACCCGGTGCGACGGTTATCGTCAAAGGAACGGCAAAAGGCACAACTACTAATACTGAGGGAAAATTTGTCATTGATGCCGAAGCCAATGCCATACTTGAAATTTCTTTTGTGGGATATTCTCCGAAGCAAGTTTCAGTGAACGGGCAATCGTCAATAATGATCCAATTAGACCAAAATCTTTCACAATTGAGTGAGGTTGTTGTGGTCGGTTACGGTACCCAAAAAAGATCGGACATCACCGGTGCCATTGCTTCCATTAATAGTGAAAGTTTTAACAAGGGCGTGGTAACGAATCCGGGTGAACTATTGCAGGGTAAGATGGCAGGTGTATCCATTGCCGCAAATAGTGGCGAACCGGGTGCCAGACAGGATGTAATTATCAGGGGTATTGGAAGTTTGCGTTCTGGAACACAGCCCCTTTACGTGGTGGATGGCTTTTTATTGGACAACTCCTCTATCGGTGTTTCTACCAATCCTCTGAATTTTCTCAACCCGAACGACATAGCAAGTATCGATGTATTGAAGGATGCCAGTGCCACTGCGGTATATGGCTCCCGGGCCGCTAACGGAGTTGTCGTAATTACGACTAAAAGAGGAAAATCCGGGAAAACCGAAATGAATCTTTCAGTGTCTGCCGGTTTGTCGTCCATAGCCCGAAACATAAATGTATTCAACGCCGATGCATTTCGCAAACAGGTGGTTGCCGTGGGTGGTAAATTGGATGACCTCGGGGGAAATACGGACTGGCAAGAAGAATTGACTCAGACCGGTTTGTCACAAAATGTTAATTTTTCCGTTGGGGGAGCTACCAAGGAGAAATTTTCTTATTTCGCATCGGTAGGTTATCAAAAGCAGGGAGGAATCTTAAAGAATAGCGATTTAAAGCGTTATTCCGGGAAATTAAACATGAATCAAAAGGCATTCAATGGGAAAGTGAATGTGGATTATAATCTTACAGCCTCCCACACTGAGAATTTACGTCCCAGCATAACATCGACCATAAATGATATGCTCAGTCTGAATCCGACGGTTCCGGCCTACACTGACGGGAAGCCGACACCGCTGCCTACCAATACCCTGAATCCCCTAAATCGGTATGATTTATACAGTGACCTTGCCACCAATAACCGAATCTTGGCGACCATTTCACCGTCCGTGGAAATTATAAAGGGCCTTACTTATAAGTTGAACCTGGGGGTGGATTATTCCGCCACAAACAGGGATCAGCAGTACAAGCCCTTTCCATCGGTGGTAAATGAGTCGAATATTTCCAATGGATCCCTCGATGTGGGGATCAACAGTAATACGAATAAACTAGTCGAGAATACGCTTACCTATAATTGGAATCAGGGAACTCACAACCTCACCATGCTGGCGGGACATTCTTTTCAGGAACTCTCGGATATTACTAGAATAACCACGTATGACGGTTTTGCAAATAACAATATTGAACCTAAGTACCAAGACCACACCAGCACGAGTCAATTTCCCACTGCGGTAAATTCATCCGCCGTTAAAAACGAGCTGCAGTCTTTTTTCGGAAGATTGAACTACACCTATGCCAACAAATACCTGTTTACGGGTACGTTTCGTGCCGACGGGTCCTCCAAGTTCGGTGAGAACAACAAATATGGTTTTTTTCCTTCTTTTGCGTTGGGCTGGAACATCACCAATGAAGGCTTCATGGCAAATTCGGTTTTCAACAACCTGAAGCTGCGTACAAGCTGGGGCCAGACAGGTAACCAGGAAATTCCTTCAAAAATCACCAAGGCCAGTTTTTCAGAAAATAGATTGTCAACGGGAGGCGGAAGTATCGATACGTATCCCACAGATGCCAGTGCGACCACCTTGGACGATTATCCGTACGGAATCGTCTTCACGCGTTTGGCAAATCCTGATCTGCAGTGGGAGGTCTCTTCTCAAACAGACGTAGGGATTGATTTCGCATTTCTCGGCTTCAAACTGACCGGAACACTGGATTATTTCAATAAAGTGTCCTCCAACATACTTTTGGAGGTTGTTCCTGCCGATCCCGTTCAGCCCACCTCGACTTACTGGAACAATATCCCGGACATGAAAATCAGTAATAGTGGTATCGAATTGGCATTAGACTACAAGAGCGACCCAAAGGGTGCCTTCTCCTACAACGCAGGAGGTAATATCACCTATATCCGAAACCGGGTGGAAGATTCACCTTATTCTGTCCTGGTAACGGGGGCGGCCCAGGGTTCCGGCCAAACGGGCGCAACCATCAATGGATACATCAACAATGAGCCCTTGGGTGCATTCTACATGTATCAGTTCGATGGCATCAGTGAAAATGGTCAGAGTATATACCGGGACGTTAATGGAGACGGCGAAATACTGGACAATGACCGTACCGTAGTGGGCAGTGCGATTCCAAAGCTTATTTATGGGTACTATGCAAACTTCAAGTACAATGGGCTTAGCCTGAGTCTAAATTTCAATGGGGTGGCAGGGAACAAGATTTACAACCATACGACGATGACCTTGTACAACAAGGCGTTGTTGGCCCGCTCCAACAATACCACGGATTTTGCCACTCAGTACCCCAGTGAATCGTTGACCAACGCCAATATCGTTTCGACCCGTTATCTGGAGAATGGCTCTTTCCTGAGACTGAACAACGCCACACTGGCTTACAGCCTGAATCCGGAGAAAATCGGATTGAAAGACACCTTCCGAAACATCCAGTTTTCGTTGACAAGTCAAAACCTGTTCGTCTTAACCAAATATTCAGGATTTGACCCCGAGGTCAACACGGGATCGACTGCGGGTGGAATCCAAACCTTCGGCATCGACCGATTCACCTATCCGAGGGCAAGGACATTTTTGATTGGCCTCAATCTCACCTTCTGAATAAAAAACCAACCTATCGCCATCCCATTGAAAAGACAAAATGAAAAATTCTACATTTAGCAAATCCCTGCCGGTAGCGGTGTTCCTGTTCGTGTTTTTCGGTTGCACTAAACTGGAGGAAGATATTCTGGATGAGTCGCTGACCGGAACTGGCCAGGCAGAAATTGTGAATGGGTCCATAGCGCCAGTGTACGGATTTCTTCGGTACAACGTATGGCTGCATACCTCTAACTTCGGCCTTCAGGAAGTTGCCTCCGATGAAGGCATCCTTCCGTATCGTGGGGGAAAGGACTGGTTCGATGGGGGAAAGTTCATTGCAATCCACCAGCACCTCATGACTCCTGGCAATAGCTTGGTGGGAGACACCTGGACAAACATAACCCTCTGTTTGTCAAGAGCCGTGATTGCTGCGGAAAGACTGAGCATAGAAGCCAAGAAAGGGGATTCGAGAGCCCAGGAGGCCCTTTCTGAAATGATAGCCATGAAAGCATATCTTAATATGCTGGCGCTCGATAACTGGGGTCTTATTTTCAAGAAAGAGTTTTCCAAGGATAGGTCTGAAATTCTAAGGGGGCAAAAAGCAATCGATCATATCGAAAGCGAGCTTTTGTCGGTTGTGGATGTCATTAAAAACGACAAGGGGCCGGGTAGGCTCAATCAATTCGCCGTGAAGGCTTTGTTGGCGCGGTTGTATTTGAACGCTGCGGTTTACAGGGATCCTTATGGCACACCCAAATTCACAGAAGCGGACATGGATAAGGTCATTCGTTACACCAGCGACATTATCTCCGGCCCCTATTCGCTATCCGCCGAATACTTTGACTTGTTCAGTGACGAAAATCATTCAAATCCTGAACTTATATTCGCGATGGACCAGCGGGGGGTACTTCAGACCGACCAACAGCGGTGGGCCTATTGGCCCATATCCGGCGATCAGATTCCAAGACCGGAATTCCCAAACACAAGGGGAACGGATGCAATAGCGGCCACCTCCGATTTTTATCAGACTTGGGTGGACGCCTACGGAAAGGTGGATCCAGCCGATGCCGACGCCCGTTTCTTCAAAAAAAACACGATCGTACCCGACAAGCTCAAAGACCTCACCGGGGTTACCCCGGCGAATGATGCGGACCATTACTATTGCGTGCCGGCCAAGGAGTTCGAGATCGACCGGGGAATACTTCGCGGGATTATATGGGGCCCCAGAAAAGACGGAGGGGGTAACGTTCTGACTTGTGGCAATGGGATGGTCAGGATTTATCCCGTCATCAACGCCAGGACAAGCGGCGCAAACCGAACCTATGTCGACCACACACTCAAGGTTGATTTTTCCGAGGCCGGGAGCCTGCACAACACGGGCTACAGGTTTTCAAAATACCAGTTCAGCCACACTGCCCCCAATTGCTGTTCCAACAGCAGCGTTGATCTGGTCTTGATTCGCCTCGGCGAGATTTACCTGATGCGAGCTGAGTCCAAGTTGAGAAAGGGTGATAAGGCCGGGGCTTTGGCCGATGTCAATGCCCTGAGAACGTCCAGAAAGGCCCGCCCTCAGCAGACTCCGGCTGCCTTGTCCACGATCGATCTGAACACTTTATTCCGCGAATCGGGATTTGAACTGTATTGGGAAGCTTTTAGAAGGAACTACCAAATTCGCTTTGGCAAATACGAAGAAAACTGGACCGGCAAGACCGATAGCGATGTTAGCAAGAGACTGTTTCCTATCCCTCAACGAGCCATTGACGGGGCTTCTAACGAAGAAGGCTTTTTAATTCAAAACCAAGGATACTAAGCCAATTGGATATCCACATTAGGAATTGTCTCGAAATTTGCAGTCAATTCAGGGTCAGATGATTAAAGAGGCTAACAAGAGTTAAACGGAAGCGGTAAAGCAGGCTGGGGCATGGCGAAGGAGGGCGGGATAGACATAGCCGCTATACTACCCGAAATACCCCCCCACATAGTTCTACGTGAGTTCATGCTTCGGATGCTCGAAGATATTCTCCACCGTGTCGAACTCGATGAGTTCGCCCAAATACATGAAGGCCACCTTGTCGGAAACTCGTTGCGCCTGCTGCATATTGTGGGTCACGATGACGATCGTGAAGTTTTCTTTAAGCTTGACAATCAGCTCTTCTATTTTTCCGGTGCTGATGGGGTCCAGGGCGGAACAGGGCTCGTCCATCAGGATCACCTCGGGGCGCAAAACCACCGTCCGTGCGATGCAGAGGCGCTGCTGCTGACCGCCCGACAGCTTCACCGCTGGCTTGTCCAACTCGTCCTTGACCTCGTCCCAAATAAAACTTTCCTCCAAAGCTGATTGAATCAGGTCGGGAATCTCGCCTTTTGGAAACCCGTGCAGCTTCAGCGCGTACGCCAGATTCTCGTAGATGCTCTTGGGCAGCGGATTGGGTTTTTGAAATACCATCCCGATCCTTTTGCGGGTTTCCGTCACGGGGTTGTCGGCGGCGTAAATGTCTCTATCTCCCAGTTTCAGTATGCCTTCGACGCGGGCCTCCGGCGAAAGGTCGTGCATCCGGTTGAAGGAGCGCAGCAGGGTGGACTTGCCGCAGCCGGAAGGGCCAATGAGCGAGGTGACCCGGTTTTTCTCAAAACTGATATCGATGTACTTGAGAACGTGCTTATCGCCGAAGGATAGGTTGAGGGCGTGGGCCGAGAGCTTGGTTTCTTTCATAAATTCATTCTTGGGTCCGTTGTCGGTAGCGGATGTAAAAGGCAACGCTGTTGAGCAGGGATACCAGCAGGATCAGCACCACGGCCGTCCCCTAGGCCAGTGGTCTTACCTGCTCGATGGACTGGTGTTGGGTGGAAAGCATGTATAGATGGGAGGGCCATGAATTCCTGGTGGTCCCGCTTCCACAGAACGCTATCCGTATGATGTGGATCCGCCGTCGATATTCATGCACGCCCAACCAACCGGCAACGATTACCAGACCACCGTAACCGCCACCGCCGATACCCTCGCCACCACCGTAACGACCCGCCTGAAACCGGGGCAAATTGTCCAGTTCAACGTGGTGATTGGTCTGACGAAAGGTAACGATGTTGCGACCGTTCAGTCTCAGGTTGCCGAGTTGCTGACCGGGGCCAACCAGACCGATCAATTCGACGGCCTGTACGCCGACCAATGGAAGCAAAAACTCCCCAACCTGTCGGACGAGAAGAACGAAATTTTCCGGCGCGAGATGCTCTGGAATGCCCACATGATGGAAGCATCGGCCAAGTACAGCGAATACTATAACGAAACCTTTATCCCGCAGGGAACAGTGTACAGCTATTACTTCGGCGACAACATCTCGAATCGCGACCATTTACAGGCGGCGCTGGCCGCGTGCTACACCAACCCCGCCTTAGCCAAATCGACCCTGCGGTACGTGATGAAACACTCGGAAGCCGACGGTGAAATCAAGCGAGGTAATAACGGCTTTGGCTACACGGCCGCGTCGATCTACAAGGAAAGCGACGAGCAGTTGTTTTTCTTCACGGCCCTGGCCGAGTACCTGCTGATTACGAAAGATTACGGTTTTCTGAACGAGCAAGTCGCTTATTACCCCGCCGAATCCAACCGAACCGATTCGGTGCTGACCTTCGTGAAAAAGTACTTCGTGTACCTGCGCGACGAAATCGGGCTGGGACCGAACGGCTTAGTCAAGATGCTGAACTCCGACTGGAGCGACAGCTTTTTTCACGATTATTCGCCAAACATCTTTGTCGGATCGGCGGAGTCGCACGTGAACTCGGCCATTGTACTGGCTACCTTGCCGAAACTGATTACAGTACTGGAAAAGGCCAACAACCCGCAGGCGGCTTCGCTCCTGACCGCCCTGCGGGACTACCGCGCTACGGTGTCGCAAAATTATATGCGCGACCTGGGCGACCGAAACTTCTCGGCGCGGGCTTACCTGAACAGCAAATTGAAGTTTGGTCTCGACAATGTTTGTCTGGAACCGCAGGGCTACCTGTTGCAAATTCCCGACCTGCCCACCGACCGCAAAAGGGAAATTTACGCCTACGTGAAAAGCAAGGTGCTGGCTCCCGAAAAAATTGGTATGCGCACCCATGAACGCCCGCTATGGGGTCATAACCCCGACGGGGAAGACGGAGGCATTTGGTTTTCGCTGGAATACCCCGTGCTGCTCGGCGTAGCGACCTTCGACAAGGAAGAAGCCTGGTCACTGCTGATGAAATTTTCGTTTCACAACTTTGCCCAGCAGTATCCCAACTACTGGGTCGGGCAGTGGACCGCAGCCGATGAAGTCAACTCGACGCTGTACCGCGAGGGACTTTACGCGTTCTGGGTGCCTTCGCAGGACCGGAAACGAGCCTTTCAGGGCTATTGTTCGCACCCCCACACCTGGCCTTTGTTCTGTTATTTCAAGCTGAAAGAGCTGTGAGCGGCCAGGAGGTTAAGCCAAACCTCGCAAAATAAAAATAATAGGGTTATGCCGTACGGCCGACTAATCAAAAGGATTGACGGATGAGTTTAGTACTAAGCCAAAAAAGGTTTGTCACTAAAAACAACTCGTATGAATTCGCCATCAAGCCAGCAGGCTGCGCGCCTGCGTCATCAAATCGAACAGTTCGTTGACCTTTCCGACACCGATTGGGCTTTGCTGGAGCCACACCTTACCATCCATTCGATCAAAAAACATGCCCTGTTTGTGCAGGAGGGCCAGTCGGCCACCGAAGTGGCCTTCGTACTAGAGGGAATGTTCCGGCAATTTTATACCAAAGACGGCGACGAACGCACCACCTATTTTTTCTTCGAAAATCATTTTCTGAGTGCTTACGTCAGCTGTCTGACTGGTCGGCCGTCGCAGATTACCATCGAGGCACTGAGCGACAGCACCTGCATCGGGTTTTCCTACAAAGCCCTGTGCGATTTGTTCGAGCAGCGCATGGTCTGGCAAAAATTCGGCCGTCTCGTGGCCGAGTACCTGACCGTGGGACTGGAGGAGCGTATGGTGAGCCTGCTGTTGCTCAGCCCCGAGGAGCGCTATCTCGATTTGCTGGAAGGCCAAAAAAAAAAAATTCTGGAGCGAGTCCCTCAGCACTACATTGCCAACTACCTCGGCATTACCCCCGTCAGTATGAGCAGAATCCGAAACCGGATTTTGCGAAAATGAGGCGGATTCCAATTTCTTATCTTTTGTTATCGTCGTGGCGGCCCTAACCCTTGCAACTTTGCATCATCAAACAAAACAAAATCAAAAAACAGATGAGCACAATTGGCAAAACATTCGCGTTGGCCGCCCTGGTGGGAGTATCAGGAGCTGCCATTTCTATTAACCAAACAACCAACCACGGCAGCAGCCACCTCCCTATGAAAGTACAAACTAACCCCGAAGCGCCAGTTAAGGCCAGTAAAAGTATTGTAATTGAAGCTACCCCCGAGACAGTATGGAGTGTGCTAACTGACATCGACCATTGGGCCAATTGGCAGCCGGACATCAGCAAGCCCCAGCTCAGTGGCCCACTGCTGCCCGGTACCACCTTTGACTGGAAAACAGGAGGGGCGGGAATTCATTCGACGCTGCACACGGTGGAGGCTAACGCTAGCCTGGGCTGGACGGGTAAGACGTTCGGAATGTACGCGGTTCACAACTGGGAGCTGAAAGCAGTACCAGGAGGCACGGAGGTTTCGGTAGACGAAACGATGGAGGGTTTGTTGGCCAGCCTATTGAAAAAATCCTTCAACAAGAATTTGGACCGGGACATGCAGCACTGGCTTGAACTTCTCAAAGCAGAGTCGGAAAACCAGACGACCCCAGGACTGTAATCTAAGCCATTTGGTAGAGTATCAGGGGCTAAACGCTTTCCGAATGGGAAAGCGTTTAGCCCCTTCATTTTGTGCTCTTGCCAAGTATTTTTTCGCGATGATTGACACCCCAGCTATGTATTTCCATCATCACTTTCTTCAACGAACGCGAATAACCGGTGGCGGTAAAACTACTACCAAAATCTGACACAGGCTTTGGGCAAAACTTGAATTACTGCTTGACAAAAGTCTGAACCGACAGCGTTTTGCCGTTTTGGGTAATGACCACCAGATAAGAGCCCCCCACCAGCGAACCGATACTGACCTCATTCAGTTGCCGAGTGAGTTCCTGTTTTTTTACCTCTATGCCCTGGCTGGTTATAATCTTTATCTGCGTGGCGAGCGGTGGGGTTTCACTAAACTGAACCGAAACGGTGTCCTGGGTTGGATTTGGAAAGAGGATCGGCTTTCCGGTCGAGGGGGCCGGGTTCAGAGCCGTGATAATCGAAATCGGACCATCGATGAATTCGTACGCACCCCGGTCCGGGCTTTTTCCCTGGGGACGACCGATGCCGAGCAGGTCTTTCGGACTGTATTCCCCGGCAACCGGGCTACCCGCGTCAATGGCCGGACTGCTGGGCTTTACTTTGAAATTGGCCAGGATCGGGTCGTCGGAAGGATTCACAAATTCGGGGTAGGCAATAATGTCATGGGGGCCTTGCACGGCTACCTCTCCGTTGAAATACAGGTTGTAATCGTAGCGCACGTTTACATTCTTGTTGTTGGAATTACACTTTTTTCCCGTGGCCGCGTACATAATGTTACCGATGATGTTCACATCGGTGCAGGTGTTGGCGAAGATATTGGCGTAATCGGGCAACACTACGCCGTTCTGGTAAGCGGTGTTGTTGATGATATCCACGTGGTCGGCCTTGAATGCGTGGATGCCCGATCCTCCGTTGGCCACACTGAGATTGTTTTCGACCAGGGTGCGGCCCGTGTAGGCCTCGTCGCCCGCCTTGCCGTCGTAGGGATATTGGTTGACGTCGATAATGATGCCATTGCCATCGCTCAGCTTCTTGATACTGACCCAGGGAATGGTCGTTTTATTTGCAAAGCACCGATTGTTCCTCACGATGTTTTTGTAAATGGTTTCCCGGTCGCTATTGAACGGGTTGAGGATGCTGATCCCGCTGCCCGCGTACATCATGTACCAGGCGTTGTTATAGACCAGGTTGTTGTCGATCGTGACGTAGTCCGTCTGGATGGCACTTATGCCGCCACCGGGAAAGTCATGGCCGGTGCAGGCGCGGATCACGATATGGTGCGGAAGCTTGGACTCAGTGCGCGGTCCGCCGATCGACAGGCCGTTGGTGTTGAAATTCCCATTGGGGCCCGCCGTGCCGGCAATATTATCGGAATACGCTTTGAAAGCCGCTTCGTAGGTGATGTTGGCATTGTTGCCCACCAGTTCAAACCCTTCAAAAACGATGAATGACCCGTTGATTACCACCGCGTTCCATACGTTTCCGGCGGCAGTTATTTTGGGCGAATGTCCCGGAAAGGCTTTGTAGGTAATGTACTTGTCTGCCTGTCCCGAGCGGGTGATGTTCAAAACCGGACCCGAAGTGGCCGCGTAGGTACCGTTCATCGCGAAAACGGTGTCGCCGGGCTGAGTGAGCCCCGCCGCTTTTTGTAAACTTAATAATGGTTTGGCACTCGACTTGCCATCGTTGTTGTCGCTGCCAGCCGCCGACACGTAGTAGTCCGTGGCCCCGACGCGGAAACTCCAACTAGCTAGGAACAAGACTAAAAGGAAGTGCTTCATGGAGAATTTAAAAAAAACTAGATATAAATGAAAGCGACTCAGCGACTCAGGACATTTCCGACGCACAGGCATCCATCAAACCCTTGATGTAGCCAACGCCGAACAAACTGCCCTTCATTTCGTAGCCCACACTTTCGTTGCTCTCGCCCGCCATCGTCGGCACGTGGTCGGAGCGGAGGGGTACATCTAGCCCCGTTTCGTAGTAGCATTTCATGGTGCGGTACATATCCGTCGGACCGTTATCGTGAAAGGTCTCCCGAAAATCGGTGGGCGAGCCAACGACGTCGCGGATGTGGACGAAAAAGATTTTTTCGGAACCAAATTCTTGAATTAGGCTTGGCACACTTTCCTCCATTGTCGTGTAGGTACCCTGGCAGAAGGTTAAGCCATTCGAGGCACTGTCGGAAAAAGACAGGGCTTTCCGAATGGCATCTGCCGAGGTCAGAATACGCCCGATGCCGTTGACCGGGCTGATGGGCGGATCGTCGGGATGCAAAGCCATTTTCACGCCGTTGGACTCGGCGACGGGCATGATCTGCTCGACAAAGTAGTGGTAGTTTTCCCAAATCTGACTTTCGGAAAAAGTACCGTACTTGGAAACGGGTTCTCTTTGGGAAGCCTCATAATTGAAACCACTCACCAGCGCCCCGCCGCGTTCGGGCAAGCCCTTGTGGGTGCGGTACCAGCCTGTCGACATGAAGTTGTAGCATAGCAGCTTCACGCCCAGCGCCCCCATGTTTTCCAGCAGCTGCTGGTACTTTTCAATTTGCTGATCCCGATCCGGCAGCCCCAGTTTGATCGGAATCATGTCGATCTGATCGCCTTCCAAACCAATTATCTCAAAACCATTTTTGGCGTAAATTTCCTGTGACTGCCGGAAGGAATCCAGGTCGTCGATCGACGGCATCCCGGTTAGTTCAGGCGCGAGTTTGACGATGGCCTCGGTGATGCCCATTTGCCGGACGAGCTGCCATTTTTCGTCGGGTTGGTTACCGAAAAAGAGGTGGGTGAGTTTCATCAAAAGTACCCCCCTTTGTCCGTGATGGATTGCACGGTTTCCCCGTCCTTGACCCAGCCAAAAATCAGCTTTTCATTTTCCTTGATTTCCTCGGCCCTGACCAGCACCTCGTACGCGATGTCGCGCGGGACGGCCAGCACGCCGTCGATGTCGCCCAGCAGCACATCGCCAGGCTTGACGATGACATCGTCGATTTGCAGCACGGTTTGGTAGTGAGTGATCTGGCAGCGCCCCAGACTGCCGTTGGATGAGCGGTACTTGTAAAAGACTGGAAAATCAGCTTCCAGAATCTGGTGCGTATCCCGGATGCCGCCGTCGATGCAGGCGGCCTTGATGCGCTTGCCCTTGGCGGTGGCGGTCATCACGCCGCCCCATTGGGTGCCTTTTTCATCCCGGCTGGTGTCCCAGACGACGAACGAATTCTCTTTCATGGCGTCCAGCATCTTGACCCGAAATTCCATCTCGCCGCTCAACATAGCGTTGGGGGCGCTCTTGACGGTGAAGGCAAATCCCGCGACGGTCCGGTACTCGCGCAGCGGCACGATTCGGCTGGGCAGGGCCTGGTTCATCAGGCAAAATTCCCGTAGCACGTCGTTTACCGCGCCCGTATAAAGTTGCTCAAAGCGAGACAGCAGTTCGTCGTCCGGAACGGGAAATATTTTGGTCGAAATCCGCTCCCGTTCTTCGGTGATTTTTTCAAGATTCATCATCCCGACTTCCTTCTTGTATTGCTCGATACCGTTTTGTGTAGCTTCCATTTTTTGTTGATTTGTTTAATCGTTGAACTGTTTAACTGATGTTATTTTGTTAAATTGCTGTTAATCAGTGGTGGCCCTGAAAGGGCTTCATGTAATAGCGCAGGGTACAGCCCTGCTGACCTAAACGCCCGAACTCGCCAAAAAACCGCCATCGACGGGAATCACAATACCGGTGGCGAACCCGGCCGCCTCGTCGCTAATGAGCCAGTTCATGCAGCCGACCAGTTCCGACGCTTCGCCGAAACGTTTCATGGGCGTGTGGCTCATGATGCTTTCGGCGCGTTGGGTTTGCGACCCGTCGGCGTTGAACATGATCTTGCGGCTGCGGTCGTTGAGGAAAAAGCCTGGCGCAATGGCGTTGACGCGCACGTTCGCCGGGGCCAAATAGGCCGCCAGCCACTGAGTGAAGTTGGCAATACCCGCCTTCGCCATGCCGTAGGCCCCCACCTTGGTAAGCGGTCGGTAGCTGTTCATGGAGGCGATATTCACGATGCTGCCGCCCCGCTGCGCCGCCATGTCGCGGCCAAACACGAAGCAGGGAATGACCGTCCCCATCGTATTGATGTTGATCACGCTTTGGAACACGTTCATATTCAAGTTAAAGAACCCCTTGACGGAATCGTCGTCAAGCAATTCTTTTTCGTCGAATTCGGTGATGTTGGTCAGGGCGTCCATTTGGTTGCCCCCCGCGCCGTTGATGAGAACCGAGCAAGGACCGAGTTGCGCGTTGACCACTGCATGAGCCGCTTTGACGGAAGTCTCGTCCGATACGTCGGCGGAAACGGCAAGGGCGATGCCGCCCGCCAGCTTGATTTCTTCTTCCACTATTTTGAGCTTATCCAGGCTGCGACCCAAGAGAGCCACCTGGTAGCCCTGTCTCGCCAAGGCCCGCGCCATTTCGGAACAGAGCGTCCCGCCCGCGCCCGTCACTACCGCTACTTTGCCATTTTCATTCATTTGATAACCAGTTTTTTATATTGTTATAAGAAATATCTTCGATAAGGTTTTTAATTAAATCTTGATCATCGGGCAACTGACCGGACTCTACCCATTCCCCCACCAGATTGCACATAATCCGTCGGTAGTAGTCGTGACGGGTCATGGAAAAAATGCTGCGCGAGTCGGTCGTCATGCCGATGGCCGTGCTGAGCAGCCCGTAGCTGGCGAGGGTTTTGAGTTGCTCGGTGATGCCCTGGTAATGATCGTTGTACCACCAGGCGGGGCCAAATTGAATTTTCCCGGCCACGCCATCCTGCGAAAAGGAACCCGTCAGGGAAGCGAAGGCAGCGTTATCGGCCGGATTCAAGGTGTACAGGATCGTCTTCGGCAGGCTTTCCGCTTTATCCAGATCGTCCAGCAAGCGGCTGAGGGCGGCGATGTCGGCGGTTTGCCCAATGGCGGCAAAGCCTCCCGCCCCACCGACCTGGTTTCGCAAGCGGGTGCTGGTGTAGCGGAATGCCCCGATGTGCAGCTGCATCCGCCAGTTGCGCGTAGCGTATTCTTTTCCTAAAAAAGCCAGAAGATGCGATTGCAGTTTTAGAAGGGATTCCGGGTCGAGTGTTTTTTCGGCCAGGAATTTTTTAAACAAAACATTTGCTTCTTTTTCTTCAATTGACTGGTACTGAAACCCGGCATCGAACGAATGATCGGCGAGCAAACAGCCGCTGTTCTGGAAAAAATCCAGTCGAGTTTCGATTGCTTTTTCGTAGGAATTTAAATCCACAACCACCGAATCCGTTTGCGTCTCAATCTTTTTTAACCAATCCCAAAACGTAGCCTGACCAAAAGTCACGATGCTGTCGCCTCGCAACGAAGGCAGGCATTGGAAACCCACGTTTTGACCCGCGAATGACTGATGATGTTCCAGCGAATCGGCCAAATCATCCGAGGTACAGAGCATTTCCACCTTGAATTTTTTCAAAATCGCCTGCGCCCGGAATTCGTCAGTAGCCAGTTGCGTATTCGCTTTCTCCCAAATCTGCGTCGCGTTGCTTTCGTCCAATATTTCCTCGATTCCGAAAATGGTTTGCAATTCCATACACGACCAGTGGAAGAGCGGATTTCCGACGGTTTTTTTCAGACACTTGCCCCAGGCCACAAATTTGTCGAAGTCCGGCGCATCGCCCGTAATCAGTCGCTCGGGTACGCTGCAAATACGCATCGCACGGTGCTTGTAGGGATCGCCCAATACCCAGGCTTCCTGGATATTTTGAAACTGCCGATTGGTCGCCACAGCCGCCGGGTCGATGTGGTTGTGAAAATCCACGATCGGCAGCCCGGCCGCTACGTCGTGGTAGAGCGCGCGTCCGGTGGCGTTGTAGAGCAGGAAATCGTTGGTTATGAATTTTTTCATTGAAAATCGCCCGCCTATCAGGCCAGGAATTTCATGCTGTCGAAATTGATTTCGCGGATCAGAACTTCCTTGGGTTGGTCGAGGACAAAGACGATCACCCGCGCCACATCTTCGACTTTCAGGAATTTCTCGCGGGGTACTGGTCGGTCGCCCCAGTAATCGCTGTCGGTGGGGCCGGGGTTTATGTCCGTTACCCGGATGCCCAGCTTGATGGCCTGATCGGCCAGGCCGCTGCTCAGGCCGCGCGCCCCGAACTTAGAGGCGCAGTAGAGCGGGGCGTTGGGGTTGGTGCGCTGCCCGGCCATCGAAATCACCGTCACGATGTGGCCTTCGCCCTTAGGCTTCATCACTTTCAGGGCTTCGCGGTTGCAGAGAAAAACGCCCCGCATGTTGACGTTCACCATTTCCTCAAAGGTGTCGAGGTCGGCAGTCGAAAGATCGGGCGAAAGCGAACCAACGCCCGCGTTGTTGAGCAAAATATCCACGGTTCCGAAGGCTTCCTGACAGGCCGCGAAGCCGTTTTGCACGTCGGCTTCCACGCTCACGTCGCCCCGGAAGGAACGCAGGTTCTCGTGTGTCAACTCCTCGGCCAATTGCCTTTGGCGACTGAAATCGAAGACATTTGCCCCCAAGTCAAGTAGGGAAAGCGCGGTGGCTTTGCCGATGCCGCTGGATGCGCCGGTGAGGAAAATAGTTTTGTTTTTAAGATTGCTCATAGTTCAGGTTTATGGCTTTCGCATTTTGCCTAGTTTAGAATTGGCTTGGGGTCATTTACCGCCTCGGTTTACTATTTTCCACCGCCAGGTAGCTTTGAATGCTTCCTGCTAGGAAAGCGGCTTGTAGCATACGGGTGTGTTCATTGTAATGGACATGGTCGATAAATTGCTCAATGCCCAGCTTTTCGGTGAATCTAAATAGGTCGATTGTCGGAATGTTATTTCGTTCGCAGATTAAATCCGCGATGGCGTTATAGGTAGCCACGTCGGCGGCGTAACGCCTAATGCTTTTGGATCTGGTGTTGTGGATAGAATCCACCACGGGTGTGGTTCTGATCCAAATCAAAGCGATGTTTTTTGATTTCAGCAACTCGACAATACTCAGTAAATTCTCCCGGTATTCCTTCTCCGTCACTTGGACAACCCCCGTTTGAGGGTCATGCTTGATGTCGTGCAAGCCGCAATTCAGCACCAGATAGTCGGGGTGGAAAGCGGTATCCTGAGTTTTCTTCTGCAAATAAGCCAACACCATGCGGGAGTCGCCGCCGTTGGCCCCCACGGGAACATCCAGGTTTTTCTCCGCTTGGCCGTCGTCTCTTTTTCGGTCGAAGATGACTGATCCGGCCAGGTATTCTTCCAGATGTGGCCCGTATTGAATGGAAATACTGTCGCCAATGAGGAATATAGAGGGCAAGGCTGACCGCCATGCCGCAAGAGCGAGGCCAAAGACGAGTAAGATGAGTGTTGTTTTTTTCATTTTGATTTTAAAAATTTAGCCCCAATCGGGGTGTTCTACTTTTTGCCAACCAGCGTTGTGTTTGTGGTTTGAATATTAGTTTTTACGTCCAGACTGGCTCTGGCTTTAAATCCAATCATTTCCAATCCTTCCACGTCGTCGGCGACGAGGGCCGGGCGACTTTCCCCTTCGATGAAATCAAGGCTAACGTTTTCCAGCGTGACGTTTATGGCATGGCGGATGAAAAACCCGTAGGAAGGCAACCGCCCGAACATATTGCCGTTGGGGTAGTCTTTTTCTAATTCCGGCACTTCTTTATCGGGGGCGGATACACCTGACTTTTTTTCCTCGACATCGTTTTTTGTAAAATGCAGTCGAATATCTTTCAGCACGATGTTCTCGACTCGCTGGTCCGGTAGCCCGGTGATCGAGCAGCTTCGGTTGGAAAGCAAATCGCCTTGAACGTTACTGATGTGGACGTCCCGGAGAATCCCCGCTTTGGCCGTGACATTTTTGCGATAGGTGCGGTTGCGACTACCCAGTCGGATGAAGATGGGCGCGCCCCTCACCCTGCGCAGCGTGACGTTGGAAATGCTGATCCGTTCGATCCGCGCTCCGTCCGCTGACATAATGCTGAGGGCGTCCACGCGCGTGTCGAAAACCGTACAGTTGCTGATGGTGATGTCCTCGAACGCTCCGCTCGTCTCGGTGCCGATCTTGATGCCCGAGGCATTGGAACTGACCGTGCAGTTGGTGATGGTGATGTTGCGGCAGCCCTCGTCGGGCGAGAAGCTTTTCAAACAAATCGCGTCGTCGCCGCTTTCAATAAAGCAATTCGAAATGCGCACGAGTTCGCAATCCACTAAGTCCAGGCCATCGGTATTGCGTCCCCCAACTGTGGCGTAGCGGGGCTTTTCGATGTCTTTGTTTTCCCGACTATCCACGGTAATGCCGTCAATTACCATGTTTCGGCATGACTGGTACGATTGCACCCACGAACCCGAGTTGCGTAGCGTCAGATCACGCACCTGCACATCACGACAGTTACGCAGGTGGATGATACGGGGCCGACCGCTGAACGAAGGGAACAGGTAGGGGCCGTGGAAATCGTCGCCCCGCCCGTCGATGGTACCGCGCCCCTGAATGGAAATGTTTTCGGCATCTTCGGCGTAAATAAATGCTTTGTTGGTGACCAGTTCGCCCGTGTAAGAAGGATACTTTGAGGCGGTAATCGGGTAGTCTTCCACATTGGCGCTGCCCAGCAGCGTGGCCCCGGCTTCGACGAACAGCGTGACGTGGCTTTTCAAATAAATCGTCCCGGACAGAAATTGGCCGTTGTGCAGATAGACCCGTCCGCCCCCGGCGGCGTGGCAGCGGTCGATGGCGGTTTGGATAGCCTTGGTGTCCATCGTTTTGCCATCGCCTTTGGCCCCGCTATCAAAGACGTCCCAGCTTCCGGTGGGGCGTGCGGCGGCGTTGGTGGACTGTGCGACACAGACCCCGGAAACGGCACTGACTACAAAGGCAACAGTCGCCCAAATCAAAAATAGCTTGTTCCTGAAATTCATTCGTTCGTTTTTTTGGTTGCCATGTAAAAAAAACTGGCACTCTCCCGACTAGACTACGGCCTTTTTCTCCATAATCAGCAGAGGATAATCGCGGAGGGGTAGTTCTCTAAAAAGTTGCGCTTCCTGGCTGATGCGGTACTTGTCGTTGTCGTAGAATTTTTCGTGATCCGTGATCTCAAAAATTTCTCCCGACAAAGGATCGACCAAAACCGGGTTTTGGAAACCCGATCCTTCCCAATCCCACAGAAACAGATGGACGCTCCGGTCGGAATACGTATCCGCCGCTTTTTCTTTCGACCAGTAGGCCAGCACGACGCCGTTGGCGGTGTTCAGTGTGGTGGCGCTTAAGCCATCCAGGCGACTACCCGCCCCTTGTCCCAGCGCGGCATACTCTTTCTCACCAGCGGGTTGGGTTCCGTCCATGAGGTGGATAATCGAGTTACGGGTGTGTACTTCGCCATGAACCAGACTACCCAGATATTGCAGGGCTTTAAAGGCTACTTTCGGGCTTATTTCGGGTTTGGATTTTAAAATCCCCTTGTAATTCACGTTTCCCGAACCTTTGGGATAATCGTGCAAATCCACGATCAAAAACCAGAGCGTCATGGCAATATCCAGGGAGCAGTCGGTGAGCAATCGCCTCAGCATCACCTTCGCCTGAATGTTTTCGGTGTAAGGCCCTTCCCCGATGAACCCGGTACTTTTGGGTTCGGATGGGAAGCCGTTCTCTCCCTGCCAGATTTTGAGGGCCGGATTATACTGTCTGATCAATCTTCTCAGGGCTTCGATCCTTTCGGTGTAGGTTTCGGGGATGGTACTATAAGGATGAAAGGAAAAAATATCGATTTCCTGGCCCAGTCCCGCCTCAAACATGGCCCGGATAAAGGTGTAGGGCAGGCGCGAGGTCACGCCCCCCACGATGACAGCGCCCGGACAGTTTTTGCGAATCAGCGGGGCCGACAGCCTGACCAGTTCGACGTACCTTGCGGGATCGATTTCACCCGGTCGCCAGAAGCCTTTGAGGTTGGGTTCGTTCCAAATTTCGTAGTGTTTTACTTTCCCCCGATACCTCTTAGCCAATGCCGTCACAAACCGCGCCCAGGCCACTTGTACTTCCGCGCTAATCATCGGATGCGAACCCGTTTCGCCCTCCGTGTAGTTTTTGTTGCCGTAGCCCACGTTGAAAAAGGGCTGTATTCCCCGTTCGATGAGACCATCGACACTTTCATCCAGCCAGGTCCAGTCGTACTGATTTTTTACGCGCTCGACGCGGTTCCAACCCGTTTGCAGCCGCGCCCATTTCACGGGCAAGTCGTTCATCCAGGGATACACCTCCTTAGGCTCCCATAGTTGGCGATCCAGCGTTTCGCAGCCAATTCCGAAGGGCGAAGCGGCGATATCCTTCGGTTTTTTTATGGTGACGTTGCCGAGTTTTTTAAGTTCGCTACGCCCACGGTCACTTACCGATAATTTCGCCTTCACGCCATCGGACGAGGCCAGCAGCGGAGCGACGGTAAGCGTTTTTATAAAAGTTCTGCGATTGCTTTCCATGGTGTGAATTCTGGATGTATTATAAAGATTGATTCAACGACTGATCGAATACATTACAGACGTGCAGCGAGTCGGGATTATAATGGTACAGCCCTTCGTAACCCGTGTCACCAAGCAACTGACTCACGAGCGCGATGGACAGCGGGTAAAACCACGAACCCAGCATGATTTTCTCGCGATTGGGGTCTTCGTCGCGTAGTTCGGCAATGGCGTCGCGGGCGCCTTCCTGCCAAATCCAGTGCGGACGTGGTACCCAGTCAGCGGGTTGGCTGTCGCGGCGGTGCAGCAGCCAGCCGACACCGTCGGGGCTTTCGTGCATCAGGGCGTGGGCCAGGTACTTTCGGCAAGCCGCTTCTACGTCTTCCCGGCGGTAGTCGGTCAGGGCGGCGAGGTTGACCAGTTGGTAGGCCCCGTCGAAATCGGGGCAGTCCGAGCCGCCGGGCCAGAAGGACCCGTCGGGTAGTTGACAGGCCAGGGTGGAGTCGATGCTGCGCTCCAGGTGCCTTAGCGGCCAGCCCTGCGCGAAGTAGATCGGCACGACGTGGATTGTCCCGAACAAGCCATTGGGCAAATCGGCCCCGAACTGCGTTCCCCAGAATCCGGTCTTAGGGTCCTGGAGTTCTTCCAGCACCGGGTACAGGGTACTTTCGAGCAGGGCATCCACCTCCGACGCCCCGAACCAGTCGCGCTGGGCAAACAGCGCCGTGGCTGCCGCCAGCAGTTGGTTGGCCGCCGCCCAGGAATTTTTCCAGTCGTAGTGCTTCACCCAATCGCGCAAGGTACCAGCATTCAGCAGCGGTTCCAGAAAGCGCAGTTCGCGCTCCGGCTTTCGTCCCAAAACCCGTAATGCCCAGATGTTGCCCCGCGTGTAGTGCCAGACGGGTTCCATTTCAGATAGTGAGCGCACGCGGTTACCGTCGACCGGGTTTCCCGAAAAGTACCCCTGCTCGGTTTGCCGCCGTTGGAATTGCTCCGCCCAGGTATCAAGTTCCGCCGCCGGGCGGTTCGTCAACTCTCCGAACAAATCCAGCACGTGGGCGGCGTGGTAGGAGCCGTAGAAACTCTCGCCCTCGCCCGCTTCCTTGCGGTATATCCCCGGCGTGGATTCGCCCGGCGCAGCGCCCATTTTCATGGCGCGGACGAAGTTCAGCGAGGTTTCTTTAATGCGTTGGTAGCCGGGATTCTGCATTTTTAAGGTTTTTAGGTAAAAATTCCTTTTTCTTCCACCACCAAATCACCGCCCCAATAAACAGACATACCAGGCCCGAAGCGATAGAGAGCGCTCCGCTGAGTTGGTCGTAGTAGAGCAGCCCCATGCCGATGAACAGCAGGGCAGCGAAGGCGAGGGAAATGGCGTAGAGGTATTTCAGAGCGTGTTCAAAATCCTTGTCCACCGATGGTTTGTCAACGATGGGAGTATTCAGTTTTATAAACAAGTCATCCACCCGCGCGAGGTAGGCGGGGTTACCGTAGTTCTGCAAACCTGAGGCGTAGAAAATCACCAGGCAGACGATAATCTCGATCGTCGTCGCCATTTCCCAGGAAAAATAAGCGGGCATGGCGTTTAAAATAATTCCGGTCAACGCGCCTACAATTACCGTGAGCATAGCCCCGCGCGGCGTAGCTTTCTTATTCACGATGCCCAGCACCAGTGGTACCCCTACCGGAATGGCGAAAATTCCCGTAAACAGTTTGTTGGCCTCGAAAGCCCCGCCAAAATCGCTGATGAACAGCGCCCCGAGTAGTACCAACAGCCCCACCAGTACGGAGGCGATCTTGGCGACCAGCAACAACTGCTTGTCGGTAGCGTTTTTGTCGATGAGCCTTTGGTACACATCTTTCGATAGCACACTGGCCACCACGTTATATTCAGCGTTGAGCGACGACATGGTGGCTGCGAACATGGAGGCGATCATCACGCCCATCAGGCCGGGCGGCAGCAGCATACTCGATATGGCGACGTAGGCCATTTCCTTGTCCGGCAGGTCGGGCATGAGGATCCGGCTCACAATGGGCGGCACCAGGAAAATGATGGGTGTTATCAGGAAAAGAGCGGCGGTGAGGTAGCCGACTTTGCGGGCTTCGCTCTCGTCGCGCACCGAGTAAAACCGCTGGATGAAAGTCCAGTTCTCGTTGTATTTGATAATAACCATCAGGTAATACACACTCAGCCAGAAAATCTGCCCCTTCGGCCCGTTGAACCAGTCGAGGTGATCGGGAACTTTCTCCGCAATGACCGCAAAGCCGCCGATGTGATCCAGCGACAGCCAGAAGAGCATGATCGACGTGAAGAGCAGGATGATAAACTGCACCGTCCCCATGATCGAAACCGCCCACAGTCCGCCGTAAAGGGTGAAAGTAATGACGATGACCGAGGAAATAATCATGGACATGGGTAGCGAAAGCGGCGTGACGGCGGTCAGGAAAATGCCGATGGCGTAGAGCCGAACCGTATTGTCCAAAATCCGCATCAGAATGCCCACCCAGCCGACCGTCTGCCGCAGCGAGGCGTTGAAACGGGTTTCGAGGTACTCAACGGGCGTAGAAACGTCGGAGCGCCGCCACTTGGAGGCGAACGCGACAGCAGCGATGAGGCAGGCGGGTACCGTACTCAGCAGTACCGTCACCGACACCAGCCCGTGTTCATAGGCGATGCCCGCGTAGGCCACAAAAATGAAGGTACTGAATAGCGCCATGAAGTTGCTAATGCCAGCCGCCACCCACGGCAACGCCCCCGAGCCTTTGGTATAGGCGTTCAAATCCTTGACATACCACTTGAAAAACAAGCCGATGCCCGCCATAAGGACGAGGTATAGGACGATGGCGACGTAATCGAGGGTAACGAGTGAAGTCATGGTTGGGGGCTGGGCGATCAGCTGTCAGCCGTCGGCTTTCGGCTAGATTTAAGGGTGTTGAAAAATAGTTGATACTGATTTTCTGCTTAACTTTGAATTAGAACTAACTGATCAGACCATGCTTAGAGATCAAATTATAGAGCAAATCAACAAGCTGGATTCAGAAGAACTCATGCTTGTGTACGGCTATATTGACTTATTGCAGAAACGTCCTTCTAATCACCAAACTATTCCGAACGACGCACATCTGCAAGTGAGAGAAGCCTTAAAAGGACTGACGGGTAGCCTTTCAGAAGATATTCTGGACGCTCGCGCTGAAAGGCTATGAATCTGTTCTTCGATACATCTGCTTTAGTCAAATACTACCTACCCGAGATTGGTACAGGAAAGGTGGAACAATTGGTTGAGAGCGTCTCGAACACTGTTTGGATTTCTGAACTTTTCAAAGTTGAATTTTATAGTGCTTTGTTTCGTCGGCTTCGAAATCGGGAACTTTCCGAATCTCAGGTGCAAAAGGCTATTTCCGGCTTTGAAAAATCTACCCAATCATTTCACATTCAGCCGTTGAATTCTTTGGTCTTGTACGATGCCGAGTCCCTTTTAAAAATCGAAGGAATGAATTATCCAATCCGCACTCTGGACGCACTTCATTTTTCTTCTTTTCGATTATTGGAAGAAACAGATTGGGCCTTCGTGACAGCGGATACGCCTTTCGCTGGTTTCGTTTCCAAATTAGGTTATCAAGTGATCAATCCTATGATTACTTGATAAACTCTCCTTTCTCCGCCACAACTACCGGATAATCCGATACCGGAATGCCGCTGATCTGCGTGTTACCGCCTACTTTCTTGCAATTGTTTTTCGGGATTTCATAGATTTTTCCAGTAATGAGATCAAACAGCACAGGGTTTTTCATTTGGCCTTTTATGGTTACCGTGGTCATTTTAGGTTGGTAGATATCCTCCGGCTTTGCTTCGTTTTGCCAGATTGTGATTAGGGGTTTGCCGTCTTTTTTATAGGTAAAAATCGACTGGTCGGTTCCGTCGGAGGTAGCGAGGTTGTCCTTCTGCAACTCGACCTGACTGTCGAAGAGCGAGAAGATATTTTGGGCGGCTTTGTAGGCTAGTTTAGGGCGTTCGATAGTTTTGTCAGGATTCGTTTTCAGGATGCCTTTGGTATTGACGCCTACCATGTGATCACCGGCGGCGTAGTGAATGTCGCTGATCGTGAACAGATTGGTGGCGATACCTCGTCCGTGGTCGCCGAGCATCCGGCGCAGATCCCACTTGGCTTGCATCAATTCCGACCAGTCCCAAGCCCGTAAAGCACCGATGGTCACGGCCTTTGGGGTGGAAGGTGCGCCGTTTTCGCCCTGCATGAATTCGATGTCACTTTTGTAGCTCCACACCAGCTCACGCAATTTCTCGATCTGCGGGTATGAGGTATTTGGGTTGGGCGCGTAGCCGTGGTAGGTAAGTACATCCACATATTTCAGGCCGTCGTTCGCTTTGAGGTAGTCCAGAAAATCACTCATAAAGTCCAGTTTGGTAACGCTCGCCATCCCCAGCGCGATGAGCCGGGCGTCGGGCTGGATTTCCTTCACAATTTTGGCCGTGCGGAGGTAGAACTCACCAATTTCTTTCCCGGTATGCTCCTTGTTAAGATCCGGCTCGTTCCAGATTTCCCACTCGGGTACCTGGCCCTTGTAGCGCGTCACCATTGCCCGTACCCAGTTGTCCCAGGCGGTCAGCGCCTCTTTTCCCGTGGGGATGTGGCCCGCTAGTTTGGCTTCGCCGCCGCCTTCGTAAATGGGGTTTCCGTACGATAGCTCCACCCAGGGTGCGACGCCCCGCGCGGCAGCATCGGGAATCACGGCGTCGAGCCAGCCGAAATCGTACTGGCCTTTTACCTTTTCGGTGCGGGCCCAGCCGCCCTGTAAGCGGATGCGCTTGGCCCCCAGTGGGCCGAGGTACTTTTTGTAGGACTGGTAGTCGGTGTAGTCGCGGTCCATCGTCTCGCCCCCAATGGACCAGGTACTAGACTCGATGTCTTTGGCGTCGCGGGTTTTGAACTCGCCGAGTTGCTTCCAGGTGTAATCGGTTTGGGCAAGCGTTGGGTTAACCAGCGATAGCGAAGACAGGAAGCAGAATAAAAATAATCTTTGAAGAGTGTTCATACGGAAATCTAAGTGAAAGTTTTTCTTTACTTTTTTGTAAAACTAAATGGTATAAAGATGCGCCATCAGACCCATCACGTACTGGGAAATAACCCGGTAGCTGCTCTTTTGCAAAGTCTCCCCGCCGCGGTTGATCTGGCAACTACCCGTCAGAAAGCCATCGGGGGTGAGGCTTTTTTCCAGCCGCAGCCGAATGTCCACCAGGTACTTTTCGGGTAGTTCCGGCAGCCAGTCGGCTCGTTGGCCGTATAGCAATGCCGCGCCGAGGCCGGCCGTCGCGGAGGCGTCGTACGGGGTTTCCGGGAGATCGAGGTACCCGCGCCAGCCGTGGTCGGGCTGTTGATGCTGAAGCGCAAGCTGCGCGTAATAGACATAAGCTTCTCGTATTCTTTTCATTCGCGCATCCTGCGCGAATGCCTTGTCTTCCCCAATGACCGTAGCGGTGCGGACCAACCCGAGCAAAAACCAGGTATAGCCCCGTCCCCAGTTCCGAAACCCTTTGGTACTGCCGTCTTTGGAGGCCCGCTGGTACACCGCCTGGTCGTCGGTCAGGTACTTGATACGCTCTTCCAGCTCTATGAGTGCGTACTCGTTTAACGCTCGCTGGCCCGTAGCCCTGGCTACCACCGCTAACGGATAAGCCAATGTGTAGCATCCTTCGGTAGTAATCGATTCGCCCTTCGTCTGCCCGTTTTCAATCCGACTTTCACAAAAATCCGTGAACAGCTTGATGGATGGGTGCTCAGGGTACTTTTCAACAATGGCCACAAAAGGCAATCCAGACTCTACATTATTGAACTGATTATCAGAAGGCTGGGTATTCGGATTTTCGTAAACGAGGTTTTTATTGTCGGGAACGAAAAGCTTTAAGTGCGAATCCAGTGCCGCCCTGGCCGCCTCAAAACGTCCAGACTGGCGTAAGGCCAGCAAGCCGTCCAAACTACACCCCTCCATCCACCCAAAGGGGTGCAATGAACGCAGCGAACAAAAGGTACTTAGAAATGACCGGGAAGCCGCTCCTGCCGCAGGATCGCCTGGATTACCTCCAGCTATACCCAAGTGCGAACCCGTTTGCGGAGTAGTGGCCATGAAGTACATTGGCTCTCGACCCTCCGCCAGGCGTAATCGCAAACCCTGTTTTTGCAGCTTATCCAGACTCGTTTGTAATTCACATTCAAACAATTGTAAGGCGCTGGCGTACCAAATAGAAAGTGTCCCTATTTTCTCTCCCGTCTTGGCCAGGCTCACCTCTACCTCCCGCTCGTCGCGGGTATCCAATGCCACCATAAGCCGCAGGCGAGGGGTACCTGCGTATTTTCCAGCCAACTTTCCTACTTCCAGCACCAGACCCTGCTCTCCCGTCGCCAGGGTAAAGTACCTCCAGCCAAAAGGTACCCGCTTTCCCGACGGTACTGGTAGCGCCGACGGAGTTCCCTTAACTGGTTGTAAGGGAAGATAGTCGAATCCTAATGCCGGTCCAGCTACGGTCGTCGCGTACCTGGGCGGAAGCACAGTGAGTGCTAATCCGCTACTTGCGATCTGAGCCAGAAAAGTTCTTCGGTCGGGCATTGTTCTAAATCTATTGCTGTTAAAATTTAGTCTAAGCTAATTTTTACCGTATCGTTAGTGGCAGCTTGCCAGGCTTTCAGTTTTAAATACAACTTATTCACCTGCCCCGAATAAGTTTTGTCATAAAATAAGTTATGCAGTTCATGTGGGTCGCTGGTCAGGTTGAAAAGCTGGGACTTATCTTTACCGTTTGCATTTAGGTTAAGCTTCCAGCCGTCCTGGACGACCGACCGGAATAGGGTCCGGTAAAAATAATCGTGGCATTCAGTCGTCGTCAGCTCAGGCAGGCAGGGGGGCTTCCCAATGATCTGGTCTTCCGGCGTAGCATTCCACTCCATAAAAACCGACCGGACGGGGGTGTTCCGGCCCTTCATTAAAGGTAATAGTGATTTTCCCGGCAGGTTTTCCGGCACCCGTACCTGCATCAGGTCGAGCAGGGTAGGCACCAGATCGATCTGGCTTACTGCGCGACTTATTTTCCGGGCTTCGACACCCGGTGCTTTCAGGAACAAAGGCACTCTGGTGGCCCCTTCGTACATTACGCTTTTGTACATCATGTGATGTTCGCCCAACATATTACCGTGTTCACTGGTGTAGACCAGAATGGTATTTTCTTCCAGCCCTAATTCTTTGAGCTTTTGCCTGATCCTACCCACACTGAGGTCAACCTGATGGACCAGGCCCCAGTAATTGCGCGTGTCGCGAACAATGCTTTGGGAATCAACTTTGGTGTTGGCGGCATTGATCCGATAGCTCATGGGGTCGCTTTCATCGGGCTGTACTTTTTGGGCGGCATTCAGCCGAATGGGAACTTCGTCATGGGTTTTATTGAAGGGGCCATTTATGGGCGAATGGGGTTCGAGAAAACCCAGGTACAAAATGAACGGTTTGTCGCGGTTCTCCTCGATGAACTCAATGGCACGGGCTTCCATGAATTTTGATTTCGAGTTTTCGTAAGGAAGGTTGGAGACGAATGACCGTTTGGAAACGTTTTTTTGTCTACTTCCCAGGTCGTGGCCCCGGGCTTTCAGGAAGTGGTAATAATCACTGAACTTTCCACTCTCCGCATCGGTGTACTCATCTTCGGTGGAGACGCGCCGATCGAAACCATGACCAATGGCAAATTCACGGCCGAGATGCCACTTCCCGATGTAAGCAGAAATGTATTCGGGGTAAGCGGTCTTGACAATTTCCGGCAGGGTTTTCACCTGTGTCGGCAAATCTATATTGTTGTAGGTGACTCCGGAGGTATGGGGATACAGACCCGTCAGCAATGACGACCTGGCGGGCGAACACACTGGCTGCGTGACGTAAGCCCGACTAAAGGTGACGGCCTCTTGCCCCAACTGATTCAGATTGGGAGTTTGGATTTTTTCGTTGCCATAGGGGGCGGACGTGTCGAATCGCTGCTCGTCGGTCAGGATGAACACGAGGTTTGCTTTCCTGGGCTTCTGTCCAGTTTCTTTCGGTGTAAATCCGATAAGTAATACAGTAAGTATCACTGTTGTAGCGAACAATCTATTCATATGCAGTACTTAACAAAATAGGATTGTAGAATTAAGTAAGAATCAGGAACGCCGTGTTTATGGTGCGTTTCGAAATACGGATTTTTTCGCAATTCAATATATCCCAGCCAGCGGTGTTCCGACAGCCCGCAGTGGCGTCATTGGGTCGTTAATTTTCATCATTCTCCTGGTTGTATATCGTGATGCCGTAAATTGGCGTCGCGGGTTTTGAATTCACCGATTCTCCTCCAGGCCTAGTCTGTATGGGCTTTGCCTGGTTGACTAACGCCAAAAGCGTAATTGAGGCTGTAAGTATTTCAACTAGTAGTGCTTCATAGCTTTATCGTTAAAACCGATTTATCCGCAATTAAGATCGGAGCATCGTAAATCGGAATATTCTTGAACTAGAAGACATTTTCCTTTTTGCTCCACTGGCTGGCCGGAATTTCATAGACGCCCCCCGTGAGGATATCGACATAGACCGGTTGGTCAAAATTCCCGTTGATGACCGTGAAATTGAGGTTTCGGGTCACGTTGGAATCGGAGGGAATGGCTTCGTCGCTCCAGATCGCGAATACCTGTTTTTTCGAGATTTTGTGCGCGTAACCGTACACCGCCAGACTGCGATCGGTACCCTTGTTGTACTTTACTTCGTCGGGAGCCACTTTCGCGTTGATGTTGTGGGTGTCGTGCAGGTTTTTGATTCGTACCAGGTTATCGTCAAAAACCGAGGCGACATTCTGCATGGCGTAGTACACCAACTTGGGGCGCACCACCCGCTTGGTGGAATCGGATTCGAGCAACCCCTTCACGTTCAGTCGCCGGATCGGCCCGCCGCTCAGGACGCCATAGTTCATGTCGATGATGCCCAGAATACTGGACTCGATGTCGTGGCCCAAATCGCCCAGCATCCGGCGCGTGTTCCACTTGGCCTGCGACACTTCCGACCAGTCGTAGTCGCCCAGGGCACCGCGTCCACCCCCCGAGAACGAGGGGGAGCCGTTTTCGCCCTGCCGGAGCTTTACCGCCGGGGCATAACGATCCAGCACCCGCCGCAAGTCGGCCACCCGGTTGTAGTTGGCGTCGGGATTATAGACGTAGTCGTGGTAGGTCACGTTGTCGAACAGACCCATCTTGCCTTTTTTATGGATATACTTGAAAAAGGCATCGGCATAATCCAGGTCGATGTGTCCCATCGCCAGGCCGGAAATTTTGGCGGCGGGCTGAATCCGCTTGATGATTTCGGCGGTTCGGATGTTGAGGTCGGCTACTGCTTCGGGCAGGTTTATTTCGTTGTCGCCAAAGTTGGGCTCGTTCCAAATCTCCCACTCCTTTACTTTGCCTTGATAGCGGGTTACCAATGTGGTCACCCAATCGTCCCAGGCTTTGAGCGCCTCGGGCGAGGTGGGGATGCCCGCGCTGAGATTGATGCCGCCACCGCCCGCATAGATGGGGTTGCCGTATGAAGTTTCCAGCCAGGGTTCGTAGCCCCGGCTCACCGCATCGTCGATGATTTTATCCAGCCAGCCCCAGTCGTACTTTCCCTTCGTCTGCTCAGTTTTGGCCCAGCCCGCCTGCATCCGCAATCGCTTGATTCCCAAAGGAGCAATGTATTCCTTGTACTGCTCGTAGTCGGCCATGTCGCGGTCGAGGGTTTCACAGCCCAGAATCCAGTTGGAGGATTTTATTTCGCTGACACTGCGCGGCGCGAGCGTACCGATCTGCCGCAACGGGATGCTGAAAACGGTCTTGGCCCGCGTGCCGGAAGTATCAATCCCTTGGGCAGAAACCCCAAACTGGACACCGATAAGCAGTGTGAGTAAGGCACGAATAAATTTCATAGCAATGCGAATGATAGCTTACTTACTTGGCGGAGGCACTGTACCCGGCTATTTTTAATTGATCCTTCAAATCTGCGATATAAACGTTACGGGTGCCATCTTGAAAGCCATTGAAGATCACGTAGCGGCCCGACCGATCCCAGGCGGGGTGGGCATCGATGCGAAATTCACCTTCGGCCTTCGACACAAAGATATTGACGATGGCCTGCTCCTGACCCGTTTGGGTATTCATCAACCGAATGGGAATCGTACCCTCGGTGGTACCCAGTTCACCCGGATAGGCGTCCGTCACCATCAGCGGCCCACCAAGCGGATTGAACGACGGGTGGCCCGACCCCGGCGTAAATACCGTTTTCAGGTCGGTACCATCGTATTTGACGGTAATGATTTCCAGCCCCGGTTTGCCATCGACATTCAGGTTCATGGACAGGTGTTCGCCGTCGGGCACCCAGTTGATGTGATGCCCGCCCTTCGCCCATTGGTCGGGGGTAATGGCTGTGTGTAAATCCGATCCGTCGGGCCGCATCGTAATCACCGTCCGCCGACGCGGGCCACCTCCCCTGGGCGACCACTGCACGGTGGTCAGCAGCCGGGTACCTTGCGGATTCCATTTGACCTGAAAGCAGTAATACTCGTAGTCCTGGGGGTTAGGAATGGCAATGCTGGGTACCGTTTTTTCGTAAATGTCTTTGATGGTCACAATCCGCTTTACGGCTCCGGTTTGGGTGTCGGTAATGTCGATACCGTCCGTGGCTACGGGGCCAATGTTGCGGGGGGCTTTCGCATCGGGTACTACCACGCCATAACCCACCTGCGCCCAGCGGGAGGCCAGCAGGTTGTACGAAGCCAGTTTCGTGCCATCGTTCGAGGCCATGAAAATCGTCCCCTGCATCCGGCGCGATTTTCCTGTCAACGGATTTAATTTCACCGCAAAAGCAGTCCAGTCGGTGGTATCGACGTCGTTGAAGTACAGCGCTTCGTCGGTATTGCCCCACTGCACATTCGCGCCCATCTGCATTTCAAAGCCCCGCGACTGGGCGACCACGCGCTCTTTGCCCGTTTGCCGATCCACCAGAATGACATCGCCCACTTCACCGGGTTTTGGCGACGTAACTTCCTGCGGGAAGCGAAACAGGGCCAGATACCGCCCCGACGGACTCAGCGGTGACGTATCGAAAAAACGGTGGATGACCCGTCCCGAACTGACCTTCACGACCGGAACGGTCGATTTGCCCTCGAAGGCCGGAAAAGAATATTGGGCAGGCTGCTGCGCCATTAGCATTGGCGACAGGCCAAGCCATATTATTCCGCACACAACCCACGATACAGATTTCAATCTAGTCATTTCTTGTTAAATATTTTTTTGATAACCCTGCCAGTAAACAGCTTACTCCTTCACAGTGCTTTGCTGGTTTTATTTGCCTTTTACGAATAAAAGTTGTCGGACGGCAATCGTTGCCTGTTTAGCAGCCGGTAGGTTCATTTTTTTATCACCCCGATACCAAGTCTGCCATTTGTCGGTGTTGCTGACTCGCTTCTGCCCGAGTTGCATCCGATCAAAAGCGGCAATTGCCTGTTGCAAAGCCGCGGCGGCTTCGGTTCGTTTTCCCAAATCAAGCCATTGTTTTGAGTGGATAATTGCCACTGACCAGGCTTCTAGGCCCAGCATCATATCCAGCGATGCCTGCATATTTTGATCGAAAAATTTTCTCTGGCTGGGGTTCAGCCGAGGTCGAATCAATTGGGCAAGCGAGTCGGCGCGTTGGTGCGCGGCAAGCTGTCCCAGTGTCCGGGCCAGCAGGGCTTGCTGCGTTAGCGACTCGTCTCTCATATCGGCCAGGGCAGTTTTAGCCCATAGGCTTTCTGCGGTTTCGATATTCTTATTGCGCTGACGCGCTGCGTAGGCTACCGAGTCCGTCAGTTGCAAACGAAGTTCCTCGAGCAAACGGAGCGTTTGCCGCCGCAGCTGTCCGTCCATCAAAATCGGCGTTTTGGTTTGGCTATTGAGGGCAAAACCATCGAAGTACGCATGGTACACTTGCTGCACCGCGCGGGCGGATGAACCATATCGAGTACCAAACCATTTTTCTTCGAACTTACCGAGATCGAAACTCCGAAAATCAGTCAGCATCCGGGCGGTGGCATCAGCTCCCAGCACAAATTCCCGCAGGTTCGAAACATTGGCAATGGCGTAGGCAGTATCGCCTTTTTCCACCACCTGCTGCAGTACAGTCTGAGTTTGGGAAGGAGGTACGATCTGGGCCAAATGCGGCCCAGATCCCCAAAGCTGATGGTGGTAATATACGCCGTACGAACGTCCGGGCAGCCGGGGCGTTTCGTAAAAATCAGCCTGCATCCGCCATCCGGGACTGTTATCGGCAAAAACGGTAATCACTTCATTCGGCAAACGTATTAGGCCCGCCTGGTTCAGTACCGATCCCTCGGCCCACAGGGTGGTCGTCACGGGCGGGTCGGGTCGTTTGTCAACCTGACGGATCAAGGCAAGTTGCGTCTGAATAGCGTCGGAAATAATCCGACCCCGGTCAGCGTCGCTTTGGGGAATACCGGGATCCGCCAGCCACATCGGCCGATCGGCGATGCCCCGTAGCCCCACCTGCCAGATAACGTTGGGATATTTGGCCCATTCCTGCGCATAAACCCGCCAGACTTCTTCAACTTTGGCCCGCTCGCTGTAGTAGGAGAAAAGCGGTTTTTTGTAGTCTGGCTGGTGGCCTGCTTTCTCCTGCCAGTAGTTGAAGTAGGTAAAGGCGCTGACGCCCATCGGTTCCACGTGGTGCATGGATACGAACAGACCGCGTCGGGTGGCCTCCTGCACCAGGGCGGCTTCGGCGGGGTTGCGGATGTCGATAAAACTCGCCGGGATAATCAGGTTCTGCCGCAACCGGACCAGACCCTCTACCACGCGTCGCATACTTTCCGGGTTTACGACTTCCCGGTAATAGGGATAATCGATATTGCGTTGCCCACCCGATGACTTCCACTCGGTGAGCAGGTCCTCGTCGTTGATGAACCAGCCCCGGAAGTGAAATGTGGGCGTTGACTGGGTGATCGAAACGTCGTTCCAGCGCAGGGATTCCCTTTTTTCGGGTTCGCGATCAGCCCAGAAATACAGCGGATCGACGCCGAGGTACTGCTCTATGAAGTGATAAACGGCAAACATAGTCCCCCGTTCGTCGCTGCCAGCCAGCACCAGATTGCCGCCAACGGATTGAACCCGGTAGTTTTCCCATTTCCCCGATAAATCCCGGCTATCGGGGAGGTAGGTACCGATGGGAACCGATTGCCCTACCGTGCCGACAATCACGGCATCCCGGTAGGACCGACCCGACTCGGCCGAAACGACTTTCAAGGTTTGTCCCGTGATTTTCTGAACGTCGCTTACCAAATCAGCCACCGCTAGTCGAACGCATTCCGATTCGGTAGTATCCAGCACGATGGTAGCCTGGTGATTAGCACCTACCAGCACAAAAGGTGATGCTTTTTGGCACACTCCTACCCGGTAGCCAAAAGCCAACGAGCAGACTATTAAGAAAGACAGAAAGGGGCGGAAGGCAGACATTCGATTAGGCTCTTATTGCATACGGAACTGATTGAAAATACTTGGATTGTCAGTACCCCGGATTCTGCTCCAGTTTCGCGTCTTTATTGGCTTCTATTTCGGCGAACGGGATGGGGAAGAGGTCGTTGTAGTCATTGATGTCGTCCCCGTTGAGCGGGTTATACTTCCTGACCCGCGCCACCAGTTTACCCATGCGCGCCAGCGTCAGACGGCGGTTCTCTTCGAATATCAGTTCCCGCGCCCGTTCGTCCAGAATGTATTCCAGCGTTACCTCGCTCGGCGTGACGGGAGTAGCATTTGCGCGGTTACGTACTACGTTCAGGTCGGCGGCTGCCTTTTCCAAATCGCCTTTCAGCAAATAAGCCTCGGCCCGCAGGAAAAGCGTTTCGGGCAGGCGGATGAGGTACATGTCGCGATAAGTGGAACCGGCGGTGGATTTAAGCGTCAGCTTGGCCGGATTATCGATGACTCCTTCGGGATGTTGGCCCGGCGTGGTAATCTTGGAAGGATAAGGGTACCAACGCCAGCTTTGGGACACCCATTGCGGGGTAGGAAAATCGATCATGCTTTTGCCAAAAAAGCTGGACTCAGGATTGCTGTAAATGAAATCCCGAACAATGTTGTACTTGGAAGTCCTAATGTCAGCCTTAGTTATCACGCGGTTGTCAACTTTCGGATCCAGTCCCCAGATATCGTAGAGGTAGTACTCGGTGGGCCGTACGAACGACGCGCCCCTGCCGCCCTCGTTCAAGGTCGAAGCTGGTGAGGCGTCCAAAGCGGCGGAAAGCTTCCCCTTGGGGTCTTTTAGCGTCCAGGGAAGCGGGGCTACCACCCGCTCTAGCTGGTTGGCACGGCTTCCCGTGGAGGATAGTCCGCCGCCCGGAATATCCGTTTCGTACTGCGCCACCCATATCGCCTCGGTATTGCCGCCGCCTTTCCGGTTTTGGTTCCCCACCCGGAACAGGTCGTAGTACACGTCGCCGGAACTGTTCCTCAGACTGCCGAAGCGCTTAGTCATCAGCGACAGGTTCGATTTTTCGATCACTTCCGTAGCAGCCGCAATGGCTTTGTCGTATTGCTTCAGGGCAATGTAGGTTTCAGCCAGTAAATGGTTCGCGACGGCATTGGTCAGCCTGCCGTCGATGACGGCGTCCACGTTCGGCAGACTGTTGGCGGCATCGGAGGCATCCTTGACAATTTGGTTCAGCACCTCCTCCCGGCTGGCGCGTGTAAAATCACTTTTGGGCGAAGTGGCTTCCTTCAGCACCAGCGGCACGCCGCCATAGGTATGCACCAGATAGCGGTAGGCCCAGGCCCGGAACAACTTGGCCTCGCCATCGATAATCGCCTGCCTAGCCTGGGGGACTTGCGAGTCCGGCAACCGGGCAATGATGGCGTTAACGTTGGAAATAACTTTGTACCAATTGTTCCAGTGAATTCTGGGGACACCGCCCTGAGGCGTGATGGTATTGTTGTAGTTGCCCAGGCGGTTATTGTCCAGGCGAGCGTTGTAGGCCAGGTCGGTTCCTACCACTTCGGTGTATTCGTTCGCGTTCGAGCTGATATTTTGCTCGTCACGCACCCGGGCGTACAAGTCCACCAGGGCAGCCTCAAAATGGGCTTCAGTGGTGTAGGAGTTTTCCGGGCTGTAAAAATCCAGCGGAACCTCATTAAGAAAGTCTTCTTCGTTGCAACCCGCAGCAAGGGTCATCACGAACACCAGCAGGGCGATTTTTGAAATATATGGTTTCATAAGACTTTGGATAAAAAAATGATGGCTGTCAAGTTAGATAGTTCGTGTCTTTGGATGGCTCAGAGTTCAAGCCAAAGGCCGACGGATGAAAGCTTAAAACGATACTTCCAGCCCGAATGAATAGGATTTCATGACCGGATATGGATCTCGGGAATTGATACCCTGCCCGGTTTCCGGGTCCCAGCCGTCCCATTTCGTAAGCGTCAGCAGGTTTTTGCCGCTCACGAACAGTTTCAGGTTCTGCATTTTGAGTTTACTGATCAGTCTCTTGTCGAAGTTGTAAGCAAGCGAAATGTCCTGCAACCTGACGAAATTACGCTGGTAGTAGGCCCTTCCGCCCACCGGGGCGCCCACCCAGGGTGTAGGGTACTTGGCACCGGGATTCCTGGGCGACCAGTAATCGTAGAAATCGAACCAGTTGGAGTTGGTGGCGTTGCCTCGGGTGTCAAGGTTACCAAAGGGATAGTTTAGGCCCAGATATCCGTTCTTGCCCCCCTGGATCGAATTGACGAACATGCGGAGGGTAAACTGCCCGTAGGAAAGGGTATTCTGGATGCCGAAGGAGTAAGCGGGTTCCGACTGGCCGAGAATAGCGCGGTCGTCGGCGGGCGCGTATTTACCGTCACCGTTTTGGTCGATCACCCGATAACTTCCCGGCTCGAAGCCCTTGGGAAGTTCGTCGTTTAACTGGTAGATGCCGTCCACCTGGTAATCGTAAATAGTGCCGATGGGACGATTCATGAATAGACCGCTGGCGATCAGATCGTCTTCTTTGCCGTCGCCATCTTTGTCTTCGCCCAGCAAACTGACCACCTTGTTGCGGTTGCGGGAGAAATTGACCGTCAAATCCCAGGTGAAGCGGTTGGTTTTCAGGGGCTGCCCGTGAATCATGAATTCAAAACCTGTATTGTTTATTTGGCCGAGGTTGCTAAGTACCTTGGAAAAGCCCGAGGTTTGCGGCAGCACCTTCGACCAAAGCAGATCGAAGGTGTTGGAATTATAATACTCGATGTTGCCGTCGATGCGATTTTTCAGGACGGCAAAGTCCAGGCCCACGTTGATTCCCTTGGTTCTCTCCCATTTGAGGTCCTTGTTGGCCAGGGTTTTTACGCTACGCCCGATGTAAGTCGAACTACCGTCTCCAAAGACGTACTTAGAGTCCTCTGCGGCCTCCACCACCGCCAGCGAACTGTACCGGGCCACTTTGTTCCCGTTCTCCCCGTAGCTGCCCCGTATTTTCAGGAAATCCACCCCCGGAACGTCGAAGAACGGTTCCTGCGAAATAACCCAACCTAACCCGATCGAGGGAAAAAGAGCCGTTTTATTGTTTTGGGAAAAGCCGCTGAATCCATCCCGCCGGACCGTCGCTTTCAGCAGGTATTTTCCCTCGTAGCTGTAGGCCGCACTCACCAGCTGATACAGCAGAGCTTCCTTCCAGGCGCTGGACTCAATGTTCTGCACCTCGGCCAAAGCCAGGTTATTGTACGACAAATCGAGGTCGGAAAATCCCTTTCCGGTAGCAGCAGTGCGTTCGTACCTCACCTTGTTGTAGCCGTACACCGCCGTGGCGTTGATGTTGTGCTTGCCTATCGTTTTTGTATAATTCAGGATGTTATCCAGCGTCTGCTCGTACTGGTAGGCATTGGTTTTATAAGCTGACCCCGTTTGTCCCGCACCGTAAATGCTGGAACCGAAGTCTTTAAAGAATCTCACATTGTTGCCAAAGTTTGCCCGGTAGCTAAGGCCCGGCACACCCGGTACTTTGACGACTCCGTAGAAGTTTCCCACCAAACGGCTCTGCGTGTTGTAGTTGTCGTTGGTGGCGGGTAAAAAGGCATTGGTAGTTTGGTCTCCTACGGGGTTAATGACAAAATTGCCATCCTCGTCCCGTGGCAAAACCAGCGGGGAGGTAACTGTGATGTTGCCTACCGAGGGGGCATCGCCGGAGAAATCCGTGAAAGTACCGGAGGTATTGGCCCCGATGGTCAGCCAATTCGTTACCTGCGTATCAAGGTTCAATCGGGCGGTTACCCTTTTGTAGTCGTCGTTGAGGACGAAGCCCTTTTCGCCCGTATAACCCGCCGACAGAAAGTAGGTCGTTTTTTCGGAACCACCCGACACGCCTAGACTATGGTTGGTGATGAGGGCGGGCTGGGTCAGGTTGCCGTACCAGTCGTAGTCGTTTCCGGCGGGAATGCCCGCCAGCAACTGGGGGTTCATGTCGGAATTACTGAAGTCCCAGGCCGGATTGAGCTGAGTGTAGCCTGATTCCTTTGTATAGGCGTTAGAGTAATTTATATCGCGTACCTTTTGCAGGTACCCTTCCCGATCCAGTAACTTGGTGTCGATAGTCGGAGTGGAGGTCGCGTAGCTGCCCGAGTAAGTAATAGTGGGCTTCTGGTTCGTGCGGCCCGACTTGGTCGTCACCAGAATTACGCCGTTAGCGGCTTGCGAACCATAAATGGCCTTGCTGCTGGGGTCTTTCAAAACATCCACGCTGGCTACGTCGGCAGGATTGATATCGGAGAAACGGCCGTTGAAAATCAGTCCGTCCACGATGATGAGCGGCGAGGTGTTGCCGTTGAGCGTGGACACTCCCCGAATTTGGATGGAAGCTTCCTGCCCGGCGCGGTTGGTCTGGCCGATGGTCAGGCCCGGCAGCGAGCCTTTCAACGATTGGAGGATGCTTACGTTGGGTGCCTCGCGGAAAGCCTCCAAATTCGCCGAGGCGATGGCCCCGGTAAGGTCTTTCCTTTTCTGGGTGCCATACCCTACTACCACCACTTCTTCAAGGGATTCGGCACTAGGCGACATTGATACGTTCAACGTAGTGTTGTTACCAACTGCTTGTTCCTGGCTCGAATAGCCGATAAACGAGAAAGAAAGTACCACACTCGTTGAACTGACATTCAGCGAGTACCGCCCCTCGGCGTTGGTGGTGGTGCCGTTGGTCGTGCCTTTTTGGACGATGCTAACGCCGGGCAGGGCTTCGCCCGATTCGTCAGTGACCTTGCCCGTGATGGTCTGAGCGAATGCCGTCGTCAGGAGCATGGAAAAACTCCAAAAAAGAAAGATTTTTTTGAGTAAAAGGGTTTGTTTCATAAGAAATACTATTGCATAGTTGATTAATACTACAACGATACAATATTATAAAACTATTTCATTCAGCCCAAATGAAACATTAATTAATTTATTTAATATAACACTATTTGATGTTTTTATAAGTTTAAAATTTTGTATTTCAGACATTTATATTTTTTATAATAAATAATTCTCAAATTCTTAATCCTATCGTATTCGTGATAAACGTTTACCTTTACTCCCATAATGATGAAGTAAAAAGAAAAACGACTGGAAAGATGGTACAAGTAATTATCCGGGGATTGGACATCCTGGAACTCGTAGCCCGGCGCGACGGCCACGCTATTTCGCTGACCGAAGTGGCCGACAGCCTGGAACTAAATCAATCCACGGCGGCCAATATCATCAAGACGCTGGTGCACCGTGGCTATCTGGAGCATATCGGGAAGAAAAAGGGCTACCGCCTCGGCCCGGCGGCTTTTCGGCTCACCAACGAAACCGCTTACGGCCAGGATCTGATTACGGCGTCGGAGGACATCATGAAAAACCTCACGGCTCAGCTTGGCGAATCGTGCATTCTGGGTGTTTTACAGAACAACCGGCGCTACGCCCTGAGCGTCGTCAATTCCTCGCAGGAAGTGCAGGTACGGGTGCATTCGGAAAGGAATGTGTACGAAACCGCCAGCGGGCGGGTTTTGCTGGCCTACTTGAAAGAAGGAGGATTGCAGCGATTTATTGAGCTCAACGGCCTGCCCGATGAAGAACTATGGCCCGGCGGCGCCACTACCGACGGCCTGAAGGTGGAATTGGCCGCTATCCGGCGCGACGAGATCGCGTTCACTAACCTCAAAGACCGCCACGTACTTGGTTTTGCCGCTCCCGTTTTTTCCAGGCAAGAAATGGTAGCCGGGCTGAGTGTTTTCCTGCCGGAGTACCGCTGTTCTGACGCTAAGCGACGGGAAATCGTGAAGGCGCTAAAACAGGCGGCAAAGCAGATTTCGTTGAGGCTTGGGTAGAGGATGATCTGTCCTTCGATACTTGCCCAACTGAAGGCACCTTGTTCGGCACTCCCAGTTCATTGCCCTGGCACTGACTAGGTCTTACCCTAAATCAAATACCCGACTATCAAGTTTGAACTCGGTTTTGGCCCTTCTCCCCAAACGAATACCTCGTCCAATAATTTTCTGTCTGATAAAGATTCATCTGAACTTCGTTTCTATCAACCGGATGGCCACACCACCTTTTGGCCGCACCGCAAATTCTAGTGACTGACTGGCGGTTAGGCTAGCTACTCGTTTCTTGATGCCATCGGCTCCATCGTCCTCATAAATTTCCGCCCTGTATTTTTTCCCCTCTGGTAAAAAATCAAAAATTATCGACACCTTACGTGCCTCGTTGTTGGTCACTGTCCCCACATACCATTCGTCACCGCTTTGGCGAACGATCGTAATATACTCGCCAGGTAGACCAGCCGGAACACGGGTTTCGTCCCAAACCGTAGGCATCGTTTTCCAAAGCTCTATTTCTTCACGATTATCGTAATATTCGGGTTTGCCGTACCAATAAAGATACTGCCACGGACTGTAATTGACAATGGACAGGGCCAGTTGGTGGGCTTTGGTGTTCTTCAACTTCGGTTCGTTGAAGCAGTAGGTGTAGTCGGCGGCTCCGGCCAGGTAACGCGTGAAGGGAAGGGTGGTGTTGTGGGTGGCGTCGGGAAATCCCTCATTGCCCCGAACCCCTTCCTGCGTCATTAGATTGGGGTAGGTGCGGCTGAATCCGGTGGGCATGTATTCGTCGTGGATGTCCACCATGAGATGGTGCTTCGCGGCTTTTTTCACCGCTTCGTGCACCCAGGCCGTCCAGTAGTGCGAACCTGTATGAACAAAGCCGAACTTTACGCCCGCCACGCCCCACTTTTCATAGAGTGGGAAAATCGTGTCAAGTTGGTTCTCGAGCGCCCGACGGTTCACGTACAGTATCACGCCTATTCCCTTTGCTTTAGCCGCCTTAATTATTTTGGGCAAATCCAAATCATTGACGGGGTTTCGGCGAGGATCCACACTGACCCGGCTGGCGTCGGAAGCTCGTTCGTATTCGTGACCGTACCAACCCGCATCAAAGTGGATGAAATCCAGGTTTTGCTCTACCGCAAAATCGATCAGTTTCATTGCCCCGGCGGTCGAGAGGGTGATCTCCCGCATTACTTTTCCGGGTTTGATCCAACCCGTAGTTTCGATTTGATTCGGCGGATTGAGATTCAGGATGAGGTAGTTATTTTCCAGCAATTGGGTCGGCCTATCGGCCACCATGACCACCCGCCACGGCGTGCCGAAGGGCGAAGTACCTACAATGGCTCCAAACAATTCACTCACTAATTCACCCTTTTCTGCCCTTAGCCTTACGCGCGGAAAATGCGTTTGTCCGGCGTGCAAAATACTGGCCCACAACCCATTTTTTAGTTGTATGGTCAAAGGGAGCTCTGCGGAAAAGTCGAGGTCTTTGGGCGAAATTACCGTGTAAGAACCCTGCGCGTGGCTGGTGGCATATAGCTTACTTTCGGGTGGAAGTCGGAAATGGGTTGTCTCCTGTTTGATGTCGATGGTTTGGGTCGTCAGGCTTTCGGGGAAAAAGTACCTGAAAGCGACGCCTTCGTCGTAGGCGCGGGCAATGATCTGGATTTGCCGACTGGAAAGTCCCTTGAATCCTACGGTGTCTTGCAGCGTGATAGTCAACTCCTGGTAGCGGTCGGGGATCAGATCGCGTTCGCCGTACACGGGCCGCCAGGTTTCATTTCGGCTGTTTCTTGAAATGCCCACCACAACAAACCGCTGCCAGTTTTTGGTGGTGATATTGTCCGTTAGACTGAGGACCGAGGGTAAAACTACAGACTTGCCACTGTATTGGATCTCGTAGTGAGGCCCCCCGCCTGCCGGAATCGAGAATTGAAAGCTTAGGCTGCCATTGGGCGAAGTAACTCGAAGTGAGTCCTGGGAGGAGGCCGCCGAGGAACTCAGGATAAGGAAAAGCCCTAATGAAAAGGTTGGGATCGCGTAATTCATCAATAGTAAACGGTAACGAGGCAGTGAATTGAAGTTTGCCGTTTGGTCAACGGAGCAAAGGAAGAATAGCTTTTAACTTTTTTGAGGTAGCTTAACGATCAGTTTTTCGCGAGTTCTTCCACTTCGTTCCAGCCCACTTGCCACGGTAACCGCCCCGTCAGCGCCGCTTTAGCCGAAACCTTGCCCGCCGCCTCGCCCATCGGTACGGCATTGCCCGTGACGCGGTAGCTGGCGTGAGCGTAGAAATCGCCGCTGATGCAGCGGCCTGCCATCATGAGGTTGTCTACGTCTTTGGCAATCAGTGAGCGGAGGGGAATCTGGTAGGGTTTCATCTTCACGCCGCCCGCGCCGTAGCCGCCGCCTTCGCCCTTTACCAGAGAGTGAATGTCCACCACGAAAGTGACATTACACACACCATCCTCAAATTGCGCCCCGCGTATGAGGTCTTCTTTGGTGAGCATGTATAGCCCGTGGATGCGGCGTCCTTCCCGGATACCGATCTGTGCCGCCGAATTGACGATCCGCAGATTGGCCCACATCCCGCCCGTTTTCCGCAGGGCGTTCACAATTTGGTTCACTTCGTTGCGGGCTTCGAGCGTGGCTTTCGTGATGGCATCCGCATTCAGGGCCGACGCGCCGTACTGGTGATTGGTCATTAGGGCCACCATGTCGCTACGAACCGTGAAAAAACTGGGCATGGTGTAGCTGGCGTCAACACCCGCCGCGAGAATGTCTTGATGGAGTTTCTTCTTCCCTTCACTCGTAGGCGAGCCATCTTTTCCCAATCCTTTGACGTAGCCTTCCCGTACCAAATCCGCTTCGTTTATTCCGCTCAGGATAACCATTAGCGACATGGGCTGTACCCGTCCAGTTCCCGGCTCGCCCATACTGAATTCGCAACCCGCCCGAGCCGCGAGTTCGCCATTGCCCGTCGTGTCGATGAACACCTTGGCTTTCCAGGCTTCCCGTCCCGAAAAACTCTCGGTGGCAATGCAGTCGATCTTCTTTTGCTTGTCCAAGTAGGCCGCCGTAACCCGCGTGTGGAGGCGCACCTCCACGCCCGCTTCGCGGCACATTTCGTCGAGCGTCCATTTCATCAGCTCGGCGTCGTATTTTTTGGCGTCATACTGTCCGTCGGTGGCGTTCAGGCGATCGACTAGCTCTTTCATGATGCCCTTTTTAGCACCGTGGTCGATGATGTTGCTCAACAAACTGGCCGTCCAGACGCCTCCGAGACAGCCGTGCATCTCGATGAGGGTAGTTTTAGCCCCGCTCCGGGCGGCACTTATCGCGGCCCCAATGCCCGCCGGGCCACCGCCACAGACGATTACATCGGTTTCCTTGACGATGGGTAGTTCCTGATTGGGTTCCTGAAAAACGGATGGGTCGATTCGTTGCGTAGCGAAGGCGGCGCTTCCCACGAAGGGAACCAAAGAGGTCAAAGTGCCTTTTTTTAGAAAATCTCTGCGTTTCATCATGATTTCAAGGGTTTATGATTTGGAAAAGGGCCAGTAGAAATTCGCCCCGCTTCCAGGGTTTTCTCGGCAAGAGTTGTAAGGCCGAAGATTGCTTGTCGTTGGGTAGTCTGGCGATCCAGCTTTTTGCCAAATCCGAGTCAAGTTCCTTATCTGGCTCGACATCGTGATAGAGCATAGGGCCGCTGTATTGTAATTTGAGAACCGGAACGGAGCGAAGATTTACTTCATCCAATGGATATAAATCATGGAAAAAGCCTTTGGCCCCAAAATATTGAACAGCCTGGAAATAAGGCGAATTGTATTCAACATCACTCACATAGATAATTTTTGCGCCTTTTTTCAGCAATAGAGCTTGCAGATCGGTGACGTTCACTCCTGTGGTCGATACATTATTTTTTAAACTCAGGTGCGCCGCCAAGCCCGCAGCCTGGCCCAATGCGGACCAAGTCGGTTCAAGGCGGATGCCACAGAACCCAACGTGGCTGGATGAAACTGCCACCGGAACGAGCAGGTTGTCGAATTTTTTGGGCAAAAGGACTCCGTATGGAATTTGGAAAGGTTGCGGGGAGACATTGAAATCGCCTTCGGTCATATCGGGGTACAGCGGGCCGGGCGGTGCAACCCCGTGACAATTGAGCGCATAGTCGCTGATGGCAACGGAATTAGATTCGAGGCGACTACGAACCGATCCGGGAGCAAGACCAGGGCTATTCTCGGTAAAAACGACGTCGCCCATGATCCGCCGGGCTTCGCGAATGTAGAGACGGTAGGGAAAGTTCTCGTTATCCACGAATTCATCCTTTGCCAGCCCCCATTCCCGCGCTTCCTTTCGGGCAGCCAGCGGGATGCTCTCATCGTTTTGTAAAAAATAAATCATGCCCAGAATGTGTTCCCGGTGTTCGGCGATGATTCTGTCCCTGACCTCGGGACTACCGTCGGGGTAGGCATAGTTTTTACCCAACGACGACATCCGAACGGGGGCATTCTTGATGTCGTTGATGTCGGCCTTCCGGTTGACGAGTGGCTGCACCCGGAGAATTCCCGCCGGACTTTGGGTGAAAATCTGCTTTACTTTTCCGTTGGCAAAAACTTCGGCAATGGGCAGAAATTCATTGCGGTCGTAGTGTGCGGGCTTTTCGACCATCCGGCGGTTTGCCGCCGAGTCAGTCATAATCAGCCGGAAATTATAGGCTTGCACTTTGTCGTCGCCCTCACCCGTGCTGCCCGTGACGATTTGGCCGTTTTTAGTAAAAATCTTGCCCGCGTGAATCTCGCAAAACTCCTCCCGCGACTCCCGACCAATCCGGTATTCGGCACCGGCGGCAGCGGCCAAATCGCCTTCATAAGTGGCGTCAATAAAGATTTTACCAGAAATGACCACGGATTTTCCGGTGGCTAAATCGGTAAAGGTCGCCGCGTCGATTTTTGAGAGGCCCGCTTTGCTTTTCGTGACGCTGGCTTTGGCTATTCTGTGTCGGGTAAAAACTGTTATCGAGGGCTGTTCGGCCAGCATTTGCTGGAAAATCAGCATTGTCACCTTCGGCTCGGCATTGACCCCGAAATAGCTGTCAGCGATCTGGGGCGAATTCGGCCCGTACTTTTTTTCGTAATAATCCAGCACTCGAAAGCGGTACTCGTTGAAAGTACCGCTCAGCGATTCCAGCGAGCGAAAATCGGTGAACGACAATCCGCCCGTCATCAGTCCGCCGATGTGCGGGTACTCTTCCACCAAGACCACGCTATGGCCCTCGCGGGCGGCGTTGATCGCGGCGAAGATACCGGAGGGCGTTGCGCCGTAAACGACGACGTCGTGTTTCTGGGCTGGAAGCGTGTGGAAAGCGAGCAAAGCCAACAGTACACAAAAACTCGTTTTCATTAGCTGTTCTTTCTAGGGAATTGAAACCCGCTCGGAAGAAGGATTCCGAGCGGTAGTTTTATCAGAGGGATAGCAATTTACTTCTTCGCCCAAAACACCTTGGTGCGCGGTTCAAAGGCCGAAATGTTATCGATATCCTTCGGCGTATTGGAATTTCGCGTCAGTTCCGAAACCGGGTAGGGAATTCGGTTGGGACGTCCGGTTGGGTCGGTCACCGGAATTAGTGCGGTTCGGCGGAGGTCGTTGTAAGCTTCGATGGGCTGATACTGGTAGAGATAAATGTACTTCTGCACGATGATATCCCGCAAACTAAGTCCTTCGGCTCCTGGCAACACCTTGGGCATGGCAGGTAGCTGTCGATTTGGGCTTGGCTCAGTTTCACCGCCGGATTGAAATCGCCCGCGTGTTTCAGGGCCAGCGAAACGGCCGTTTGGTAGGCACCGTAGGCCTCTGTCCGTTTGTTCAGCCGAAGCTGCGCTTCGGCTTCGATAAATTTCAGCTCCACGAAAGTCAGCAGCGGCATGGGGGCGGCAAAGTACTTGAAGATTTCGGGCTTGGAATAAAAAGCACCGTCGAGCCGCGGTTCGCCGAAGTCGGGGCGGGCCGTACCATTGGGGGCCGGAATAATCTGTCCCTTTACTTTGGTGAACCAGATGTTGGCTCGCGGATCGTCTTCTGCCTTTCCATTGGTACCAAAACTGGCCATCGCCTTGTAAATTCCGTTGCCCACCGCCGAGGCGGGTTGATTGTTTTGAGCGTTCGAAAATGGATTGGCGTTCGCATTGGAATTGGCGAATTTGGTAAATGTGAAATTCTCATTGTCGTTAGCGAACGACTTCGAGACGGCCGCCTGCGCATTGGTGGCTGAACCCGCAGGATCCAAATTGCTCAGCCGATTGTACATGCGGGCCTTCAAACCGTAGGCGGTTTTGATCCACAGCGCCTTGTTTCCGCCAAAAATCAAATCGTCGCCTTTGGGTGCCAGCAGGCCGGGTTCTTTTTCCAGGTTGGCGATGGCCTGGTCGAGGACATTCTGAATTTCGGCGTAAATACTCGTCGAGGAATCAAAGGCGGGGTTGATGATATCGCTTCGCAGAGCCTCGGAATAAGGAATGTCGCCAAAAAGATCAGTTAATGCGGCTAGATTAAGGGCTCTGTAGACATCAGCAATGCCGGCGTAAGTGTTGGCGTTGGCAGCGACGGCTTTCTGCTTTAAGATCGCCAGATTGTTGAGAGACTGGTACGCTTGGGACCACAGCCCCCCGCCCACGCTTTGGACGGCTTCCAAACGATTTTCACCAAGAACAAACGTGTTTTGTTCCGACAGATAATAGGTGTTCAGCGCTGTTCCTCCGCCCGCCACTTCCGTCACGTAACTGACTTGAATCTGGGTCAATAGTGTTCTCAGCGGCACGTCGTTAATCTGGTTAGGGTTCGTATCGATGTCGTTCAAGACATCCTCCGAGCAGGAACTGAGCGCGAAAACCAGCACCGTAAGATATATTTTCAGATTTTTCATATTCGTAATGGTCTTTAAAATTTGAGTCTGAGTCCGGCCCCGAAGCTACGGGTCTGGGGAATCTGAGAGATTTCAATTCCCTGGGAATTGTTGTTGGAAAAAGGGCCTTCGGTGGTGTTCACCTCGGGATCGTAGTACGAATCAGTAATCAAGAACAGATTGCGTCCGGTGAAATACACGGAGGCACCACTGATCTTCACTTTGGAGAGCCAGGCCGCGGGTAAGTTGTAGTTCAGGCTCAACTCCCGCAGGCGAACGAAAGAAGCATCTTGTAAGCCTTCCTCGTTGATTTGGAAAACTCTGTTAAAGTAGTTCCGATCTTTGTTGACCGTAATGTCATTGTCGCCCGTAACTTCCAGTTGCCCATTGACAAAGGTTCCTTTCTTGCCCTGGGGGACAAACTGTGTCTCCCGGTCCCGGGTGTCTCCGGCCAGCCCCCGCCGTAGCGATTCGATATACGACTGAGAGTAAATATACCCTCCACTCCGCCAATCGAGCTGAGCCGATAGAGTGAATCCTTTGAAGGTTAGGCTATTGATAAAATTCATTTCAAAGTCCGGAGTAGGGGTTCCTAGTACTTTTTGGCTATTGTCGATCAGCGGAAGGCCGTAATCGGTTTTGCTTTTGTCTCCCTGGTATACGATTTGTCCCGATTGCGGGTCCCGCCGATAAGACGTTCCGATGAAGGCCGGGTACTGGCTGCCCACCTCCGCCACCAGCGTGATGACATCCGATCCCGAGATGACGGCCCGCTCGGTGCCTCCGTACAGTTCGAGTACCGTACTTTTGTAGGTAGTGAAGTTGGTGTTGAACACCCACCGGAAATCCTTGGTTTGTACCGGAATCAGGGAAAGCACCACTTCGTGGCCGGTATTTCGCAGATTCCCGCCGTTCCGCACTTCGTTGGAGGCCCCGGTCGTAATCGCCACGGGGACATTGAATATCTGACCGTCGGACTTGCTATCGAAGTAGGTGTAGTCGATACCAATGCGATCGTTCAGGAAACGAATATCGCCCCCAATCTCAAACGTCCGGGTGTTTTCCGGGCGTAGTTCGGGATTGATGCGGGTGCCGCTTTGGGTATAACTGGCCAGTCCCTGGTAGGGAAAAGTGAAGCCGCCGGGATTGTTGGCCACAAAGCCCCGGCTGCTGACGTACAGCGGCCCGGCCTGTCCTACTTCGGCCACCGTCGCCCGCAGCTTGGCGAAGGAAAAGACGCGCTTGCTTTCCGGCAGAAATTCTGTGATGATGGCGCTGACCCCAAGGGAGGGATAAAAGAAAGAACGATTTCCGGCGGGCATATTCGATACGATGTCGTTTCGGCCCGATGCGTTCAAAAATATTTTGTCCTGCCATCCCACGTTGGCATTGGCGTAAAAACCGACGATTCGCTGCCGACTGGTGGAGTTGTCTCCCGCGATCAGGGTCGCATTGTCCAGGTTGGGCCAACCGCCCACTACCAGGTTGGAGCCACGGGTGCTGATTCTTTCCGAGCGGTTGTCAAACACTTCGTTGCCGACAATGAAGTCGAGCGACCAGGCATCCTGGAACTGTTTGTTATAGGTCAGGAAAAAGTTAGAATTCAATTGATTGGCAAACCTGTTGTCCAGGTTAATGCTGCCGCCGCTGGGAGGATTAGTTCGTCCGGCGGTGGCATAGCCGAGTTCACGGTAGTTGGTGGCTTTGGTGGTGTAGTGATCCATGCCAATCCGGTAGTTGAGCGCCAGATTGTTGCCCAGTTTGTAGTTGAGCAGGATGTTGCCCAATGTTCTTTTGGTGTTTTCGTCCCGAAAGGCATTGTTGACTATCCAGTAGGGATTGTTTTGCGATACGCGGTAAAATATTTGGCGGTAGGGATCGTCAGGAAACGCGTAGGGCTTCTTGGCCAAATTATACGAGGGAGGCGTCTCCGTCAGGCCCCGGAAGATATTGGCGTTCCCGAATTCCTCCGGAAAGTCGTCGATCCTGAGATCGGAAAAGTTGAACGAGATCGTGGAGGTGAGGTTTTTGAGTAGCTTGAAGTCGCCATTGAACTTTACGTTATTTCGCGACATCCCCGAATTAGGGACGATGCCCTTCTGGTCGTTTCGTCCGAAGCCGATCATGAAATTACCAAAGTCGCCCGAGTTGGAAAAAGACAGATTGGTGTTCATGGTGTGGCCATTCTGGAAAAACGCTTTGTCGTTGTCGTAAACGCCCGGTTCCTCCTGCTCGCCGAGTTGGTTGGTGTACGTGCTCATCGTGCTGATGCGAGGCCCCCAAGTGAAAATGGAATTAGGATTGAACTGACCATTCTCACCCTGTGCAAACTCCATTTGCGTGTCAGGAAGAAAACCCACTTGATCGACGCTGAAGTGCGTGTCGAAAGACACCGTAGGCTTTCCCTTGGCACCAGAGCCATTCTTGGTTGTGATAATTATCACCCCGTTCGAAGCCCGCAGTCCGTACAAGGCCGAGGCCGCCGGCCCTTTTAATACGTTCATGGACTCGATGTCGCTGGGATTGAGATCGAGGATTCGGTCGCCGCCCGAAACGGGCAGACCGTCGATGACGTACAGCGGCGCGTTGTTGCCCGTAAGCGAACGGCTTCCGCGAATGCGAATACCGGGTGACTTGCCGGGCATTCCGCTGTTCAGGCTCACCGTCACGCCAGCTACTTTACCTTGCAAGCCATTCAGCACGTTCGGGTTGCCTACCGCCGAAATTTCCTTTCCTGAAATCTGTTGGGTGGCGTAGGTAAGGGATTTTTGGTCTTTTTTGATGCCAAAAGCTGTGACGACTACCTCATCCAAAAGCTTGGTATCGACTTGAAGGCTGACATCGATTCGGGACTTGCTACCTACTTCCACTTCCTGCACCAGGTACCCCACGAAGGAAAAAACCAGGGTGGCCGAGCCATCGGGAACGGATATATTGTAGGTGCCATCGGATATTGTGGTGGTGCCTCTCTGGGTTCCCTTCACCAAAATACTCACGCCTGGCAGACCTGCACCGCCTTCGTCAGTCACAGTACCCGTTATTTGTCGATCGGGTTGAATTACCGTCGGGAACAAAACGGCGGGGGAGAGAGGAGGTGCGTAGGTTGTCGCCAATCGACTCAGCACGATTTCTTTACCGATCACTTTGTACTTCAAGCGCAGCGGCGTCAATAGTTTTTCAAGTACCTCACCCAAAGGTTCATTTGTAGCTGAAAGCGTAACGCTGGACTCGTTCTCGATGAGTCGGGGCCGGTACGTAAAGCGCACTTTGGTTTTTTGCTCGATGTCGGAAAGTACCGACTTTACATCGCGATTCACCGCGTTCAAACTGATTTTTTGATTCAGCAACTCCTGCGCCGAGGCATCGCGGGCGTGGGTGAGTCCCGCAAAAATCACCGCTAGGCAAAGCTGAACGAGCGAGATTTTCATAAGCAGGAACAGTTTTCCTTGTTTTTGTAAGGGTTTTTTCATTGTTTGAAAAGTTTTTGGGTTTGAAAGATCGCAAAGACACCCCTCTTCACCGCTGCAAACGGTGTGTGCTGCAAGCACAAAGTGAGGGATCTTTTTCTGGGCCGACGACGCTGCAAACGTCGTCGGCCTTTTTCGTTCATAGGATAGTGTTACATAGGCGTAACTTTAAATTTTGAAAGTCGGACGGGGTCGCCCGGCGATTGGGAATATTATGACCACCGAACTATTCCGACATTCCACATTAATTTATTACCAGTTGAACTACCTGCACCCTCGGCTCTCAATAACTACCTGCGCGTCAACTACCTTGTAAGATGCGCCGATACCTTCACAAATGACAGCCAGCTTGTCGAAGAGTGTTTCAGCAGAGAGGGAAGTGGTCAAATGGCAGTTGGCCAGGACTTCTTCGTCAAAGACGATGTCAACACCATAGGCTTTTTCCAAGGCGGCGAAAATAGAGCTGACCGGGGCATTCTCGAAGGAGTATTGCTGTAGTTCCTCTTCGGTGAGCAGTACAGTTGGTTTTTCGATAAGCGTCCGGTTGAATCGCTCCTCAGTGCGGGCAAAGCTTACCTCCTGATTGGGTGTCAACAGCATCCCCGCCGTTTCGGGATCGGTGCTTTCGGGGGACTTTTTCGGATACACCGACACCCGCCCGGTTTTTACAGAAACGACAATATTTTTGTCTCTTTCAAAAGCCTGAATACGAAAACTGGTACCCAACACTTTCGTTACTAATTCATTGGAGTATACCAGAAATGGTTTGTCGGGATTTTTTGTCACATCGAAAAAAGCCGCTCCGGTAAGATAAACTTCCCGATTTATGCCGTCGAAGCTTTTTGCAAAACTCACTCGACTGTCTTTTTCGAGCGTGATCGTACTGCCATCGGGTAAGTTAATTAACTGCTGTTTGGTAGTTGTATTGATTACTTCTTCTAATGACTGACTTGCTTCGGCTTCCTCCACGAGTGCCTGGTAAGTGTCGGGCTTAGGAGAAGTCGAGAAAACAAACCAATACCAGCCAGAACCCAGCGTCAATACCACCGCGGCGGCTGCCGCCCAACGTTGCCAACCGTTGAGTAAAAAGCCGATCTGCCGAACCGATGCAGCGTCAAGGCTTTCTTCGATGGCTTCCCAGATTTGCTTAGCGTCTTCTGGATCAGAAACTGTTCTCCCTTCCTCGATCAATAGCCGGACCGTTTGCCGGGCCTGCTGCAAGGCGGGCTGCTGGTGGGGAAACACTTCCAGGAACTCCTGCCAAAACTGGTTGGATGAAGGCGTAGGTCGACGCACCCACTCGATGAAGTCGGTATCGGCCACGAAGTCGGCGGTCTGGAAGGAGGCGTATTTTTGAAACATAGTACAAGTCGTTCTTGCCCCCTAAATCGGGAGAAAGTCGTTTTGTACTGTTTTTTGTGAAAAAAATTTAAAGTTTTTTGAAAAACTCGACGAGCATCAGGCAAAGAAAGAAGCCATCGCCAAAGAAATCACGTAAACGGCCAATAGCCTGGTGCAGCAAATTGCGAACGGATTGGTTATTGATTTCCAATAGTTTCGCTATTTCTTCCGCGTTGAAATCATGATAGTAGCGCAACTGAATCACTTCCTGCTGGCGCTTGGGAAGTCGGTCAATGGCAGCGCGTAATTTGTCGGCTTGCTCCTGTTGTTTCTCTTGGGCAATCCAGGTGTTTTCCACCGGAAGTTCTGCCAAAATATCTTCGGGAGCTAATTGCAGATCAGTTGCCAGTTGAGTGGATTTCCCGGCGTTGCGGATAACGCGGTTACGCAGCGAGCGGTAAAGGTAAAACTTGGTTGAGTCGGTGGGGGAGATGGTTTCGCGCTGTGTCCACAGTTGTAGAAACAAATCCTGTATGCTGTCGCGAATCAGCTGGCGATCGTTCGTAATTCGGTAACCGTAGGAGAGCAACTCTTGTATGTGCTGGTCATAGATTTGCCCGAGAGCCGTACGATCGCCCGCCCGAAAGGCGTTCCAACGTTCGGTTTCTTCCGATTGAAGCCAGTAAGATTTTAGGGGTATCGCAGGCAAAGTTGGTATTGATTGATGCTAATTGTGCTAATCAAAATTTGAATATTCATGTGTCTACAAAAAGGAATCTTACGGACTTTCTACCCGCAATTGGCAGCTGAAGACACATTTTTATTAAACTGAAAGCCCTGTAAGCTTCGAAATGCTGGCTCATCGAAAGAAGCCGCGTCCGGAAAGTCCCGAAGCGCGGCCTATGAGTGATTAGTTAGAGTTTCACTTTTCCATTGGGTGTGCTTTCAGCAACTAATGGGGTTTATAAAACATCGGGTCTTTTTCCGTAGCCGCCCGCACCGCCTTGACCTTCTCGGCCGAAATAGCGGAAGAATTGTTGCCGAAAGATTTTCGGACGTAGGTCAGTACTGTGGCTATTTCCTAGTCGTTTAGCATACTACCGAAAGGCGTCATGGGTACTTGTCCTACGTAGCAACAACAAAACGCCTTTTGCATATACGTGGAGAAACAGTGTTAATTGGCTTAAAATCAGATAAATAAAAATCCTGTTATGGGAAGCCTTCCACGCTGAACCAAGGCCATTTCCAGAGCCTGTAGCGACCCCTTGGCTTCCAGGGTTTTATGTAACGACTAGCCGACGATTTTCCGCGAATAGGCATCCATGACAACGCTCAAATAAGCAAAATGCGAACCGAGTGGGAGGTAGGTCAGATCGCTAACCCAAAGCTCGTTAGGCCTTTGGGGAAAGAGATTTTTAACCCGATTCGGATATTTACGATAAGAGTGACTAGAGTCTGTCGTTCGGATTCTGCTTATTTTTCCATTAGCCAGTAACTCCTTATATTTCAGGATATTGTGGAATTTATTCCTGCCGGTCCTTGATCCGGTGCTTCGCTAAAAACTCTTGCATCATATCATGCAATTTGGCGGGTCCCAAACTGGGAATCTGTCTACGTAACCTGCACACCTCCGAGAGGATTAAGTAGTAGGTCAAAAATATAGATATAATTTTTACCTTGCCTCCCTGCAAGAAAAGAAACGATACATCAAACTGAGTGGCGAGCAACGCGGAGCGCTGATCGTAGGCCACAAAACTGGCAAGAAGGCCACTTTCCGGCTTCGCTGCCAGATGATCCTGCTCAGCGACCAAGGGCGCAAGATACCCGACATCGCCGATATACTCGACTGCAACCGCCAAAGCGTGGTTAAGTGGTTCGACCGATATGAGCAGGCCGGATTAGCCGGGCTGCACACGGCCAAGGGGCCGGGACGCCCGGCCATCCTACGCATCGACAACCGCAGGGAGGTCGACCAGATCGAGCGGATCGTAGAGCCCCCCCCCCCCAGAAACTCGACTTGGCGCGAGAGCGGATCGAGGCTGTCTTGGGCAAGAAGATGTCGCAGCAGACCTTGCGCAGGCTCTTAAAAAAACGGCTGGCGCTGGAAGCGCTTCCGCCGCCGTCCGCCCAAGCGGCCCCCGGAAGAGCAAGTGAGCGCGGCCAGAGAAGTACTGGGCCTGCTGGTGTGCCTGGCGCTCTCGTCGGCGTATCGACTTGCGCTACGCCGACGAGAGCGCCTTCAGCCTTCAGCCCAACGTGCCTTACGGGGGGTGCGCCGCTGCCCTGAAAACCCTGCGCGAGCGGATGCAGTTATCGGCCCTGATCCCCCTTCTTTCGGCCTTTTTTGCTTTTTCTTGAAATTTCTTTGAAAAAAATGGACTAAAAGAAGTCCGTTTTTACACCATAGAGCGAACCCCCAACTCCGCTCCCCGATGTCAAAGGACTTTTCGCATTTTGAGATTGAAGATTTCGCATTCCACGAGTCCTTCCAAGATTGGGTGCTTCGGCCCCAATCAGTACACCGCTCTTTCTGGGAAGAATATTTGGCGACTCACCCCGGCCAAACCGACAAAATACTGGCCGCCCGCCAACTCATGCTGCAATTGAAAGCCACGCAGCAAGCCCCGTCGGATACGGCGTTATCCCTTGCCATTTGGCAAAATGTGCAACGGCGCACTCAGCCACCCCGACGCAGCTTCCGGCTCCCGCTGATGGCTTGGCGGGTAGCGGCGTCGGTACTGTTGGTGGCTGGCGTGGGTACTTCGCTGTGGTGGTTCCAACGCGAAAATCCCGGAACTTCGGCTCCGCTGGCGGTCGAGACGACTCCGCCTACGCCAACCATGGAAGAGGTCAATCACGCCGACAAAATCCTCAAAGTCCACCTCAGCGATGGTAGCGTGGTGAGCCTGGGCAAGAACAGCCGCCTGACTTACCCCAAAACATTCGACGCCGCGCAACGCGTGGTGTCCCTGACCGGAGAGGCATTTTTTGAAGTACAAAAAAATCCCAACCAGCCCTTTCTTGTCTACGCGAACGAAACGGTCACGAAGGTACTCGGCACGAGTTTCCGGGTGATAGCCTACGACGACGCCCCGGAAGTGACCGTGCAGGTCAGGACGGGCCGGGTGTCGGTTTTTGTCAGGAAAGATTTCGAGGAAGCATCTGCCAAAGCGCAACGCACGGGCGTGGTGCTGACGCCCAACCAGCAGGCGATTTTTCTCAAAAACCAAATCCAACTCAGCAAAACCCTCGTCGCTACGCCGGAACTGCTCACGCCGCCCAGCCAGAAACCCTCCTTTGATTTTTTTAATACCCCTTTGCAAAAGGTATTCGACACGCTGGAACGCGCCTACGGCGTGGAAATCGTCGCTGATAACGACCTAACCGCCCACCGGGCCCTCACCGTGAGCATGGAAGACGAAACGCTATACGAAAAGCTGGATGTGATTTGCAAGACGCTCGGTCTGTCTTACCAGATTGTGGACGCTAAGGTGATTGTGGAAAGTAAAAGGAAGTGAATCAGTTACGAAACACTTAGTTGAGTTTAATGAAATTCCAATTTAAATCCCTAATCTAAAACCCTTTAACCAAAAAATTATGAAGAAAGATTGACCAAAAACGGTCGGCAGTGCGCTAACACTCCCGACCGAAAACTGCTCCCCAATGGCCTTGCCGGGCCGCGGGAAATGTTTTGCCGATTGCCTATTCTCTAACCAACAAAACTTTCAAAATTATGAAAAAATGTAGACTACCCGTCGAAGTATTCGTGTCTATGGCTAAATTCTCCTGCTTTCATCTGTTTATTGTGATGCTGACCTTCGGGATCAGCCTGGCGGAGGACAGTAACGCCCAGGAACTACTCGCCCGTCCGGTTTCGATCAATTTATCGAATCAGGATGTGCGCACCGCTCTTACCAGGATTGGAAAATCCGCCGATGTGAAATTCAGCTATGACCCAGCGTTGCTCCGAAATGCCGACCGCGTGAGCCTGACCGCCGATGAAGAGCCGCTGGCCCAGGTTCTGGACAAAATTCTGAATCCGCTGCGGCTTACCTACGATGTGTCGGGCAAGTACATCATACTCACCCGGCAGCAAACACAAAGTCTGCTCGAAATGCGCGGTCGCCTGGTTCCCCTTGCAATTCCGCTGGACATTACAGTGTCGGGCAAGGTAACCGATATAAAAGACGGCAGCGGGTTGCCGGGCGTCAACATCCTAATCAAGGGCACATCGCGTGGTACATCCACCAATCAGAACGGCGAATATACTCTGGCCGTACCCAATGAGCGGTCGGTGCTGGTGTTTTCGTTTGTGGGCTACGAACCGATCGAGAAAATCGTGGGCAACCAGAAAACGCTCGATGTTTCGCTCAAAACAGACGACAAACTTCTCAATGAGGTGGTCGTAGTGGGCTACGGCACACAGGGCAAAGGCGAGCTGACGGTATCGGTGTCGCAGGTGAAGGGCGAAACGATCCAGAATATTCCCAAGACTAACCTGACCGAAGCCCTCGGAGGACGGGCGGCGGGCGTGGACGTGGTGACGGGTTCGGGGGCACCCGGCGCGGGCGGCACGATCCGCATTCGCGGGGCTAACTCGGTCAATTCCAGCGCTAACCCACTGATCGTTATCGACGGCTTTCCGGTAGCCGCCAGTGCTAGTGACCTGTACGCAGGCTCGCGTATGGGTGTTTCCGGCGACCGGACGGATATTCTGTCGATGATCAACCCTAACGATATCGAGTCCATCGAAATCCTGAAAGACGCCGGGGCCACCTCCATTTACGGTGCACGCGGCGCCAACGGCGTGATCCTGATCACCACCAAGACGGGCCGCACCAGCACCAGCGGCATGAATGTCAGCATCAACACCGGGGTGCAAAAACTGGCCAAATCCTGGGATTTAATGAATGCCAACCAGTTCTCTAATCTGCTTTTCGATGCGTATAGCCGTGGCGGGGTGAACATGCAGAACCTGGCCTTCAATCCCGGCCAGCAGCAGGCTATCCCGACCGACTACAACACCAACTGGCTCGACGAGGTACTTCGCACGGGTTCTATCCAGGATTACAATGTGACCTTCAACGGATCGTCGGACAAGACCAACTACTCCGGTTCGGTGGGCTACCTCAACAACCAGGGCGTTATCAAGTCCAACTTCTACAAGCGTTACTCCGCCCGCTTCAACGCCGAGTCGAAGGCGTGGCGGGGTCGGGTGCGTTTCGGGCTGAACACCAACCTGTCGTACGTGGATCAGAAGTCAATCAGCAACAACCGGGTATATAACAACGCCATGAAAATGGCCCCCAACTACCCCGTGCGCTTTCCCAGCGGACAGTACGAAGGCTACTACCTCACTTCCGACGGCACCGTGAAAGCCTACGATGAGCTTTGGGGTAAAAGCTACGGCGTGGCATCTTCCGATGCCCTGAACACCCAAACACCCTACCTCGACATCGACGTGGCACGGGCACCGATCAACACAGCCCGCATGATCGCCAACGGATTTCTGAGCATCGAGCCGATCAAAGGACTGGTGCTGAAAGCTTCACTTGGTACGGATTTAAACTACACCAAAATGAAGTACCTGATCCAGAACGTGGGGCCTTTCCGTCCCACGGGTGGCTCGCTGGAACACAAGCAGAGCCAAACCTACTCCTGGCTTAGTGAGAACACCGCTACCTATACCGCCAAATTCAACAAACACTCTATCACAGCCTTAGTAGGTCAATCGGGGCAGAAGTTCTACCAGGAAGGCCTGGGCATTGCGGTGGAAGAAGCCGATCCGGGCAAAATTCTGATTGGGAACAATCCTTTCTTCGTGGACGGGTTTTCCTTTAACAATGGTCAGCAGGATCACCTGACCGACTCCCACAAATTCGCCGACGTGTCGGATTGGACGGTGGCCTCTTACTTTGGGCGGCTGAACTATTCTTACGAGGACCGCTACCTGCTGACGGCCACACTGCGGCGGGACGGCTCCTCCAAATTTGGCAAAGAAAGCAAGTGGGGTAATTTCCCCGGCCTGTCGGCCGCCTGGAACCTGCACAACGAAAGTTTCTTCAATGTTCCCAACGTCAACCTGCTCAAATTGCGGGGAAGTTGGGGCATCGTGGGCAACGGTAACATTGAATCCTACCAGTCGCAGCCGCTATTGCGCTCTATTCCTTCGTATCTGGTCGGTGTCGTGATCGCCGGCACCGCCACCAACCAGGTGGGGTTGGTCGATCCGGCTTTGTCCTGGGAATCGACGCGGCAGGTAGACATCGGCCTGGATGCCAAGGTTTTCAACCGTTTCAACCTGACCACCGACATGTATTGGAAGAAAACCTACGACTTGCTGTACGCGCTGAGTCTCCCCTACTCGACCGGTTTCTCGTCCATTCAGACCACCAACCTGGGTTCGCTCAACCAGGTGGGTTTCGAGTTCTCGATTTCCGGCGATTTGGTGCGGAGCCAGAATGCCAAGGGCTTCAACTGGTTTGCTTCGCTCAACCTGGATCACCTGACGGGAAAGGTCACGAACCTGCCGCCGAACAACCTGTGGGTGGGCGACCGCATCAGGAGCTACCTCAACCAACCCATCGGCACGATTTACGGCTATCAGGTGGAGGGGATTTACAACTCTCAGAGCGAGTTGGACGACCCGAACAATCCTTACAAGAGTGCGCAGCTGGGCGACTACAAGTACCGCGACCTCGGCAGTACCAGCCCAACGGGCAAGTTCCTGGACACGCCGGACAACAACATTACGGCTGCCGACCGCACTGACCTCGGAAATGTCAATCCAATCATCAATCTGGGCTTCAACAACACCCTCAGCTACCGCAATTTCGACCTGACGCTGTTTTTCCGGAGTTCTCTCGGCAATAAGATTTACAACGAAGCCCGGCGCAACCTGCTCGACACCCGCGGCAAGCGCAACACGATTACGGAGGCCCTCGACCGTTGGACACCCACCAACAACAATCAGTTGATTCAGGCGGCCAACAGCAACCGGAAAGACCCAACGGGAACCGCGCCCATCAGCACGTTCATCGAAGATGGCTCGTACGTGCGGCTGCAGAACCTGGCCTTTGGCTATACGCTGCCGACCAACATCGGCAACAAACTGGGCATCAATTCCATGCGGATTTACACGAGCATCAATAACCTTTTCGTCCTGACCAAATACAAGGGCCTCGACCCCGAGGTGGCTCTCGATCCAGTAGTGGCGCAAAAAGAAGGTCTTGTTTCACGCGGCATCGACAGCAGCCTGTACCCAAAGTCGCGAATATTCTCGCTGGGTTTGAACCTAGGGTTTTAGTATCAATTTTGAATTTTGAATGATAGAACAGGCATAAGCTGGCGAAAGCAATATTCTATCATTCACTCATTCCATCATTAAAATTTTACATTATGAAAAAGACACTTCAAATAATAGGCAGTATCACCCTGCTCTTCCTGGGTAGCTGCACGACGGAATTCTTGAAAGAGATTCACCCGACCAAGAAGACGGCCGATACTTTTTTCACCAACGACGCCGACGCCAAGGAGGCAGCCATCGGCCTATACGATTACATGACGAAGCTCTACGGCGCCAACGCCGACGCCTTTCTGCCCAGTTTCGACATGCTGCGGGGTGACAACCTGGTGGTTCCCAAGAATTTTGGAAACAACGGCCTGTCCACCTTCCTGACGCTGAACTACAATCCCGAGACGAAGGTAGCCAGTGATGGTTGGCAGTTTAGCTACGAGACGATTTACCGGGCCAACTGGATCATCGAGAACGTGATAGACAATACGGCCATTTCGGCGGAAACCAAGAAAAGCGTGCTGGCCGAGGCGTATTTCATGCGCGGTTTCTGCTACTTCGTGCTTACACACCTCTACGAGGAAGTCCCGCTGGTGCTGAAAGTGACGACGCCCGAGAGCTACTATCCCGAGAAAGCCACCAACGAGGAGTGCTGGAATCAGGTGGTGAAGGATTTGGAAGAATCGCTCAAAGGGTTGCCCGCCCCCAAGCCCAATTTCGTGGATGGCCGCGCCAACACCGGCGTGGCCAACGCCCTGCTGGCGCGAACCTACCTTTACCGCACCCGCCCCGGCAACAAGCAGCACTGGGACAAAGTGAAGCAGTACGCCACCGCCGTGGAAAGCCTGGGCGTGTATGCCCTCGAACCCATGCAGGAAGACAAATTCCGGGATATTTTCGTCTACACCAAAGGTGATAAGTGGGTGAAAAACCAGGAAATGATTTGGGGCGCAGGCTTTGTCTATGGGCCCATCTACGGCGGTCTGCCATTCATGTACCGCAACCTCTCGACCCTTGGCTCGATCGGCGTGATGCCCGTGGGCATGGGCCCTATTCAGGTCGTCAACGAAAACGGGGTGGGTTATCTGCCTGGCAACGGCCGCACCGGCCAGGCCCGCTACGCGGCCAGCCCAGAGTTGTCGGACATCATGATTCAGTACGGCGGCAAGGGCGACAAGCGGACGAAGGAGTTTTTGTTTTATCCTAAATTCAATAACTACGTCCTCAAAAATACGGCCGACCCGACTTCGGTGATTGTGAAAAGCGTGGTCAATACGGATTCGCTGTACCAAAAAATCAAGCAAACCAACGGCACGGCGGGCGAATACCTGCACATCAAGAAGTACGCCATCAAGGAGTTCATCGGCACCAACATCTGGGACGGTGGCTACAACCACCCGCTGATGTACCCCGTGATTCGCTACGCCGACCTTGTGCTGATGCGGGCCGAAGCGGAGTTCCAGTTGGGTAATATGGGGGTCGCCAAGGAATACCTGAAAAAGATCACCGATCGCGCAGGCTTCGCGCCGACCTATACCGATGGCTTTTCGGGCCAAGCCTTGCTGGACGAGATCCTGCAACAGCGCCGCGTGGAGTTGTTCTTCGAGTCGCAGCGCGTACCGGATCTGATTCGGCTCGACAAGTTCAAGCCGCCATTTATAGGTACCGCTACCGGTTCGGTGCCTTTCGAGGAAAAACTGCGTGTGGTGCCGATTCCGCGCCGGGAGCTGGACAACAATCCCAACCTGGTGCAGAATCCGTTGTGGCGGTGATTTTCGTACATCGTTCTTAGTTCTTAGTTCTTAGTAGGGAACAAAACGCGGGCCTTCACTTGGTGGAGGCTCGCGTTTTTTTAACTCTTTCAAGAAATATCCTTGTTGTGGCGTTGGTGTTTGGTGTTATCGGCTTCTCTAGAAAATAAAAACTTAATGACGAAAAAAATCCTGCTTCCGCTGCTGCTTGTCTTTTTGTACAATGGAAGTTAGGCTCAGAAATCCATTCCTGTCGTCGACATCCAACGCTTCGGCTCGACGGAATTGCTCTGGGACTTTAAAGCATTGAGTAAAACTACGGCTTTTTCGTGGCAAGATTCTATCTCGGCGGTTCGCTCCCTTACTTACGAAAGCATTCCCTATGCTGGAAAACCGACGCGGTTTTTGCTTACTATTCCAATCCTGACTTGCTGATGGGCAGAAAGACGGATCGGAAATTTCCCGGTGTGGTGCTGGTACAAGGCGGGGGTAGCGCGGCCTTTAAGGAATGGGTGGAAAAATGGGCCGCCGATGGCTACGCCGCCATCGCGATGGACTTGGGCGGCAAGGGAGCCGACGGCCAGCCGCTGCCGATGGCCGGGCCGGATCAAACCCACGAGCAAAAATTCGTAGTCATCGAGAAGGGCGACCTGCACGATGTGTGGAGTTATCACGCGGTAGGGATTGTGATTTTGGCCCACTCGCTGCTGCTGAATCGCCCGGAAGTAAATCGCCAGAAAACCGCCTTGACGGGCATTAGTTGGGGTGGCTACCTGACCTGCATCGTCGCTGGCCTCGATGACCGTTTCAAAGCCGCTGTCCCGGTGTACGGCTGCGCGTATTACGACGAGTCGGACGTTTTTGGCAAAGATCTGGCGAAGCTATCTTCCCAGGGAAAAGCCAATTGGATGAAGTACTTCGATCCGTCGGTGTACCTACCCTTTGCCAGGTCTTCGCTGTTGTTTGTCAATGGCAATAAGGATCGTTTTTACAACATCGTACTCTATGCCAGAACCTACGCGCTGCCCCAAAAAGCGGAGAAAAAAATCTGCCTGAAACCCGATATGCGGCACAGCCGTCCCTACGGCTTGGAGTCGGTCAAAATCCGGTATTTCTTCGGATCGGTACTGAACGACGGCGTTCCGCTGCCCAAGCTGGAAGCGTTAAAGAAGACGACCGCGACCGTCAGCACCGCATACGAGGCTGTGGTCGGTCTGCGCTCGGCGCGGTTTTACTATTCTTCGGACACCGCCTCAACCAATGAAAAACGGGTTTGGGCCAGCGTGGAAGCCAAAGTCTATCCCACGCAGAAAAAACTTACCGCCGAGGTACCCGAGGCGGATTTTGCTTGCGACTTTTTTTACGTCACCGACCACCGGGAGGTGTCGGCTTTGAGTCTGATTTGGGTGCGGTCACAGTAGGTCGGCAAGCAGCTTTTCCGACGTTTGAAGCTGATAGTCTTTCTCTTCATCCAGACTGTATTTTACCCGTCTATTGAGATTTAGTTTGCCCATCATCCGCCCTTCGCCTTCTATGAATTGCGAGAGCACGTCATATGGTTTATTGAGGAGGAAGTGGAGGTGGATTAATTCCAAGGCTTTCATCGTGGGGGATATTATGTGTTTGGTCACACAAATATACCCCACGATGAGCTTCTGCTTCTGCTTTAGTTAAATCCAATATTTTTAGTTAAATCCAATATTCGCATGAATAGTCAATCCTGGAGGCTATAAATTCGACGGCCTATTTCAAGGCAACACAGTACCGGGCGTAACGACGATGTCAGCATTTGAGTGAAGTACGCACGGTTCACCGTGCCGAGATTCTCAATTCATCAAACAGTTGCCCCACACTTTTTGATGCACTCTCACCTGGGTGGGGTACTGATCGTAATAAGTTGTTGACTTTGAGTGCATAGTCAGCAGGGATAGCGAAGTTTGTAGTGCTAACTCACAAAATCACTACTCCCCACTGCCATGCTTCGCGAAGATAAGACATTAAAACTGATCGAGATATTCATTGTGTGCGACGATTTTTGCAAAGCCCTGACCGATTGGCAAACCCGGCAGGGCTGCCTGCCCACCACACGCCAAGGCCAGATGAGCGACAGCGAAATGCTGACGCTCGTCATTTTCTATCACTTCTCAGGCTACAAATGCTTCGACGGGGACTATTACCGCAACTGCGTCCAGACGCACCTGACGAGCTACTTCCCCAGCCTACTGACCTACGAGCGCTTCGTGGCCCGGATGCCCCGGCTGCTGTCCGGACTGTTCGTGCTGCTTAAATGGCTCTGCGGGCAAAGCGAGCGAACGGGCTTTTACCGCCCGGCGGCCCGGATCGCCGACAGTAAGCCGCTGGCCGTCTGCGACAACCACCGCATACGTTCCAACAAGGTCTTCGACGGGGTGGCCGCCCGAGGCAAGTCCTCAATGGGCTGGTTCTACGGCCTGAAGGCTCATCTGGTCATTAACCAGTACGGTCAGTTGGTCAACTTCGCCCTCACGCCCGGCAACGTGTCTAACAACAACGGCGGGCTGCTGACCGAACTGTTCGATGGGCTGAAAGGGCAGTGTTTCGGGGACCGAGGCTACCTCACCGCACAGGCGGCCCTGCAAGCTGTTCGCTGAATTCTACCTGCGGGGCTTGCACATCGTCACGAAGGTTCGCCGCCGTGTGAAGAACGCCTTGATGCCCCTGGCCGACAAGACTCGATCTGCCCAAGCGCGGGCTGATCGAGTCAGTCAACGACCTGCTCACATCGGTCTTCGATGTCGAACACACCCGCCACCGAAGCCCGCTCAACGCTCAGGTCAATATCCTTTCAGGGCTGGTCGCTTATTGTTTTTATGACCACAAGCCCTCAATCGTAGTCCCGGTTGAAAGAAGACTTTGTCCATAATTCACGTTACATTAAGTGAAATCAGTTCAGAAAAGGGAAAACATTGCAATCCCCAAACGAAATTCTGTAAGAATGCGGTTGGGGTGTTTTTTACTTTTGCAAAACAAAGACACGGGGACAATGGCTGTCCTCACTTATTTCCACTCATTAATAAACTAAACCACTATGACTAAGGAACAAATTCAACAATGCATCAAGGATTGTCAGGAATGCGCTACGGCCTGCGGGCAGTGCATCGACAGCAGTTTGTCGGGAGACAACGTACAAATGATGGCGGAGTGCATCCGCACGGACATCGACTGCATGGCCATCTGCCAGGCCACGGCCCAGTTCATGTCGCTCAACAGCCAGTTCAGCAGCCAGATCTGTGAGTTGTGCGCCACCATTTGCGAGAAATGCGCCGAGGAGTGTGAGAAGCACGCCGACATGCACGAGCACTGCCGCAAGTGCGCGGAAGCCTGCCGCAAGAGCGCCAAGTCGTGCCGGGAAATGGCTTCGGTGGGCAACTGAACAGATGATTAATCCGTATTTGAAGGCAGAAGCTGCATGGAAGCATGTGGCTTCTGCCTTACTTTATAAACTGACTCCGTTCCGGTTCTTAGACTTGAACCCTATACACACACTTTTTAAAATATCCTTTTCAATCTACCTGACCCGATTCTGATGAAACGTATTGAGTTTTTGAAAACGCTGGGCCTGGGGGCTGCCGGATTGGCCGTGTCGGAGAGCCTGTTGTCGGGCTGCATGGACATGAGCGACATGAATGCCGTGGCACCCGACATCATGCAGGGGGCCTTCACCACGCCACTTGCCACGCTCGAAACTGCCGCATCGGGAACACCGCTGAATGCCCGCAGCATGAGTGGGTCGGTTATGCCGGGTAAAAACGGACCGACGCTGGGTTACCGAAGCAGCATTCTGGGGCCGACCATCCGGGCGGAGCGGGGTAGCCTGGTGAACATCCCCTTCACCAACGGGCTTACCGAGGAGACCAACATCCACTGGCACGGACTGCTCGTTCCCCCCGCCATGGACGGGCATCCCGAGCAGATGGTAATGGCCGGGCAGTCTTTCAACTATTCTTTCAAAATAGAGCAGTCCGCGAGCATGGCGTGGTACCATCCACATCCGCACACGAAAACGGGGCGGCAGGTGTTCATGGGCCTGGCGGGGATGTTCATCATCGAAAGCCCCGAGGAGCGGGCTTTGAAACTTCCGTCCGGCGAGTACGAAATCCCGTTGGTGATTCAGGATAAACGCGTCGATGCCAACGGAGCGCTGCACTACAATCCGACAATGGGTGAGGTGATGATCGGCTACATGGGTGATACGATTACGGTGAACGGAGTGCATGCCCCGTATCGCAACGTGGCTTCCCGGATGTACCGCCTCCGGGTGCTGAACGGGTCCAACGGACGAGTCTACAACCTGGCCCTGAGCAGTGGAGATTCCTTTACCGTTATCGGCTCCGACGGCGGTCTGCTGCCTGCTCCCGAAACCGTCAGCAGCCTGCTGCTCGCCCCCGGCGAGCGGGTCGATCTGCTGCTGGATTTCGGCAGGATGAATATAAACGACGAGGTTTTCCTGCAAAGCACCCCCTTCTCCGGCGCGGATTCCCAGGGAAGTCAGGGCTTTAAAATCATGAAGTTTGTGGTTGACAAAGCGGAAAGCGATCCTTTCACCATGCCGGGTACCCTAAACACGATCCCGGCGATATCCGCTGCTTCCGCCGCCAAAACCCGGACTTTCGAAATCGGTGTTTCCATGGAAGGCTCAGGCAAGCACAAAATGGGCAAAATGAAGAATATGGCGGGGATGCACACGATCAACGGCAAAACGTTTTCGATGGACCGGATCGACGAGTCGGTGCCGCTGAACAATGTGGAAATCTGGGAGTTCAACAACACCAATGGCGACGAGCCTCACCCGATGCATATGCACGGCACGTTCTTTCAGGTACTCAGCCGCGCGGGCGGCCGAAACAAACTCACGGCCCACGAGCAGGGCTGGAAGGACACCGTGCTGGTCATGCCGGGCGAGAGCGTTCGCGTCATCACCAAGTTCGAGCGGGCTGGTAAATTTGTCTTCCACTGCCACAACCTCGAACACGAGGACGACGGCATGATGCTTAATTTTCAGGTAGGCTGACACTGGGTTGAGCCTTTTGACCTGGTACTATTTCAAACCATGATTGTTATTATGAATATTTCGAAGAGCTTCACCTGCCTGGCCCTGATGCTGGCTATCGGCATTCCGGTTTCCCAAGCCCAGCAGACACTTTTTACCCAGCCGGGTATCCAGCCAAGTATTTTTGCGGGGGCAGACGGGAACCTGGAAATGGTCTTTGGCCGAGAAAGCGCGATATACTATTCTTTTTCCAACGACCAGGGCAAGACCTTTGCCTCACCCGTCCTGGTGGATAGCCTTAAAGGGTTGCATCTGGGAGCGTCGCGGGGGCCGCAGATTGCTTCCTCGCGACTTGCAACGGTCATCACAGCCATCGATAAGGCTGGCAACCTGTATGCCTACAAGCTCGATCGGGAAACGGGAAAGTGGCGAGGGCGGCGTATGGTCAACGATACGCCCGAGGTAGCCAAAGAAGGCTTCAACGCCCTGGCCAGCGACGGAAAGGGCAAATTCTTCGTCACCTGGCTCGACTTGCGCGGCGATCGAAAGAACAAAATATTCGGTTCCGTTTCTACCGACGGCGGGCAGACGTGGAGTAAGAACCAACTGGTGTACCGCTCGCCCGACTCGACGGTATGTGAGTGCTGCTCGCCCTCTGCCACCATGCAGGGTGACAAAGTGTACGTGATGTTCAGGAACTGGCTCGACGGGGCGCGCAATATGTACCTCGCCACCTCGCTCAACGGCGGAAAAACCTTTCAACCACCCGTGAAAATGGGCAACGGCAGTTGGAAACTCAATGCCTGCCCCATGGACGGTGGCGGCATCAGCGCTGGCAGCGACGGGCTGACCACGGTGTGGCGGCGGGAAAAGGAGCTGTATCTGTCGAAACCGGGTGAGGCAGAACGGCCCATCGCGTCGGGCCGAAACGCATCGGTGGCCACCAGCGGCGGTAGCACGTTCGTCGTCTGGCAGGATCAGGGTGAGGTGTGGTTTCGTCCACCGGGCGGCCAAGAGCCGAAAAACCTGGGAATGGGCCGCTTTCCCAGGGTAGCCGCGCTGACCGACGGCCAGGCATTCTGTGTCTGGGAGGACGGTGAGTCGATCAAGGGGATGGTGCTGGATGCGGCCAAAAACTGAAATTTAAATAAATCGTTTACCAGAAATCAATCAATGAGCCATTCCGGCATACAGGGCATTATCCAACAGTATAAGTCCGACCCAGAATCGGTGTACAACACCTGGTTTATCAACAACGAGAACCGATTGAAGGCGTTTCGGTTCATCCGACGGGGTGTGCAGCAAATCGTGGTCGACATCAAGCAGGACCGGTTTCCCAACGACTTCCGGGGGTCTTCCCTTGAATTCGTGCTGAATTGCATCACCGAACAGAAACAGGTATTCGAGGGCGCTTCCCACCCATTCTACTGGAAGCCCAAACTCAGGATTCCTGATATTTACGAGAACCAGGCGAACAAGCGGGCCTTCGGTCAGTTCCTGGAAAACTGCCTCAACGCCACCAAGGAGGAGCAACTGCTTCGGGAAATCCCGAAACCCGGAACACCATCCGGCTGATCGACGTTCTGTGGTTTGAAAAGGGGACGGACAACGTCCTGGCCGCCTTCGAGGTGGAGAAGAGCACGTCTATCTATTCGGGCATACTCCCCCTGTCGGACCTCTCGTACAGTATCGCCGATGGCGACGAAACGCTGTACCTGGTCGTGCCTGACAGCCGGGAGAAGGACGTCTGCCTGCAACTCGTTCGCCCGTCGGTCAAAAGTAACAACGTGCCGATCAAGTATATTTTATTCTCCGAACTTAGAAACAACTGTGACGCATTATGCCGATTTGGCGACAGCCACCTCGTTATGGGTAAAATCGCCAAGTCCGTGTGCTAGTTTAAATTTTTTACAACCGTTTATTGACCAAACCAACTCAAACTGATGAAAAAGACAATCACCTTCGTATTTGCCCTCCTGATTTCGACCCTGAGCTTCGCTCAGCACGAAGGCCACAAAATGGCCGAAGCGAAAATCGACCCCGCACTGACGGCCTACTACAAAGTCAAAAACGCACTCGTTGACTCCGATGCCAAAACGGTGGCCGCCGAAGCCAAAAAACTGGCTATGCTCCTGAAAAAGTCTGAGAAGACGATTGGGGCTGATGCCTACCAGGCCGCCAGCGCGATGAGCGCATCAACCGACATCGCCGACCAGCGCACCCAACTGGGTTCTCTAACCGAGGGTATGTACCAGGCCGTGAAGAAAGCGAAGCCCGAAGGCTCGGTGTACTACGCGTACTGTCCGATGGCCAACAACAGCAAGGGCGGGTACTGGCTGAGTGAGAAAAAAGAAATCGCCAATCCCTACTACGGCAGCATGATGCTCAAGTGCGGCAGCGTGAAGGAGACGCTCTGATGAAGAAAGCCGAGCTGCACCGTAAAATTCGCAAGAGCCACCGCTACCTAGGGGTGGCTCTTGGCGTTCAATTCCTGTTCTGGACGCTGGGCGGGCTGTATTTCAGTTGGTCGAATATGGACGAAATACACGGTGATCCGCAGAAGCGCCCGGCCCCGCTTTTCGACGCCCGGCAGGCCTGGGTTTCACCCGCCACGGCTATTGATGCCTTGGAAAAACAAACGCGGGTGGATTCCATCGTGGGAATCCAGACGGCCGAAGTGCTGGGCACTCCCGTCTACCAAATTCACTATACCAGTCGCGAAGATGACGCAGGGTCGTTCAAAAGGGTGCAGTTGGCTGATGCCCGCACCGGGAAGCTTCGTCCGCCGCTGACCCGGGCCGAAGCTATACGAGTGGCGAGCGATCGGTTCAACGGCGAGCCGACCGTTACCGGGGTGGAACTGCTCACCGAGACCAACGGCCATCACGAGTACCGTGAGCAGCCGTTGCCCGCCTACGCCGTGACGTTTGCCAGTCCCGGTAGCACGACGGTTTACGTTTCCACGCAGCTGGGGACGGTGCAGAAATACCGCAATAACAAGTGGCGGGTCTTCGATTTTCTGTGGATGCTGCACACGATGGACTACCAGAGCCGCGATAACCTTGGGAATTGGCTGTTGCGGGCTTTCTCGATTTTCGGTCTGCTGACGGTTGCTTCGGGATTTGGCTTGTACTTTTTAAGCCGGAAAAAGAAAATGAGTGTTAAAAAACCTATTGGTAAGGTGGCTTGATCCGGCTGATAAAAGGTGTAAGTCCCCTCCATAATTCTGCAATCGAAAGCACGATTGTTTGGGTTAGCTTTGCTGATAAACCTATTCCTAATAAACCTATTCCTAACGTGAGTACGTGGATTGGAAACAGGCGAAGCAGCCGGGCCAACTATTGGACTGGGTAGGTCTGATCAACATTAAAAACAGTATGGAAACACTAGTTTCAGATATAGAGAAAAGCAGCCAGGCAAAGCGGGGCAATCGCGTCAAGGAGACGTTCCCGGTACTGGGAATGACCTGTGCCGGTTGCGCGGTCAGCGTGGAAAGCATGCTCAAATCGATGGAGGGCGTGTACGACGCCGGCGTGAACTACGCCAGTCAGACCGCCTGGGCAGAATACGACGATTCGGTCAGGCAGGAAGACCTGCAGAACGCTGTGCGCTCCATCGGGTACGATCTGGTGGTCGATGTCGAAGACCCCCGGCAGGTGCAGCAGGAAATTCAGCAAAAGCAGTACGGGGAACTGAAAAAACGCACTACTTGGGCGTCGCTGCTTTCCCTGCCTATCGTGGTGATCGGCATGTTTTTTATGGATATGCCCTACGCCAACTGGATCATGATGGCGCTGGCGACGCCCGTCGTGTTCTACTTTGGTCGGAGTTTCTTCATCAATGCCTTCAAACAGGCAAAGTTCGGGAAGGCCAACATGGACACCCTGGTGGCGGTGAGCACCGGAATCGCCTACCTGTTCAGTGTTTTCAACACCTTCTATCCCGAATTCTGGGAGCGGCAGGGCCTGCCCGCCCATGTTTACTTCGAGGCGTCGGCGGTGATCATCGCCTTCATCTCCCTGGGCAAGTTGCTGGAAGAACGGGCTAAGTCCAACACGTCATCCGCCATCAAAAAGCTGATGGGCCTGCAGCCAAAAACCGTGCGGGTCATAATGGATGGAGCCGAGCGGGAGATTCCCGTCGCGCAGGTGCAGGTCGGGAACATCATCGTGGTAAGGCCCGGTGAACGGATTCCGGTGGACGGAACCGTGTCCGGAGGCGATTCCTACGTCGATGAAAGTATGATCAGCGGCGAACCCGTCGCGGTCGCCAAAGCGGAAGGAGACGCTGTATTCGCCGGTACCATCAACCAGAAAGGGAGCTTTGAATTTAAAGCCGAAAAGGTGGGGGGTGACACGGTTCTGGCCCATATCATCAGCATGGTGCAGGATGCCCAGGGCAGCAAGGCCCCCGTCCAGAAGCTGGTCGACCGGATCGCGGGTATCTTCGTTCCCATCGTCATGGGCATCGCCGTGCTGACTTTCGCCGTATGGATGCTGGTGGGCGGGGAAGGCGCATTTACTCACGCGCTACTGACCTCGGTCACCGTCCTGGTGATCGCCTGCCCCTGCGCGCTGGGCCTGGCCACGCCGACCGCCATCATGGTCGGGGTAGGAAAGGGGGCTGAGAACAACATATTGATTAAGGACGCGGAAAGTCTGGAACTGGGCCATAAGGTCAACGCAATCGTGCTGGACAAAACCGGGACTATCACCGAAGGTAAGCCCGTGATGACCGAACAGCAGTGGTACGGCTCAGCCGATGATCGCACGCTGTACAAGCAAATTCTGTACGCCATGGAAGCCCGCTCCGAACATCCCCTGGCCGAAGCCGTGGTCGATCGGTTGAAGGAAGAAGGGGTGCAGACCAGGCCGCTGGATCAATTCGAAAGCGTCACGGGCCAGGGCGTGAGGGCCGTCAGCGGCGAAGCCGGGTACTTCATCGGCAACAAAAAACTCATGGACGAGCGCGGGATTTCCGTGGCCGAGCCGATAATTCGGCAAGCCGAAGAATGGCAGCAGCGCGCCAACACGGTCGTTTATTTTGCCCGTGAAAAAGAAGTGCTGGCCATCATGGCTATCGCCGATAAGATCAAGCTTACTTCGAAGGAAGCCATCGAGACGCTGCAAAACCGGGGCATCGAAGTGTATATGCTGACGGGAGACAACCGGCAGACCGCGGCCGCGGTAGCCAACCAGGTCGGGTTGAAACTTTTTGAAGCCGAAGTGATGCCTTCGGAAAAAGCCGCTTTTATCGAGAAGCTACAGGCTGAGGGCAAAATTGTGGCGATGGTGGGCGACGGTATCAACGATAGCCACGCGCTGGCCCAGGCCGACGTGAGCATCGCCATGGGAAAAGGCTCCGACATTGCCATGGACGTGGCCAAGATGACGCTGATTACATCCGACCTGAACATGGTGCCCAAGGCGTTGAAACTTTCCAGCAAAACGGTGCGTACCATCCGCCAGAATTTGTTCTGGGCGTTTATCTATAACCTCATCGGAATCCCCATTGCCGCCGGTTTGCTCTACCCGGTCAACGGTTTCCTGCTCGATCCGATGATTGCCGGGGCGGCCATGGCGCTGAGTTCTGTGTCGGTGGTCAGCAACAGCCTCCGGTTGAAATCGGCCAAGTTGTAATCGGTACGGCTTTGGCTGTCAACGAGGCTGGCCCACTGGGATTTATGCAATTCACAACCAGAATTGTGTAGTACGAACCCTCCCTATTTTGTTAATTTTACAAAGCTGACTTTCGAACATACGGCACGTCCCAAAGTTTGGACAGGCGTCATTTCGGGCAACTGGTGAGTCGCGAGTCAGTGGTCATATTTTTAAAACAAGATGCTCATTATCATGAAAACCTTAAAATTCAGTACCAATATCAAGTGTGGCGGATGCCTGCAAAAGGTCACGCCCAAACTTAACGAAGTGGCGGGCAGTGGCCACTGGCAGGTGGACCTTGCCAACCCTAAAAAGGTGCTGACAGTCGAAACCGACTCTTCTGATGAAGCAGCCATCATATCGGCGGTTAGGCAGGCGGGCTTTGAAGCACAGGCGGCCTGAAGAAGAAATAAACATCAGCTCCCGCGTTGACGTAGGACTGAGCGGATAGTTCCGCTGTAAGCACCTTAATAGTTAAGCCTTGCGGAGTGTGTTTTAAAACGATTGAAAATTAAAGCAAAAAGGGGCGGAAATTTCCGCCCCTTTTTGCTTTAATTTTTCGCGCAACAGGCTGGTAATTCTGCCACTGTTCCGTTTTCATACGGGCAGTCGGGCGTTCCTGCCAGCGGGCAGTCGATCTTGGGACAATCTGCGGTGCCTTCAAGTGGGCACGCGACTTTGGTGGGGTTGAATCCGTACCCGTAGGCTAAGCCTGCAACGGCCAGCATACTGGTGGCAGCGAAAATCGTTATTCTCTTTTTCATCACTTTTTTGGTTTAAGTATTGACAATAATTTTTCTTGACAAAGATGCACTGGGGGAGGGGGTGGTCGCCAAATTATATATCATTTATTTTGAATTATGCGCGTTTACTGCATCGACTATCCTGTTTATATCTTTCAACTTACGGCTTAGCTCGTCAAATTTGAGGGTAGGGAACTGGACCCGGATGGACTCGATCGTGTCTTCGTTCCCGCAATCTCCTGGACAAGCATCGACCACCTCCACGATCCTGGCAGCGAGGGCCTTTCTGAACACTTCGTCGAGCAATAGGTTGTACGCACTGTCGAGACCGCGATTCACTGCTTTGAATTGGATGATAATTTTTTCGGGATCGTCTTCTTTGTCCAGCATCTTCACTAGTCCATCCACCTGCCCTCTGATGGTTGCCAAACGTATTTTCACATCTTGCGTGAGATCTCTTGGTAGCATAACGGCATGGTTTTTTAATTGATTTTCCGAATGATGTTTTATAGAAGAAAGAACCTAGCTGCGGAATACATCAGATTTGGGGTTCACATTGGTAAATCTAGCGATTCTGCTTTAAACAATGCTCTTGGAGACAAAATCTTGTAATGCTCAGCTACTATTATGTAAGCCTTTCACCGACATCAAATCGTAATTTTGTTCTACGTGAAAAGATTTCTGACCATAACGCTGGCCCTCCTGCTCCTGATGAGCAACATGGGCTTCACCGTTGCCACCCATTTTTGCGGTGGTGAAGCAGTGAAGAGCGGTTTGCTTCTTGGCGGAGGTGATTGGGATTGCGGCATGAAATACGAGGTGACGGAGCATCATAATACCGACCACCAGTGCACCCGTTTAACGGAGGAACCCTGCTGCAAGAACCTGCACCAAACCATTCAAAGCGACAATACGCTTTCCAATGATCTTTTGGCACCGCAATTTCACATGCCCGCTGTCGAACCTGTCGTTTTTCCCCTTCCATACTTCGAGCACTTTACCATAATCGAAGCTGCCCCTTTCCGCATTGATCCTCCCCCCCTTCTTGCGAGGAACGTTCAGCTATTCTTCCAGGTTTTCCTGATTTGATTTTCATGCTTTTGCCTGTGGCCGTGCTTTTTCGAAAGCCCGGCTTTCGGACGTTTGCCATGTCCCAACAAAAATACCTCGCCCTGTCCATCGCGCGATAACTCGCGATAACTCAAGTAAAACCACTCTTTTCGGAAAACGTACCGTGACAGGTGCTTCAGTTAAGGGCTTGATGCGGTTTGGTATCCTGACGGCCCCCGTCTTGAAATTTTAGCCAAAATACACTTCAATCACAACTAATAATTTGACCAACAACCTAATGAAGAATCTACAAATTCTGTTACTTCTGACTTTGGCAATGTTCGGAACCCGAACGGTCGCTCAGCAAACGGAAAAGCTGAATCCAGACAATCTGCCGGTTCACGAATACACCCTGACGATCAAGGAAGAGACGGTCAACCTCGCAGGCAAGGACGTGACAGGCATGACCGTCAACGGCACCATTCCCGGCCCCACGCTCCGCTTCACCGAGGGCGAGTATGCCGTGATTTACGTCAAGAACGAAATGGACGTCGAGACCTCCGTACACTGGCACGGCATTCTGCTGCCCAACTTTTACGATGGTGTACCCTATTTGACCACACCGCCGATCAAGCCCGGCACGACTTTCAAGTATGAATTTCCCCTGAAACAGTCGGGCACCTACTGGTACCATTCCCATACGATGCTGCAGGAGCAGAGCGGCGTGTTCGGCTCCATCGTCATCGAGCCGAAAGAGAAGACGCTGGACTACGACAAGGATCTGGTGGTGTTGCTTTCGGACTGGACGAATCAGAAGCCCAAAAACGTGCTGCGCAATCTCAAGCGCGGCAACGAATGGTACAACATCCGGAAAAACACCACGACGCCGCTCAATCGGGTGATCGCCCGTGGCGCGTTGGGGGCGCAGCTCAATTTCTGGAAGCAGCGAATGGAAACGGTGGACATCGCCGACATCTATTACGCGGCCTTCCTCAGCAACGGGCAAGCGGTGCAGAACTACCCCCAGTTTGAACCCGGCGAAAAAATTCGGGTCAGGTTCATCAATGGGTCAGCCTCTTCGCAGTTCTGGCTCACCTTCGGCGGTCAGGATCCGCTACTGGTGGCAGCTGACGGGCTGGACGTAGTCCCGGTCATCCATAACAAGACCTTCATCGCCGTGGCCGAGACCTACGATTTCATCGTCACGATTCCGGCGCGTGGCAAGGTGGAAATCCGGGCCATGGCGCAGGATGGCTCCGGCTACTCGCTGACGTATCTGGGCAAGGGGGATCCGCTGCCCGCCGCGATCGTGCCCAAGCCCGACCAGATCGGCATGATGAAGCAGATGGCTCAGATGAAAATGCGCATGGGTGCGCCGGCCACCAAATTCAACCCCTCAAACGAAGATCCGAAGGAAATGATGGCCAACTGGGGCATGAAAATGGACATGTCGGGCATGGACATGGGCGGTATGAAGGGCATGGATCATTCCAAGATGAACCACGGAAAAATGGGCGGCATGAAAGGGATGGATCACAAAAAAGGAATGAAAATGGGAAGTGATACCACGAAAATGGAAGAGATGGATCATTCCAAGATGGACCATAGTAAAATGGCGGGTATGGACGGTATGGCGAAATCTGGAATGAAGATGGATTCGACCCAAAAGATGGATGGCAAGAAAATGGACGGGATGAAGATGGATAAAATGGCGGGTATGGATGGTATGGAAATGCTGAGCCAGAAAAAAAGCGGTATGGACGACAAGGCGATGAGCAACATGAAGATGCCGGGCATGGACATGTTTGCCGAATACAACTACGACTACCTCAAATCACCCGAAAAAACGACCATTTCCACCGATCCCGACGAGGACAAACCCGTCCGCCGCATCATCCTGAACCTGAATGGTAACATGTGGCGCTACATCTGGAGCATGAACGGCGTGCCGCTGTCGGAGGCCGACAAAATCAAGATCAAAAAGGGCGAGGTCGTACGCATCACCCTCAACAACCTGACCATGATGCACCACCCGATGCACCTGCACGGCCACTTCTTTCGGGTACTGAATGCGAACGGCGAATACTCACCGCTCAAGCATACCGTAAATGTAGCCCCCATGCAGAAAGTGACCATCGAATTCGATGCCCGCGAGTACGGCGACTGGTTCTTCCACTGCCACATCCTGTACCACATGATGAGTGGCATGGCGCGGGTGTTCAGCTACGATACCTTGCGTGATCCCCGAATGGCGGGTTCTCCACTCAGAAAGTTGACCAACGAGGGCAACCATTTCTATACCTGGGCCATGGCCGACGTGGCTTCCCACATGAGTTCACTCAATGTGGTTTCGTCCAACCTGCGCAACCAGTTCAACCTGCGGGCCGAGTATGGCTGGAACCAGCGGATGGAGACTGAGGTCACCTACGAGCGTTACCTCTACGACTACTTCCGCGTGTTTGCGGGCGTGAACGCCGAGAACGAGCGCGGCGAAAGACCCGACGAAGCCGTCGTTACCGCCGTCGGTGGTATCCGGTTCCTGACGCCCTATATGTTCAACCTCGACGTCAGGATGGACAGCAAATTGCGGCCACAGGTCAGCCTGAGCCGCTCGATCATGATTTTCCCCCGCACCGTGCTTTTCGGCGAATATGAGTATCAGGCCGATTTGGGCTGGACCAAACGCCCCGCCCGCGAGGGCGTGCTGGACAACGGCAGCTACCGCTCCGAGGCCACTTGGTCGGTTGGGCTGGAGTATTTCCTGTCGCGAAACATTTCACTCATGGGCAGTTACGACAACCGCTTTGGGGCGGGTGGTGGTTTGTCCATTAGATTCTAAACGATGTCGGAATACAAAGAAGACAGTCTTTCTTTGACCGGGGCCGTTTCGCTGGGAACCGGCGTGATGATCGGGGCGGGAATCTTCGCCCTGCTGGGGCAGGTGGCCGAGTTCGCGGGCTACCTGTTCCCCTTCGCATTTCTGGGCGGGGCCACTCTGACTAAATAATGCCGCTAATTTATGGATCATCACCAATATCATGCCCTCCAGACCCAATTCACCAAAGTGAGTAGCCACGGCTTCCATAGGGAATTTTGTCGTAGCGGCAATTAACGCGAAGTTATTGAAATTGAAATAAAGTAGGCCAAGAATCAATCAACCTTAACCAAAAACCCCATGAATAACGAAGCTAAACCAACGGAATCCTTTCGGCACTACGCCGAAACCCAGCTGGAAATTCATCAGCAGGAACTGGCCACGCGCTACCAGGATCGCGAACTCGCCTCTGCCGAACTAAAAGCAGAAGCCTTGAAGACGCAGCGGGAAGTTTTTGAAAAAGAACTAACGGAAAAGCTAGAGGAACTTTCGCAACAAGGCGACCAATCGACACCGTCTTCGCTCGATGCGGTGAAGGACAAGTTTGTAAAAAAATTACAGTAGTCTCGAAAACCATCCATTTAACCCTGAAAAAAAATGAAGAACGTCAACAAACTTCTGAACATAGGAGTGGTGCCCCTGCTCGCCCTCGTATTTTCCCTTGCTGCCTACGCCCACGAAGGTGATCCCGGCGTGGGTGGTCATAGCAGCAATGTCGCCGCCGGTCTAAACGAGTTTCCCAACCTTCACCCGCTGGTGGTGCATTTCGCCATCGTGTTGATTCTGGTGGGAGCCGCGTTGCAACTGGCCAACGTGTATTTCATGAAAAAGGACATTGCCTGGATTGCCTTCGGAACGGCGGCAGGCGGCTTCGTGGCGGCCTACCTGGCGGCGGGGCCCTACCACCCCCACGCGCATGAGCTTTCGGAACAAGCCAAGCTGGTTATAGGCCAGCACGACAAGTGGGCTGAATGGACGCTTTGGCTGGGTGGCATAGGTGCCGCGCTACAGGGGGCCAACCTGTTTTTTCTGCAAGACAGGCGCTGGGCGGTTGGCCTGGTGGCTGCCGTGCTGTTGGCAGCGGGCTACGCTGTGGGTCAGGCCGGCCACTTCGGCTCACAGCTCGTGTACATCGAGGGGGTTGGTCCGCAAGGTCAGCATATGGAATCGGAAGGGGGGCATAGTGATGAGAAGGAACACAGTCATTGATGACGGGTGGCTTTGATTGATTAAAACGGTAAGGACAGGCTAGGCCGTATGAATGGACAGATGAAAACAATGGTACAAAGTGACTTGCGTCAGAAGATAGGAGCGCTTTTGGAGAAAAACATGGTGAGCGGATATTCCAAATCGGGACAGTCCGAATTCCACTATGCCAAGCCTTCGCCGGAGACCTATCCGTTTCAGTTTTTCTGGGATACCTGCTTCCACGTGTTCATCCTGTGCGCGCTGGACAAAGCGGACATGGCTGAGAAACACCTGACCAGCCTATTCGCCTTACAGAAAAAAGACGGATTTGTAGGGCACATCATTTATTGGAACAACGTCCTGCCGGGCCGGTCGACGGATATTTTTCAGTCCAGTCCCAGTTTGGGAATCGACTTGGTCAGAACCCACATGAGTGCGCTTATTCAGCCGCCTTTTGCGGCCCAGGCGGCCCAGCGGATTTTCGAGCAGACGGGGAACGAGCAGTTCCTGGCTGTACTGCTCCCGAAACTGAAACTGTATTACAAATGGATCGCCCGCAACCGGGATTTCGATGGCGACGGGCTGGTAACGATCATCTCGCCCTTCGAGTCGGGAATGGACTGGAAGCCAAGCTTCGATTCCGTGCTCGGATTTCCGCGCCGGAAAGCCGACTGGCGGCTGTTCCTTCGGGCGGTAAGCGTGGACGTACGAAATTTTAGCCACGACTATGACCTCGAGAAAATCAAAAAGAAGAATTATTTCCGCGTGAAGGAAACGGGCATGAATGCGATTTACATTCAGAATCTGTACGTGCTGGCGTCACTTTGCCAGACAATGGGTGACCCCGAGGAGGCGTACTTCCGCACCCTGGCCGACACGGCGCGGGAAAGCCTGATGTCCATGATGTACGATGCGGAAGATGCCGCCTTTTACGATGTGTACGGGCCGGAAAACCGGAAGCTTAAAATCCTGACCCCGACCATCTTTTTCCCTTTGGCAATCGAGGGGATGGACGAAACCGTCGCCCGGAAGGTACTTGACCGGCATTTTCACAACAAGGAAGAATTCGCCGCGCCCTATCCGCTGCCCTCAGTGGCCCTGAACGATCCTTCTTTTAGTCCGAAAGAGTCGCTCTACCTGTGGCGTGGCCCCAGTTGGGTGTTCCTCGACTGGTTCCTGCATGGCGTATTAATGAAATACGGTCGGCGCGAAACGGCGGAGAACCTGACTGAAACTGTAATCGATTTAATCAAAAAAAGCGGATTCCGGGAATACTACGACCCCTTCACCGGGCACGGCATGGGGGCCGAAGGCTTCACCTGGGCGGGGCTGGTCATCGACATGATCCGCACTGAATCCTAACCGAGTTTACCAGTTTATTTTTTTAACCATTTAATTTTTAAGTCTAATGAAAAGAATCTTTTTATCCCTGGCCGTTGCCGCAATGCTTTCTTCCTGCGGCAACGACACCACGCAAGAGTCCGCCGAGCAGACGGAAATGACCCATGACGCCGACGAGCACGAGCACGGCGACGGCGATCACGACGAAATGGCTTCGACGATGACCCATGCCTCCATGGATGGCCCCGTCAGGAAGTCAGACCTGGCTTCGGCTGTTCTCGATAGCTACCTGGCCATGAAAGACGCCCTGGCGTCGGACAACAGCGCCAAAGCGGCCAATTCCGGCGAGGCGATGGTGAAGGCCTTTGCCAGTTTTGATAAGTCATCGCTGGATGCCAAACAGCAGTCGTCTTACGACGAAATTGTGGAGGATGCCCGCGAACACGCCGAACACATCGGCGAAAACAGCGGCAAAATCGACCACCAGCGGGAGCATTTCGACGCGCTGAGCCAGGACATGATGGACCTAGTCTCTGTCGTTGGATCGGACCGTACGCTGTATCAGGATTACTGCCCGATGTATAACGACAAAAAGGGGGCGAACTGGCTCAGCACGTCCAAGGAGATCAATAACCCCTATATGGGCAGCAAGATGTCGACCTGCGGGAGTATGAAAAACGAGATCGTACCCCAATGAAGGGATGGAAAATAGCCGCTGCGGTTATTTTGTTTGTGTTGGTGGGTATCCAGTGGATACCCACCCATCCCAACCAGCAAAACACCGATAAGGCCGAAGATTTCCTGGCCATCTACCCGCCTCCGGCCCGCGTCGGTACCCTGTTAAAGACGGCTTGCTACGACTGTCATAGTAACCATACCGACTATCCCTGGTACGGCCGCGTGCAACCTGTGGCCATGTTTCTGGAAAACCACATCCAGCAAGGGAAGAAGGAACTGAATCTGAGCGAATTCGGCGACTATTCTCCCCGTAGGCAAAAAAGCAAGTTAAAGTCGATGGCCAGCCAGATAAAAGACGGTGATATGCCTTTGACTTCTTATACGCTTATACATGGAGATGCTGATCTATCGCCGGAAGACCGGAAGGGATTAGGGGATTGGTTGCTAAGTTTGGAGGAAAAGCTTTAAGAATTCGCACAAAACGGACCTATCCATTTCGGAAGCACCCACCACGAATGGAAAAGGACGGCGTTTAAAAGTAAATTTCTATTTACAATCCATTTAAACCTTTTTTTATGAAAAATTACCTACTTAAATCTCTTTTGTTCGCCGCTTCTTTACTGACGCTGGCTAGTTGCCTGAAAGATCACGATGTAACGCCCGGTATTGTGCCCGTGCAGACGCGGGTTTATTACATCGCCGCCGAGGAGGTGGTCTGGAATTACGTGCCCGAAGGCCGCAATGTTTTTTCAGGAATGCCATTCACCAAGATGGACTCCGTGTTTGCCGTCCGTATCCCCACCGGACCGCACCCCCGCATTGGCAGTAGCTACTTGAAAGCCCGCTACGTGGAGTACACCGATGCCAGCTTCACCACCCCGAAACCCATTGCCCCGGAATGGTCACACTTGGGCATACTCGGCCCGGTTATTCGGGCGGTCGAGGGTGACTCGGTAAAAGTCTATTTTAAGAACAAGACTTCGATCATCGCCAGCATTCACGTTCATGGTTTGCTTTACCTCAAAAACTCGGAGGGCTCAGGCAATGCTTCCGGTGACCCGGCCAGTTTGGTGGCTCCCAACGGCACCCATACCTATAACTTCTTCGCGCGTAAAGAATCGGGACCCGGCCCCGACCAGGGAAGTTCGGGCGTGTGGGTGTATCACTCCGGCGTCAACTTCACCCAAACGGATATGTACGCCGGAATGGTCGGGGCTATCGTCGTGACGAAGCGTGACATGGCTACTGCCGATGCCAGGCCCAGGGATGTGGACCGCGAACTCGTGACGCTTTACAATATTTTCGACGAAAACGAAAGCCCTTATTTGAAGAAAAACATCGCCACTTACCTGCCTGGCTTCACCAATCCGAACCCGGAAGACTTCATGATGAGCAATAAGATGCACAGTATCAATGGCTACATCATGGGGAACATTCCCGGCCTGACCATGAAGCAGGACGAGCGGGTTAGGTGGTACCTGCTGGGATTGGGTGCCGTTGAAGGGGTGCACACCGCTCACTGGCACGGCAATGTTTCTGTCATGAATCAGCGCAATACCGATGTGATCGAATTGCTACCCGCCGTGGCCGTGGTAGCCGACATGAAACCCGATGATCCGGGCCAGTGGGCGTTTCACTGCCACGTTAGCAACCACGCTGCGGTTGGAATGGACGCCTTTTATACCGTTAATCCAAAATAGGGCTTGTTCGCCTTATTCGATGACGCAGACATGAAGTTGATTGTGGCATGGGCCAGTACTGAAATTTGATTGTACTGGCCCAAAATTATCACTCCCGACAATTCCACTATTTCTTATTTTATCAGGACATCAACCAAACCACAAAATGCAAAACAATCCTTATCCCAGATTCTTCCTGATGCTCGGCGTCTCGTTCCTCATTATGTACACCGTGATGTTTCTCAACGTCGACAGTACGGACCATATTTACTTAAGCCTCACCCGAATGTACATGACGCTGCTGATGGTGTCGCCAATGGCCCTGCTCATGCTCGGCTTTATGGGAAATATGTACAAGAATAAGAAGACTAATGCGATCATAATCACCGTCAGTATATCGGTTTTGATTGCCGTGTTTGCGTTTTTGAGAAATCAGACTTTTGTTGGTGACGTGCAGTATATGAAAGCTATGATCCCTCACCACTCATCCGCCATCCTAACGAGCCAGGAAGCGGGCATTAAGGACCCGGAAGTTCGAAAACTCGCGGACGATATAATCAAGGCTCAGGAGGAGGAAATTGCTCAGATGAAGGCAATGCTGGATCGCCTGCAGAAATGAGACAGCCTTTAAGCTTAGCATGGTATTTTTGGAAAGCAGTCCGATGGTATGAATATGCTAAGCAAGTGTCAACTAAGCCAACAACGAAATGAAAATTATAAAATTCAAGACGAATATTAATTGCGGAGGCTGCGTGGCCACCGTTACGCCTTTCCTTAACGAGTCCGGTTTTATTTCCAACTGGCAGGTTGACACCAACAGTCCCGATAAGGTACTTACTGTATCTGGAGAAGGCATAGAGCCGCAGCAAATACAGAACTTGGTAGAAGAGGCAGGATTCAAGGCCGAGGTGCTGAGGGTTCAGGGTATCGGCGGCGGGGATATCTAGGATTCCGGCGGCAATTTTGCTGCAAACTTCGCAGAAAATGACCTTTTCGGACAAAGGGAGCATCAACGACGCAGTCGAGCAACTACCATAAAGTCTGAAGGGGGTGATCGACGACTTTAAGTCGCCTTACCTCGGCTACACCGAAACAAGTAGAGCGTTCAACCATCTTTGGCCGAACGCTCTACTTGTTTCAGAATATCGTTAATCTCAGTTCAGGTAATAGGTCAGCGTTGCCCGCGCAAAAAACGGGCTGCCCGCCGTGAAGTGAATTTCCTCCACCGGAGTGGCTTCATTTTTCAGACGACTCGTCGTCGCGAACTGGGTTTCCTTCCACTGAGTGTTGAACAGGTTGATGATAGAGATACCCACGCTATATTTCTTCTTGGTATAGCTTAGTTGGGCATCGGCGATAAAGTATCCTTTGGCGAGGACGCTTCTATCTTCATTGGCGGGACGGTCGCCCATGTAGCGATAGCGAAGCGACCCGTTCAGGCCTTCCAAAATCCGGTAGGTGATCCCGCCCGCTGAGGTAAAAATCGGTGAGAGTGGAATGTAGTTGTTGCCTGTCTCCTCATCAATGAAACGTGCTCTGGCTGCATTGCCGTCGATGTCGATGAAAACATGCTTGCCGATCTGGTAGCGCGCCGAAAAGTCGATGCCTTTCCTGACCGTCCGGCCGCTGGGCTCGACCACGCCCTCGTCGCCTACATACACAAATTCCTGTTTCAGACGCAGGTACCAGGCGGCGGCGTTGAGGAACAACTTTGGGAATGGCTTCCAATTGACGCCAAGATCACTGCCATAGGCGGGGGGCAGGATATCTTTCCCGTCCTCGGCGACCACCACCCGTGTATCATTGGAGTGAAAGCTTTTGCCGGTATTGAGGTAGAGTTGCAGGGTGCGGGTGGGCGAGTAGTACAGATTGAGTTTGGGTGAGACGATCCCGCTGTTGGCTTTGCCCCCATTGCTGGCCAGCAAGTCTCGGTACTTGTTTTTGAAATAATCGTATCGAACGCCCGCATTCAGGCTCAGCTGGTTGGTGAGCAGGAAAGTTTCGCTAACGTACGCGCCGAGGTTGGCTTCACTGATGTCGCCCAGTTTGACCGGGTCAGACACGGTCGTGCGTTGGATGGTGCGCATAAGCTCGGTGTTGTCGGTCAAATCCTGCCGATACATCGCGCCCACGGTGAGTTCAGCGGCCACATTACCAATGTAGTTTGTTTTGGAATAGCTCCCGTTATAACCAAAGAGGTTTCGTTTCTCCCACTGCCGGATTTGGTCGCCGTTGACGGGATCGACCAGGAAAAACGTAAAGTTGGAGAACAGTTCGAATTGGTTACGAACATAATAAATCTGGTTCTTCAACAAGCCACCCTTCGGTAGTTGGCTCGTAAGCTGAACGTTGGCATTGATGCGGGAAGTGAGTCCTGACTCGGTATCGTCGATAGCCCCGTAGTGCGAAATCAGTCCGGCGGCCACGGCGCGGTCGGGGATTTGGCCCGAATGGTTCCATCTCGACCAAAAATAGGAAAGAGAGGTCGTCAGGAATGTGTTTTCGCCAATTGTTTTATTGTATTTGGCCAGTCCATTGACGCGGTTGAAATTCTGGGGCGAATCGAAGTAGCTGTTGCTGAAATTGTATTCTCCTGCTACGTAGGCCGATTCGCCTTTGCTCTTCTTTGCGCCGCCAAGCAGATCGAAAGCCCCGAGTACCCGGTAAGTATCGAACTGTCCCACCTCCGCCTTGACATAGCTCCGGTCCAGCACGTCACGGGTTTTGAAATCCACCCAGCCTGCCGTCGAAAAATTTCCCTTCTCGGCTGTGTAAGGGCCTTTTTTGAAAGCCACCCGATCAATGAGTTCCGGGATCACGAAGTGTAGGTCGGCGTAGCCCTGTCCGTGGGCGTGGGAGACCATGTTGACGGGCATGCCGTCGACGGTGAGGGCGATATCGGTACCGTGGTCGATGTCGAAGCCGCGCAGAAAAATCTGCTCGGCCTTGCCGCCCCCGGCGTGCTGGCCGATAAAAAGCCCCGGCACGATCCTGAGAACTTCCTGGGAATTCAGAATCGGACGCAGCTTGATGTCGATCTGACTGATAATCTGTTGAGTGTGCGCTATCGGGGCCTGTACGCTGATCTCTGACAAATCGATTGCTCCCGATTTTAACGGAATTTCGAGAGTAGTGCTTTCACTATCCCGGATCGCGAAGGGTACTTCAAGCGTTTGGAAGCCCACGTAGGATACTTTCAAGACATATTTTCCCGGATCAATCCCTTTAAACTTGAATTCTCCCAGCGTATTGGTTACCGCCGACAGGTTAAGACTCTCTATGGTAACACTAGCGCCCTTGAGGGGCACTCTGGTTGCCTGGTCCTGAATGACACCCGAAAGAGTCCCCTGGTGCGCAAAGGCAGCGGTTAGGGTCAGGAGTATGGCGAAGACAGTTAACTGAACTTTGTGAACAGAAAAGCTGGAAGCGTAGTTTTTTTTCATAAAAAGTTTTTAAGTAAGCAACGGATACCGAGAATTCCGACTCATATAAAAAAGTGTGCCTGAGCCTGAATTAGGTGCTATCTACGCTTTTTCACGAAAAAAAGATGTGAAACAATTATAAGTCACTTGCCCTGAAGGACTGAATAAGTACCACACCCTTGGGCGCGTTACACAATCAGGCAAGCGTGTGTGCTTTACCCGGCTCCTCATTTCGTCCTGATTTGCCTTTTCAGAAACTGGGCATTGATGGCGACTATGATAGTACTCAGGCTCATAAAGACCGCTCCCAGGGCCGGACCCAGCACAAAACCACTCTTATACAAAACCCCGGCTGCCAGCGGAATGGTGATGAGGTTGTAGGCCGTTGCCCAAAGCAGGTTCTGGATCATCTTCCGGTAGGTCGCCTTGCCAAAAAGAATGAGGCTGGCGATGTCCTGGGGATTACTGTTCACCAGGATGATGTCGGCCGTTTCGGCGGCCACGTCGGTACCCGACCCAACGGCGATGCCCACGTCGGCCTGCGCCAGCGCGGGGGCGTCGTTGACCCCGTCGCCCGTCATGGCCACGAATTCACCGTCACTCTGCAGTTTTTTTACAACCTCGACCTTCTGGTGCGGCAGTACTTCGGCGAAATACTTGTCCAGGCCCAATTCGTCAGCCACGGCCTTCGCCACTATTTCGTTATCGCCGGTGGCCATCATCACCTTGATGCCATTCTTCTTAAAAATCGCGATCGCTTCGGCACTTTCCGGCCGGATGGCATCCGCCAGCGCGATATATCCGGCCACCCGTTCATCGACCAGTACGAAGACTACCGTTTCGGCCTCACTGGAAAAGGCCCCCTCGGGAACGGCCAGGCTTTTGTCTTTGAGATAACCGGGACTCACCACTTTGACCGACTTCCCTTCCACGGTGGCTTCCACGCCTTTTCCGGTAATGGCGTTAAATTTCTCCGCTTTCGGGACAGCCATTTTCAATTCCTTCACCTTGTCGATGATGCCCACGGCAATGGGGTGTTCGGAGGTCTGTTCCAAAGCACTGGCCAATCGCAACACCTCGTCTTTCGACATTGCATCCCCGGTGCTTTCGTAGCGGGTGACGCCGAAAACGCCCGAGGTGAGCGTTCCCGTTTTATCGAACAGGAGGGTGGTGATTTTGCGGGATTCTTCGAATGCCGTCCTGTTGCGAATCAAGAGGCCGTTTTGGGCCGATACGGCGGTGGATATGGCCACGACCAGGGGAATGGCCAAACCCAGGGCGTGAGGGCAGGCAATGACCATGACCGTCACCATCCGCTCCAGGGCAAATACGAAAGGATAGCCCGCCAATAACCAAACGGCCAGCGTGCCAAAACCGATCGTCAGGGCGGCGTAGGTCAGCCACTTGGCGGCCCGGTCGGAAAGGTTCTGCATCTTGGACTTGGATTTCTGAGCCTCCTCCACCAGGGTGATGACCTTGTTGAGATAGCTGTCCTTGCCGGTGTGCTCCACTTTCATTTTGAGCGAGCCGTTGCCGTTGATCGACCCACCGATCACTTTATTATCCGTTTCCTTCTTGACGGGCTTCGATTCCCCGGTCAGCATGGATTCGTTGAGGTAGCTGCTGCCTTCCACGATGATTCCGTCGGCGGGTACTTTTTCGCCGGGCTTGATGAGGATGATGTCGTTTTTGGCCAATACTTCCAATTTCACATCCTCGATCTGCCCGTCGGCTTTCACCCGGTGCGCATCGGCCGGCATCATGCTCACCAGTAACTGCAATGCCTTGGAGGCACCCAGCACCGACTTCATTTCCAGCCAGTGACCCAGCAGCATGATATCGATCAGCGTGGCGAGCTCCCAGAAGAAATCCACTCCCTCCAAACCGAAGACGGTAGCCGTGCTGTAGAAGTAGGCCACCGAAATGGCCATGGCAATCAGCGTCATCATGCCGGGCCCGGATTGCTTGATTTCTTTCCAAAACCCTTTCAGAAACGGCCAACCGCCCCAGAAATAAACAATTGTGGAGAGGGCGAAAAGGATGTAAGGGTTACCAGGCAGCCGCCATTCGTACCCCAACAAATCCTGTATCATGGGAGAAAATACCAGGATCGGGATCGAGATGACGGAAGAAATCCAGAAGCGCTTCTTGAAGTCGTCTATCATCATCTTATGGTGGTCGTGGCCTTCCCTGCCCATCGGTATGGCACCGTGATCGCCATGATCCATAGTGCTATGATCCATCTTACGATGGTCGTCCGATTTTGGGTCTTCCATTTTCGATTGATCCATCTTTGAATGGTCCATTTTGGAATGATCCATTTTGTCGGGTGATGTATTCGGGCTGTCTTTCATAGCAAGATGATCATAGGATTTGTTTATGAAGGTAAGGTTAAGGACCCTTTCAATGGTTAAGCGGGTTATGCGTCAGTAAATACGGGATAATATGGACTGTATTTTTAATTTTTATTGATTTCCTGGCGGGTCCATTGCCAGTTCCTGACCTCGGGCATATCCACCCCGAATTTACGGATATAATACCCGTGTTCAATGAGCTTATCCTGCATTTGCTGTTTAAGGTGAGCGGCCCGGCCCTTCAACTGCGGTAGCCTGTCCATCAATTCCCGGATGGTGCCGCCGCACCGCTTTTCCAATTGGGCGCTATTGCCGAAGCGGGAATGCCGGGTGCTGAATTAGAGCGTTTGGCGAGGGTGCTATCGTGAAACCGGTGAACCCTCAGAAAATAAATAAACTACCCCAGCCATTCCCGGTGGCATTGGAATTAATGCTTCTTGACGCGTGAGTTCCATAGAAGGGAATCAAGTGATGACAGACGGACATGACCAAAATGAATAGGCTCCAACTACCTGAAACGCCCATTGTAAGAGCAAAGAAGATAAACAGCAATGGCAGGACTTAGCCCAAAATTATGAGTAAGTAGTGCTTATTCATAACGCAATCAATTAGGTAGTTCGCTCAGAAATCGGATAGTCCCTTTTTACAGCACAAACTTACCTGGATGAACTCAAAGGGGGAATCGCAGCGGTCACCTTCGGACATGATAATAATCATAAACATCGCCCCACGTCCACCCGTCGTTCTCTAGTAAGATAGATACGAGCTTTCTGTGATTACTGATTAGGCTGCAATAACTGGACTTAGTCTCGTGGACATCCTTCATCGGGATGCCCGCTTGTTTGAGAGAATCCAGTTCCGGCATCGGTGTCGACACATTCACAGAATCGAAATCGACAAAATTTCCCTTCAACACTTCTAGGTACTGGCTGAGGGCTGTTTCAAGCATGGAGCGCCTGAGCACATCGGGGCTGACCTCTTCGGCGACGCTGGTCGTCAGCAGCCATAGGACTTCGTGCAGGATGGTCACCGAAGGTGCAATGGCGAACTCCGGCTTGCTATTGTGGAAATAGTGAATCACCGGATAGGAATGGTGGTTGAGCGTATGATGGAACAGCATCTGACAAATGTCGGGGATTCGATCTGAAAAGAGCGAAAAGTCCCTGCCGTTCCAGCTATGGACGAGAATCTGCTGGGGCGTAGCGCCCAGGCTATGGATGTATAGGGCTAATTTGCTCTGATACCCGATGGCCGAGAGAACAGGGCCGAAATAAGTAATGGATGCGGTGATGAAAGCCAGTCCGGAAAAAGCCGCCAGCCCGGTGGCAATTCGCCAAAGGTTGTTTGTGGCCACATAGTCCCCCGTGCCCAGGGTAGATAGCGTGAAGGCGGCATAGTACAGTTTTTCCAGACCGTCGGCCGGAAGTCCCGTGACCCCGTGCCGGATTGAAATCGGGTCTGAGAGCAGCAGGAAAAAAAAGGAAAGCCACAAACCCAGTATCCAGGCTCCCAGGATTACGACCAAGATGGTCGGGCCAGCGTAGGGAAGCAGTCGTGAGTGCCCCCGCCGCCCGGAAATCACGAAGAAAGTACGCCAGACCGCTTTTGCTAGGCCATTGGTGACCCAGCCTCCGCCGGTGGAGGAAAAGGTGGTCTTGACCAGGTCCGCCAGCGTTCCTACATATAGCAATAGCCCTATGGACAAATACAAAATACTCATTTTATGCTGGTCATATATCGATACAACATTTTTTTTAAGTAAAACAGCGTCTTTCTTGACAGATTTCCGCACAACATGGCGCATCAATTCGGCCTTAACCCGGGAAGGGGACTGGACTACGACGCACTCAATGCCATTGCCTGGTCCAGTGATTTAAAATAAATAGGCAGTTGAACCTGTTCTTTATAAGAAAATCACCTAATAGTGTACGTCTGGCCCAAAATTATGTAATGCTACTAAATAGTTGGAATTCTTATCTTTGTACCCAGATAATCCTGATTGATGAAGAAACCTCCATTCCTACGAATCGTTTCCCTGGCGATGGCCGTCCTGCTGCTGGTCAGCAGCATGGGCTTCGTTATTGTGGAACACACGTGCGAAATGAAGGGAAAATCTCGTTCGGCTCGTTTGGGCCATGGGGAGACTTCATCATGTTGCGGCGCGAAAGCAATTCCAACCAACCCTTCGTTTTCTACAAAACACAATTCAGGAATCCAAGAAAATCCGTGCTGTAAGGAAAAGGCGGTGTTATCCCCGGTAACGTCGGCGGTCACTCCCGAAGTGCACACCCATCAGTTGGTTATACCCGATGCGCCCCTGGCTCTTGCCGCATACCTGGTTTTCAGAGGTGCCGGTTCTGCCCGGGATTCGCATCTAGTCTACGATCCTAATTCGGGTCCCCCGCCCGTTTCGGCTTCCCAGCATATCGCCTTGCTTTGCACCTGGCTCATATGATCCCGCCAGGCCGCACCTGAGTGGGCTGTGGCGTTTCATTCCCCCACCTACATTTTTAGGCTTTCCAGGAAACGCGTGTATTTATGCGTAGGACATAACCTTTGTACATGGTTTTGTTGTATGGCGCATAACAACTTTCCTGGTTTGCACCTTTCCCTCATTTGCCGGACGTATTCCGGCGAACAACATAGCTAATTTCATCATGGTACACCGCATCATCGAGTGGTCTTTGCAGAACAGGTTCATCGTCCTGTTGCTGGCCGCCGGACTGTCCGTGTGGGGTTTCGTCTCCGTGCGCAACAATCCCATCGACGCCATTCCCGACCTTTCCGAAAATCAGGTCATCGTCTTCACCGAGTGGATGGGCCGGGGCCCGCAGCTCATCGAGGACCAGATCACCTACCCGCTGGTCACGAACCTGCAGGGCCTGCCCAACGTCAAGTACGTCCGGGCCAATTCCATGTTCGGGATGAGCTTCATCTACATCATCTTTGAGGAAGATGTGGACATCTACTGGGCGCGGGAACGGGTGCTCGAACGCATGAGCACCATCTCCCAAAGCCTGCCGCAGGGCGTGAACCCGCAGCTCGGGCCGGACGGAACCGGGGTGGGCCACATCCTGTGGTACACCCTCGACGCGCCGGATCTCGATCTGGGCGAGCAACGGGCCATTCAGGACTGGTACGTAAAATTCGCGCTGCAGAACGTGAAGGGCGTCAGCGAAATAGCCTCCTTCGGCGGCTTCCAGAAACAGTACCAGATCACCGTCAACCCCAACAAGCTCCTCTATTACAATCTGGCGGTGAACAACGTCATTGCCGCCGTCCGGGCCAACAACAATGAGAGTGGGGGGCGGAAGTTTGAGATGAGCGACATCGGCTACGTGATCAACACCACCGGCTATCTGGAAAACGTCGAGGAAATTGAAAACATACCAATCACGACCCGGCAGGGCATCGCGGTTCGGGTGGCCGACGTGGCCACGGTGCAGATGGCGGGCGAGACCCGCCTGGGCATATTCGACCAGAACGGCGAAGGCGAACGGGTCGGGGGCATCGTGGTGATGCGCTACGGCGAGAACGCCGACGCAGTCATCGAGCGGGTAAAGGCCAAAATGATCGAGACCACCAAAGGGCTGCCGCCGGGTGTCAAGTTCGACATCATCTACGACCGGGGCTCGCTGATTCAGGAAAGCATCGACAGCATCAAGCACACCCTCATCGAAGAAATGATCGTGGTGTCGCTGATCGTGATCGTGTTTCTCTTCCACTGGCGCAGCGCCCTAAGCATCATCATTCAGATCCCCATCACCATCGCGGCCAGCTTCATCCTGCTCAACGCCGCCGGAATATCCTCCAACATCATGTCGCTGACCGGCATTGCGCTCGCCATCGGGGTGATCGTGGATAACGGAATCATCATGAGTGAAAACGCCTACAAACACCTCTCTGAGCGCTACGCGCAGTGGGAACAGCAACAAAAAACCGAACAATCATGAAATGGCCCCAAAGAAATAAGAAGCCGAAAGAAGACTGGATTTCGGAAGAGGAACGCCTGGCGATCATCGAAAAGTCGAGCAAGCAGGTGTCGCGCGGGGTTTTCTTCGCCACCATCATCATCATCACCTCCTTTTTGCCGGTCTTCATGCTCACGGGTCAGGAGGGCAAACTTTTTCACCCGCTGGCCTACACCAAGACCTTCATCATGCTGGTGGACGCCCTGCTGGTGCTCACGCTGGCCCCGGTGCTCATTTCCTTTTTCATGAAGGGAAAGTTCCGGCCCGACAACGCCAACCCCATCAACCGATTTCTGGAGCGGTTTTACGAACCCGTCATCCGGGGCATCCTGAAGTGGCGGAAAACTACCCTGGCCGTCAACATCATCGCGTTGCTGGTCGCCATTCCCCTGCTGGGAAGCTTGGGCAGTGAGTTCATGCCGCCGCTCGACGAGCAGAGCATTCTGTTCATGCCCGTCACGCTGCCGGACATCTCCAACGCCGAGGCCAAGCGGATTCTGCAGGTGCAGGACAAGATCATCAAGTCGGTGCCGGAGGTGGAAAAGGTACTCGGCAAGGCGGGCCGGGCCAGCACGGCGACCGACAACTCGCCCATCAGCATGATCGAAACCATTATCATGCTCAAACCCAAATCTGCGTGGCGGGAGGGCCTGACGAAGGCGGACATCATCACCGAGCTGAATAATAAACTCCAGATTCCCGGCGTGGTGAACGGCTGGACCCAGCCGATCATCAACCGCATCAACATGCTGGCCACCGGTATCCGCACCGACGTGGGCATCAAGGTGTACGGGCAGGATCTATACCAGATCGCAGCGGTGTCCGAAAAAGTGAAGGCCGCCCTGGAAGGCACGCCGGGCGTCACGGACCTGTACGTGGAACCCATTACGGGGGGCAAGTACCTTTCCATTGAGGTGCGCCGGGCCGACCTGGGCCGCTACGGGCTGACCGTGGACGACGTCAACCAAACCGTGGAAAGCGCCCTGGGCGGCGCAACGGTGGGGCAAACCATTGAGGGGCGCCAGCGGTTTTCCATCAGCGTTCGGCTGGCCCAGGACTACCGCAATAGCGTGGAGGAGATCAAAAGGATACCGCTGCAGGCCCCGGGTTTCGGGGAGGTGCCGCTACAGGCGGTGGCCGACGTTGTCTTCAAAGACGGACCGCCCATGATCACGTCGGAAAACGCCATTCTGCGCGGCGCGGTCATGTTCAACGTTCGGGACCGCGACCTGGGCGGTACCGTGGAGGAGGCGATGGCCAAAATCAACGGGGAGAAGGGAATATTGCCGGAAGGCTATTTCCTGGAATGGAGCGGGCAGTATGAGAACCTCATCCGGGGGCAGCGCACGCTGCTGATCATTGCGCCCATTGTTCTGGTCATCATCTTTTTTGCGCTCTACTTTGCCTTCCACTCTCTCCGGGAGGCCTTCCTGAGTCTG